>CAZAFL010000017.1:0-67627 GCA_964484465.1 uncultured Chlorobiaceae bacterium
CGATCCAAAAGCGGTCCCGAAATCTTTGCCATATATTTCTGAATCTGGATCGGTGTACAGGTACATTCTTTGGAAGGGTCTGAAAAATTTCCGCACAAACAGGGATTCATCGAACAAACAAGCATGAAATTCGCAGGATAATCAATCGACATCCGTGAACGACTGATAGTGACATGACTGTCCTCAAGCGGTTGTCGAAGCACCTCGAGCACATTCCGGGCGAATTCCGGAAGCTCATCCAGAAATAACACCCCATGATGCGCAAGCGATATCTCACCGGGGCGAGGGATCGTGCCGCCTCCAACGAGAGCACTATCTGATATTGTGTGATGGGGGGATCGAAAAGGTCGTGTTGAGATGAGCGCTGTATTTGGGGCAAGCAAACCGGCGACTGAGTGAATTTTTGTCGTCTCAATAGCTTCATCGAATGTGAGTGGCGGCAGAATTGTCGGCAGACGCTTTGCGAGCATCGTCTTTCCGGAACCGGGAGGACCAATCATAATGATATTATGACCGCCGGCAGCGGCTATTTCAAGAGCACGCTTGACATTTTCTTGTCCTTTCACATCTGCAAAATCAGCAGAATAATGCTGGTCCTGAGAAAAGACATCCTTCACATCGACATGAAACGGCTGGAGCATTTCATGTTCGCCGTTGAGGAATGAGACGGTTTCCACAAGCGACTCCATCGGATAAATTTCAAGATGTTCGACCATTGCCGCTTCTCTGGCATTTTCTTTCGGGACAATCATTCCCCGGATGTTTTGTTTTCTGACTTCGACGGCAATCGGTAACGCGCCATGAACCGGACGAAGTGCCCCATCAAGTGCTAACTCCCCGAGAATAACAAATTCGTTGAGAATGTTGTCACAGATTTGTCCGGTTGCCGCAAGAATGCCGAGCGCGATGGGAAGGTCAAACGCCGAGCCTTCCTTTTTTACATCCGCCGGCGCAAGGTTGACTGTGATGCGGATAGGCGGAAACCGAAAACCGGTTGTCTTGATGGCAGCGAAAACTCTGTCTCGGCTTTCCTTAACAGTATTGTCAGGTAATCCGACAACTGTAAAACTACGCATCGCCGATTCAATATGGGTTTCCACATCGACAAGATGAGCGTTGATGCCGAATGTCGCACCGCTGAAAATATGAGAAAACATGGATGGACTTCCTCCCTGAAGTTGTCACCAAATTACAGAAAGAGCGTGAGAAGTGCAAATTCACATGCTGAACATAAGGGTTTTCAAATTCCCTCAAAAACATTGCGTTTGGAGGAATTTTTCTGTATTATTATTGTTGTTAGTAGCAAGAGTTTGATGAACGAATTCAAGATATTGAATCTGGCGCGCAAGGCGCTTCGCGGCTGCTTTGGCTGTGGTCTCCTCCTTCTTTTAATCCTTTCCGGCTGCTCAATGTACCAAAACCTAACCGGATACTTTAACACATATTACAACGCAAAGAAAATATTCAGCGATGCTGAAGATGATATTAATCAGAAGAGATTCGCAGATCGCGATACGAATTATTTTGTCTCTTATGCGCCATACGCGAAGACCGTCAACGACAAGCTCGATAAGGTTATCGAGAAATGTTCTAAGCTGCTCGAATCGTATTCGCAAAGCTCGTGGGTCGATGACGCTGTGATGATGATAGGGAAGTCGTATGTCTATAAAGGAGAGAGTGAATCGGCATTGCGAAAGTTCCAGGAGATGCTGGATAATTTTCCCTCGAGCGACCAGCGGTACGATGCAAAGCTATGGTATGCGAAAGCCGATTATTTTGACCACAAAGACAACGATGCGCTGAAGAAGATCGATGAACTGGTTCCTGAAGCAAAATCGGGAGGTAAAGATAATATCGTGCTGGAAGCAATGATGCTTCAGGGACAGATATTTGTCGACCGCATCGAGTATCTCCAGGCGGCTGAATCGTTCCAGCATGCGGCGGATGTTCCCGGTGACGGGGAAGCGAGAGCAATCGCACAATTCCTCAGCGGACAAAACTATGAACGAACTGGAGATTTTTCGAAAGCAAGTATTGCATACAACAAGGTGCAGGATTTTAAACCGAGCGTCGACCTTGATTTCCGTGCACGGCTTCGGTATGGCGTCATGCTTGCACGCTCCAACCAGCAAAGTAAGGCGTTGGAAGTTTTTTCTTCGCTGAAAGACGACCAGATAAAGCCGGAAAACATTGCCCTGATTCAGCTCGAAACCGCCAATACCTATAACGCAATGGATGACACGGTAAAAGCATTCGGGCTGTACACGCTTATCGATACGACATACCGAAAAACCGATGCATCAGCCAAAGGTAATTATCAGCGCGGCCTCACGTTCGAAAAAAAATATCTCGATTTTGCGCAGGCGAAAGTATATTACGACAGGGCGAGAGATGAATTTTTCGCATCGGAAATTACTCCGCTCGCGCAGAAGAAATCAAGTGTGTTTGCAAAATATTTCGGTTATTACGATACACTGAGAAATTATGATTCTCTCCTGAATGTTCTATTGCACCCGGACACGACACATCCTTCAACGGACTCAACCGCTCTCGGTGCAGACACGACAGCAGAACGACCTTCTGCCCAGGGTTTAGTTTCGGAGAAATATCAACAACATGATACTTCGATTTTGCCCCCGCGTCAACTGCCGGGAAAAGATTCGCTTCGCAATGGTGTGTTACCGCCGGCTGTGAGGAACAATGATTTTGACAGAGGTGAAAAAGCATTGTCGAATGAGGCGCGGAGAAATCACCGCGATGAGTCGGAAGACATCGACGATGAAGATACGGTGAGTTATAGGCCTGTTCGCCCCGGGAAAGATGCCGATCTGCGGACGGCGGCAATCGATTCTTCAAAAAGGAAAACAAGGAAAATTCAACGTCCGCCGCCTCCGGTCGTCGTCGTTCTTACACCTGATCTCCTTCGGTCCAAAATTGCACAGATTCAATTTGAGCTTGCAGGATTATTGTTGCTCCAGTTCGAGCTGCCTGATTCGGCTCTCACATGGTATAATCAGATTCTTCATGATCCTCTCGATTCATCGTTTTTACCGCGCACCCTGTATGCAATAGCTGAAATTTATCGTTCAAGAAATGATTCGAACGAAGTACATGCGTTGTATGACCGAATCCTGACGGAGTATGGTAATTCTGATTATGCGCACGAAGTACGAAAATCTCTGGGCATGAAAGTAGAGGAAACAAAATCCGACCAGGCTGAATCGAAGTACCAGGAAGCATCGGAGTTGTTGCAGTCGGGAAATCCAAAAAACGCAATCAATATATTTTCTGCCATTGCAAAAAAATATCCCTCGTCACCATTTGCGTCGAAAGCCGTCTACACCGAAGGTTGGATTTACGAAAACGTTCTTTTCAATAATGACAGTGCCACTTCATGTTACCGGAGATTACTTACTGATTATCCCAATTCCGTGTACGCCTCAGCTGTAAAACCGAAAATTGCTGTCCGGGACAACCCTGAGAGCCTTCGCCAGTACGTCAAGACGAACGAAATCCAGTTAATTAATAAGGAGCCGAGTGCACAAGAGCTTAACAAGGAAGCTGCCCGGAGAAACCATGAGGAGGGGGACGAAATCCAGAAGGGGAAAGGGAGAAACAGGGACGAAAATGATGATGAACCAGATCCCGATGACGATGATTCGGATAATCCTGATCCGGATAATAATTAACTATCCTGCTCGTACGTAACTCTTTCAATGATTCATACGTCGTGTGTTGTTCGCTCTCTCAGGAAAGTGGGGCCGGACATCTTTGTGCTCAATCTGTTTTCACCGGAAATTTCCCCGCGTATCGGCGCCGGGCAGTTTGTCAATATCAGAATTACTGATAGCTGTCGACCGCTATTGCGCCGCCCGTTCAGTGTTTATCGCGTAGAGCATGATTGCTTTGAGATTATTTTTAATATCGTCGGTCTCGGCACGAAGATACTTTCGACACAGCAGGAAGGGGACATTCTGGATGTTATCGGGCCATTAGGAAACGGATTTACCACAGACGATACATTTGATTCAGGGATGCTTGTCGCTGGAGGGCTGGGTGTTGCACCGCTTCCATTGATTACTTCTGAACTTCGCAAACAGCGAAAAAGCATTACAACGTTTGTCGGTGCAAAGAGCGGTAACTTGTTGATTACCGACTATTTAATGAATGTCAAATGTGCTGCGGACGACGGAACAGCGGAATTCCACGGGACTGTCGTAGAGCTACTCGTTCAACAGCTCAAAGCAGACAATTATAATCACTCAAAAATATTCGCCTGTGGCCCAAATCCAATGTTACGTCGGCTCTCGCAGGTTGCGGCCGAATTCAATATTCCCTGTGAAATGTCATTGGAGAGCGCGATGGCGTGCGGTATCGGGATCTGTCAGGGGTGTCCTGTTGAAAATTGCGGTGGGGACAAAAAATATTCACTTATTTGCACAGATGGTCCGGTATTTGATTCTCAAAAAATTCAAATTTGAAATGCCATGAACCTGAATGTAACCATCGGCGGTTTAACGTTGAAGAATCCGGTCCTTGTTGCATCGGGAACATTTGGATATGGAGACGATTGCGGCGAACTTGTCGATGTCAACCAACTCGGAGGCATTATTACGAAATCTCTATCGCTGAAGCCGAGAGACGGGAATCCACCCCCCCGCATAGTCGAAACGGCAAGCGGTATGTTAAATTCGATTGGTCTTGCCAATATCGGCGTTCAAAAATTTGTTGAAGAAAAACTCCCCTTTCTTGACACAGTGCAAACCGCGGTCATAGCGAATATTGCCGCAAGCAGCGTTGAAGAATATTGCGAGGTTGTTTCGATACTCGAAGATCATGATGGGATTGACGGGTATGAGATTAATGTCTCATGTCCGAACGTGAGAGAAGGTGGTTTGAGTTTCGGGACTCGCCCTGAAATGACCGCCGGGATAACAAGAGAGGTTCGGAAAAGAACGAGCAAACCTCTGATCATCAAGCTTACACCAAACGTGACACACATTTCGGAATTTGCCCGTGGTGTTGCTGCAGAAGGCGCGGATGCGGTTTCATTAATCAATACGGTCATCGGCATGGCGGTGGACATCGAACATCGCACGCCGAAGTTGTTTACAACGACCGGCGGACTCTCCGGCCCTGCAATTAAGCCGATCGCACTTGCAAAAGTGTATGAAGTAGCACAGGCAGTTGATATTCCGATTATCGGCATCGGGGGAATTATGTCGGCCGAAGACGCAATCGAATTTCTTCTGGTCGGCGCTTCAGCTATAGAGGTGGGAACGGCGAATTACGTCGACCCTGCCGCAGGAATGAAAATTTCAGAAGGCATTAAGCAATATTGTCTTCGGCATCAGATCGAAAATGTCTCCGACCTTGTTGGGACATTACAGTCTTCCAAGGAGTTTTCTGTAATCCACAGCTGGTTGTAACACTTCTTCATTCTCCTTTGTCCGATTATAACAACACTCTAAGGTTTTTGTATGACCTTCAGCTGTTTGGCATCAAGGTTGGACTGCGTAACATTCAGTCGCTCGTTCAGTTTCTCGGCTTTCCCCACCTTCATTATCCGACGATACATATCGCCGGCACGAATGGAAAGGGGTCGATAGCTGCAATGATTTCATCCATCCTTACCGCGTCCGGGTACCGTACGGGACTGTATACGTCTCCTCACCTGGTTCGATTTAATGAACGCATCCGAATAAACGGTCAACAAATTTCGGATGATGATATTGTTGGATATACTGCACTTCTTCGGCCGCAAATTGTAAAAATGCAGGCGACTTTTTTTGAGGCAACGACGGCAATTGCGTTCAGGTATTTCGCAGACCGTCAAGTCGATTTTGCCGTAATTGAAACAGGATTGGGTGGGCGTCTCGACGCGACAAATGTTGTGGTTCCGGCTCTGAGTATTATTACGAATATTGGGATTGACCACACGGAATATTTGGGAAAGACGTACAAAAAAATTGCTTATGAAAAAGGGGGTATAATCAAGCAAGGAGTGCCGTGCCTTACTGGGACGAATAATCCTTCTGCGCTCAATATGCTGAGACAGATTGCACGGGAAAAAAAAGCGAGGTTGATTCAATCTAACAAGTACTCATCCATTGCAATCCTCAAGTCTTCCCTCGACGGAACACATATTAATCTCAACACGGCAAGTAATGTATACAAGGACCTGGTTGTACCATTGGCGGGTGATCACCAGGCAACAAATCTTCAGGTTGCCATCAATGCAGTTGAATTCTTGAAAGAATCGCGGAATGCTACCAACGTCACAAAGAAGAGCATTATTGCAGGTTTGAATCGTATTGTTCACAATACCGGCTGGAGAGGTCGTATTGATGTCCTGAGGAAAAATCCTTTAATTGTTGCTGATGTTGCGCATAATCCCGATGGAGTGTCGGCACTCGTCTCTTCATTACGCAAGCTTCTGGGAGGAAGAGTTGTCCTGGTATTCGGTGTTATGAAGGATAAAGATTACCGTTCGATGTTTTCAACTCTCTTGCCACTTGCCCGAATGACCGTTGCAGTACAACCCAAAACTCCCCGTGCGTTGGAAAGCAAGTTGATTGTTCAGGAGTTACATACTCATGGGTCTAAGGCACTCAATGGAGGGTCTGTCAGAAGTGGTATGGAAATTGCTCGGAAAGAAGCCAGAAGGGATGAAGTAATCCTTGTCACGGGGTCTCATTATGTCGTCGGGGATGCAATGAAGGTTTTGAAAATTTCGGCGTGAATACTTGACTTTCAATTTGAAATCATTTATATTTTTCAAGGTATTCTAGAGGAAGCACGAATTCTCATCGTGTTGTTAACTTAACCACTGCAAACACATCATCTTTTATCCTCAATCCAAGAGACTAACTGAACAGATGTAGTCGTCAAGCATGTAACTTCATGCAAATCAAAAAATTTAAACGACGTTTGTTCAAACTCTCATAATCAAGAAAGAGATCGCTCTATGCCAATGGATATTGCAGAGCTGAAGTCGAAGAAGATTTCAGAGCTGACAAAGATTGCCAAAGATTTGAATATCTCCGGCTATACCGACCTGCGGAAACAGGACTTAATTTTCAAAATTCTTGAAGCCCAAACCGAGAAAGACGGCTTGACATTCAGTAAGGGAGTCCTAGAAGTTCTTCCCGACGGCTATGGCTTCCTTCGGTCTGTCGATTACCACTATCTTCCTTCACCTGACGATATTTACGTTTCGCCCTCCCAAATTAAGAAATTCATGCTGAGAACCGGTGATACTGTAAGCGGTCAGGTGAGGCCTCCCAAGGAAGGAGAGCGTTTTTTTGCCCTCCTGCGTGTCGAAGCAGTAAATGATGAAAATCCGGATGCAATCCGCGACCGCGTACTGTTCGATAATCTTACGCCACTTTACCCCAACTCCCGTCTCCGTCTTGAAACTTCTCCGGGTGAGTACTCAATGCGCATCATGGATCTGCTGGACCCGCTCGGGAAAGGACAACGCGGGATGATTGTTTCTCCTCCTAAAGCAGGGAAGACAATCCTGCTTCAAAAAATTGCAAACAGCATTTTGCGAAATCATCCCGAGGTATTCCTCATCGTGCTGCTGATAGATGAGCGGCCGGAAGAAGTCACCGATATGGAACGATCGGTCAATGCCGAAGTCGTCAGCTCCACATTTGACGAACCACCTGAACGGCACGTTCAGGTTGCCGATATGGTGCTGGAGAAAGCGAAACGATTGGTTGAAGCGAAGAAGGATGTCGTTATTCTGTTGGATAGCATTACCCGTCTGGCAAGAGCGCACAACACCGTCGTTCCGCATAGCGGAAAAATTCTTTCCGGAGGTGTCGATGCCAATGCCCTTCATCGCCCCAAACGGTTTTTCGGAGCGGCCCGCAATGTCGAAGAAGGCGGAAGCCTCACCATTATTGCCACCGCTCTCATCGAGACGGGAAGCAGGATGGATGAAGTGATTTTTGAAGAATTCAAGGGCACTGGGAATATGGAAATTATCCTCGACCGTAAACTTGCCGACAAGCGAATGTTTCCTGCAATTGATGTTAATCGCTCCGGCACGCGAAAAGAAGAAATCCTTTTTGAGGCGGATGAGCTCAATCGTGTGTGGATATTGAGGAAGTTCCTGAGCGACTTTTCCACTGTTGAAGCAATGGAATTCCTTACAGAAAAAATGCGCGGGACAAAATCGAACAAAGAGTTCCTGCGTTCGATGAACAGTTGACAGAGTATTCCTGAAAATAGCCCTTTCTAGGCATTTTTTGGTTTTTTCTTGCTTTTCATTCCGGCAAGTCTTACATTTGTTCAACCCAAGAAACATCCTGTTTTCCTCAAAATGTTTAAATCTTTTTTTTCCATTGTTGTAACATCTGTCATTCTGAGTAGTGTTGGTTATTCCCAGCCTACTCAAGATAAACCAGAAGCCTTTGGCGCGGGAGTCACCTTTGGCGGACTTTTTCCTTTGACTGATGTAAAGGGCGGACGCTTTGGCCCGTATGCGCGTCTGTTTGGTAGATATTATCCTTCCGAACATTTAGCAGCTGAAGCGGGAATCGGCTTGGGAACTCTTGAGGCATCCGAGATAGGCGGAAACTTTTTTTCCTCTACTATTATTCCCATCGACTTTCGTCTCATGCTTCAGCCGGTGAAGGAAGGAAAAATCACACCGTTTCTATTTGGCGGAATAGGTATTCTCCACTTCAATCCTGTCGATAAACAGGACAACGACCTGTTGAGGAATTCCCAGGGTGCATACAATAAACAAACGGTGACAGCTCCGCTCGGTGCCGGTCTTCAATATTTTATTACTGATAATACGGCGCTGGAACTGAACGGATCCTACAATATTACCCTTACCGACAATCTGGATGATGGTCAGCCGTATGGTAGCGCCCCCGGAAGCAATGATGGATTTTGGGGAGTTGCTGTAAATTTCTTCTCATTTCTTTCTTCAGTCAACGATGATATCGACGGCGACGGTTTAAAAAATAATGAGGAGCATCAAATTGGCACTGATCCGTTTAATCCGGATACGGACGGTGACGGACTCACAGATGGAGAAGAGGTCCTGACCTATAAAACGAATCCCCTGAACCCGGATACTGACGGCGACGGGCTCAAGGACGGAGAAGAAGTTCACAAGTATCACACTGATCCTCTGAAGCGGGACACTGATGGCGATGGGTTGAGTGACGGTGATGAAGTGCTTTTGTACCACACAGATCCTCTTAAGGTCGATACCGATGGCGATGGGTTGAGTGACGGTGATGAAGTATTGAAGTATCACACCGACCCGTTAAAAGTCGATACTGATGGCGATGGGTTGAGTGACGGTGATGAAGTATTGAAGTATCACACCGACCCGTTAAAAGTTGATACTGATGGCGATGGGTTGAGTGACGGTGATGAAGTGCTGAAATACCATACTGACCCGTTGAAAATGGACACTGACGATGGGGGTATGCCGGATGGAAAAGAAATTCAGCTGGGTCTGAATCCTCTTGACCCGAGTGATGATGTACCGATCATAAAACCGGGCGAACGTGTTATTCTTGAAGGAGTGAACTTTGAGACGGCAAAAACGACTCTTCTGCCTGGGGCAAAAGTGATCCTCGACCAGGTAGCTTCCAGCCTCAAGGCTTACCCGACTGCCGAGGTTGCCATTCATGGCCATACTGATAATGTCGGCGGGGCGAAATACAACATGAAACTCTCCCAGGGACGAGCCGAGTCTGTGAAGAATTATCTCGTTACGAAAGGGATTGATGCATCGCGCATCGCGACCAAAGGTTTTGGGTTTACCAAACCTATCGGTGATAACTCGACGAGTGAAGGCAGAGCCAAAAACCGCAGGATAGAATTTGTTCGGATTAAATAGTCGGATATACGGAATAAATGTAGTTGATCCCGATAGCAGTTGCTGTTGGGATTTTTTTTGCATTTTTATTGGAATTGTCTTAACTTTGACCGAAGAAAATCGAATCAGACATGAGAGAAGTAGTTATTACAAGCGCGTGTAGAACACCGATCGGTTCCTTCGGCGGCAGCCTGAGTTCCCTTCCTGCTCCTCGACTTGGTTCGTTAGTCATAGAAGAGGCCATCAAAAAGTCAGGCATCGGAAAAAAAGAAATTGATGAAGTGATCATGGGCTGTGTGTTAACAGCTGGTGTCGGACAGGCCCCAGCACGGCAAGCTGCAATATTCGCTGGATTACCCGCATCTGTTCAGGCGATGACCATCAACAAGGTTTGCGGGTCGGGGCTTAAAGCCATCATGCTTGCATCTCAGGCAATCGCACTCGGTGATGCGGATATCGTTGTTGCGGGTGGAATGGAAAGCATGTCGAATACTCCATATCTGCTTGAAAAAGCCCGAACCGGCTATCGCATGGGGAATGCTCAACTCGTTGATTCGATGATCAAGGACGGTTTATGGGACGTCTATAACGATTTCCATATGGGGATGGCAGCGGAATTGTGTGCGAAGGAATGTGCCATACCCAGGGACGCACAGGACGAATTTGCGGTGCTGAGCTACCGACGTGCACTTGAGGCTCAAAAAAATTGCCACTTCAAAGAGGAAATAGTCCCTGTATCTATTCCCCAAAAAAACGGGGAGCCTCTGGTTGTAAAAGAAGATGAAGAACCGAAAAAAGTGAAATTTGATAGAATTGCAACTCTAAAACCAGCTTTTCTGAAGGACGGTACCGTTACAGCTGCAAATGCTTCAAAAATTAATGATGGCGCTGCAGCAGTTGTTGTCATGGCAAAGGATAGAGCAAAAACACTTGGGATTCCTGTGCTGGGGAAAATCGTCGCATCGGCATCCTCGGCAAAAAAACCTGAGTGGTTCACTACTGCACCTGCAGACGTCATTGCAAAAGTTCTTCAGAAAGCAGGATTACAAAAAGAGGATATAGATTTATTTGAAATTAATGAAGCCTTTGCAGTCGTTAACCTTGCAGTCACTAATCTTCTGGGATTAGATGTGCAAAAAATAAATGTTAACGGAGGAGCCATTGCCCTCGGTCATCCCATCGGAGCGAGCGGCGCCAGGATTCTTGTTACCCTTTTGCATGCTATGAAACAACGAAACGCAAAAAGAGGTTTGGCGGCAATTTGTATCGGGGGAGGAGAAGCCAGCGGTATGATAGTAGAACGATAATGTTAAAAATCTGACGGGATGGAAATCAGGAACGTTACTGTTATCGGTGCCGGAACTATGGGCAATGGAATTGCCCACACGTTTGCGCAATTCGGTTTTTCAGTTACTCTCCACGATATCAAGCCTGCATTTATCGAACGAGGACTTGCTGCTATTCGTACCAACCTCGACCGCCAGGTAAAAAAAGGTCTGCTCATCGATGACCAAAAAGCTCAGATTCTTTCCCGTATCCGGACAACTACCTCTCTTCAGGAATCAGCACAGAATGCCGACCTCATCGTTGAAGCGGCAACGGAGGACAAGGCAATCAAAATTGATATTTTTCGTGCAGTGGACGCCTCGTCGGGGTCGCATGCAATTTTAGCCTCCAATACCTCTTCAATCTCTATCACCGAAATTGCGGCAAGTACAAAACGGCCGGCAAATGTTATCGGAATGCATTTCATGAATCCCGTGCCGGTGATGAAGCTGGTGGAAGTTATCCGCGGGCTCGCAACCTCTGATGACACATTTCAGACTGTTAAATCGGTAAGCCTACAGCTCGGCAAGGAGCCGGTAGAAGTGAACGATTATCCCGGGTTTATCTCCAACCGAATTTTGCTGCCGATGATTAATGAAGCGATTTATTGTGTTATGGAAGGGGTAGCTTCGCCGGAATCAGTTGACACTGTAATGAAATTAGGAATGAATCATCCCATGGGCCCTCTCGCTCTCGCGGATTTCATCGGGCTCGACGTCTGCCTGGCGATCATGAATGTGCTGCACACCGGGCTTGGAGACTCAAAATACAGACCTTGCCCCTTGCTCAAGAAAATGGTTACCGCTGGCCGGTTAGGACGTAAGACAGGCAAAGGGTTTTATGAATATACTGCCTGAGCCTGTCTGAACAATTGAGAAGGAATCTAGTCGATGACATTTGATTTTACTGAAACTCATCTTATGATTAAAGAGACCGCACGAAAATTTGCGGAGGAAGAACTTTCTTCGACTGCTTCCATGCGGGATGAAAAGGAAGAGTTCCCTTACGAGGCGGTAAAAAAACTCGGAGAGCTCGGTTTCATGGGAATGATGGTCCCTGAAGAATATGGCGGAGCGGGTCTCGATACGATAAGTTACGTTCTTGCAATGGAAGAGATATCAAAGGTGGATGCTTCCTGCGGCGTGATCATGTCTGTTAATAATTCCCTTGTCTGTCATGGCTTGAAGGAATGGGGAACGGAAAGCCAAAAGCAAAAATATCTGGTTCCTCTTGCCGGTGGGAAAAAACTTGGTGCATTTGCATTATCAGAACCCGAAGCAGGCAGCGACGCATCAAACCAGCGGACAACTGCAGTTCGCCAGGGAGATTCATATATTATCAACGGTACGAAGAACTTTATTACCAATGGCTCGAATGCAGATGTCATTCTGGTCATGGCAAGTACCGATAAAACAAAAGGCCCGCATGGAGTGAGCACATTCATCGTGGAAAAAGGGACACCTGGATTGAGTGTAGCAAAAAAAGAGAAAAAATTGGGGATTCGCAGCTCAGACACTGTTTCACTTGCTTTTCAGGATTGTCAGGTTCCTGCCGATAATATTATCGGAGGGGAGGGATTTGGATTCAAATTTGCAATGAAAACCCTCGATGGAGGGAGAATAGGGATTGCTGCGCAGGCATTAGGCATTGCCCAGGCTTCACTTTCGGCTTCCATAGCATACGCAAAACAAAGAAAAGCCTTTGGCAAGTACATAGCCAATTTTCAAGCTATCCAGTTCAAGATTGCCGATATGGCGGTTAAAGTGGATGCGGCTCGAATGTTACTCTTGAAAGCAGCCTATATAAAAGACGCTGAGAAGCCATACAGTGAGGCGGCGGCGATTGCAAAATTATTCGCGTCAAAGATAGCAGTTGATTCAGCGCTGGATGCAATTCAAATTCACGGGGGTTATGGCTATATTCGGGAATATAATGTCGAACGCTATTTACGCGATGCAAAAATAACCGAAATTTATGAAGGCACTTCCGAAATTCAACGACTGGTTATTGCCCGTTCTATCCTTAAGGACTAATACAAACATTAAAAATCAATCATTTCAGAAAGGAGTTCTAGTATGCAAAAAAAAATCTGGTTACCGCTCCTGATGTTTTTAACGATTGTACTGATACATGGCAACAGCTTTGGGCAAAAATATGCCGCTGACGCAAAATTTGGACTTTCATTTCTTTCGGGACGAGGCAGTGGCTCATCAGGCGTTTTGTTTGGGGGCGCATTGGATATTCCAGTTGGCCAAGGCTTATATGCCCGGCCGGAGCTCAATATTACTACTCATAGCGATACCCCGATCGAACTGGCAGGAGGTTTAAAGTATAATATTCCGAATACGAACACGGCAACGCAATTCTATGTGGATGGGGGAATAGGGATATGGTTTTATAGCGGTGGCCCATATGTTGGTCTGGATTTCACCGGGGGTGCGATTTTCCCATTATCGGATAGCAATTTGAAGATTCCGGCAGAAGTCCGCATAGGGCCAATATTTGCTACAGGTTCTACGGTTTTTCAGGTAACCCTCACCAGCGGGGTCAGATTTGTGATACCTTAGGATTTGATTAAAATCGCCTGTTTTCGTTAATTTTTAGCATTCTTAAGCCTGATATAGCCTTAGGGATTTCACTTCAAGAAATAGGCGAAAAAAAGACTTGACAAATAAATTTTTTTTTGGTATACTTTCAGCGTTGTTTTTGAACTGTAAATACAAATAAACTAATTCACTAAATATCCAAATAAATGGAAGGGATACAAATGAAAAGAATTGCTCTCGTTTTGATAGCAATTGCAATACTTAGCGCCTCCGCCTTGGCTGGCGATATGGCAAAATCAGGACAATGGGGTATCCAGACATCATTGAGTGCGGGTACATCTCCTCAGTCCGTCACCTCAGTTGGTTTCAAATTCATGGCTTCTGAGAATCTTGCTATTCGTCTAAAGGCAGGTTTTTCCAGCTTTACTCCACCCGTAGCATCGGGCACAAGCAGCAGTTCGACCAGCGGTTATGAATTTGCTGGCGGATTTGAATATCACATGGAAAGCAAGGGTGGCAGTGTTTCTCCGTATGTTGGCTTACAGTTTGGATATGGCGGAGAGTCTCTTCCTACCCCTCAGGGTGGAACAGTAAATAATGCCTCCGAATGGGATGTCGACGGAGTATTTGGTGGTGAGTATTTCTTTTCAAGCAATTTTTCATGGGCTGGTGAAATTGGCATCGGCTACGCCAATGCAAGCACTGGCGCATCAGGTGTTGATTCCGGACATGGGTTTGGTACAACATCAGCAACAATGATTGCAACGTGGTACTTGAATTAATTAGCTGAATTCCGAAGCTATAAGGCGTCTTGTTCGATACAAGACGCCTTTTGTGTTTCTTAGGAATGCAGTTTATAGATAATTACATTTGGAGGATCTTATGAAAAAAACTCTTTCAATTTTGTTTTTCCTGATTGTTGTTTCAACAATGGTATTCTCACAGGCAAAGCCTGGAGGCATTGCCCGTGAGGCTGCAATGGGTGGTTCTCAGGCTGGAACAGGGTTGGTACTCAATCCGTTTATTATGGATGATCCTTCCCTCATGCTTGTGAATCCCGCTTATCAGGCATGGTACAGAGATTATGGCTGGGTAAACATCGCCGGTGGTGCATTAACAGGCACCTCGACTGGCGGTGGTCCTGTTGGGAACGATGGCTACGGGCATCAAAATGCGGGAGTTGCGTTTAGTCTCAATGACAGCTGGAATCTTGGTGGAATTTTGAGCTATGACCCCACCGCAGTGAATTTTGTCAGCACGACTATTTCCGGAGTTGCAGTCCCGGGATTCGCTTCATTTCCTTCAATTGTCCAGGGTCGCGCTCCACAGCCAATTCCTGCTGTAGCGAATGTATGGGAAGTAGTTGCATCCCACCACGTGAGTTCCATGGATTTAGGCCTCGGATTTATGTATGGGTGGTCTAATTCGGATTTGAAAAACAGCGCGGCTAATCCCCGGAATACCGAAGCTTCGTCAAACATGTTCGGATTTCGAGCCGGGGCAATTTTCAATTTAACGAATGAAGATGTTCTCGACTTAAGTGGGGCATTGCGGTTTGAAAATGCCACCGACAAGATCGAAAATTCGGGAGGAAGCGCAGGGAATTATTCTGCTTCAGGTACTGAATTCCAGTTTACAGGTCGTCTGAAATGCAAGGCTTCCAATAAGGTTAATTTCATACCGTATGGATTCCTTGGCATTTTGAATGCAGATCCTAAAGAAAATACTCCCCCCGTCGGCACAGCTGCAACAACAGTCGTTGAACATGCAAATATTCTCGCGTATGGGTTTGGCGCAGGAGGTGAGTACAGGACTCAAACGTTTTACCTTGCAGGCGGAGTCAGTTGGCAGTCAGCACGATTGAGAGGGGAATACACACCTACGAGCGCAGCCGGCACAACCACCAATACGACGACGTATAGTGCGATTCCGGTGGTCAACCTTGGTGCAGAATGGTGGTTTACTGACTGGTTGGCAGGCCGAGGAGGATATTATCGCTCAATTGGTAATGTCAACATAAAGTCCGAGTCTAACGCAAATGTCAGTGAAGGCAACGTTTCAGCTCCGAACAGTTTCGTTGCTATCGGCGGACTTAATCCTGCTACTTGGGATGGTCTTGTAACTCTGGGCCTTGGTTTTAAGTTCGGCAACTGGTCGCTCGACGCAACAGTGAGTGATGAAGCTCTCCGTCGTGGCCTCGGGCTTATCGGTGCGCAGGACAACATCAACACCTTTGGCTACATGACGGCAAGTTATAATTTTGCGGAATAGTTATCTTCTGTGTATTTCTTCCGGAGGGCGATCAGCGTTTATGATCGCCCTTTTTTTATTTGAACACATTTCAAATATTTGTACATTCCAGTAAATCTCGGTCGTATTATTTCTCTTTGTAATGGCAACGCGGATTTTCTCAACCGGTCTTCCGAAATTTGACGAGTACGTGGGTGGTCTCCGTCCGGGGAACTCATTTCTCACGTTCACATCAGACCTCCATCCGTACAGGGAAATCGTCAAATCGGTGGTAGAATATGCTTCTTCACGGAAAATTCCCTTAATATATCTTTCTTCCGGAAAAGTTTTGCCCCCCGCTCCTCCAATTTCACAAAAGATAAAGCAATTTAGAGTGCCCACCACAAGAACAGCCAGTGCATCGATTGTTAATTCTCTGAAACGGTATATTGCTTTGCAAAAGGGTGGATCATATATAATTTTAGACGACCTCTCAGGGTGGAAGGAAATTTTTCGCAGCTCGAAACCAATTTTCAATATCCTTGAATTCCTGGTGAAAATGGTTCAAAAGAAGAAGTCCCTGCTTTTTTGCTCCTGCATCCGTTCATCATTCAGCTCTGACGAATTAGCCCGGTTCAAGGAGATGACAACGATTTCGCTCGATTTGGTGAAGGTTCAGGATGAAGTGTATGGAATTCCTGCTTCACTCAAGGGAAGATACAAGACTCCCGCCATATTTCCCCTCAAGATGAATTTCGCCGACCTCGCGAAACAACCTCGTATTGAAGAGCAGAATGGAGAGACTGTTCCAGCATCACAACAAGAGAAATTTTTGAAGAATTTTATTGCTTCAGATGAAAAATACCGCCGGTTATTTTTTGAAGCCGGGGAAGCGATGATTCTGTTTGACCGCAGCGGGGATTATCGTGAACCTAACAAACGGGCGGAAGATTTGTTAGGATACAGCGGTGATGAATTCAAAATGACAAATCCCATTACATTGGTACATACGCCCGAGCGAAGAAAAGCCCTGCGATTCCTCGCTGAACTTAGCAGAAGAAAACGACATTCGGTAGAGCTGGAGATTGTATCAAAACCGGGGAAACGTTCGCCCGTGGATGTCTATGTTTCCAATGTCAGCGGAAGTCTGTATCTCGCACTCATCCGGGACATCTCAGACCGCCAAAAAAATGAGCAGCATCTGCGTCAGACGGAGGAACAATACCGGACGCTGGTAGAAGAATCCCCCGTCGCGGTCGTAGTCGAGCACAACAATAAGCCGGTATTTGCAAATAAGGCATTTCTTACGACGTTCGGCATTCAATCTTTAGAGGATGTCAGGAAGAAAGATGTCAGGAATATATTATCCGCATCTGGAAGAAAATATTTTCAGCAGGTTACCCGGAACTCCGCATCGAATGGGGAGCCCAGGGTGATGGAGGTCGAATGTACGCGGATGGGAGGAGGATTGTTCGATGCAAGGCTGACTATATCGGGAATAAATTTTCAAGGAAAGAGATGCCGTCAATGGTCGATCATCGATATATCAGAACAAAAGAATATCATCAAACAGCTGACAGATGCTGAGGAAAAATACCGCCGGATGGTGGAACAATCCCCGGAACCTGTTTCGATTATCAAACAGGGGTTGATTGATTTCGTTAATCAGGCGTTCCTGACGTTGTTTGGATTTTCGGGCCCCGGAGAGATTACAGGAAAATCGATCGCACAGGTGGTGGAGGAATCCCAGCGTGCACAGGTGGCGGAATTCGAACAACGACACAGCTCTTCCAGGACGCAACAGAAGGCATTACACTACACGGGTATTCGAAAGGACGGCACAACGCTCGACATCGAAATGGTCATGATGCCCGTTCAGATTGGGGGAGAGACGCTATGGTTCATTTTTCATCACGATGTTACCGGCATACGGCGTGCTGAACGGGACGCTCATCAGCGCATGGGAGAGCTCAGAGTAGTTGAAGATATTCTTACAGCTTCCGGTACGTCGGCCGACCCGCACAAAATTGCCCACGCTTCGATGCTTAAAGTGATGGAATCATTTTCTTGGGATCTGGCGGCATTTTATATGGCGGATGGATCCGCGAGAGAGCTGCAATTGCAATTTCATCGGAATTTTCCTGATGCCGTTATACGAAAACTCGACCGGTTAAGCGCTGATGAAGGTATCGGGGGATTAGTTTCGAAAACACACGAGCCCCAGTATTTTACGCTTGAAAAATATCCCAGTTATCTTCCACATCGCTCAATGCTCAAAGAGGCGGGAATCGCATACATCTGTTTCCTGCCCTTGGTGTCAAAAGATACCCTCATCGGCATGATGATGTTTGGGACAAAGCAGCGCAAGGACCGGCGCCCGGAATCTATGAGTCTATTGCAGTCGGTGGGGAAAAATCTCGGCGATGTGGTCGGACGAGCAAAACTGCTCCAATCATTTAAAGAAAGGGAGGAAAAATATCACCGGCTTATTGAATCATCTTCGGAGATGATGTATATCGCATCTCCCCAAGGCTCATTCTCATATGTCAATGAATATGCTCAACGATTATCAGGATATACCCCGAAAGATTTTTATAGGAATAGTTCACTCTGGCTGCATTTAGTCCACGCTGATGATAAAAAAATACTGCTGGAACGGATCAGTAACCTGAATACAATCGCCGACAGTGTGGTAAGCGAATACCGGATATTGCCGAAAGCAAAAGCTGAGTACCGATGGGTCAAAGATACAGTTTCGGTTCTGAAGAATGATGAAGGTGTCGTCGAATCAGTTTTTGGAACAGTGAGCGATATTTCTTCATATCGTCATTTCGTGAATGAACTCAAGGCTTCAAATGACCTCAAAACAAACATTCTCTCGAGTGTTCAGGAAGGGGTTGTTGTCTTTGACGTCGGGTTAAAATGCCTGCAGTGGAATAATTCCATGGAGCGAATCACCGGTGTGAAGCGTACGCAAGTGCTGGGCCGGACTTCGTATGAAATTTTACCGTTGTTTTCGTCGGAAAAAATGGATGCCCTTCTGCGGGAAACACTTACCGGACAAACAATAAGCTCAGATGACCTGATATACCGAAATTCTTCGACCGGCAGGGAAGGTGTTTTGGGAGGCAGATACTCACCGCTGTTGGACATTGACGGAAAGATCACCGGAGTCGTCGGAATTCTAGCCGATATCAGCGACCGTAAACTGCTTGAACAGCAAATTCGCGATTCGGAACATATGTTGAGGAATGTCATCGATACGATGACCGACGTGCTTGTTCTCACCGACCTGAAAGGAGTCGTTCTCCAGGTCAACAGGACATTTTTACATCTTCTCGGGTATTCCCGCTCCGAAGCCATTGGTTGCGATGTATTATACCCATGGTTGGTCGACGAGGAAATGGGGAGGTATGTATTATGGCTTTCCAATCTTCGTGAGAAGAGCTGGCTTCGGGATTTTGATATGACCTGGAAAACAAAAGACGGCCTGCGGGTTCCGATGAGTGTTAGTACGACATTCTTGCGTAATTCTGTCGGTGAACCGATCGCGATTCTTAATATTGCCAGGGATATTACGGAAAGGACGCGTCTCGGGAAGGACCTCGAAAATCGGAATCGTCAAATTGAATTGATTAACCGTATCATCACTGCTGCAAATCAGACCACAGATTTTGAAGCCCTCTTTGATGTGATCGCGAAAGAAATTAAAGATGTCGTTCCATTCGATGAAATTAGTGTTGGTCTCCTGAGCGGCGATAACAAATCAATAACGGTGTATGCCCGGAAAGGGGTTAAAACAATCCCTGTTGGAACGTCTATTGCTTTGGACCGAACGGTATCCCGGTTTGCCATCGAGCGAATGCGCCCGTTTATTGTATCCGACCTCGCCGCCGAAGAGAAGTATGCATATTTCGTCTCATTGCATCAGGGGTTGCGTTCGCAGATGTCATTACCAATCATGCTGAAAGGAACGCCGTTTGGAACGTTAAATATTGGAAGTAAGGAGCCTCATTTATTTTCTGAAGAGCAAACAAAGATTCTCGAGCCGATTTCCCAGGAAATCGGAGCGGCAATCGAACGCATGCGGTTGTTTCATCAGGTATCGGAAGATGCCGCATATATTCACAACCTGCTTGATTCTATCGACAGTATCGTTTATACAGTTGATACGCAATACCGGATACGGGAAGTGAACCGTGCATGGAATGAGTTTATGCGGGAAAGCGGGGAATTGACTCTGACAGACTACCACGGCAAAAACCTCTTTGAAGTCCTGCCGAGCGCCTCGCTGAAGGAGACATTTCAACATGTTGTCGGTCAATTGTTTGATGGTACGGTGCGTTTTTTCTCCCAGGAGTTTCTGTATAATGGTCCGGTGGGACAACGGGTGTTTCAATTGACAATTAACCCGATGATTATTGATCATAAAATCACAGGTCTCGTTTTTACCCACACCGACATTACCACACTGAAGCGCGCTGAACAGGAATTGAAGCGAAATAACGAGCAGCTGCTCGCGCTGAATAAAATCTCAACGCTCATCAGTGTTTCGCTTGATTTAACGGAGATTCTCCAGACTACCATCCCTCTTTTGAAATCGACACTCGATGCCGCCGCCGTGCTGATTTACCTCATCGAACCGGGAACCAATGAATTGGTTCTTGCGGCTCAACTCGGTTTTCCTGAGCCATACGAAGACCGCGTCCGTCGCCTGAACCCGACAGCTTCTGCGACAGGCGTTGTCGTGAATACTAAAGAAGCATTGTACATACCGGAAAAAGTATACCATGATGAGAGGATACTACAGAAAAACAGAGAAATCTTGCAAAGCATTGCGTATGAGGCGATGGCCGTGATCCCTCTCGTATCGAAAGACAAAGTTCAGGGGGCGTTGAATATTTTTTATCGGGTTCCTCATGAATTTTCGAAAGCGGAACGTCAAATTCAATCCCTGATAGGAAATTATCTCGGTGCGGCGATTGAAAATGCCCGCCTGTACGGAGAAACTGTTCAGAAATCTCTTGAAATTGAGCGTCGAAATAAGGAGCTGGATGATTTTACCTACGTCGTTTCTCATGACCTGAAGGAACCTCTTATCTCCATTGAAGGATTCAGCAAAATCCTCCAATCGGATTATCAGGATATTATTCAGGCGGAAGGAAAAGAATATCTCGAATCGATCGTTGGCGCTTCTACACGTATGAAGGGATTGATCGACGACCTGCTCATGCTTTCCCGCGTGAGTCGTCCCTCGGAATCATTTAAGAATGTATCGGTTCAGAAGATCGTGGAACAAATACGAACCGACATGGAATTTACCATCCGTCAGAAAAGTGTAGAATTCATCGTTCCACAGTTGCTGCCGGAAGTTTTTGGAAACGAGACACAACTTCTTGTCGTGTTCAGAAACCTCATCGGGAACGCAGTGAAATTCAACAATTCTCCCGCCCCTACGGTGGAAATCGGATTTCACAATGCGGAAAATAATACGTATCTTTTTTATATTAAGGATAACGGAATCGGTATCGATAAGCAGTTTTTTGACAAAGTCTTCATAATTTTCCAGCGCCTCCATCGGCGGGAAGAATATGAAGGGACCGGTGCCGGCCTTGCGATAGTGAAAAAAATTATCGAAATACATAAAGGCAGGATTTGGGTCGAATCTGAAATGGGAAAAGGCTCGACCTTCTTCTTCACAATTCCATTTTCTCACATAGCGGATTAACGGATTCGACCTATGATCGACAATAAAATCTGCATTTTACTGATTGAGGACAACAAGGATTTTTCAAAACTTGTACAGGTTTATCTTCAACGATATGAAAAGGATAAGTTCCACGTCATTTGGAAAGAAAACCGGGCAGACGCGGTGGCGGAACTTGAGTCCAACAAAACACTCGATATTATACTGATGGATTATTTTTTGCCGGGGAAGAACGGGCTCGAAATAACAAAGGAAATGGTGGAAAGAAAAATTAACATCCCGATTATTTTTCTGACTGTCAACAAGGACTTTGAACTAGCGCTGGAAGTAATGAAGCTCGGTGTCGAAGAATATCTCGTGAAAGAAGAGATCTCGTCTCCTGTATTGCCAAAGACCGTGTTGAACGTCATTGAAAAACACCGAATGAAAAATCAGCTTACCAGCCTGGAAATTAGCCGGCAACGCCTTCACGCAATCAATGAAACTCTTTCGAGCGTCCTTAAGGAATTTGAAGACCCCCTTAAGGAAATGAAACGTGCCGCGGACGATGTAAAGCAGATATTCCCGGGTGATAATCAAAAAAACTACGTTAAAATCATTGAGGACAATGTCAACAGGATTATCGGTAAACTTGACAAACTCAAAGCGTTAAAGAATGATAAGACAGTGCAATATCTGAAGGATATTAAAATGCTTGACCTTTCCTGATTGCCAGCCGCAGAACCAGTAACGCACACCGCCATGAAGTTCACGATTGCGGTTGCGCAAATTGACAGCGCAATCGGCGACATCAAAAAAAATATTTCAACCCATGTCAACTATATCCGCCGTGCCCGCGATGGCGGCGCACAACTTGTCGTCTTCCCAGAATTAAGCCTGAGCGGTTATTCACTGAAGGATGTCAATTGGGATGTTGCAATTCGTCCAACGGATAAGAAATTACTCTCCGCCATTCTCAAGGAATGTAAAGATATTTCGGTTCTTCTTGGTACTGCCGAGGAAACCGAAGAGTTCGCCATTTGTAATTCGGCATTCTTTTTTGAAGGAGGGACCGTGCGCAGCGTGCATCGAAAAGTCTATCCGCCGACATATGGGATGTTTGAAGAATTACGCTATTTTAGTCCGGGGAAAACCGTTCGTGCGTTTGATTCCGGCGTCGGCAGACTGGGGGTACTGATTTGCGAAGACCTTTGGCATCTGCCGCTGCCGTATATTCTTGCACAGGAGATGGCAACGGTTCTTATAGGAATAGCTGCAAGTCCGACAAGGGTTTCAGGAGATGATGCGAAACTTCAGATTGCCCGGATGAACAGCGAACAGCATCGTTCTTACGCGCGCCTGCTCAGCTCATATATTGTATTTTGCAATCGTGTTGGGTTTGAAGATGGTGTTAACTTCTGGGGCGGGTCGGAAATCATCGACCCCGGAGGTAATACAGTCATTCAGGCAAAACTGTTTGAAGAAGATCTTATCTTTACAGAAATAGACGAGAATGAAGTACGCCGCGCACGACGCTTCTCCCGGCATTTTTTGGATGATGATCTTCATCTCGTCACGAGGGAACTGAACAGACTCTCCAAATAGGCTTTCCCTCGATTTATTTTCCTTGAGAAATTGTTCTCATTCTATTCTGCGTTCTTTCCCTGTCTTTTTTAATGTCGTAATTTCCTAATGATATTCCGGCAAATTGTAGATGAGTAAACTCTTTCGTATATTCATGCATCTTTTTATTTTTTAAGGCTATGTCACAGGTTTATATCGAACATTTAGCACAACACATCGGGAATGAAATTACACTTCGCGGGTGGCTGTACAACAAGCGTTCGAGCGGTAAAATTCGGTTTCTTGTTGTCAGAGATGGTACCGGCATTGTCCAGGGAGTCATGGTAAGGGGTGTAATACATGATGATGCGTTTAATTCATTTGACCAGCTCACTCAGGAATCCTCCTTAACTATTTCCGGCAAAGTAAAAAAAGAAGAACGCGCACCGGGCGGATACGAGCTCGAGCTTACTGATGTTAAAATTATATCCGTTGCAAAGGAATATCCTATTACTCCGAAGGAACATGGCGTGGATTTCCTGATGGACCATCGTCACCTGTGGCTTCGCTCGCTGAGGCAGCATGCAATTCTCCGTATCCGACATCAAATCATTCGCGCAATCAGAGAGTTTTTCGATAATCGGGGATTCGTTCTTCTGGATGCACCGATTTTCACTCCTGCTGCATGTGAGGGCACGAGTACATTGTTCGAAACTGACTACTTTGACCTTGGCAAGGCATATCTTACTCAGTCAGGCCAGCTTTACGGAGAAGCGGGCGCAATGGCTCTTGGAAAAGTGTACGTCTTCGGTCCGACCTTTCGTGCCGAGAAATCGAAAACACGCAGGCACCTGACGGAATTCTGGATGGTCGAGCCGGAAGTTGCCTTCAACGACCTGAATGACAATATGGAACTCGCCGAGGAGTTTCTGGAACACATCGTTTCATCTGTGTTGAAATACCGTTCAGCAGAATTAGCGACACTCGAGAGGGATACAAAATTTTTGGCAAACGTGAAAAAGCCTCTTCCTAAAATCTCTTATTCAGAAGCGGTCGGCATTCTCAAAAAGAAGGGAGTTCACTTTGAATGGGGAAATGATTTTGGAGGCACAGATGAAACTGTCATTTCTGAGGAGTTCGATAGGCCTGTCATTGTTCATAGATATCCTGCAAGTGTGAAGGCATTCTATATGAAAAGAGACCCGCAAAATCCCGACGTTGCGTTAGCAATGGATGTCCTCGCTCCGGAAGGATATGGGGAAATTATTGGAGGCAGTCAGCGTGAAGATAATTATGATGTGTTGCTCGAGAGGATTCAGGAACATCAGTTGCCGCAATCAGCATTCGAATGGTATCTCGACCTCCGGCGTTTCGGATCGGTTCCTCATGCTGGATTCGGTCTTGGCGTTGAACGAACGGTATCCTGGATTTGCGGCCTCGAACATGTACGGGAAACCATTCCATTCCCTCGCATGATCTATCGTCTCACACCGTAAGAATACGTTATGCTGAACGTCTCGCATATCTCAAAGCAATTCCGTTCTGTCCTTGCTGTCGATGATGTTACTCTCGAAGTGAGCCGGGGAACAATTCTTGGACTGTTGGGTCCCAACGGTGCCGGCAAAACGACGACTATCCGGATGATTCTCAATATTCTTCACCCTGATTCTGGAACGATTACGTATGATGGGACGCAGTTTAGCGACGCCGTGAGAAACATGATTGGCTATTTGCCAGAAGAGAGAGGCTTGTATCGCAAGAACAAACTGCTGAACGCAGTGATGTATTTCGCTAAGTTGAGAGGAATCCCGGCTGATGAGGCAAAACGTCGTGCATACGAATGGTTGAAACGGTTCGACTTGCTGAATTACTATGACAGCAGAATAGAGGAATTATCGAAGGGGAATCAGCAAAAAGTCGGTTTCATTATTTCTATCCTTCATGACCCACCTCTGGTGATTCTCGATGAGCCATTTTCCGGTTTGGACCCTATCAATCAGATCATGCTTAAAGACATTTTGTTTGAAATGAAACGGGACGGAAAAGCTGTTATTTTTTCTACTCATCAAATGGACCATGCGGAAAAACTCTGCGACACGATTTGTCTCATTGATAAAGGAAAAGTCGTTCTCGAAGGTGAATTACAGGAAATTAAACACCGGTACGGCAAAAATTCGATTCAGCTGATTTACGATGGTGATGGGTCCTTTATGCCGACTCTTCCCGGTGTTAAATCAGCTCAAGTGTATGAAAATTTTGCGGAGATTATCCTCAATTCTGCAAATCATCATAGTGAACTGCTCATTGAACTTGCCAAACGGATCAACGTTCGGAAGTTTGAGCATGTTGAACCGTCTCTCAATGCAATTTTCCTCGAACTTGTTGCGCCTGACCGGCGTAAGGGAGAATAAGTGAAGTCTGTCCTGTCTAAGTTGCTGACGGTCGCCCGATGGGAATATACCGAGAAAATCAAGTCAAAGGCATTCCTCATCTCACTCATTCTTATTCCCGTCATTATGGTCGCCTTTGGTGTCCTGCCGACACTTTTTGCCTCTCGTCCGGATACTGAAATCAGGCGCATCGGAGTCTTTGATCAGTCCGGAGTAATCTTTTTTCAATTGTCGGATTATCTCGATGAACACTACAAACTCCCAGACGGGAGGCCGAATTATGTTCTCGTTCATGTTGCGGATACGGTCAACAGTCTTTCCGAAGGAAAAAATCTCTCCGATGCGATGGTGCTTGCGGGTGAAATCGAAGGATATGTCATCATTCCAAAAGGAATAATGAGAGATTCTGCTGTAGAATACCGCTCTGAGAATGTGGGTAACATTCGCGTGACTGAACGATTGACCAATGCGATACGGGAACTTATTGTTCAACGGAAGCTTCACAAACACGGGATAGACCCTGTTTTTGCGAAAGAACTAGCCTCTCCTCTTGAAATGAAAACTATCAAGCTGTCAAAAACAGGTGCAGAGGAGTCCGGGTTTGCGGAGGTGTTTTTACGTTCCTACATTTTCATGATGATGTTGTTGTTCATGATTATGATGTCGGGACAGATGCTGGTCCGCAGTATGCTCGAAGAAAAATCAAACCGTGTTGTCGAAGTTCTCATGTCGTCGTGTTCTCCGATGAGCCTGATGGGGGGGAAAATCCTTGGGTTAAGTGCAGTTGGTTTAACACAGATGGGGGTGTGGGTGGTGATCGGGTTTGCCATCAGCCTTAAATTCGGTATCGTGATTATTTCATTGCCGATGGCCCTTTTACTTCTGACGTATTCCATCGTTGGATACTTATTTTACGCGGGAGTTTTTGTCGCCATTGGTGCTCCTGTTTCCACGGAACAGGAAGCGCAACAAATAACCAGTTACCTGACGATGATTCTGTTTATACCGATGGCGATATCTTTTGTCATCATGCAGAATCCCAATTCTTCACTCGTGACGATTATGACGTTCATTCCGTTAATGACGCCAACAATGATGGCAATGCGTATTCCCATCAACATGCCTTCGGTACCCGAGGTTGTCGGGTCCTTACTTGTTCTTACGCTCTCAGCATGCGGAGCTATATGGGCGGCGGGGAAAATTTTCCGCACGGCAATCCTGTCGTATGGAAAACGGCCCGGTATCCGCGAACTCTTCAGATTATTAAAAGCATCATAGGAAGGGAAGCATGAAATCAATTCTGACGATGGCATGTTTCCTCGCCCTCGCGCAAACTACAACATTCGGCCAAGTGAACGTTCCGATTCAAAATAAACCAAAAGAGTTGGAACGATCGGTATTCGGGCTCGGACTTTCTGCAGGGTATGTGAGCGGCTTCGGGTTAAGCTTTCGCCATCATCTTCCGTCCGTTGTCTCATACCAAATTGTCGGCGGCATCATCAAAACAGATACAAGGCTTCATTACAATATCGGGGGTGAAATTCAAGTCGACCTTGTCCGGGGAGAGACAACCCGCTTCTTTGTCGGCTGGGGAATGGGATATTTTTATTCCGGTGAGTCAGGACATAATGAATTGAAGGGACCGTTTCGAGCGGGCATAGGAATTGGAGGCGAAACGTTCCGGCAGGAATCTTTCAGCCTCTCAGGCGAATTATTGTTTTCATATTTTAGTGACGGCACTATCCTGCCGCTGCCACAAGTGAGCGCACATTATTATTTTCTTTGAAAATGTATGAAACTTTTTGTATGTTGAGGTGCTCATGTTCTTATCTATCATTAACCCTGAATGAATTTTGAGACGTTGTTTTTCTTTGCAGTAGCCCTTGCCGGAGTTGTTTCTGCTCTTTTCATGATCACTCGACGCAATCCTGTGGTCAGCGTTCTCTTTCTCATTATCAATTTTTTCTGCCTCGCAGTTCTCTATCTCACCCTTCAGGCCCAATTCATCGCGATCATCCAGATTCTTGTCTATGCCGGTGCAATTATGGTATTGTTTTTATTTGTTATAATGCTGCTCAATCTTGGCGATGAGAAGGGACTAGAAGAAACCCGGGGAGCCGGGAAATATATTGCGGTAACAGCAGCAGGAATGCTCCTTGTGGAAATCATCGCTGGCATGGCTCTGCCTCTTCGCAACGGAAGGCACACAATATCGCCTGACGCGGAAGGGCTGGGGACAGTCGAAGGCCTCGGCAAATCGTTATTCACCCAATATCTGTTTCCGTTTGAAATAACTTCTCTTCTGTTGCTCGCGGCGATGGTAGGTGTCATTGTCTTGGCGAAGAAGAAATTTCAATAGTGAGGCTCATGACCCTTCCGATAGAGTATTACCTGCTGTTAAGTGCGGTATTGTTTACTATCGGCGTTATCGGCGTGCTTACGCGTCGCAACGCAATCATCATTTTCATGTGCGTCGAGCTGATGCTCAACTCGGTGAACCTTACGCTCATCGCTTTTTCAACATCTCTGGGGAATACGAATGGGCAAATCCTCGTGTTTTTTGTCATGGCCGTAGCTGCAGCTGAAGCCGCAGTCGGACTGGCGATTATTATCGCTCTTTTCAGGAATAAGCAGACTGTTAACATCGACAAAATAAATCTTCTGAAGTGGTGATGTCCAGCTTTATCGGCTATATCATTCTTTTTCCGCTGGTCGGTTTTTTGCTCAACGGATTGTTCGGAAAAAAGATGAAGTCAGAACGAATCAGCGGGATTATCGGCAGCGGGGCGGTAGGGTTATCCTTCCTCATTTCTGTCATGATTTTCTTTGAATTGCTCCAGGCGCCAGCCGACCATCGGTTTTATAATGTCAAAATGTTTCAATGGATCAGTGCCGGAAGTTTCACTGTGAACATTGCCTATCAAATCGACCAGCTTTCCATTCTCATGGCGTTGATCGTGACGGGGGTTGGGTTCCTTATCCATGTGTATTCAATAGGGTATATGCATGGTGATCCCGCGTTCTGGAGGTTTTTTGCTTATCTGAATCTCTTTCTATTCATGATGTTGAATCTGATACTGGCGAACAATTTCCTGTTGATGTTTCTTGGATGGGAGGGAGTCGGGCTGTGTTCCTACCTTCTGATCGGTTTCTGGCACGATAGAAAATTTGATACGGGAGGATATATTAAGGGAGAAGCAACGACAAGCGATGCAGCAAAAAAAGCATTCATTGTTAACCGTATCGGTGATTTTGGTTTTTTAGTTGCAATGTTTCTGATTTTCACTACGTTCGGAAGCCTGTCATTCGATGACGTCTTTTCCCGAGCGTCAGCGACGGTCACAAGCGGCGATAAAACGATATGTTGGATAACCCTTCTGCTTTTTCTTGGGGCGACCGGGAAATCTGCTCAGATTCCTTTGTATGTCTGGCTCCCCGACGCCATGGCTGGTCCCACCCCTGTAAGTGCGTTAATCCACGCCGCTACAATGGTGACGGCAGGTGTGTATATGGTTGCCCGTTGTTCCATCTTATATGCGCTCGCTCCCATCACATTGCAAATTGTAGCTGGTATTGGAATCATAACGGCATTATTTGCTGCAACAATAGGGTTAGTTCAAAATGATATCAAAAAAATTCTTGCCTACTCGACAATCAGCCAACTCGGTTATATGTTTCTCGGGCTTGGAGTCGGTTCATTTGCTTCCGGAATTTTTCATGTCATGACGCATGCGTTCTTCAAAGCGCTGTTGTTTCTCGGGGCAGGCGCTGTTATTCACGCGATGCATGAAGAACAGGATATCCGCCTTATGGGAGGGTTGCGTTCTCATATGCCGGTGACTTCACGAACATTTCTACTGGCAGCGCTTGCAATTGCGGGAATACCTCCGCTTTCAGGATTCTTCAGTAAGGACGAAATACTCTGGCAGACATTTGTTCACGGGTCGTTGTTATTGTGGGTTCTTGGGTGGCTGACCGCAGGAATTACTGCCTTTTATATGTTCAGGCTTTTTTCCTTGACGTTCGAAGGAGAGGGAAGATATTCACATGAAATTCATCCGCATGAAGCCTCAAAAAGCATGACCATTCCGCTCGTAATTCTTGCTGTGCTCACTGTTATCGGTGGTGTTGTCGGTGTTCCGGAAAGCCTCGGCGGCGGCAACGCGATTGAACATTGGCTTGAACCCGTGTTTCAGCATGCGAATTCTAAATTGATGCTGAACCAGGAGAAAGCATCGTCGGCCGAATTCATATTGATGGCGCTTTCTGTCGGTATTGCAGTGTTCGGTATCTACACTGCCCGAACAATTTATTTGAAGCGTATCAGCATTGTCACAAGCCTTACACGCTCCTTTCATACTATCTACAATTGGGCGTTAAATAAGTATTATATCGATGAACTGTACGACCGTGTTATAGTAACACCACTGCGAAAAGGGTCTGAACGACTTTTATGGAATGTTCTTGATGTTGTTATCATTGATGGCTGTGTTAATGGTGTAGCATCCCTCGTTGCCCGGCTAAGCAGTAGTACGCGAAAGATACAGAACGGTATTGTACAGGGTTATGCTCTTGCGTTTGTCGTAGGAGTTATCCTCATTCTGGGAATCCTGATATTACGATAATGAATTCTCTTCTCACCTATATCATCTTTCTTCCGCTCATCGGCTGCATTCCTCTCCTAGTGTTACGACGAGAACACGTCCAACAGGTCAAGCTTGTTGGCTTAGTCGTGAGTATAGTTACGTTTATCGCCTCGTTGGTCCTCTATTTCAATTTCGACGCTACAAAAGGAGAGATGCAATTTCACCACGTCATTCCGTGGATTCCTTCGCTGAACATCTCTTATCATGTCGGTGTTGACGGATTATCGCTGTTGCTTGTTCTGCTGACGGCATTCCTGACCCCCATTGCCATGCTTTCGTCATGGAAAAGTGTCGAACATCGAGTCAAGGAATATACCTCCATGATATTGCTTCTTGAGACGGGCATGCTTGGCGTTTTTTGCTCGCTTGACCTGTTTCTCTTCTACATTTTTTGGGAAGCTATGCTGATACCGATGTATTTTATCATCGGTATCTGGGGCGGGGGAAACAGAATATATGCAGCGACGAAATTTTTTGTCTACACAATGTTCGGTAGCCTTTTGATGCTGGTGGCTATTATCGGGGCGGGATATTACGCTTCTACGCTCCCGAATGGACAATTCACGACGGACCTGCTTCAATTATATATCCTGATACCGCAAATTCCTCCAGCAGTTCAAATATGGATGTTCCTTGCGTTCACGCTGAGTTTCGCCATCAAGGTGCCGTTGTTCCCATTTCATACGTGGTTGCCAGATGCCCATGTGGAAGCACCCACCGCCGGAAGTGTAATACTTGCCGGGGTGCTGCTGAAAATGGGAACGTATGGGTTATTACGGTTCTCTCTTCCATTATTTCCCAGCGCAGCAATGATCTTTACGCCATATCTTGCTGCTCTCGCTGTGATCGGCATTATCTATGGTGCGCTTGTTTCCATGGTACAGACAGATATAAAAAAACTTGTCGCATATTCTTCAGTCAGCCATTTGGGATTCGTTGTCCTCGGTATTCTTGCTCTGACAGAAGAAGGGATACAAGGAAGTATTATCCAGATGGTGAACCATGGACTCTCCACAGGGGCGTTGTTTTTGATTGTTGGGATGATTTATGACCGCAGGCATACACGGTTGATTTCTGAATTCGGAGGCCTTGCGAAAATAATGCCGTTGCTGGCAACGTTCTTTATGATTGTTTCTCTTTCATCGATTGGCCTTCCCGGACTTAACGGTTTCATTGGAGAGTTTTTGATTTTACTTGGCGCATTTCGTTCGCCGCTTTTGAATCCCTGGTTCGTTGTATTGGCGTCCACCGGGGTCATTCTCGCTGCAGTGTACATATTGTGGATGTATCAGCGGGTCATTTTCGGAAAAATTGTGAAACCGGAAAATCAGAACCTTCCCGACCTTTCCAAAAGAGAAATCGCAGTACTTGTTCCGGTCATTCTCTTTATTTTATGGATAGGTGTGTATCCGAACACCTTCCTCAGGCAGTCTGCCGCGTCTACAAAGCACATCATCATGACCGTTCGTGCCGGCGTTTCACCATACGTTAGTTCAACCCAGGTCAATGCGGGCGCACAACAGTCACAGAATTGAGCCGCTACTGCGGTAACTGTGGTATCGGCAACGGGCCGAAATTCCTGGTAAGAACAATTGCTGAACAATATAATGCCGGTGCACCGACCTTTCTCGGCTTCATTTGTAAATATTCTTTGCCGATCCTTCTCCCGATATTTGGAATAGCATGGTGGTAGTTCCTCAGAATTTAGCGAATCGGTGAAGAAGGAACATTTATGCCTTGGTATTCTTTTTGTTTCTTTCTAAAAAAATTCATAATTTGGTGCAATCTTTTGGATAGCCGCTAATTATCTCTTGTCTCAATGAATCTGTTTGAAGTAACAGCTGCCGCTCCCATTATTATTATTACAGCTCTTTCCCTTATTATCCTCTTCATCGAGGCATTTTTGAAAAAAAGCGAAAAAGTAGCTTTCGTAATAAGCCTGATTGGCTTGACTCTCTGCATTCCTATATCGCTTGCAACTGCTGACCTCACAGGGACCGTATTTAATAAAATGATAAATGCGGGAGGGACTGGAAGTCTCTTTGCAGCATTGTTCTCTTCTGCCGCACTTTTGACAATCATTCTCTCGAGGGGATATTTACAGAAGGAACATGCCGGCGCCGGCGAGTTTTATTTACTCATCATTTTTTCAACACTGGGCATGATGCTGATGGCATCCGCCGCGGACCTTATCGTGGCGTTTCTCGGGCTGGAGTTAATGTCTATTTGCCTTTACGTTCTTACCGGGTTTATGCGGACAAGAGAAGTTTCCAACGAATCGTCATTAAAATATTTTCTTATCGGTGCATTTGCCACAGGGTTTCTTCTTTATGGGATTGCCCTGATATATGGGGCGACTGGAACGACAAATATCCGGTATATGGTCAACAATTTCTCAACCTACGTTTCACAGTCTTCATTATTTCTGGTCGGTGTAGGATTATTGATGGTGGGAATTGCATTTAAAGTCGGAGCGGTACCGTTTCACATGTGGATTCCTGATGTATATCAAGGTTCTCCAACAACTATATCAGGTTTCATGTCGACTGCCGCCAAAGCAGCAGCCTTTTCTGTCTTCCTTCTTGTCCTTGGGCATCCTTTTGAACATGCAGGCCGCATCAAAACTATTTTTGCGGTTATCTCTGCCATGTCGATGATTCTTGGAAATATCATAGCAATTTCTCAGACAAACATTAAGCGAATGCTTGCCTACTCGAGTATCGCACATGCCGGTTATATGCTCGCTGGCTTGGCAGCCGCGAATCAGTTTGGACGGAGCGGAATCATCTTTTATTTGTCTGTGTATACATTTATGAATATCGGCGCGTTTGGAGTCATTTCGCTTCTCGAAAAAGAAGAGGAACAAAACCTCACGTTTGATGATTATGCGGGGTTGGGGACGAAGCGACCATTTATTGCTGCATTAATGGTGATATTCATGCTTTCTCTTGCAGGGATACCTCCCTTTGCAGGTTTTTTTGGAAAATATTATGTATTCCTTGCGGCAATCAATGCTGACTTAACATGGCTTGCAATTATCGGTGTTCTTATGAGCGTAGTTTCAGTGTATTATTACCTTCGGCTGGTCATGATTATGTACTTCAGGGAAGGAGTATCGCATTTTGATGACCCGTTGCCGAAGAGTTCATTAGTAACGGTTGCATTTGCTGCATGTGTCGTTGTTGCAATTGGTATCTTTCCCTCGTCTCTTCTTTCAATTATCAACAATTTCAGCTAATGCTGTGGAGATTTCCGTAACTACAGCTGAAATGCGGGCTTACGATAAGTACGCAATAGAGAAGCTCAAAATCCCCGGGTTAGTTTTAATGGAAAATGCAGGACGAAGTGTTGCGGAAGCAATTCTACGACATTACGGTCCGGTAAAAGAGAAATCAGTACTCATCTTTTGCGGAAAGGGAAATAACGGGGGAGATGGCTTTGTTGCCGCCCGCTATCTTCATAATCGTGGTGCAAATATAACAATTGCGTTGACCGGAAAAAAGAGTCAGCTCAAAGGTGATGCACGGACGAATTATGAGATTTTAAGGGAATTAGTAAAAAATGTTCGAAGACCTTCTGTGCTCCGGATCGTTGAGTTACAATCAAGGAGGATATTAAGTATGCTCCCACAACCCCAAATTATTGTGGATGCCATTTTCGGCACGGGGTTTTCAGGTGAAGTAGGTGGATTAGTAAAGGATGTTATAGGTTGGATTAACAAGTCCAAGGCATGGAAAATATCGATCGACGTGCCCTCGGGAGTCGGTTCCAATAATGGAGATATAACCCGTCACGTAGTGAAGGCTGATTTATGTATAACGCTTGGCTTTAATAAAAATGATTTATTTGTTGGAAATACAATAAGTTATACTAATAAGTTGGAGGTAGTTGATATCGAATTACCGAATCAGGTCTTGAAAGCCAAACCTCCTAAAACATATATTGTCTCAATGAATGATGTTCGTATCAAACTTCCAGTACGCTCCTTGAACGCTCATAAGCACAGCGTCGGAAAGGTGTTTATTCTTGCGGGAGCACGAGGATTCGCGGGAGCAGCAATAATGGCCTCAACTGCGGGGATGAAGGCAGGAGCTGGCTCCGTTGTTCTGGGGGTACCTTATTCAGTGTATCCCATTGTAGCTAAAAAAATGATAGAAATTATGGTTGAACCCCTGCAAGAAACCTCTGATGGAACGCTCGGGTTGGCATCCATCAAAAAAATCAGGGAATTTGTTGATTGGGCAGATGTTATAATCGTCGGACCGGGATTATCACGCCATGCGGAAACGCAAAAAGTGGTCTGCAAAATCGTCACTGAAGTCACCAAATCGACCATCATCGATGCTGATGGCCTGAATGCCCTTGCAGCAAATATTTCTGCTCTGAAGCGTCATAAGAGCAAACATCTCATATTAACTCCTCACACCGGAGAGTTTTCGCGTCTCTCAAAGCTTTCGATAACCGAAATTGAAAATAACCGCATCGAAGTGGCGAGGGAATTTGCAAAAAAATTTCGTCTCACCCTTGTTCTTAAAGGATCCCCCACGGTGACGGCTTCCGGTAACGGCGAGGTCTTTATTAATTCGACGGGTAATCCGGGGATGGCTACGGCGGGTTCCGGTGATGTATTAACCGGTCTTATCGGAGGTCTATTTGCACAAAAAATGCAACAAACTGAGGCGGCTTATTCAGGTGCATTTCTTCATGGTCGCGCGGGTGATCTTGCAAAAATCAAATTTGGAGAAAAAAGTATGATGGCGATGGATATCCTGCGATTCATTCCTGCAGCGATTCAAGAAACTGAACAGCAAATTTCCTTGTGAACGGGCGTTTATCTCATTTTTTTCGATACCGATTTCCCGCCATTCTTTGGGCGATTGTCATTTTTATCGCTTCATCAATTCCCGGCGCGAAACTACCGAAAATCGCTCACCTGATAAACGATAAAATCATTCACATTTCCATTTTTTTTATCCTTGGAGTACTTGTTTACCGCGCGTTGGAGCCACCGGTGAGGGAGGATAAATTTGACTGGCGTCGCCTTTTTATTTCCATTGTTGCGGTCGTGCTCTATGGCGTCACAGATGAATTCCACCAGTATTTTGTCCCAGGACGCAGTGTCGACATCCTCGATGCTTCAGCAGATACAGCCGGAGGAATCTTAGCTGCGTTGGCTATTTATTTAAATTTTCGTTGGAAAATGAAAAAACTTTCCATCAGGCATCAGTAGCAAGACTTTGCGTCAACACTTTTCCTATTGTCTCATTTTTTCAATCCGGGATTTTTGCTTTTTCTGCCGGAATTGACTAATTTTCTTAATTAATGAAATTTCAAATTCGAAATATTGATGGAAACGCCCGCGCCGGCGAGATTACCACAGATCATGGCATATTTGAAACACCGGCATTTATGCCAGTCGGCACTCAGGGGACGGTGAAAGCAGTTTCACAACGGGAATTGCGGGAAGTCGGGGCACAAATCATTCTCTCGAATACTTACCACCTTTATTTACGACCCGGTATGGAAATTCTCAGTGATGCGGGAGGATTGCATCGATTTATGAGTTGGTCAGGGCCGATACTTACTGACAGCGGTGGTTATCAGGTGTTCAGCCTGTCCACGTTGAGAAAAATTGAAGAAGAAGGAGTACAATTTCGGTCGCATCTCGATGGTTCACTTCATCTCTTCACCCCGGAACGGATCGTTGATATACAGCGATCTATCGGTTCGGATATCATGATGGTTTTGGATGAATGCCCCCCCCACCCCTGTGAAAAAGAATATGCGCAGTCCTCAAACGAGCTGACGCTTCGGTGGGCAGAGCGTTGTCAGGAACAATTTAGAAATTCAGAACCAATGTACGGACATGCCCAGGCGTTATTTGCTATTATACAGGGAAGTGTCTTCGAGGATATTCGTGAATATTCCGTCAATGCATTGAAGGATATGGAATTTGAAGGATATGCGATAGGAGGTTTGGCGGTCGGGGAACCGGTCGAGGAGATGTATCGGATTGTTTCATTATGCACCGAGCTCCTGCCCGCCGAAAAACCAAGATACCTGATGGGGGTCGGTACGCCGGAGAACATCATTGAAGCAATTGAACAGGGAGTCGACATGTTTGATTGTGTGCTGCCTACCCGCAACGGACGAAATGCAATGTTGTTTACCCGCGAGGGGACACTGACAATCACGAATGCCATCTACAAAAACGATTTCAATCCTATCGATGAGGCATGTACGTGCTATGTTTGCAGAAATTACACCCGCGCATATCTTCGCCACCTTTTTCAAGCGAAGGAAATTTTAGGTTTGCAACTGGCAACTCATCATAACCTGTATTTTTACCAGTGGCTCACTAAAGAGGCGCGCACTGCGATTAGAAGTAATGTTTTTAGAAGCTGGAAAGAGGAACAATTAAATCTATTGAATCAGGAAGTACCTGGTTATTCCTAATCATTACATTGGAGGGTCATTTGAACATTTATTATCTTATAGCAATGCAACCACAAGGGGGGGCAACTGGCGGAGGAGGAAGTTTATTAAGCACAGTTGTCATGTTCTCTCTGATTATCCTTATTTTCTATTTTATTATTTTACGGCCTCAACAAAAACGTCAAAAAGATAGGCAGAAGCTACTCGACAGCGTTCAAAAGGGAGATAAAGTTATCACGATTGGAGGAGTACACGGTACGGTTGTCGGCATCGAAGAAAAAACTCTCCTCGTTCAAATAGCGGATAACGTCAAGGTCAAATATGAACGGTCGGCTATCTCGTCTATTAACAGGAGTGGTGAACCTGTCGTCAAAACCGATTGAACAACGTTACCTTTAACCGAACATTCATATGAATAAAGATACTATCAAACTGAGCAGCGTTGAGCGTGCTGTTAATGATTTCCGGCAGGGGAAAGTTGTTATTGTTGTGGATGATGAGGACAGAGAAAATGAGGGGGATTTTGTTGTTGCTGCCGAGCAATGCACGCCCGATGTGATTAATTTCATGGCGAAGCATGGACGGGGAATTATTTGCGCTGCCGTTACACCTCACAGGGCGAAGGAACTCGCTCTCGATATGATGGTGGACAGCAATACTTCGCTGCATGAGACCTCATTCACAGTTTCAGTCGATTTTATCCACGGCACAAAGACCGGTGTATCTGCGTTTGACCGTTCTGCTACTGTTCGTTCATTAATTGATGCGAAGACAAAGCCAAGCGACCTTGCTCGCCCAGGACATATTTTTCCTTTGCGCGCCATGGATGGCGGCGTATTGCGTCGCGCTGGTCATACTGAAGCAGTTATCGACCTTTGTAAATTAGCCGGTATTTATCCATGTGGCGTCCTTTGTGAGATAATGAATGAAGATGGTACGATGGCGAGGATTCCGGAACTTCGGCAAATAGCCGACCGGTTCGATCTGCACATCATCAGCGTAAAAGACCTGATTGAGTACCGGATGCAGCGGGAAAAATTGGTTCAGTGCATTGTTACCACAATGCTCCCAACGAAATACGGTACGTTTAATATCAATGTGTACAGAAGTGAAACTGACAGCAAAGAACACGTAGCCCTTGTCAAAGGTGAGGTACACCCTGAGAAACCAGTTCTTGTCCGTGTTCACTCGGAATGTTTAACAGGAGATGTATTTGGGTCCATGCGTTGCGATTGTAACGATCAGCTCAACGCTTCGTTGAGAATGGTGGAAAAGGAAGGTTGCGGTGTCGTTCTCTATATGCGGCAGGAAGGCCGTGGGATCGGTCTGGCGAACAAGTTAAAAGCCTACAAGCTTCAGGATGAAGGATTGGACACTGTAGAGGCAAACGAGAAACTTGGGTTTCGGCCTGACTTGCGCGATTATGGTATTGGAGCTCAAATACTCCGCGACCTGGGAGTTGGGAAAATCCGCCTCCTGACCAACAACCCCAAAAAAGTTATCGGTCTCCATGGCTATGGTCTCGAGATTGTCGAGCGTGTTGCCATTGAAGCAGAACCTCACGAAATTAATGAAAAGTATCTTAAAACTAAGCGAGATAAGATGGGGCATCTTATACTTGTTGACAAGAAAAAATAGTAGCATTTTTTCCTTGCTTTTGTAAAAGCGGTATTGTAGATTATTTACAGATACGTATTCAGCCACCACTCAACTGGGTGATGGCTTTTCTTTTTATCGTTCAGGAACTGAAAATGGCCGGTTGATATTCCAAATGGGAGAAACCAATAAAAATAACGGGGTGGTCTATTTAACCCGGGAGCGGCTTGTCGAGCTGGAACAGGAACTCCATGACCTCAGGATAAAAGGGAGAACAGAAATCGCTCAGAAAATAGCAGAAGCGAGGAGTCACGGAGACCTCTCAGAGAATGCAGAATATGATGCTGCAAAAGAAGAGCAGCAGCATCTCGAACTGCGTATAGCTAAACTTGAGCAGACATTATCCCGTGCGCGAATCATCGAAAGCAAAGAACTCCCGAATGATAAAATATATATTCTCTCGAAGGTTACTCTCAAAGATTTGAAAACGAACGAGGAGGTCCATTATTTGCTTGTCTCGCCGGAGGAAGCTGATTTCGAGCAAAACAAAATCTCGGTCACCTCGCCTATTGGCAGAGGTCTGCTAGGGAAAGTCAAAGGCGATGTACTGAAAGTGGTTGCCCCTGCTGGAACTCTTGAGTATAAAATACTTGAGATTTCCCGTTAGTAGAATATTGTTATATAGTTATTCCGCGTTGTAATTCTTGTAATCTTTCATACCTGCTGTTCACCGATGCATGAGCAAGAATCTTGAAGTAAAAGCCAGAATACTGGACATTGACCGGGCAATACAGATTATCGAGGCGATTCCGGCGGCATATAAAGGTGAATTGCATCAGGTTGATACATACTTCAATGTTCTTCACGGTCGCCTGAAACTTCGGGAGATCCTTCATGAGCATACCGAGTTGATTTACTACAGCCGCCACGAACGGGAAAGGGAGAGAGTAAGTAATTTTGAAATCTATCCATGCAATGATGCCCCCCATCTCAAAAAATTACTTTCGCAAGCGCTGGGGATAAAAGCAGTGGTTTCGAAGGTCAGGAAGCTGTTTATGTACAAAACGACCAGAATTCATGTCGACAAAGTTAAGAATTTGGGAACATTCCTGGAACTTGAAACGCCGTTTGTCTTGGAAGCGAAAATTGCCAAAAAGCAGACCAGATTCTTGGTTCAAAAATTCGGGATTAAGAGAGAAAATTTTATTTTGAAGTCATACCTTGACCTGATTATCTCTAAATCTATCAGGAATAATTAATTACGACAGAAATCGATCAGTCCAATATTCAATACAGTATTTGCAGAAATTTGAATTTTTCAGTATATTTAGCAGCTAAAATGCGGGAATAGCTCAGTTGGTAGAGCGTCACCTTGCCAAGGTGAATGTCGCGGGTTCGAATCCCGTTTCCCGCTCGAGGCGCTCATAAGAGGATCTGATCAGTACGCCTCGGCATGAAGCTGCCCCGCCGCCCCCATCCAGGTAGCGGGGCTTTATTTTGGCATAGTTGGCGCCGTACCCAAGTGGTAAGGGAGAGGTCTGCAAAACCTTTATGCGGCGGTTCGAATCCGCCCGGCGCCTCGAGAACAATGCAAGGGAATGGTAACGGTTCTGTCGCCTAAAACTTTCCATCAGCATTGAACAGCCGGGGTGGCGAAACTGGTAGACGCACAGGACTTAAAATCCTGTTCTTCGCAAGGAGAGTGCCGGTTCGATTCCGGTCCCCGGCACATCCAGAAAGTAAGGGCTCTTAGCTCAGTTGGTTAGAGCGCTACCTTGACATGGTAGAGGTCATAGGTTCGAGTCCTATAGAGCCCACGCGGAAAGAAAGGCGACATTTCAGAAGAAGCAAAAATACATCGGATCAGGTGATGCTTTCTGAAATCGGAGCGATTCCGATTTTTTTTGTTTCAATATTCACAATATGGCAAAGATAAAAATAAAATTTCCCGATGGTTCACTGAGGGAGTTTAATCAGGACGTGACCGGAAAGGATATTGCTGCGGGAATTAGCGCCGGACTTGCCCGCGAAGCTCTTGCAGTGGAGGTCGACGGAGAGGTTTGGGACCTCTCACGGCCAATTCATCAGGATGCAACTGTGAAGATTTTGAAATGGGATGATGATGGCGGGAAATACGCCTACTGGCATAGCTCCGCACACCTGATGGCGGAAGCAATTGAATCTCTTTTTCCCGGAACACAATTTGGTATCGGGCCGCCCATCGAAAACGGATTTTATTACGATATCGATATGGGCGACCATTCACTTTCTTCTGAAGACCTTGCAAAGATTGAAGAGAGAATGTATGAGTTTTCCAAAAGGGATGTCCCTTATATCCGTGAAGAGAAATCATGGGACGATGCGGTCGCCTATTTCAAAAAAAAGGGGGATCCTTATAAACTGGAACTTTTGCAGGAATTGAAGGGACAGCTCATTACATTTTACCATCAGGGGAATTTTACAGACCTTTGTTATGGCCCTCACATTCCTTCTACGGGAAGGATTAAGGCGATTAAACTTCTCAGTGTTGCGGGTGCATACTGGCGGGGCAGCGAAAAAAATAAAATGTTGCAGCGAATCTACGGCATTACGTTTCCGTCAAAAAAGGAACTTGATGAACATTTATTTCGATTGGAGGAAGCAAAACGCCGGGATCATCGAAAGCTTGGCGCTGAACTCGAGTTGTTTCTCATAACACCGAAAGTCGGTGGCGGGCTCCCGATATGGTTGCCGAAAGGGACTATTTTGCGTGAAACGCTTGAGAATTTTTTGCGCGGAGAGCAGCGAAAGCGAGGCTATTTACCGGTCGTCACTCCGCACATCGGAAATATAAGTTTGTACAAAACCAGCGGGCATTATCCTTACTACAAAGACAGCCAGTTTGCTCCGATTAAAGTTGAAGATGAAGAGTACTTGCTCAAACCGATGAACTGTCCTCATCATCATCAGATATATATGTCGAAACCCAGGAGCTATCGTGACCTCCCGCTGCGGTTGGCGGAATTTGGAACAGTCTACCGGTATGAACAATCGGGCGAATTGAACGGCCTCACCCGCGTGCGGTCATTCACCGTCGATGATTCCCACATGTATGTCCGTCAGGATCAGTTGAAAGATGAACTGTGCGATGTTATCGACCTCATTCAATTGGTTTTCAGTACGCTGGGATTCCATGATTTTAAAACGCGACTTTCATTCAGAGATCCGAAGAACAAAGAAAAATATGGTGGTGAAGATGCCATGTGGCAACAGTCTGAAAAGGATATCAGGGTAGCCGCTGATTATAAGAAGTTAAATTATTACGTGGGAATAGGAGACGCCGCGTTTTATGGACCGAAAATTGATTTCATGGTACGGGATGCACTCCACAGGACCTGGCAATTGGGAACAGTTCAGGTTGATTATGTGATGCCGGAAAGGTTTAACCTTGAATATATGGGGAGCGACGGTCAGAAACACCGTCCGGTGATTATTCATCGAGCTCCGTTTGGTTCGATGGAACGGTTTATCGGCGTTCTGATTGAGCATTTCGCCGGAGAATTCCCATTGTGGTTATCGCCGGTGCAATGTGTGCTGTTGCCTATCACCGATCAGCAACTTGACTATGGAAAAAAGGTTTACGATACTTTAACCGGTTCCGGAATCCGTGTTGAATTAGATGACCGGAATGAGAAAATCGGATATAAAATCCGCGACTGGGAAACGAAAAAAATCCCATATATGCTGATCCTTGGGGAAAAGGAACGCACGAATGAAACAGTTTCGGTGAGACAGCATAGAAAGGGAGATCAAGGTGCAATTGCAGTAGGCAAGTTCCTTGATACCATCTTGCAGGAAATCACAAAAAAACTCATCACTAACTAGGAGAATCACTATCAAGGGAACAAATCGCGTTCGTCTCAATGAAGAAATCCGTGCCCCGAAAGTCCGTGTGATTGACGACTCAGGTCAACTGGGTGTCATGAGTCCCGCTGAGGCGTTACGGCTTGCCCGCCAGCGCGGACTGGACCTGATTGAAATTGTGCCCAATGCAACGCCGCCGGTATGTAAAGTCATGGATTTTGGAAAGTTCAAGTATGAACAAACCAAGAAGGATAAACTGCAGCGAAAACATCAGCATGTCACGCAGTTAAAAGAGCTTCGGTTCCATCCAAACACTGATGTTCACGATTTCGATTTCAAAACACGACATGCTCGGAAATTCCTGGAAGAAGGACATAAAGTCAAAGCAACCGTGGTATTTAAGGGGCGGGAAATAACGTATGTCGAACAGGGAGAAGATGTCCTGCGCCGCCTTTCAGAAAAGTTGTCTGATATCGCACGAGTTGACCAGGTCGCTAAACTTGAGGGACGGAGCATGGCGATGATATTTGCACCAGAGAGAGGGCTAAAGAAGAAAACCGAAGCCAAATTAAAACCAACAGAACCTCATTAACCTGAAAGTATACTATGCCGAAAATGAAATCAGATTCCGGGGCGAAAAAGCGATTCCGAAAGACTGCATCTGGTAAATTTAAAAGGAGCAAGGCATTTCGCAGTCATATTTTATCATCAAAATCATCAAAGCGAAAACGACATCTGCGGAAATCAACACTCGTATCGAAGCAGGAGCAGAAGAAAATTGTTATGATGATTCAATCGTAACAATGATCGACAGACAACTTGCACATTAACTATTAATTCAACCACATCTAATTCAATCAATCATTAACGGAAGGAGACAAGAGCAACTATGCCGCGTTCGCAGAATAAAGTTGCCTCCCATCGCCGCCGCAAGCGAATCCTCGCACGCGCGAAAGGTTATTGGGGTGCACGAAGTAAAGTCCTTTCGATAGCAAAACACCATATCGACAAAGGTGAACAACATGCTTATCGAGACAGGAGACTTAAAAAACGAGCGTTTCGTCAGCTCTGGATAGCGCGAATCAATGCCGCTGCCAGGACGCATGGTACGACATACTCAAAACTTATTGATGGGTTATCCAAGAAACATATCGAGATCAACCGAAAGGTGCTAGCCGATTTGGCGTCGCGCAATCCTGAAGCGTTCGCCGAAGTCGTTAAATTCGCAACAGTATAAGTAATCTTCCTGCTTGAGTCCGGAGCGGGTTCAACCCCGTTCCGGAAGTTTGTTACTCAAGCACGAGGATTTTTTTTTAGTCCCTATGAAAGAAGAAATACAGAACATACGGAAGTCGGCATTGGCGGAGCTCGCCGATATTACAACTGTGCAGGCTCTCGACGTATTCCGAAATAAATATCTCGTTCGCAGGGGCTTGATAGCCGGTCTCTTCGACCGCTTGCGGGAACTCTCCTCTGAAGACCGACCCGTTATCGGACAAGAGTTGAATACGCTGCGTCAGGAAGTGCAGGGAAGTTATGACCGACAAAAAGCGTTGATCGAATCGAACTCATTGCGGAAAGAAAAATCGATCGACCTTACGCTGCCGGGCAGGATGCAATGGGTCGGGTCAAGACATCCCCTTACACAGACGCTGGATGAAATCAAGAGAATCTTTCTGGGCATGGGATTCCGTATAGCAACGGGTCCGGAGATCGAAGATGATTATCATAATTTTGAGGCATTGAATTTTCCTCCTGACCATCCTGCACGGGATATGCAGGATACGTTCTTTATCACGGAAAAAATATTATTGCGGACCCACACATCACCCGTTCAAATTCGGGTAATGGAACATCAACAACCTCCCGTCCGCGTCATCATGCCGGGGAGAGTCTATCGCAATGAGGCAATAAGTTCAAGAAGTTACTGCCTTTTTCATCAGGTTGAAGGTCTCTATGTCAATACAGGAGTGACATTTAGTGAACTGAAGGGCACAGTGGTTTCATTTGCGAAACAGTTTTATGGAAGTTCGATTAAATTCCGGTTTCGACCGAGTTATTTTCCGTTTACCGAGCCGAGTGCGGAGATGGATATTACCTGTTTCCTTTGCAAAGGAAAAGGCTGTCGTGTCTGCAAACAGAGCGGATGGCTGGAAATTTTGGGCTGTGGTATGGTCGACCCCAATGTGTTTAAGTATGTTGGATATGACGCTGAGAAATTTACCGGCTATGCATTCGGCATGGGGATAGAACGAATTACAATGCTGCGTTACGGCATCGATGATATCCGGGTGTTGTTCGATAATGATGTTCGATTCCTGAAACAGTTCTAAATTCAACATATCATGCTTGTCTCTCTTCATTGGTTACAGCAATATATCACTATTAACCGCTCGGCGGAACAACTTGCCGAAACATTAACCATGCTCGGCCTTGAGGTCGAGAATATCGAACACCAGGCTGAGAAGTATCGCGGGTTTGTGGTTGGCGAAGTCCTGGAAGTACGTAAACACCCCAAGGCAGATAAACTTAGCATTTGTTCTGTCAACGTTGGAAAAGAAAACCTTCAAATTGTCTGCGGAGCAAATAACGTTGCACCGGAGCAAAAGGTAGCAGTTGGTCTGGCTGGAGCAATTGTCCCAAGGAATCAGCATGACCCTCATGGTGAGCCGTTTACGTTGGCGCAGGTGAAGATACGCGGAGTCGAGTCGTTTGGGATGATTTGCTCTGAATATGAGTTGGGACTTGGAGAAGACAAGCAGGGTATTCTCATTCTAGGTTCCCATGCAAAAGTTGGTTCTCTGTTTTCAGAGTATTTAGGGTACGATGACACAGTTCTTGAAATCGGGATTACGCCAAACCGACCCGACGCGATGAGCCATATCGGTGTGGCACGGGAAATCGGCGCTTCCACAGGTAAGAGCCTCAAAATTCCAAGGATCAAGCTCAAAGAAAGCAATAAAAAAATAGACAGTGCCCTTTCAGTACATATCGAGAACAAGAATGATTGTCCGCGTTATACAGCACGCGTTGTTTTCGGTATCAAAGTTGAACCATCTCCCGACTGGATTCAACAGAAGTTAAAAGCAGTTGGTATTCGACCTGTAAATAATATAGTCGATATAACCAATTATGTATTAATGGAAATTGGTCATCCACTTCATGCATTCGATTATGATAAGATTTCCGGTCATAGGATTCATGTTCGACAGGCAGGGAAGGTGAATGGATTCACAACTCTCGACCATAAGACCCGCATGCTTCGTGAAGATTCATTGTTAATCTGTGATGGAGAAGGTCCGGTTGCAATCGCAGGAGTGATGGGAGGAGAAAATACAGAAATAACCGGCGAAAGCAAAAATATCATAATAGAAAGTGCCTATTTCAATCCTCAATCCATACGGCGAACGTCAAAGCATCTCGGTTTGAGCACGGATGCTTCCCAACGTTTTGAACGCGGAGCAGATCCGAATATTACAAAGTGGGCTGTGGACAGAGTGGCATCGTTAATTCAGGAAATATGCGGTGGTGAAGTTCTCAAGGGATGCATCGATCCATACCCTCTAAAAAAATCTCCATTAAGGATTCAGGTTAGAGTAGATAAAACAAATGAAGTCATTGGTACAACCCTAACAAATAAAGAGATTAACTCATTGTTGAAAAAGTTAGGCATCCTGACAAATAATATCACGAGAAAAGACAAGAGCAGAGATGTGGTGGAATGCATTGTGCCCACATTTCGTCCGGATATCAGTCGTGAAATTGATCTTATCGAGGAAGCAGTAAGAGCATATGGTTTCAATAATATTGAACCGAAAGTACAAACCTCGTTGATGATGCCTGAAAATGCTCCCGCACCTGATTTTCATGATGAACTTAGGGATTTTTTCGTAGGTAGCGGTTTTCGTGAAGTCATATCGAACAGTATGCAAGGCATTTCCATTGCTTCGCTGGGATCAGATAGATTCGTTAAAATTGCTAATCCCATAAGTAAAGATATGGCGGCATTGCGAACGAGCCTGATTCCGGGAATGCTTGAAGTTGTTCGTAAAAATATTTTCCATGGAACAAAGGATATGAGATTGTTTGAAATCGGGAAAGCTTATTTTAATAAATCCGCGATTTCAGGAAAATCACTTGATAATTATGTTGAAGAAGAGAGACTTATCATATGCCTGAGTGGACAACATTCTCCCGCTTCCTGGTCAGAAAAACCTCGTATTGTAGATATTTTTGATGCAAAAGGGGAAATCCAGACACTTTTTCATAAAATTTTTCTTGACAAATTTAAATTTATTCCTTATTCTACTACCAATGCTTTAACTAAAGTCGGGCTAGTCATTGAAATAAATGGAGAAAGCGCTGGTAAAGTTGGTTTAATTTCTCCGGAAATTTTGGATAGGTTTGAGATAGAGCAAAATATTGTTGTTGGTGAGATAGATATAAGTTATCTTGCACAATCTAAAAGGAAGGTGTCCGAATACGTTCCGTTACCCAGGTACCCGGTTGTATTGTCTGATATTGCTGTTGTTGTAGATGACCTCGTACCGGTAGAGGAATTGGAAAAGGAAATTTGGAGTTCCGGCAAACCGCTGCTAAGAAGGCTTGAATTATTTGATGTTTACACTGGCACTCAGTTGGGTGAGCAGAAAAAAAGTTGTGCTTTTGCGCTTGAGTTCCGATCTGATGAACGGACGTTGCCGCAGGAAGAAGTTGATGGCGTGATCCGTAAGGTTATGCAACGACTTGGAGAAAAATTTAATGCGAAATTGCGGGCATAGGAGGTTGCGAAATTGAATCAGCAGCAAGCCGAACGGGAGGTTGAGGTGGTAAAAGACCCTCAACTTCTTGAGGAGTCATTAAAATCGCTATGGGAGCGAGCGCGGTCGATGGGAGACCTCGTTTCTCAGCTTCGTGAGCAAAAAAAATCCTTGCTCGAGCGCGAACGCCTTCTTCAACAACAACTTGAGTCCTTACGAAGGACGCTGGAAAGCAAAGAACAGGAATTAAAACGATTAAAAACAGAACATCTTCAGCTTGTTAATTCAAATGGTAATAACATGCTTTCGGACGAAGAAAGGGAAAGTCTGAAAAGGAAAATCAGAGATCTCATTGCAAAAATTAATTCTCATTTATCATAGGTATCACGGCGGTTCTTTAATATGTATATTAAGGTAGAAATTTTCATAACTTCAGAAGATCATCAATAGCAAAAGAATATGGCGATAGATGGAAAAAGTATCAAAGTCAAGATCTTCGGCTCGGAGTATCCCCTTCGAGGGGAGAGCGAGGAATTGACGAAGAAGGTCGCAAGCTATGTCGACGACATGATTAATTCCATCCACGAAAAAATTCCGGAGCAACCTCCATTAACTGTCGCTGTACTGTCCGCGTTGAATATCACCGAAGACCTGTTCAAGGAACGCGAGAAAAACCGTTCACTCACAACTCTTGTCGAGCAGGAAGTCATAAAAGTTGGTGAGTTTTTGGATGGGTTTTTAACTTCTGAAAGCTGAAAGAGTTTTTACCTGTTCTTTACCATAGTGACGGGATGTGTTTTGATGATTTCAAACCGCACCGTCAGCCTGAACGAGCGATCGTAGTATCGCGAGTTTAACGAGTCAAACATATTAAAGAATCTGACAAGTAACTTTAATAGGGAACTCGACTCATGGGCGTCGTATTACGGGCCTCATCTCCTGATAACAGGAGATTTGCGGTAACCTCGTATGTATTGGTGAACGCAAGCAGTGGAAGTAAGAAACGTCCAGGCGGGTACCCACCGTGTCTTGAATGAGATTCTTTCAATACACTTGACTGCCAGGCTGCGTGCGGTTTTTTATTGCCTGGTAAGTAACCGGTATACTATCTGGAGGAAATATGTTGTTTGAAAATTACATTGTTATCCCCTCGGCGCTGGCATTGACGGTGATCGCGTTCGCATTCGGATGGTTTCTCCACAAGAGGAGCGGCGTCAGGAAAATAGGGAGTGCAGAAGAACGGGCGAAAAAAATTATCGACGATGCTGAAAAGGATGCGAATAACATCAAGAAGGAAAAACTTCTTGAAGTAAAGGACGAGTGGTACAAGAAGAAACAGGAGTATGAACACGAGGCGACCATAAAACGGAATAAGCTCCAGGCGTTCGAGAAGCAATTATCAGGACGCGAAGACAATCTCGAACGCAAAGTGGAGCTTCTTAATAAAAAAGAACGCGACCTTACAAACGGTAAACGGGAGCTGGAAGACCACCTGAAACAAACCGATGAAAAACAAGCGGGGCTTGCCAGGCTTATCAATGAGCAGAACGAAAAACTGGAGCGTGTATCCGGTATGTCAAGGGAAGATGCAAAGAAGTTACTGCTGGATAACCTCGTGAGTGAAACAAAGGCGGAATCCGCGGCTATGCTGAAGGACCTCCGCGATACCGCAAAATTGGAAGCAAAGAAGGAAGCCCAGAAGATTGTCGTGCAGGCAATTCAACGTACTGCGGCCGACCATTGCGTAGAAACGACCGTCAGTGTTTTACATATCCAGAACGATGAATTGAAGGGGCGTATTATCGGCAAAGAGGGCCGTAATATACGGGCATTCGAGGCCGCCACGGGTGTCGATGTCATTGTCGATGATACACCCGAAGCAGTGATCCTTTCAGGTTTTGATCCGCTGCGTCGTGAGGTTGCGAGAGTTTCGCTGGAACGACTTATCGCCGACGGCAGGATTCATCCCGCCCGGATAGAAGAGATTGTTGAAAAAGTACGTAAGGAGCTTGATGAAGAAATTCTGCGGAACGGCGAAAATGCAATGCTCGAATGCGGGTTGCATGGCGGACACCAGGAAATAATTAAACATATTGGGATGATGAAATACAGATCGAGCTATGGGCAAAATCTCCTTTCGCACAGTCTCGAGGTTGCTCAGCTGACCGGACTGCTTGCAGCCGAACTGGGTATTGATGCGGTTCTTGCAAAGCGCGCAGGTCTCATGCACGATATCGGCAAAACCGTCGACCGGAGCGTCGAGGGTCCTCACGCATTACTCGGTTACGATTTGACAAAGAAATATGGTGAACATCCGATCGTCGTCAATGCGGTCGGTTCTCATCACGAGGATATTCCGATGGAACACCCCATCGCTTCGCTGGTGCAGGCGGCAGATGCCATCAGCGGCGCCCGTCCTGGTGCCCGCCGAGAATCTGTTGAAGGGTACGCGAAACGCCTCGAGCGCCTTGAATCGCTTGCGAAATCGTTTGACGGCGTGGCAAATACGTATGCCATTCAGGCCGGAAGGGAAATCCGGGTTATTGTAGCACATGATAAAATTGATGACGCGATGGCGGACCAGCTTGCCCATGATATCGCGAATAAAATTCAATCTGAAATGGAGTACCCGGGCCAGATAAAAGTCACTGTCATTCGGGAAACCCGGGCAATCGCAATCGCCAAGTAAAGTAGGGTCGAGGATACACGAGCCGGCGTTCTGATATGATGATTGCCGGCTTTTCATTTTCATCACAAAAATGAAGAACATGACGCCGATCGCTGTGGCAGTCTCTGGCGGTATCGGGAGTGGAAAAACAGAGGCATGCAAGATGTTTGCCTCTTTCGGTGTGACAGTGTTGTTTACCGATACCCTTGCCAGAGAGTTGATCGATACCAGTCTCGAAATCAAAAAACGTCTCCGGAAGGAATTCGGGCCGGAAGTATTCCTTCAGGATGGCAAACTTGACCGTCGCCGTATGGCAAAAATTGTTTTTACTGACGATTCTGCAAAGGAGCGGCTTGACAATATTGTCCATCCCTATGTATTGGAAGAGATACGGAAAAAAATAGCATCGCTGAAACGCAGAAAAGTCGATAACATTATGATGGTCGAGTCTGCCTTGATTTTTGAATCAGGTGCTGAACATCTCTTTGATTATATCATAGTCATTGATGCCGATGAAGCTGAACGGATCGAGCGGATAGTCCGGCGTGACCACGTCACCAGGACTGAGGTTCTTCAGCGTATCAAATCCCAAATGCCAGCGGCGATGAAGAAAAAAAAAGCTGATTTTATCCTTCAGAATTCGGGTGACATGTCGGCGCTGAGAGCAAATTGCCGATTTATTTTTACCCTGCTGCAAAAACTGGTTACTTCAAATGGAGATCAGATCTGATTTTCTGGTAATAGGCAGTGGGATTGCGGGACTTTCTTTTGCACTCAAAGCAGCCGAAAAAGGCACCGTCGTCATCATTACGAAGAAAGAAAAAGCAGAATCGAACACGAATTATGCTCAGGGAGGTATTGCAACGGTAGTTTCTGAGAATGATTCATATGCACTCCACGCAGACGATACGCTTAATGCCGGAGTTGGGTTATGCCATAAAGATGCTGTCGAATTGCTCGTGAAGGAAGGACCTGCAAGACTTCAGGATCTCATCGATGCCGGGGTTGAATTTACAAAAATGAACGGTCATCTTGACCTGGGACGTGAGGGCGGACATTCGCGTAATAGAATTGTCCATGCCCGCGACCGTAGCGGATGGGTCATCGAACAGGCCCTGCTCCACGCGACGGCCAATCACCCGAATATTTCTATTTACGAGAATCATCTTGCGATTGATCTTATTACCGAACATCATCTGGGGAAGCATGTATTGAAGGACCAGCCCATTCATACATGGGGTGCTTATGCGCTGGATGAAACATCCAACGAGGTGAAAATATTTCTAGCGGCAAAAACTATTCTTTGCTCGGGCGGGTTAGGACAGGTGTATCTTCATACGACGAACCCGCTGATTGCAACTGGAGACGGGGTGGCAATGGCGTATCGTGCCGGTGCCGCCATTGGTAATATGGAGTTTATCCAGTTTCACCCCACGACGTTGTTCGACTCCGGCTCCCCTGCATTTCTCATCTCTGAAGCAGTGAGGGGCTTTGGGGGAATTCTCAGGAAAAAAAACGGTGAAGAATTTATGTCGAAATACGATACTCGAGGCTCGCTGGCTCCGCGTGATATTGTGGCACGTGCAATCGATACAGAACTCAAACGAAGTGGAGATGAGTACGTATGGCTCGATGTTCGGCATCTTCCGCCGGAAGGGGTCAAAGAACACTTTCCCCATATTTATGAAACCTGCCTGAAAAAATACAAACTCGATATCACTGCTGAACCGATACCCGTCGTTCCTGCCGCTCACTACTCGTGCGGCGGCATCGTTACCGACCTCAACGGAAGAACTTCCATCAGCAACCTCTACGCGTGCGGTGAAGTCAGTATGACCGGCGTTCATGGAGCAAACCGGCTTGCAAGCAATTCTTTGCTTGAAGCGATTGTGTTTGCTCACCGGGCTGCTGAGGACCTTCTCGCGTCGAAGCAAATATCAACGGATATTCCGGTTGTTCCTCCGTGGGATGAAAGTGAAACGTATAATTCCGAAGAATGGGTTCTTATCTCGCACAACCGACGTGAAATCCAGGCTATCATGTGGGATTATGTCGGGATTGTGCGTTCAAACCTGCGCCTGGCGCGCGCGCGCCGGCGCCTGAAGCTCATGAAAGAAGAGGTCAAGGATTTTTACAAACGCACCAAAGTTACTGAAGGACTCATCGAACTGCGGAATCTTACGACGATTGCAGATATTATCATTCGTTCTGCGATGATGCGAAAGGAAAGCCGGGGATTACATTACACGACTGATTATCCACAACATGATGATAAGCACTGGCTTCATGATTCATTGATAACGACATTCGATAATGATTGAATGAAGTTCTTCCCCTTGAGTTCAACCGTAAATTTATGTAATTTACCCCTGTGCACTCCCAGAATATAGTAATCGAACAATCATTCAAAAAAGATAAACCAAGCGACCATTGCGCTGTGTTCGGTATTTACGGTCATGCGCAGGCTGCTCAAATAACCTACTATGGTCTCCAGGCTCTCCAGCATCGTGGTCAGGAAGGTGCAGGCATCGTCACCAGCCATTACGACTCGAAGGCAAACAAGAACCGATTCTATTCCCATAAAGATTTCGGTTTGGTTAATGATGTATTCAGGGACGATCAAATTCTTACCAACCTCCTGAAAGGTTCTTCAGCCATAGGACATGACAGGTATTCTACTGCCGGTTCTGCTGAGAATAAATTGAATATCCAGCCACTGATTGTCAACTACAGGAACGGGAATATTGCAATATCACATAATGGCAATCTGACCAATTTCAGAAAGATTCGAAAAAGGCTTCAGGAGGAAGGAACGATTTTTCAGACAACCTCAGACACTGAAATCATTCTCCACCTTATTGCACGGAGCAGGGAACAAGATCAGGTACGACAAATCATCGACGCGTTGAATCAGGTAGAAGGAGCCTATTCCGTTGCCATACTTACAGACAATAAGCTGATTGCCGCACGGGACCCTCACGGCTGGCGGCCGCTGGCACTTGGAAGAATATCGAGTGGGTTTGCAATTGCCTCTGAAACCTGTGCATTCGATGCGATTAACGCGGAATATATCTGCGACGTTGAACCGGGCGAAGTGCTGGTATTCGACAACGAATCGTTAAAAACAGGCGAGGCAAAATCTTACCGTCTTAAGAAAACAAACGATAAACCTCACTATTGCATTTTCGAATACATTTATTTTTCGCGTCCGGACAGCCACATTTTCGGCGAAAGTGTCGACCGGGTCCGACGCAAGCTCGGTGTTGCACTTGCACAACAGCATCCTGTAACAACGAATGGGGATGCGGATCGTGTTATCGTCATCAATGTGCCCGACTCAAGCAATACAGCGACGTTAGGGTTTGTTACAGAAAACAACGACCATGGAAATTCTACAAAATATGAAATTGGATTGATTCGAAGTCATTATGTCGGCCGAACGTTCATTCAGCCACAACAGGATACACGCGAGTTGAAGGTCCGGACAAAATTCAATACCGTGAAGGATGTGTTGCAGGGAAGAAAAGTTGTTATTGTAGATGATTCCATTGTACGCGGAACCACTTCAAAACAACTGGTAAAACTTGTGAGAGATGCCGGGGCGAAGGAAATTCACTTTCGCGTTACCTCTCCTCCGATCCGGTACCCGTGCCATTATGGAATGGATTTTCCAAACCCGGCGGAACTGATTGCCAACATGTGTGAGGGCGATGTCGAAGAAATCCGTAAGGAACTTGGTGTCGATACACTGGGATACCTTTCATTGGAAAACCTTCTTGCTTCTGTCCCGCATGAGCGGAATGCATCGTATTGCACGGCATGCTTTAGTGGAGAATACCCGGTTGCAGTCGAGCCAAATGCCGCCAAGAATGAATATGAAGCGTGATTGACGGTTCCTATGCGTATCTGGACGGTCTCGAATATGCTGAGTGTTACACGTGTATTCCTTGTCATTCCTATTGCGTTTCTCTTGCTCAATGAACAGCCGCACTATCGACTGTATGCTCTTGGATTGATGGTGCTTGCTGTCGCAACTGACTTGCTTGACGGAATGGTTGCACGACGTCTTCACCAGGTTACCGAGCTGGGGAAGATCATCGACCCTTTGGCGGATAAAATTGCTGTTGTGGTTGTTGCAGGTATTCTTACAATCCAACACAAATTGCCGGTATGGTTTTTTGCTACTGCCGTCGCAAGAGACGTTATAATTTTTTTTGGTGGAATGTACGTTAAAATAACAAGAGGTATCACTCTCCAGTCAACTCTGATTGGAAAGTGGGCAGTAACAGTGCTGGCAGCGCTGATCATAATAGCGGCTGCCGACGGAGAGAATTTTGAATGGCTTAAGACAATGTTTCTCGTTGCAGGTACGTTTATGCTGATATGTTCTTTCGTCGCATATGCGAAACGTTTTTTTGAAATTGTTGTTCGAAGCGAAGTCTCCGTATCAGGATCAAAATAATAACTTGACGATCGCAGGTTAACTGTGGGATTCTTAGGTAAATTTACTTTCAGCCGACTGAAAGAGGGGCTGGCAAAAACCCGTGATAATTTGTTCGGGAAAATTCAGAAGGTGCTGTCAACCAGCAGCAAGATTGACGATGTATTACTGGAGCACCTCGAAGAAATCCTGATTGCAGGTGATGTCGGTGTGTCAACAACAACATCGATCATCGAACGAGTGAAACAACGCGTAAAGGAGGAGCGATATGAACAGCCTTCAGAACTCGACCATCTCCTCAAAGACGAAATTAATAAGGTTTTTACCAACGGCCCCGGGGCAGAAACAGATCCGCTCACCCTTCCAGGGACAAACAAACCGTATGTCATTATGGTGGTAGGAGTGAACGGTGTCGGCAAAACCACTACAGTAGGAAAACTCGCATACGATTATCGTACTGCCGGGAGCAAAGTTCTCATTGCTGCTGCCGATACATTTCGTGCAGCGGCCAATGAACAACTAGAGATTTGGGCACGGCGCGCGGATGTTGAAATTATTCAGCAGACTCAGGGTGCCGACCCAGCTGCAGTTGCGTTCGATTCGCTTCTGTCGGCACGTGCGAAAAACGCCGATGTTATGATTATCGACACTGCAGGCCGATTGCACACCAAGGTAAATTTGATGGAAGAGTTGAAGAAAATCAAGCGTGTGCTTCAAAAACAAATGCCGGAGGCGCCGCACGAGGTGTTTTTGGTCCTCGATGCCTCAACAGGGCAAAATGCAATCCAGCAGGCGAAACAGTTCAGGGATGCCGTTGGAGTAACGGGGTTGATCGTTACAAAGTTGGACGGTACAGCAAAGGGTGGGGTCGTTCTTGCAATTCGACAGGAGTTACATATTCCCGTGAGGTTCATCGGCGTTGGTGAGGACATTGACGATTTACAGCCGTTCGACCATCTCACATTTGTTGACGCTTTATTCGATAATTGAAAAATGAAACTGCAATTCCGGTACATCGAGCTTCAGCTTCTCCATCCTTTCACAATTGCACGAAGTTCAAAAAGTACCGAACCATGCATCATTGTTGAACTGGAACATGATGGATACGTCGGGACAGGAGAAGCAGCACCTTCTGAACGGTACGGTGAGAGCCCACAGACTGTCCTTGATTTTCTCGGCCAGGTGCGCGTTGACCGTTTCAGCGACCCGTTTCGGGTTGAAGATATCCTTGCATATGTTGATTCTATTGCACCGGGAAATACTTCCGCAAAAGCAGCCATCGATATTGCATTGCATGACTGGATGGGCAAGAAACTTGACGTGCCGCTGTGGAAGCTCTGGGGGTTATCGAAAGAAAGAATGCCTATTACTTCGTTCACTATCGGTATCGATTCATTGAATATGATTGAACAAAAAGTGGAGGAAGCAAAACAATATCCTGTCCTGAAGGTGAAGGTGGGAGTTCCACAGGATGAAGAAATCATCAGGACTATTCGAAAGGTAACAGATAAGGTTATTCGGGTCGATGCAAATGAGGGCTGGAAGACAAAAGAAGAGGCGCGCGATAAAATTTTGTGGCTTGAAGAACAGGGGGTGGAATTCGTCGAACAACCCCTTCCTACAACATGTATCGACGATTCAGTATGGCTTCGTCAGCACGTCAATATTCCGCTGATCGCCGATGAGAATGTCACCGGCATCCGGGATATTCCGAAATTGAAGGATGCATTCGATGGCATCAACATCAAACTGATGAAATGCACCGGATTACGGGAAGCGATGAGGATGATTCATACGGCGAAAGCAATGAATATGAAGGTGATGCTCGGATGTATGATCGAAAGCTCAGTCGCGATATCTGCCGCGAGCCAGCTCCTTCCCCTCGTTGATTATTCTGACCTTGATGGAAATGTTCTTATTTCAAACGACCCGTATGAAGGGGTGAAAAATATCAACGGGAAATTGATGCTGAGCGATGTTCCCGGTCTTGGAGTAAAAAAAGCGCATACTCAATAACGTCTCGATGCCTCGTACAATAAATATCCTCCCGGAAAATCTCGCGAACAAGATAGCAGCAGGCGAAGTGGTACAGCGTCCGGCTTCGGTGGTAAAGGAATTGCTGGAGAATTCTCTCGATGCGGGGTCAACGACGCTGACAGTTATTATCAAAGATGCCGGGAAAAAACTTATCCAGGTGATCGACGATGGCGGGGGTATGAGCAGTGAAGATGCAGCAATAGCGTTCGAACGTCATGCAACCAGCAAGATTTCATCGTATGAAGATCTGGAACATTTGCGCACTCTCGGTTTTCGCGGCGAGGCACTTGCCTCGATCGCTGCCATTTCCCATGTCGAATTACGAACTCGTCAACCACAACATGAGGTGGGCACGAAAGTCCGCATCGAAGGAGGTTTGCTCCTGGATATTTCCGAAGAAGCGACGGGAGCGGGAACGTCGGTCAGTGTCAAAAACCTGTTTTACAATACACCGGGTAGACGGAATTTTCAAAAAAGCAATAATACCGAGTTTAAGCATATCGTTGATGTCGTAACGCGGATTGCAATCTCCCATCCGGAACTGTCAATCAAATTTGTCAGCGACGATGAGGTTATTTATAATTTACATGCAAGTTCCCCCAGGGATCGGTTGAAAGAGATTTTCGGGGTCTCTCTTACCGATTCCCTTATCGAGTTTGAGGAACAGGGAGAGCTCGGAACACTAAGAGGGTTTCTTTGCAAGCCTGATTTTGCACGAAAAACTCGAACCGAACAGTACCTTTTCCTGAACAATCGATTCATTATGAACAAGAGCATCAACCATGCGGTTTTTCAGGCGTATGAACATTTACTGGAAAAAGGAAGCTTTCCGTTGTTCGTGTTATTCTTAACTATCGACCCTCACGCAGTTGATGTAAATGTTCATCCTTCCAAAATGGAAGTAAAGTTTGCCGACGAATCATCGATATACCGCCTCGTGCTTTCTTCCGTCCGAAAGTCATTATCGACTCACGACCTGATTCCCACGGCAAACCTTAAAGAAACGCCTTTTGAGCAGGAGATCGGTTTTAAGTTGGAATCGAGAGCTGTGCCCGCGCGGCAACGGGTATCGAGGTGGGATGAATTGATCCGCGTGACCGCCCCTGAGGATAATGTATCGGGACCCCCTGAAATTTCTGCCGACTCATCACAGACAAATTTTGATTCGTTTATCGTGAAGGGAATCGAAAATAAATTCGAACAGATACATCACTCCCCCGATAAGTCTCAGGACACGCAGGAAACACAGACTCCCCTGAAGGTACGGGGGGCCGCCTGGCAATTTCATAATAAATATCTGTTGATTCCGCTGGTCGACAGTATTATGATCGTCGATCAGCATGCCGCTCATGAACGTGTTCTGTATGAGAGGGCAGTAAATAGATTTAGCGAGGCAACGCCAAGATCCCAACAGCTTTTGTTTCCTCAGACAATTGAAATGAATGCCGGAGATATTGCACTGGTACAGCAGCTGTTACCATTCTTTGAAGGTCTGGGCTTCAATGTCAAAGTATTCGGGAAAACAACCCTCATAGTGGATGGTGTTCCCACCGATGTCAAACCGGGGGATGAAGCGACAATTCTTCAGGACATGCTTGACCTTTATAAGGAAGATAGTAATGATATCAAACTGGAGCCCCGGGAGAAACTGATGAAATCTTTTTCCTGTAAGGCTGCGATAAAGGCAGGCGATCCTTTGAACGAGACGGAAATGCATTCGTTACTCGACCAACTTTTTTTGACCCGGCTTCCGTATTCTTGCCCGCATGGCCGCCCGGTGATTATCACTCTTTCATTATCGGAACTGGACCGGCGCTTCGGGAGGACATCATAACCGCAAAATGTGGCACAACTTTACTCTTGAGGAGATGCCAATGAAACTATTTTTCATGCAACCGTGCACAGGTACCTTAATATTATTTTTGGCTGCCGCGTTCCTGGAAGGACAGGCTCATGCGCAGTCGCTGGGGTCACAGCACCCTGTACGGATTGTTATTCATGGGGGGGCTGGAACAATCCTCAGAAGTAATATGACTCCTGAGCGGGAAAAGGAGTACCGGGAAAAACTTACTGAAGCGCTGCTGGAAGGATACAAAATCCTGAGCAACAATGGAACAAGTATGGATGCTGTGGAAGCTGTCATCAGGATATTAGAGGATTCCCCTCTGTTCAATGCTGGGAAAGGAGCGGTATTCACGCACGAAGGAACAAACGAATTAGACGCCTCGGTAATGGATGGTAACACGTTAAAAGCAGGGGCAGTAGCTGCCGTCAGCCATGTGAAGAATCCAATTTCGCTCGCGCGGTTAGTGATGGAACAGTCCCCTCATGTGATGCTGGTCGGAGAGGGCGCAGAATCCTTTGCAAAACAACACAACGTTGAGCTTGTATCCCAGGATTACTTTTACACCGACCGGCGTTGGAAAGAACTTCAGCAGGCGAAAGAACGTGAAGCGAACAAACAGGATTCTTCCCTTCAACAACAAAAAAAACCGTCTCCTGCGGATTCATCCGAACACAAACATGGCACAGTAGGATGCGTTGCATTAGATAACATGGGAAATCTTGCCGCGGGGACATCCACAGGCGGAACAACAAACAAAAGATTCGGTCGCGTGGGAGATTCACCAATTATCGGGGCCGGAACGTACGCAAACAATAGTACATGTGCGGTATCAGCTACCGGTGACGGTGAATATTTCATCCGGTTAGCCGTCGCTCACGATATCTCCGCGCTCGTGGGATATCAACACATGCTGTTAGAAAAGGCTGCCGCGACGGTTATCGATAAAGTTGGAAAGCTTGGGGGCACCGGTGGGGTTATCGCGCTTGACAGGGAAGGCAATATGGCGTTAGAGTTTAACACTGCGGGCATGTACCGTGCATATATCGATGAGCATGGCAAACCCGTCGTCCTTATTTACCGCGAATGACGAGATAACACCGCTGCTCTACCTCTGAAGTTGTTTTTTAAAGTATGCAAACATGCCGAAGGCGCGGGCAGCTTCTCCCTGTCCATGTACTGTTCCCACTTCATCGACACCGTACCCTTGCTCGCCACCGTTGGGATTCCACCCGTTGCGGATGCCGTTATCACTTTCCCGGTGCAAGGTAACCGTTGCCATTCCGTGATGGTTTGTCCAAACGTGTTCCAACATCTTTTCAATTTTATCGGGGATATCGTGTAAGTCGTCGGGAGCAATTGCATACGCATCAAGTAAATAGTTTACAAAAGCGCCATTACCATCCATGCGTATCTGGAAATAATCATCACGGTCAACCCATCCGGTGTCGGGATTCATGACCCGCTGTGCCGTTAAGATCGTGATTTTTTTATATTTCTGGTTATGAGTTATTGTGAACAACATTGCTCCGAGTGAGCAATACTCGGATCCTTCCCATCCCAATTCTTTGCCGAATGCAACAACTCCATTTTTTCCTTCCCATTTACCGTTCCCTTTATACAATTGTTGTTGAATACCGGAGTAGGTCTTATCTCCGTTCCAAACGAGCAGGGCGTCATCGAGGAAACGTTGTTCACCTGTCGCTTCATACAGCCGGCATGCAACGGTTGCCATCTGATTCATCGCGCTGTTGGTGAAAATTTTTTGGTTTGAGTGTAATGAAGGGGGATAATTATACCAACTCCAGTATCCCTCGAAGTGTGATAACCTTCCCTGCATTCTTGCCTCGTCGTAACGGTGTATGGCGTCTTCCACTAATTGACCGTACTTTTTATCGGTGAGTTTCCACCAGATCATTTCTGCAAGACATACCCATGCACGGTCATCAACCCAGGTACCCGGACACATATTCCGGAGGTCATGGTCGACAAGATGAAAGCGCAGGAGAGAAGAATCTCCTGTTGCAGCAAAGAGGTACGCGTCACCGATTGCCCCGTATGCTCCCTCCCAGCATGGTGTGTAAACATCATGGAAAAGGGCATCCACTGCATAAGACCTTTGTAGCCAGATGTCTTTCGGAGAAACATTATTTGTTGTTGGGGGGACCTTTTTTTCTGGTTGGGAGACTGTTAAAGGCCGAGAATAATGTCGTGGATTGAATACCCTGGCAATGACCACAACCACGATAATACCAACCATACCGATTGTGAAAATAACCCTTTTCGGAGAACTTCTGTGCTGGTTTGTAGGCTTGATGTGACCTCTTGATTTGCTTGATCTTGCCATGTTTATGTGATCAATTACGATATGAGAAAAGACTCGGATTTCTGTTTCAAGTATACGATGTATTTCCAACGTTTACAAATTCTTCCCTGTTTTGAAAAGAAAACAGGAATTTGTATCTTGAAATTAAAGAAGAACTCAGTCCTCTATTCATCGGAAAAAGGAAATGAATACAAACCATTTCGACGAAATTCGTTCGAGAAAAAAGAAGTGGGTCGAAAAGGCACAACAAAGTAAGACACTGCCGATAAAATTTACAACGATATCGGGTGAACCCACCGAATTGCTGTACACTCCCGATGATATTGCTCACCTTAATTACCTCATGGAAATTGGATTTCCTGGCGAATATCCGTACACGCGCGGAATCCACCATAATATGTATCGCGGGAAATTATGGACGATGCGTCAATTTGCGGGTTTTGGAACTCCCGAGGATACCAACGAACGGTACCATTATCTGCTTGATCATGGACAAACAGGTCTATCTGTCGCATTTGACCTTCCCACACTAATGGGACGGGATTGCGATGACCCTCAATCGGAAGGGGAAGTTGGGATTTGCGGTGTTTCAGTTAGTTCCCTCGCCGATATGGAAGTTCTTTTCAAAGGTATTCATCTAGCGGACATCTCCACATCGATGACGATTAATGCCCCTTCTGCGATGATGCTGGCGTTTTATATTGCCGTTGCGCAGAAGCAGGGCTCGAAAAATCAACAACTGCGAGGAACTCTTCAGGCAGATATTCTCAAAGAATATATTGCACAGAAAGAGTGGATATTTCCGCCGCTTCCCTCGATGCGTATCATCACCGACATGTTTCAATATTGTACGCACGAAATGCCACAATGGAATCCAATTTCAGTAAGCGGGTACCATATCCGGGAAGCCGGGTCGACTGCAATACAGGAACTTGCATTTACACTTGCCGATGGATTTGCTTATGTCGAAGCGGGAATTGAAAAAGGATTGGACGTTGATGATTTTGCACCGCGGTTGTCATTCTTTTTTAATTCGCACCTCGACTTTTTTGAGGAGATAGCAAAATTTCGTGCCGCACGCCGCATTTATGCAAAGAGAATGAAGAATAAATATGGCGCGAAAAACCCCCGCTCATGGATGTTGCGTTTTCATACGCAAACGGCAGGGTGCTCATTGACTGCCCAGCAACCTGAAAATAATATTGTGCGGACGGCGTTTGAAGCGCTTGCCGGGGTACTGGGTGGCACGCAATCTCTCCACACCAATTCGATGGATGAAACCCTCGCATTACCTTCCGAAAAAGCTGTAAAGATTGCTCTTCGCACCCAGCAAATTATTGCTCATGAAATCGGTGTAACGAACACAATTGATCCGCTCGCAGGGAGTTACTTCGTTGAGGCTTTGACGGATCGCATGGAGCACGAAGCAGAAGCATATTTTGAAAAAATTGATTCTCTCGGCGGAGTGATTCAGGCAATTGAAGCAGGTTTTTTTCAGCGCGAAATAGCAGAAGCCGCTTACCGCTATCAACAGGAACTTGACCGGAAGGAAAAGATTATCGTTGGTGTGAATGAGTTTCTCGAGGAAGAAAAAGAAATTGAAATTCCACTTCTCACGATTTCCCCCGAAGTTGAAATCAAGCAAAAGAAACGCATTGCGGAGGTTCGCTCAAGCCGGAATCAGAAGGAGGTCGCACGATCGCTCGAAGAGTTGCATAGGGCCGCGGAAGACGGGTCGAACCTGATTCCCCATCTCCTCAACTGCACAAGAGCCTATGTCACACTCGGAGAAATGTGTCACACTCTTGCCGAGGTCTTTGGCGTCTACGAAGAGCCGGCAGTATTTTGACCTTGGAGGGTAACATAAAATATATCTTTGCCTCAATGAGGCCGCAGCAATGGATCAAGAACTTGTTCCTGTTTGCTGCTCTCGTCTTTTCGGGCAATCTTTTCAACGCAAACTTTCTGCTCCTGACGATTGAAGGGTTCATCATCTTCTCGCTGACCTCAAGCGGTATCTATCTTTTTAATGATATTACCGATCTGGAGAATGATAAACTTCATCCCGTAAAATCACTCCGGCCATTACCTGCGGGTAAACTGCCGAAATCTACTGCGACAATCACTTCGACGTTTCTGATTGCCTTTGGGATTATAGGGGGTTTTTATGTAACAAAAGGATTCGGCGTTGTCCTTCTCATCTACGCAGTTATAAATGTGTTTTATTCCCTGAAGCTTAAGGAGATTGTCATCCTTGACGTCATGACAATCTCTGCCGGATTCGTGTTGAGAGTCGTCGGTGGAGCATTACTTATTAACGTGCCTACATCCGAATGGCTCATCATCTGCACGATACTGTTATCGTTATTCCTCGGTTTCAGTAAGCGGCGACAGGAATTAACGTATCTGGATGTCCAGGCTAATACACACAGGTCCGTGCTGCAGTATTATAGCATATATTTTCTCGATCAGATGATCGGCATTGTGACTGCATCGACCGTGATGTCGTACGCATTGTACACAATTTCCGAAGAAACGGTGAAAAAATTCGGAACGAGCCATTTGATTTATACTGTCCCGTTTGTTCTTTATGGGATTTTTCGGTATTTATATCTTGTTCATAAAAAGGAAGAGGGCGGGAATCCGACAAAGTTAGCGTTAACAGATGTTCCACTGATGGTGAATATCGTATTGTGGATTGTTACTGCGTGTATCATTATTTACGGTAGATGAGCCGATGGCAAAATCAAAAGTAGCGGTCTTGAAAACGAAACCTGATACCGTATTGCAGGATATAGAACGTATTATGAATCTTGCAGGAGCAGAACAGGCGCTCAGAAAGAATATTCCGACCATTCTCAAGGATAATATTTCCTGGCACTTTCCATTTCCGGCAGCAAATACAACGCCGTGGCAGATGGAGGGAACGATCCTCGCGTTGAAGAAATCGGGATATGAGGAACAGGTGTGTGTGCAGAACAAAACTGTCGTGACGAATGCGTTCAAGGGTGAAGACCTCAATAATTATGTGCCGATTTTTAACAGGTACAATATCCCTGTACTGTATAATTTTAAGGAAAGCGATATCCGATGGGTTCAATATACCCCGAAGGCGCGCATGCACGTTCTCGACAAGATTTATTCCGACGGCATCATGATACCGGAATATTTTGAGGGAAAGAATATTGTCCACCTCCCGACGGTAAAATGTCATATTTACACGACCACCACAGGTGCAATGAAGAACGCATTCGGCGGATTGCTGAATACGAAGCGACATTACACACACAGCTGGATTCATAAAACACTTGTCGACCTTCTGGCAATTCAAAAGGAAATTCATAGCGGGATATTTGCCGTTATGGATGGCACGACCGCCGGTAACGGACCGGGACCGCGAACGATGTATCCTGTCGTGAAAGATTATATTTTGGCCAGCGCCGACCAGGTCGCTATCGATGCCGTTGCTGCAAAGATGATGGGTTTCGATCCATTAAGCATAGAGTATATTAACGTCGCACATCAGGATAAATTGGGGACGGGGGATGTACGCGACATTGATATCATGGGAGATGATATTTCAAAAGAATCGTGGGGATTTCAGGTTGGAGACAACGGGGTAAGTTGGGCAGGCGATTTACTCTGGTTTGGTCCTTTGAAGGGACTGCAAAAGCTCTTTTTCCATACACCGATGGTGAATGTGTTCATTGCGGGGTCGGAAGCGTACCATGATTATTATCGATGGCCTTTGAAAGACAGGAAAACGTTCGAACAATGGCGGAAAGAAACTGACTGGGGCCAATTGTTCCAGCAGTATGAGACCGGTGAGGTGTGGCAAGAGCATGCAGCTGTTTCCCCTAAAACCTGAAATGGGAACGTGGAAGTTTGATTACTTCTCATAATATTCCATAACTACAAACGGTTTACCCCTGCTTGTCACCTCAACGTCGCGCTGAAATTCTCCTTCTCTCCATCACCGTCATCTGGGGAAGCACCTTTGTCGTTACGAAGTCCATTCTCACTGAAAACTCTCCCCTTTTTTACAGCGGGATTAGATTCATTTTTGCCTCATCGATGTTGTTCGTGTTGTTTTATCGAACGTGTGTCACCAGCACAATATCAGCTATCAAGCATGGTTCGGTGCTTGGCTTTTTACTCTATGTAGGATTCGTTTTGCAGACGGTGGGTATTAACTATACGACAGCATCGAAGGCGGCATTCTTCACGGGGATGCTTGTTCCGCTGACGCCCGTTGTTCAATTCGCATCACGGCGTCTTTTCGTGCTTCCGAGTCGACCGTTGAAAGTTGGAAATATTCTTGGAGTAGTATGTGCCGCCGGAGGATTGTATCTGCTCACATCGCCGGAGGGGGCCGGTTTCAATATCGGTGATGCATTAAATCTGATTTGCGCATTGTTTTTTGCCGTTTTTATTGTCTATCTCGACACAATCCCTAAAGAAACGGACAGGATTCAGCTTACGTTCATTCAATTTTTATTTTGTGGCGTTATCGGCCTGATTGTGGCGCTTCTGTTCGAGAATATTCGTATCTCATCTTCGGGCGGTTTTATTGCAGAATTACTCTATCTGACAATCTTTGCGACTGTCATCACGATGTGGATGCAAAACAGATATCAGGGGGATACAACGCCAACGCGTGCGGCGGTTATTTTTGCGATGGAGCCGGTTGTTGCTGCCATCTTTGCCTATTTTGTACGGGGCGAGATTATCGGAGCTCTCGGCATTCTTGGCGCCATTGTAATTGTAAGCGGTCTTATATTATCTGAATTCTCTGACGAGATTCCGCTGCTCAAACTCAGTCTTACTGCAGATACCACGGTAACGTGAGTTACTCGATTGCACTAAGATTATATTCGCTTCATTGGCGTGATGGCTCTAACCTATCAGTTAATTGAGCTATACGGCGTTTTATTATGTCCGCCTTGCTACTGTTTTGCGGAAGGATGCTGAGATAGCGCGTAAGAGTTTCGATAATTTTTTGTTTCTCGTTCCGGGCCGCGTAAATGATACTGAGGTCAAGGTAGGCGGACTCTATCCCCCGGTCTAGTTCAAGCGCTTTCGTTAAAGCCGCCTCCGATTCTTCAAGACGGTTCAATCGTAAAAGTGTACTCCCTTCGAGAGCTGTCAATTCAGCATTGTCAGGCTTCAGCGCAAGACCCCGCTGAGTATTTGCGAGCCCTTCCTCATTGTGTTGAAGTTCATATTGAATTGATGCCAGATTTTTGTAGGCGAGAAAATTCCTGGGGTCGGTACGTATCGCTTCGCGGAATAGTTGTTCACTCTTTTCTAATTTACCTTTCGATTGGAGGATCCTGCCAAGCCTTCCGAGAAAGTTGACAGTCTTTGAGGTGTCTGTAATAACTCTGAATGCTTCAAGCCAATCGAACGAAAGATTCATTCTCGAGGGAATTATTGGACTATAAAGCCAAAACGTTGGGCCTGATAGTGAATCACCGGGTATAATTTGAAAGTTCAATTTCCACGTAGCGCGAAGGCTATCATAAAATTGAAGAAAATTATAATAGCGATCTGGCTCTTGCTTATACCTTCCATAATCGTAATCACTGGTAATCAGCAGGTCAAAATCTTCATACCATTGAGTGTCGTAAAAGGGAATATTTGATTCAGGATTCAGAGCATCAAATGGCATAAGCAGTAGTAAGTATTGATTGTCCGAAAGCTCAATTCCGAACGGCCCCGTAGCTATCGCCGAACCAAGAGGCAGATGCTTGTAAATCCAGTCTTTAGTTATCGTACGCGTATCCCGTTTAGAAATTGAACGGTGGTATGAAAATGCATCAAAGGCCTGAGGATAGATAAATACTATTCCGATAAGAATCGCTGCAGCGGCAGAATAAATTCGCGGCATTGTGCGGTTAGCATTTTTGTTTCTTGAAAGGTGTTTGATGATGCCATTCAATAATTCAAATAGCCCGATGGAACCGATGATCATGAAAAATGGAATTGTCGGAAAAATATATCTGTCCGCCCGCATCATCCACGAACCGATCGTGCAAAGATAAACGATGGGAAATGCAAGCAGTACCAGCGCACCTTTTCTTCTGTTGATAAGAAAATAAACGCTGTACATTACAGCAAGGAGGAGCAAAGGCCATCCGAGAATACGAGGAAGGGTTTCAAAAAAATAGTATTGACCGGTGTTCGTATTTGTGTCGAGCCCGAGATGTCCTACTTCCATGTGTCGCTCAACGCCGGAAAAATCGGAGAAGAAATTTCTGAAATCAAGAATGATAAAAGGATTGACTGCAGCAAAGACAATCATGCACACCACTAGTCCGGCAATGAGATGTAAACTCTTGAGAGAACGTAAAGCGTGTTTCACAGAGCTTGATTTCAGAAGATGAATTAGGATAAACACAAAAATGAGCAGCGCCCCGTTATATTTTGTTGCCGTTGCCAGCCCGATGCTCATTCCGGCGAAAAGGTACCACTTCAGACTCGATTCAGTGTAAACCTTACTCAAAAAGAAAACAGAGAGCAGGACAAAAAACGTTAACGGTGTATCGACGTTGATAAGATGCGCCTGCCCAACGTGTAGCGGATTGATTGCTACGAGGATCGCGGCGAGAAGTGCGGCTTTACGATCTGCGAACCGGCAACCTAAATAGTAAACTGTTATGACGCTACCGAGGTCAAATACTACCATTATTAATCTGGCGGTGATGATCAAGGTCGAGGGGTTTGCAGAATAAGCGGCATAAAAGGCGGCTGGGTTTGCATACATCCCCGCGAGGTGGCCAGCAAGGTATTGCACAGCTTCGGCTGCAAACTGCAGGTAGAATGTGAACGCCGGGTAGACAAAAAAATGTGGGTTGAAATCGAATCCGGAATATCCCCAGTTCCAAAATCGTAAAGAGATTTTATAGGGGACCGCTTCCTCATAAAGCTCTGGAAGTCCCCAGTTTATGTGCCATAACCTCACTGCAAAAGCAATAACGATTACAGCAAGAAGGGCAACCCGCCCCTGCAGTTCGTCTCCGTGAATGACGGACTTATCGTTCGATTTTTCGTTTTTATCCATGCTTTCGGTCAAAATCATGATTATTCCATTTAATATCAAATCGAATTACCGTACGCTCTTCATTTGCTACCTTCCAGTCCAGGAAAGAAACTTGTGAAAACGTGACGTGTGATTAAGCAATCTGTGCGTGAACTCACACGGTTTTTGTTTTGTGAACAGAATATATTAAATTCCCTCTGTCTATCCGGACTATCACCGTTTAGATATCTGCACAACAAGTGCGATAGTTGTTTACACAAAAAAGGGGCAACAGTGTGTAAATTGAGATTGGTGTGTTTTGTAGTTCTTGTCTGTTTGGTCAACATCAATAATCTACAAGCAGGAAACAGTGCAACTACAACTATTCCCAATCCTATCTTATTCGTTACACAAGTCC
>CAZAFL010000018.1:0-65490 GCA_964484465.1 uncultured Chlorobiaceae bacterium
TATGTTCTGGCAGCGAATCTCTTAGGTGCACGACCTGAGCCAATCCCAACCAGAGGCATCGTCCAACCAAAATCATTCGCAGACCTCAAACAGCATGGTCTAGACAAAATAGGTGATACCTTTGTTGATCTGGAAGGTTTGTTTCCATTGAATCTTGCCCCAAACGCCCCCCCGGCAATTAATGGCGTGAAACAGTCTCTATTTGGAATCGGCCAATCACTCTATTTCTGCGTTCCTCCTAATGAAAAGATGCTCGGCTATTGGGATATTGTAAGCGATCGACTCTTTAAGATTCGCCATTGCATGGATATCGAGGGAGTCGTCCGGCCACTTGCATTATTCGACCCTCCAATCGACCCGGGTATGCTTGTTAAAGCTGCGGCAGCGGGTATCGATATAGCAAGTATTGTTAACGGTCTAAACCTCCCGACTGGCCCTGTTCGATCTCTCACGATGATCCAAAAAACACTGGAATTGTGCAGCGAGGTTCGCAGCCTTGGCAGTGCTCTTCTCTCTGCTGTAGAGAAAGGCGATAGCGAACACCTTGCTCTGGTTCGGCAACGACATGAAATTCAAATTCAGCAGATGACTCAAGATGTGAGATTCTTGCAATGGAAATCAGCCAGGGAATCAACAAAATCACTTCTCACGAACCGTGCTACTGCTCTGGAACGGTTACACTACTATCAGCGGCTCTTGGGTCTTCCTGCAGATGCTAACGCTCCTGATTCTTTGGCACTTGCCGATGTCGAGCTTACTGAAGATAACTTCGATGATGCATATGCTTCACTCGTCGGTCAGTATGATAAAGCAATTCGGTTACAGACCTATCCTCCATTGAAGTTGGCAGGACAATCTTCCCCCTCGAATCAGTCGGGTGCAAGTGGTGCCGGTCAGCTCTTATTGAATACAAACGAAAATGCTGACCTCAATCAGCATGGACCGGAGGCGCGTAATTTTCGGCTTGCAGGTATGGCAGGTGAAACTATAGCGGGCGGATTGTCTTTGATACCGGACGTTGGTGTCGATTTTCATTGGTGGGGATTAGGTGGCCATGCAATAGTGTTCGGAGGTACTCTCCTGGCAAATTCAATGCGGTTCAGCTCATCGATATTAAATATCCATGCTACCGATGAGGAAGGACAGGGAGCACAGGCATCGAAGACTGCTGGCTTTCAACGCCGTGCAGATGAATGGATGCTGCAATATAATCTTGCCGCACACGAAGTGATGCAAATCGGCAGGCAAATACTCACATCCATGATTGCCGAGCAAGTCGCGCACCATGAATATCTTAACGTTCAACAACAGATAGCAAACGCGCAAGAAGTGGACCAGTTCCTCCATGACAAATTCTCGAATGAGGAACTCTACCTTTGGATGCAGGGTGAGATCTCTCGGCTATACTACCAATATTATCGATTTGCATTCGATATGGCGCGTAAAACAGAGACGACCGTGAAACAGGAATTGATGCGCCCTGAGATTGATAACCAGGATTTTATCAAATTCAATTATTGGGACGGAGGGCGTAAAGGCCTCTTGTCTGGAGAAGCCCTCCATCTGGACGTCAAACGCATGGAGATGGCATATTTTGATAACAACAAACGCGAATTTGAGCTGACAAAACATGTCTCGTTACGACAATTAGATCCTTTGGCTCTCCTGGCATTAAAAAACACCGGGACGTGTCAGGTTGTAATTCCCGAGTGGCTTTACGATATGGATTGTCCCGGGCACTATTTGCGTCGGATTAAGAATGTGTCAGTTTCTATCCCATGTGTCGCAGGCCCGTTCACGGGCGTCAATTGTACTCTTACGTTATTGAAGAGTAGTCTCCGTAAGTCCCCCATAGCAGGTGACGATTACGCGCGTCAAGGCTCGGAGGATGACCGCTTTGTGGATTATGTTGGCGCAATACAATCCATCGTTACAAGCTCAGGTCAGAACGACAGCGGCCTGTTTGAAACAAATTTGCATGATGAACGATTCCTCCCGTTTGAGGGTTCAGGTGCAATTAGTCTGTGGAAAATAGACCTGCCAACTGACTATCAGGCGTTCGATTATGCAACGATTTCAGATGTCATAATCCATGTGCGTTATACTTCTCGCCCGGGCGTTGAGCGCGGAAAAGTGAAAGCAGCCTTGGATGACCTGTTTCCTGAATCAGACCTGAAAATGCTCTTTAGTCTTCGCCATGATTTTCCAACAGAGTGGACAGCATTTGTCAGGGACACGTCGGCCAACCCGGTGTTCAAAGCCACGATCCTCAGGGATTTCTTTCCCTACTTTGCACAGGGCAAAGAGATTGATGTAGTCCAACTTGAACTTTATGGGAAGAATGTAACACGTTGGGCCCCCACGACTCCCTCACCGACGAGAACTGCCCCGCTGACCATTACAGATGTCAACCCAGAGCTGGTTATCACTGCGGCTGCAGACAACAATCTTACACAAACTGCCGACGCCGAGGTGTTCCTTGTAATACATTATTCCTTGTCAGCATCATGACTGCATGCATTCAGCGTGTTCTACCATTAGTGAAAACTTATAACAGTGTTGTACTGTAATTCTCAAATCATTTGGAGACTCCTATGATTGACCTTCTCGATATCTTTATAGCCACAGCCGCAGTTATTTTGGGCCTCAGTTTGGTCGTTCAGGCAATTCAGCAAATTCTGAAACAGGCTCTTGACCTAAAATCAACATACATGAAGAGCGAGCTCCTTGCTCTTTTTGACAATCCCAAAGCCCGTTCGAATCTCATTAATAACTTCCTTCCTGTGAGCATGTTGATGAAGGGAAGTGACCCCTCGGCAATGGACATTGTCCAAAAGATGGAGGACCGATTGCGGAGCTTTGGTTTTAAGGACTTACACTTGCTGGAGAATGTTAGCACCGATAAGGTGATTGAAATGCTCACTCATCTGGAGTTACCACAGGACCGTTTATCAAAAGCGATCCATCAGGTGGAACAATGGTTTGATGTCAGCAAGCAGGCTTTTCAGGAACATTATGAACGGCGCATGAAATATTGGTCGTTTCTGCTGAGCGCGGTAGTCGTTGTTCTTCTGAATGCAAACGTTATTGGTGTATTCACAGAGTTTAAATCGAACAAGCCCATTCGAGATGCAGTCGTTGCCTCTGCTCCCCAGTTAATGCAGCTTGCGCAAAGAGAATCGACTGCCGTTGCCGTAGCGCCAACTCAGAGCACTGCTGATTCAACACGCCTTGCCATCATGAAGCAACATGCTGCTGCCATTCAATCGATTGTCGACGAAAAATCATTCTCCATTTGCCGCTGGAACACTTCATCGGGCGACGCGATACGAATCCCATCGCCACTGTGGCGTTTCTCGGGTGAAAACTCTTTGCAGACAACTATTAGCGATTTTATCAATGCATCGAAAAAAAATATGCTTGGTTGGTTGGGAATGACCCTCCTTGTGAGCCTTGGTGCTCCTTTTTGGTATGATTTTCTCAAGACTTTGATGGGGATTAAAGACTCGTTCAAGTCATCCAGCCAGAGTGAAACGCAGAACTCGTCAGCACAACCTATCGCCTCAGGTGCTTTGCCTTCAGGAGGCGGCACCGGCGCTGCTGGCAACAGTCCTGCATTCGGATAAAAGGGAGATCGCTCATGCCATTGGACCAGAAATACCCAATAATCCAACAATTTCTCACAACCCCGTCAAGTCGCCGGTCTGGGGATCTTCTCACGAAAAATCCGATATTCGTCGTGGCACATGATACTGGTAATCCGGGTTCAACAGCATTGCAAAATGTGCGCTACTACCAGAATTCCTGTAACGACGCTCATGCCTCAGCACACCTGTTCGTCGATGACCAACAGATTATTGAGTGTATTCCGGCTCTGACGACTGATGCTCCGGAAAAAGCTTGGCACGTGATTTATAATGTCGACTCAGATGACAAATTGTTCGGTGCCAATGCCAACGACGCTGCGATTGGCATAGAATACTGTTACGGAGGGACGATTAACGCCGATGAAGCATACGTGAGGTATGTCTGGACAATCGCCTATACATGTGCGAAGTTTGACATCGACCCGAATACTCACGTCATTGGCCATCATTTCTTGGACCCCCTCAGGAAAACAGACCCCGTGACAGGACTCCTACAAAGCCGGCGATCATACGAACAATTGCTCCAGGATGTTGTTGCGGAACACCGGGAGATTATTGGGGCACCGAAGGAAGTAGACCAGAATTTCTTTGACGAAACCGGCCAGGTGACCGTGGCTGTCCGTTTAAACATCCGCTCCGGCCTGCCTTGCACCAAATCGCCAGTGGTGAAAACAGCCAACCCCGCAGATGTATTGGATTACATTGGTTGGCAATTGAATGGTGAAAATGTCAATGGAAATCCCAGATGGTTCAAAACAGCCGACGGCAACTGGTTCTGGAGTGGTGGGGTACTGCCGGCCAAGTAAATTCAGCGAGCCTAGCTTAACCGAATCTCTCTATTATGCCTGACCAAACAAAAGATATTGCAAAAGACTTTTCCACTGTATTCTCTTCGGAACTTACCCATGTTCTCAAGAGAAGAGCAGCGCGCCAAAAGTTGACGATTGAAACTATACCTTCCGAGACGGATTCTGAAAAGAGTGAGTCTAAACCAGATTCCGTCTATCAAAAGGCGCATAAAGCAGGACTCTTTGGTATTGCTCTCTCTGGTGGCGGCATTCGAAGTGCTACATTTAATCTTGGGGTTTTGCAGGCACTCGCGCAACTTGGTGTGCTCCAGCGTGCAGATTATCTTTCAACTGTGTCTGGCGGGGGGTATATCGGTAGCTGGCTGCAAAGCTGGATCAAACGGCGGGGAAATGCTCAAACAGTGTACGAGACTCTTGGCCGGAAAAATCACAAAGAACCAGTGTATCATGAGCCGCACGAAGTTAGGTTCTTGCGCGATTATAGTAATTATCTCACCCCACGAAAGGGGATTTTTGGTGCTGATACATGGACCGTAGCATCAATGTATTTACGGAACCTATTCCTTAATCTTCTCATACTTGTCTGCGCCCTTGTGATGGTGCTTCTACTTCCTCATTTGATTTCGAAGCTTCATGATTACCAGACGCTTGAGAATGGAGGAGTGTCGTTGATCATTGGGCTTTCTGCTATTCTGTGTTCTATAATTATGACCATCAGTAATCTTGAAGGCCTTTCGGAAGTTCAGGCTAACCCTAAAACCCAAAAGAAACTGAAATTTACAACGCCTCTCTTTGTCATCGTCAGTATCATTATCCCTGTGTTCGTCGGGGCTTACTTTCTGAATCGTTATTTGTTAGCTGTGGCAAAGGGCTGGTCTTGGCCTGCCTGGCTTGATTTCTTTCTTAAAGAACTGCCTCTTCCACCGGCGTGGATATCTGTCTTCGCTGGCAGTGGGGTATATTTTCTCCTGTGGTGTCTCGGTATATTCTTTGGCAATTACTGCCGTGGATATATAAAGGCGGCCCGGGTTCAAGCTGCGCAGAAGTTAAAATTGTGGACTTCGCTCTCATCCGGCATAGCAACATTCAAGTCGAATTCTCATGAGAGGCTTCAAGATGCATTGAAGAATCTGCGCCGGGAAAAGATCAAGCCTATTCTGTCGTTCTCCCTTATTGCAGGTGCTGTAGGCGGACTCTTTTTTTGGCTTGTTCTCCAGTGGCATATTCCACCACCGAAATATCTGATCGCTGACAACGGCGCACCTCCAATTGCCGGCGTCCTCCTTATTATTGGGATCTTTATTGCAGTTGCTACACTGCATATAGGGCTTGTCGGAAGAGGGTTCTCTGAAGAGGCTCGCGAGTGGTGGGGGAGGCTCGGCGCCTACGTGGGGGTTATCACTCTCTGGCTTGTTGCCCTCTTTGTGATTACTCTAAACGATTCTGATATCATCAACGGTCTGTTTGATGTTGGGGGATCCTTATTGAAGAACAAATCAGAAAACTCTGACCACCTTTTTGGTTGGCCCAAAGTTGTTAGTATTGTTCTTTGGGCACTCATTACAATAGGCGGGGTCGTCGCGGGGAAAAGTTCCAATACTAACAATCGTACCGATTCCCCTTGGATAAGTGTGCTGACTAAAATATCACCATTCGTCTTCGTCCTTGGGTTGTTGCTTGCCCTCTCGTGGGTTGCACAAAGGGTGATGGAGATTCAGATTCCTTTCACAGATAGTGAAACTGTTAGCAATTCATTCATTTCTCTCTCTGTCGCCATTGCTGTCTTGGGCTTTATCGCTGTCTACCTATCACGACGAATAGGTGTAAACGAGTTTTCCATGCATTCCCTCTATCGTAATCGATTGGTCCGGTGCTACCTTGGGGCAGTCAACAACGACCGTAAACCACACCCGTTCACCGGCTTCGACCCCACTGACGATGCGTATACTTTGGACTCGTTGACCAATTCCCAGTCTCCATATCCTATAATCAACGCCACCTTAAACCTCGTCCATGGTAATAAGCTGGGATGGCAGGACCGGAAGGCTGCTTCATTCACATTTACGCCACATTTTTCGGGTTACGAATATCAAAGTGTTGATGATAGCAATGGTGATGCCAAGAAAAAACTTTCACTCAAAGGTTACCGACCAACACGCTGGTATGGTCCTCGTTTGACGCTCGGAAATGCCTTTGCTGTCTCTGGTGCTGCAGCCAGCCCCAATATGGGATACCACTCCTCACCGGCATTGTCCTTTCTCATGACCGTATTTAACGTTCGGCTTGGTTGTTGGATAGGAAATCCTCGACGTGACATCAAGAAAATGCACCATCGCATGGGCCCCTCGATTGGTCTGTTCTATCTATTCAGTGAATTGTTAGGCAATACTAATGACGTCCGAAAATATCTCTATATCTCAGATGGGGGCCACTTCGAAAACCTCGGCCTCTATGAGCTTGTGCGAAGGCGGTGCCGCTACATCATCGTCTCAGACGCAGGTGCAGACCCTTCACATACATTTGGCGATTTGGGAAATGCCATCGAGAAATGCCGAACGGATTTCGGTATTGATATCTCAATCGATGTGAATCCAATCAGATTCCAGGCACCTGAAGGCAAAAGCCAATGGCACTGCGCTGTTGGGAAAATCCACTATAATAGAGTGGATGAAAATGCCCCTGAAGGGATTATTGTCTACATAAAACCTTCTCTTACCGGCGATGAACCGACAGATATCCAGCGCTATGCATCGAAGAACAAAGGGTTCCCGCATCAGTCGACAGCAGACCAATGGTTCGATGAATCCCAATTCGAAAGCTACAGAATGTTGGGTGAACACATTGTTCAATCTGTCTTCCAGTCCGCCGGTGACCATAATGCAACTTTGGAAAGGGACGTACTGTTCGACCGGTTAAGAAAGCATTGGTATCCTCCGACCATTGTTTCAACCCAGCTATTCACGAAACATACTGCAACATTTGCAAAAATACTGGAAATGGTGAGGAATGATTCACGTCTGGAATTTTTGGACCAGCAAATGTATCCCGAATGGCGCCTGTTCCAGCAAAGGGGGAAAAGTAGTTCAAAAGATGTGCACACGACGCCACTCTGGCTTCCGAAAAGCCCCGACCAGCTCAGAGCCGGTTTTTATATTTGTAATGAGATGATTCAACTTATGGAGGATGCACACCTCGACTTGCACCTGGAAGAAGATTTCGACCATCCGGACAACCGTGGCTGGATTAATCTGTTCAAACATTGGTCCTGGTCTGGCATGTTTCGCGTGACGTGGGCTATGTGTGCCGGGACCTATGGTGCACGATTTCAAACCTTCTGTAAGGATTATCTTGACCTCGACACGGGTACCATACATATCCATCAGCCATGCCGACTTCCTCCTAATGTAGATGATGGCGCTGAATTACTCGGAGCTGAGGGGGTGCTCAATTTTGTTGAGAAGGACATTATCCGGAAAATCATCCCTCAAAATTCCCTTACGGAGAATTTGTATGTCATTCCGTTTTCCCTTGTGGTGCAAAATCCTGTTGATAAAAATGAGGTGCTTGAGATGCCCTACGGATTTTGCTTAGCCCGATTTCCTCGGTCTGGGGATCAAAGAGACGGGACGCTCTTGTATTTTCGCATCCAGGACCATCTCAGAAAAATGGGACTTGCCCACCGTACGCTCCATGAACTTACCGATACCACCAAGGATCTCTTCATCTCAAAGATTCACCTGCTTGATGGAGGTGTTAGCGGCTTGGACGGGCAATGCGCTGGTTTGGACAGGATTCGTTTTGAATCCCTCTTTCATTCTATCCTCGAAAGATGATGGGAAAGGTTCACAAATGCATGATACGCCAGGAACTATTTCATAAGGAGCAACAACATGATAAATTCTGTCACACATGGCATGAATTGTAACCGTCAGAAGGCTGTTTTGATGGGTGTGCATGGAACGCTCGTTCTTGTACTTCTCATGTTCTTTCCCCGAACCATTATCGGACAGGACTTCTACCGCCCAAAGTCTTTCCTCGTTTCACACGATACCGACCTCGTATTGTTGGACGACAAAGACGCAGAGCTTATCTCGGTGGGATCCGTCCCCGGTGGATATTTCTCGCGCGTATCCGCGTCAGGTATAGTGAATTATCACGCTAATATTCTGTTTGATGGTGTTGCACGCTTTCGGGCCAGAGTGAAACGCAAAGATGGCATGATTCTTCCCTATACATACGAAATTTATGTCTTGCCTGCCATCATCGAACAAATGAAAGTTAGTATCGCCATAGATGACACGCTTACAGCTGACCTGAATGTCCATGTTGCGACAACCATTTTTGAGGATGCGCAAGTCTATGGCAGACATGACAGTGACCTCACGCTAAAAAACGGCAAACAGATCCTCCAGTTCCAGCTTCCATTGCGTCCTGGAATTCCTACGGGTGACCTCAATGACCATTTGAAATGCTCAATAGAAGTCAAGGGAGTTCGGGATGCTTCACCTTTTCGCAGCGCCACTATGGCACTTGTTGCTTCTGCACGCTCTCCGAACGATCTTGTCCTGCTGAGAAATGCAAAGAATGATTCACCCGAAAAAAGCGTGGAGGGTATTACCTACGCATGGACCATTCCTAAGCCTGTAATCCCTGAAGTTGTTTCACACACCGAACAAATGGATGATTTTGGTCAGGGGGATACGTCCTACAGCATTTCTGTGGGAGCGAGTTTTGACCTCTTCAATGGTGCATCGGTCGATAACGTGTACTCCAGCGTTCAGACGTTTCTGCCAAGACTCTGGAAATTCAACATTCCTTGGACCAGTGTTCCTCTCCAGGTGGGGCTCGATGCGGGCTTTGCTCAACGCAGAACGATCCAGCCTAAGCAAAATTCCGGCCGCAGAGACAGGTATTGGGATTCACAGAAGCGCGCTATCATCGCAGATAGTATTAGTGCTGAGACAAATACAAAATGGGATAATATTTCCTTATTCTGTAATCCGACAATTTTCATCACGAAAGGTGTCTATCTGTTTAGCAATATAGAGTTTCGCAAAGCCACCAAGAAAACGGTCACGACTTATTCGAGGGTAACAACCAGCTCTGTACCTGGCGTTCCTTCCAATGCTGCTGATACGACCCTCATGAGAAACCCCATTTATCAGCAGGACTCGACCGGTGAGAATTCAGATGATGAAATCATTCTCGGTCCCGGTGCCTTGCTCGAATACGAAGACGGAAATATTGATTTCTATATCGCAGCTTCGTATAATTTGCGCTATCGCGATCACCCTAGTAATTGGTTGATGGAGTTTAAGATGACTGAAAAACGCTCTCTTATTTCCGTAGGAGGGGAAGTGAGAAATATTCTCGGGGCTGATAATCAATACCTCATTTACCTTGCTAAAGAATTCCCTCTTTCATTTCTGGCCGAAATCTTCGGAGGCAGCAGGAAATGAAGGCTTTGCTCGAAGTCGGGAAGCCGTCCCGACGAACTCTGGCTCTTGGCCTATCAGCAGGATTTAAGATATACAGGGAAGATCGGAGGGTAAGGTTGGTCGGGCAGGACACTCCTTGGGCAAAATAAATAATTTTATTTTTCTAAAAATTCTTGACTCTTTACTGATTTCCTGTTATTTTATGCCACTATCGAAAACACCACGAGAACAGATGCCGTACAATTGCTCTTGTAAGTTTAACTGGCCTTGCATTTTTTTACTGAGGGTTATTCCGTCCAAACGAAACATGGTCTAATTGTGAATCATCTGAAGAATATTTCCAGCCATCGGCGAAACACAACAGTCTCATTATGCCACTTCGTATATTAATATTCCGAAAACAACCGGTCAGCTCGACCGCAAGATTCTGGTCCGTCTTAAGCGTTGCGACTCTCATCGTTGGAAGTGTCATTGGTTTAATTCTGCTCTTTTCGGTTCTCAGCTTTCTGACTTTTATTGGGATCGTTGTTGCAATTGTTTTTGTCATACTTGCCTTCTTGAGCAAGTTGATTCTGGGATTGAAGAAGGCGAAATGAGATATGACGTTATAATTCGTATGATGCCATGTTGTCATCTACTTCAAGGTTGACCGACTGGCAATTTATTTTGTGCTGTTCCTCAATGTATCAATGATGATTGCATTTTTCGGCCAGCAGGCCTTTCAGTGAAGTAATCCATTGCAGTTGAGCTGAAATCAGTCCTCGCCGGGTTTCCACATTGTCGTGTTATAAAATATGTCGGCTTCTGAAAGGTTGTTGAAAAACTCAAAAGGAATATTTGTGGCTGGTTGCAAAGTCGCGCGTTCAACACATTATCTTTGCGTAACCCACTCACAAGCGAAGGTAGACCATGTGTGGAAATGAACACGAGGCCATTCTACGTGAGTGATGCTGTGAAGGAAAATCGGAGTCTTGACCGATCTTGCTGATGAAGTGTAATCACGATGTAACACGAATCATTACTATGTAGTCTGATGCTGAAATTATCATAGTTCGAGGAATTACCGTGCGATCGCAAGCCGAACGTAAAGAAACTCAGGAAACGCTCCTCAAATTGATCGAGAAGGTAGAACGAGAGCTCAAGAATATTCCGGGCGTTGTTGGAGTTGGTATTGGGTTTAAAGAAGTTGCTGGGGAGGTGACAGATGAGGTTGTATTCCGCGTTTACGTTGAATCTAAGAAATCACCGCAGGATGTAACCCCGTCCCATATGATCCCTAAGGAAATGTATGGACACAAGACCGATGTTCTGACCGCCGAGCATACTGAAACAATGGAGGATAACTCTTCTCACAGGCCCCTCCTTGGGGGGATTCAGATTGGCAACAGCACTGGAGTGGTTGGTACTCTTGGCTGCATGGCAACATTGAATTCAGACGGATCATGGGTCGCGCTGAGCAATCAGCACGTTTTGATGGGGGGAGGAAAGCAATTGGCAACTGACGTCAAAATAGGTCAACCCGACATCTCAGAATGCTGTTGCTGTAGTTGCGGAGAAATAGGCACTGTAGTCAAATCACAAATAGGCGGACTCGTAGATTGTGCCATCGCAAAGCTGAACCCTGATATTCCTCATGTAAATGAAATCGATGGGATCGGTCCCATTCGTGGTTCCGCCTCCGCTGTTGTAGGAGATACAGTGAGAAAAGTAGGACGCTCAACGGGCTTAACGTCTGGTATCGTGCTTGACATTAATTTTCCGACGACATCAAACTTGCTGAACTTCACAAATCAGATAAAGATCAAACCGGACGGAGCCAATACAAAATTCTCAACTGATGGTGATTCTGGATCAGCCATCGTAAATGCAGAGAATAAGATTGTGGGCCTTTTGTGGGGCGGATTTACCGGCAATGGAGTAGCAAGCCATATCAGTAACGTCCAAAACGCCATGGATATTACTATCCCAGCAAGCAGTGGCATCTCAAAAACTGTGACGAACAACAGATTCGCTGGATACGTTCAAAAAAGCTCAGGAGGTGCAGGCGCTTTCGATGATGCAATCTATTCAGAGGTAGAACATACGTTTGCGTACACTGTCTTCGAAAAACATAATAGTGAAGTTTTTCACCTTGTCAATCATCAACGCGAAGTTATGGTTGCCTGGCAACGGAATGAGGGCCCTGCCTTTGTTGCTGCTTTTGCAAGAAGTAGCAGGGAACCCAACTTTAAAGTTCCCTCTGAAATCAATGGTATTTCGATTCAGCACTTGCTCCTCAGCATGTACGTTGTGCTTGATGACCATGGGAGCGAAGTGCTGCGAGGTGACTTAAAGCTATATGGAATGGATTTCATCAACATCGTGTTGGAAAGCGATTCGTTGACGTCATTGAACGATTCGCTGCGGGATATGAATGTTCTCCGAACCAGCAATTTGGTATGAACCTACCAACAGGGGAAGTACAGATGAATACAAGTGATGATTTAAGTCGGCAGCTTATGAAGCAACTAAGTTCGGAATCGAAACGGTGGCTTTTGACCTTTCCGAATGTAACAGATGCATCCATAGGCCTGCGAATGAAAAACGGATCATTTACTTCAGAGTTGGTCGTCGTGGTGTATGTCAGCAAGAAGAGTCCGGCGCACGAACTAAGTCCTCAAGCGATGATCCCAGGCGTAATCAATGGGCTTCCGACTGATGTTCAGGTAGAATTTGATCCTTACCACTTTCACATCTTCGACGATGAAAGCGATCTTGACCTGACAAGAGTTCGACCATTGAGGTCCGGTATTGCTATATCTGCCACATCAGGACCGGATCATACGGGCACCCTTGGTTGTTTTGGCATCCGCAACAGCGACAAGAAAAGGGTGTTAGTTTCGAATTATCACGTCCTGTTTCGCAATAGGGCTTTGCCTGGAATGAACGAAGGTGAGAATAAGGTGTATCAACCGCGAGTTGATGAGGCGAATGAAATCGGAGTTTCTCCGAGCGATGCAGGCGCTATCGGTGGCTCAGTAGACTGTGCGTACGCCGTACTTGCAGAAGAAGGTTCGTGTTGTTGCAGCAAACATACAATTCCGCATAACAATACAACCCTTGAAAAGCGCATTGTGGGCGTCGCATCTGCACAGCCAGGTCAGAAGGTGTTCAAACATGGTATTCGTTCCGGTCTTACAGTTGGAAAAATCGTCAATGTTGACAAAGCGGTGAACAATTCTGTGAATTATAGTTCATACTTCCTACCAGCCGGCGACAAGTTCACCTTTTCCCACTTGATTATGATAGTTTTCTGGGATCAGGATCTTGACAAATTTGATGAGACTCGTGAATTCTCAAAACCTGGGGACTCGGGATCTGCGGTCCTAAATGAAAACGGCGAAATGGTAGGTCTCAATTTCATGAGTTATTCAGATCCAGCAACAGGCAGAAAGTTCTCTTTTGCGTGCCATGTGGATCAGGTGGAGGCGAAGTTAGGCATAACGATTCCCGGGACGAGAAATTTGGGCCCAGTTACCATCGGACCCATAGCTGCATTGGATGATGCGGTCGATGCTGGGAATATCATGATCGGTGGCACAAATGGGACTGAAGATTTTGATTTCCAGGCATGGTGGGAAACGGTAAGAACACAACTTCAAGACAATCCGGCAGGGAAGAAATATTTGGATTTGATAGACCTCCATATTTATGAAATCATGCGCTTGATAAATCGGAATAGAGAAGTCACCATCAATTGGCATAACTGCCAGGGTCCCGCATTCGTAGCGGCAATTGCGCGAAGTGCAAAGCATCCCGAGTATGAGCTGCCTGCAACGATCGAAGGTGTGAGTCTTTCTGATCTTTTTGTCAATATGGGTAACGTACTAACAAAGCATGGAAGCAATGAGCTGAAGACAGTCATCCAATCAGACTTATGGTGGCTCATTAGACTTGCAGGACGAATTCGCTTTGCATCGGACATACTGGAAGCCGTAAAGATGAACGATCTGGCTCAATAGACCCGAATTATTGAGAATACAATTCTATGGCGCAGAAAGGATCATTCGACCGCATTGCAGCATCCCTTGCACGCCTATTCTTGCCCTTGCGGGAAAGAATTGGCGCAGGCGATGTTAGGTTACTGCTTGCCGAATTGGGCGTTCAATTTCCTCCATCAATCGATTCGAACGTCGCCTTTACAAATGCTGCCAACGATGTTGTCCAGCGTATCGAGGCATTGCCGGATCTTATAATTTCCCTCCAGGCTCTTATCGAGAACGAGGACATTCCCCAGATCATTTCCAAGACCCTCGAGCTTGCTGACGCAATACGTCAAGTAATTCAAGGGCTTGAAAATATTGCAAACAACTTGGATGCAATTGGAGGTGCATCTGGTATCCCGGCTGCAGAACTACACCAATTCTGTGACGAGCTTCCTGGACGAGTGCTCAACTATCTTATCGTACGCAAATTCGAAAGTATTCCGACACTCGCAAATCTCTTTGACTTTATCGGATTTATCGAGCGAGTCAATGTTGCCGCGATTGATGCAACACATCCATCATTTGTGCGCCGTGCGCTCCACGTCGATGGTCTCATCAATTTCCTGACGCATCCGGCAGACCAATTGAGAACTCTGTACGGGTGGGGGGATGCGAGCTTTGATGGCCTGGCCATGCTTCAGAAACTCCAACAGCTCTTGACTCGGGCCGGAATCCCCGCAATTCTTGATCAAACGGGTCCAGTTCCCGTTTTGGATCTTGTGATCCTGGAAATCGAGCCGAAACTGGATGTCAATCCAAGGGGTCTGCATATCAGAATTGTTGAGCCTATTCAGCCAAATGTCGCACAAATCTACGCTCGAGACGATTGGCAGGTGACAACGACCTTAAACATCCAATTCCATCAAGGAATGGAGATCATTCTCCAACCGGATGACTCAGTGACCATGAAACCCCCGGGCGGCGAGGTTGTTCAGGGAAATATAGAAGTTGAATGGACCGCAGGTAAACCGGGCGGAACGCCGTATTTACTTTTGGGAGAACCCGGTGGAAGTAGGCTCGACGCGAAACAACTTGTTGTTGGAGCCAAAATGACCCTTGTATGGGATTTGGCAAGCAATTCCGCCAAGGGCGTGTTCCGGATTTCTGGAGAAGTGAAGGAAGGGCATGTCTCGTTTTCGCTATCGAAAGCCGACGGATTTATTGGGTCTATTCTCTCTGGCGTCGCTTTTGATTCTGATTTTAGCGTCGGAATAGAATATTCAACTGCAAGAGGTCTAACATTTATTGGATCTGATACCCTGGACATTCAATTGCCCCTTCATACCGACCTTGGTCCTGTCGAGGTAAACGCGCTGACCCTATCTGCTGGTATTGCAGGAAGTACGTTTCCGTTGGGAATCCGCACCAATCTTAAAGCTTCGCTCGGTCCTCTACAAGCATCCATCGATCAAATCGGTGTTGGTGCAGATGTTAGTCTCCGTGATCATCTGGATGGGAACATCGGTCCTGTGGACTTTACACTGAACTTTCTTCCGCCTAAAGGGGTCGGGCTCTCCATCGATGCCTCCATCATCAAAGGCGGCGGGTATCTCTCCTTCGACCCCGATAAAGAAGAATACGCCGGCGTCATGGAACTCTCGATCGCCGATATCGTCACCGTCAAAGCCATCGGTCTCATCACAACGAGAATGCCCGACGGCTCCAAGGGGTTCTCATTGCTGATTATCATCTCCGCAGAATTTGGTTCTGGCATCCAAATTGGCTTCGGTTTCACGTTGCTTGGTGTCGGCGGACTCCTCGGACTCAATCGATCGATGTCGCTTGAGCCTATTGCTTCAGGCATTCGCACAGGTGCTATCAACAGCATTATGTTCCCCCCCGACCCCATTGCCAATATCTCCCGCATTATTAGCGATCTGCGCACTTTCTTTCCTCCAAATGAAGGAGTCTTCCTCATTGGCCCCATGATGAAATTCGGCTGGGGCACTCCAACATTGATAAGTCTCTCACTTGGCGTTATCATCGAGATCCCTGGCGACATCGCCATCGTCGGAGTCTTGCATATTGCCCTGCCTGAAGAAGATGCACCCATTATCGTCATCAATGTCGGATTTATCGGTGCGATAGAATTTGACAAGAGCAGGATTTGGTTTTTTGCAGCAATGTTCGATTCGCGGATCCTGTTTATGACCATGGAAGGAGATATGGGTCTCCTCATGGACTTCAGTGATAACCCGAATTTTGTGTTGAGCGTCGGCGGCTTTCATCCTCAATTCAATCCGCCACCCTTGCCATTTCCCAACCCGCGGCGCATTCATATCGATGTACTGCGCAACCCATTGGCGCGTATCACCGTTGAAAATTATTTTGCAATTACATCCAACACGGTTCAATTTGGCGCGCGCGCAGAACTCTTCTACGGTGTTGACGACTTTAACATCCATGGCAATTTCAGTTTTGATGCTCTATTCCAGTTCTCTCCCTTCCATTTTATTATCGATATTTCCTTCTCAGTTGGAATGGATGTGTTTGGTGTCGGAGTATTTAGTGTAAGTTTGAAACTGAAACTCGCAGGTCCTGCACCATGGGAAGCACGTGGGACTGCCACACTATCCATCGATCTCTGGTTGTTTTCTATTGATATTTCCGTCGATTTCGATATAAAGTGGGGCGACGCGGACAACCCCACCATTCCAGCAGCACCTGCTATCCCGCTCCTCGTTGGCGAGTTTAATAAAGCAGACAACTGGCGGGCACAACTTCCGGAAAATGTCAACCTTCTCGTATCCTTACGAAAATTGGATCTGACTACAGAAGGATTGGTGTTACATCCTGTTGGATCGTTACGCATCAGCCAGAGAACCATTCCCCTTGGTATTCACATCGATAAGGTAGGTAACAAGCCTGTTTCCGATGCACACATGTTTAGCGTTGATGTGAGTGGAGGCGGCCTTGCACCCACAGCCAATCCTCCTCAGGAAAAATTTGCCATAGCACAATTCCAAAACCTCAGTGATGCCGATAAGCTCTCACGGCGTTCGTTCGAAGATATTGCTGCTGGGGTAGAGCTAGAATGTGCAGGGAGACAATTGGGTTCAAGCAAGGTGGCAAAGCGCATAGTGCGGTACGAGGTAAAGATAATGGATGGTGACGACAAATTTAATATGTTTCGTTGGTTCAGCAAAATCGGTACGCTCTTTTATCATTGGCTCGGAGGTGCTGCGGTTACCAAATCAACACTCTCTTATGCTCGAAAGAAAGCAATGGTACCTACGCTCCTCAACGAGAGGGTAAAGGTTGCGCAACCGCAATATGTCGTTGCCGGGGTGGAAGATAATAAAGCAAAATCTGGAGCACCTGACTTTGCCACTGAATCACATGCAAGTGATTACCTGAATGCTCAAATCTCCGCACATCCCGAATTGGCTGACCAGTTTCATGTTATACCAAAATTTGAGGCGACTCCTGTATGAGCATTGCGTCCTATTCATTCCTACCGTACTTGCGTCAGGGAATTGCAAACAACCTGCAGGCTTCTCAAGGCGCGCGCGGGGTTATAACGGTCAAGCTTAATGTCCACGGGGATAACCAAACCACCCCCGCAGACGAGAAGACGATACAAATTTATGGTCCCGGAGACGTGATCGGCATAGATGCCCGCGCTGTTGTGAAAACTGATCCTCGCGATTGGATTACGAATTTTGAGGACAACTACCTTGCCTATATCGATTTCTACGACGAAGATTTTCCTTGGCGGTATACGCCAGTCCCTCCGGACGGCAGTCATCTCTCTCCCTGGATTGCGTTGGTCGTCCTTGAAGAAGGCGAATTTGATGAGGGTAAGAATATTGCCAACCGCCCGCTACCATTCGTTACTTTAAAACTACCGGAGACTAAATCTTTCTTCCCAATGAAAGATCAGCTATGGGCTTGGGCACATGTCAACTTCAACGGCGACCTCACTGCCGCTGATAATACAATTATTGTGACTGATCCAGGAGAGGTGGGTGCTTCTCTGGACAAGCTGCAGGATGTTTTGAATAACAACCCCGACTTTGCATATTCAAGATTGCTGTGCCCCCGAAAGTTAAAGCCCACCACGTCGTACCATGCGTTCGTCATTCCAGCCTATGAAAGCGGTAGGTTAGCTGGTGTCGGCGCAGATCCCAAAGCTATCGACAATGCAGGGCTCGCAATAGCATGGGACGGCCCCGACTTGGAATTCCCGTATTACTATCGGTGGAAATTTGACACAGGGACTTTAGGTGATTTTGAATATCTTGTTCGTCTTCTAAAACCTAAAGTGGTCGATAGCCGTGTAGGCCGTCGCGTAATGGATATGACCAAACCGGGGTCTAATTTAATTTGGATAGAAAACCCCGTCAATTCAATTGGCGGCATATTGAGACTCGGCGGCGCACTTAAGGTCCCGGAAGAATCGTTGACCGGCGAAGAAAAAAATAAAATGAGGAAATTTGACAATTGGGCAAACCAGACTCCCCCCCAGCCCCAATTCCATCCTTTCCAAAAAGAACTCGCCGCGTTTCTCAATCTTCCTGACGAATACAACCTTAATTCTTCTAAAGAAGCTAATACTGCTGCAAATGAGAGCGGCTTGGCAGTCGACCCCAACAAAGATTCTGACCCTCTTATTGCTCCACCGATTTATGGGCGATGGCACGCGATGGTAGAAAGAGTTTATCAGGATCGCGATAAAAAACCTATCGATAATAATTACAACTGGATTAATGAACTGAACTTGGACCCCCGCTTCCGAGTGCCTGGGCATTTTGGTACCCGAGTCGTGCAGGAAAATCAGGAAGATTTCATGAATGCTGCATGGGAACAAATCGGGGATGTATTGAACGCGAATCGACAAATTCGCTTCGGTCAATTTGGTCTTGCAGCAAGTGCAGCATTGTATGCGAAACATTTTCTACAGGCAAATGCCATCGATGCGTCAAAAACCATGCTGTTCACCGCTCCTCTTCAGAAGAGGGTAATGTACCAGGGGTCAACGGTCTTTCATACAGTCAGGCAAAGCATTATTCCCAACGCTGCACTTTCGGCTCCCATGAGACGTATTGCGCGCCCGCGAGGACGACTGGTAGAACATTTGCAAAAGCAATTACCCCCTGGAGAGCCACTGAGACTGGAGTCTGCTGTAACCAAGATCAATAAAGGTGAAGTATTACCCGCTCCACCGAAAATTGCTCCACCCGGTGTGCCGACTGTTGATGAATTGGTAGCACAGCTTGAACCAGGAATACCGCAGTTCTTAAAGGATTGGCTAAGACGCTTCCCATGGTTGCCATATGTGGCTTTCGCGTTGGCAACTCTGCTCTTTGTCTTACTCCTGTTTCCCCACATTGGCACAATGGTAAACATCGGAATGTCGATTGTAGCTTTATTGATCTTGTTCGGTCCTTTCCTCATCAAATGGAAAAAACAACTAAAGATTGCCGATGCGCTGAAAGCGGAGAATCAGACGCCTCAATCAGTTGATACCATGCTCAAAAGCTCGAATTTCCATCTCGTCGCCTTGGATGAAAAATTCATGCCAACCATCGGTGGGACGACCGATAATACAAACGCCGTCCTTTTTAAGAATTCACTGAAGGAGATGTACCGATTGCAAGAGCTTAATAGAGATGATGCTCCCCGGGTCGCTCCTCCTCCTGCAATTAACTTGATTTCTGTTTCTGAGGTTATACTCGATCAACTCAAGCCTGAAAAAACCGTGCCGGCCTTCGTCGGACAATACGTCTCGCTACCTCAGTGGCTGCTAGACCAGTTGGCTGATGAAGGTCTTGTTGAAGCAATGGCATACCCGAAAATTAATACCGCAATGTATGAAGCTTTAACGAAGATCTCTGATGAGCTATTTCTTCCTAACATCAACTTGATTGAAAACAATAGCATTACTCTTCTTGAGACGAACCAGCCATTTATTGAATCTTATATGGTCGGTTTGAACCATGAATTCGGCCGCGAGCTGCTCTGGCGGGAGTATCCCACAGACCAGCGTGGAAGTTATTTTAGACAGTTTTGGGATGTCTCGACTATTCTTAAAGACCCCGCACTTGCAGGAAAGCCCGAGGAGCAACAACGCGAGCCTTACTATGATATTCCCAAATTGCATGAATGGAGAAGATTAAGTAAGCTTGGAGACCATAACCATCGACTGAAGCCCGGCGAATTACCCAAACCTGAAGCAGTACTCGTTATTCGCGGCGAGTTGTTAAAAAAATATCCCACTGCAGTTGTTTATGCACACAAAGCTGTTTGGACAAACAATAAAGCGGGTCAACCAGATGTGCATGAGCCTCGGAGTTTGTACGAACCCGAACAAGGAGACAAAGATAAGCCTGACCCAGCGGCCATCCGCACGCCTCTATTCTCAGCGAAGGTCGATCCTGATATTTATTTTTTCGGGTTCGACTTGACAATTGCTGAAGCTCGTGGTGAAACTGAACCTGAAAATCCAATTCTCGATAATGCCGGCTGGTTTTTTGTTATTAAAGAACGCCCCGGTGAGCCCCGTTTTGGCTTCGATATTCCCGCGGCTGATGGAGGTAATAATGATCTTGTTACTTGGAATGACCTTGATTGGTCGAAAGTTGTTCCTGCCGAAGAAGGTGTTATCGATCTCGGTCATCTACCAGCTCCGTTGAAATTGCCTGCGACCCCACCTGCTTCCGGAGACGATGAACAGAAGGGGCGATTGACACAGTATAACGACGACATAAAAGTAACTTGGGGTGATAATGTTGATGCCGCAGACCTTGCGTACATACTCTATCAGGTTCCGATGATGGTCTGCGTCCACGCCTCACAAATGCTCTTAAAAAAATAATACTTTAGAAGCTGTATGCCTGATTTTCAACAAACTCGAAACGACCTAAAATTAACGAGGGATGCCCGTGAGACAGCGCGCCTCAACCTATTTGCCTCAGCACAGCGACTGCGGATCCTTGAAAAAGAACGAGCTGCTCTTGATCGAGAGCAAAATGATAATAACAACGAGTTCGTTAAACGCCGGAATGACGTTGAAACCCAAATCTCAGCGGCAAAGGGCGATAACACGAAACTTGCCGCAGCGTTTGCTGTCATCGACAAGAAGTTGAATGGACTGGAGGTAAATTTTAAGACGTTTGTCGACCCCCGGCCGCAACTTCAGGACCATTTTTCCAACCAAACCCCGTTCCTGCTGTTTCCCTTAAGAATAGAAACACGTTTCAAAACAGTCGATGGACAGTCGGAGCTATGGATTCGCGTGTACCCGGATGACTGTCTCGTAGATAGTTTTGAGCCTTTACTCTCGCTGAAAGAAGTAAACAATGCTGCTCGTTTCTGGGCTGAGTATTATAGGTCCGGCAAGCCTGCCGACCCAAGCAATCCAGACCCGGAAATAATTGAGTCACAAAAAGCCGCCTGGCGTTTGCTTGTACGAGCACACGGAGATGGTCGCGCTGCATGGATAACGCGACAGCTTGTTCCCGATCAATCCGCCAGCGTTTTCCCCACACGAATTCCTGATAAGACAGTCATACTTGCCATCGTAACTGACAACTTGGCTCCTGGACTTCAGGCTGTCATTACACCTTTCTTCAAAAATCTGTGGTTCGCAGACCGTAACGAGGAAAAAATAAAACTAATCAAAGCAGATTTCAACACTGCCAACCCTACGCTTGATGCCGACAGTATAATCAATACGTTCCAACCGGTCAATTTCAATCAAGATCCACCAGATGGCTTGAACCGGGAAGATACCGATTTGCAAATCGCCATTGTCGTGTTTTCAGACCTGAAAACAAAAGCAGGGAAGGAACATGGTTGGTCGCAACCATCAAGAGTCAATTTGCTCCCGGAACGTTTGGCTCTCATCCTATACAAGGACGGCAAATTGAGGGATAAGGATCCAATTCCGGGAAACCCGATTCCTTATCCTTTACCTACCAGTCCGGACCCGTCGCCCGATGCTGGCAATCAATTTACAGATGCTAATGGTGACCTTGAATTTGCAGAACCGATCAAGTGGCTCGCAGATTTCGACCACGCGGTAGATATCGGTATGGGATTTCGCGTGAAATTAAAACCCGACGAAGTGGACAGGATTACTCGTCTGCTCATTCTGGGTGTAAAACTGGGAGCGGATGCTGATGAAGGAAGAAAAGAATTACAGGATTTATTTGACCATCACTATTTTAGCAACAAGGGATTTAGTCTTCTTCCGCAAGGTACCCCAACCAATAACACCGGTGCCTCAGATTCAGGCTTCACCCGCGACGACTCCGCTGACCAGACGTTCGATTGTTATTTTAAACAAACTCCAGGTTTCAAGGAAACAGATGATTGGAATTTAAAGACAGATGGACAATGGTTCGCGGAGTGGCTGGGGCTCGATTATGATTTTTCCAGGAAATTACTGCACAGCGACGGCCTTGACCAAAGTGATGCACGCAATATGAATGTTGCCCTGTGGCCAGCGACAATGGGGTATGTAATGCAATCTATGATGGAGGGTGGCTTTACACAGGAAACCGTAAACCAGACACGGGATTTTTTCAATTCTTTTGTGTGTGGAAGAGGGCCTGTCCCCGCTATTCGCATCGGCAACCAACCCTATGGCATCCTTCCAACCGCTGCATTTCCACGACTGGGCTGGACAAAAATGGACGATCGGTTTTCAGTCGTTGCCAACATGGGAAATGCTCGTTTCTTAGACAACCTGTATCGATTGCTCCTGGAGCTTGATACGTTCTGGTCGGTATTCCTCACCCCTCAGGTGCCATACGTCGGCAAGGATGGGGCAGAACCTTATCAGTCATTGCTCGACATCGTCGGTTTGAATCCAACCTCTATTGAATTTCAGCGGCGATCCCTTGAAACTCTTGTCCAAATAAATAATGCGAAGGGTTTGTTCGAAAGTAGTGGCTATTTTCAATATCCGCCTGAGATGGAAAATACAATCACCCTGCTAACTAAATTGGGATACTCATCTGTTAACCCCCCCCAGATTGCAGGACTTCTTGGGTTGCCTGACCCTGTCCCCGTCAAATTCCTTATCGACGATCTGCCCCCCTCAGAAACTCAGCAGATCCGGATTCCCCCAAACGACGTAAAAAATTATATCCAAGCACTCATTGATGAAGCCCGCGAATCATTAGGCGCTGTCCGCATGGGTAAGGAATTGAAAGAACGACCGCAGGCAGAATTATATCGCTTGCTAAAATTTGCTCTTGAACAAAGTCATTATGGCAGCGGCGCTGATGCTGCACTCTCAGTCAATGCGATTTCACCCGCTTCACGTGAAGCAATGAATGTTGAACAACCATTTATTCACCAGCTCTGGAAAGGAGAGGTTACAGAGAGCCGTTATGCATTGCTCTACCGAACAGTACCCGCCCTTTCTGCCGTCAAGACAGTCTCCGAGTTTGTTACTGATTCATTGCAAACGTCCCCGGTACCCGACTTTGCAAATTATTTGTCCTCCCAATTGACGGCAATGCAACAGCTGCAGGGGGCAACGACGGCAAGGTTGGAGCGCGCGTTGGCAGAACATCTCGATTGCTGTTCGTATCGCATTGATAGTTGGAAAACCGCAATCCTTACCAACCAGCTTTCGATCATGCGCAACAACCTCGGAAGCATTACAACAGGCCAGAGACAGATGGGGATGTTTTTGGGCGCATTCGGCTGGCTGGACAATGTTAAGCCGAACAAGGATAAAGTTCTTGATGTAAAAGAAGTGCCCGCTGATATAGTGACAGATTTTAACCCTGATGGAAAGAAAGTGTTTCTCACTGATAGGGCAAATGAAGGATACATTCATACGCCTTCACTCAATCAGGGAGTTACCGCAGCCGTATTACGAAACGGTTATATTTCACACGGTAAACCCGATGGTAATAACGTGCTTGCGGTAAATCTTACCTCGGAAAGAATTCGGCTGGCATTATCCATCATCGAGGGAATTCAGGGTGGGCAAAGTCTTGCAGCATTGTTAGGTTATCATTTTGAAAGGGAATTGCACGATAGGGATGACCTGAAATCAAAAAGTATTGATTCCTATATTTATTCAATGAGGAAGCTCTTCCCGCTCAACGCCGATCATTTGAAAGACACAAACGTCGAAAACAATACCGACCCGTCAGTCGATCCTTCTACCGTGCCTATAACAGCTATCGAAGCACGTAATGTCGTTGATGGAAAAAAACTTTGTGAGCACGTCTCGAACCAGTCTGACCCCGCTAACAAGATATACCCCTTTGGTCTTGCTTTGCCTAATCCCGATATTGCAGTCGGTACAGCGATCACTGATGCGGTCAACAACATAATGAATATTGCGGATGCTGTTGCCGACATGGGTGTCGCAGAGAGCGTTCACCATATAGTTATGGGTAACGTCGACCGGGCAGCGGGAGTCTTGGAATCATTCAGTACTGGGAATTATCCTCAGGAGCCTGATGTTATCCGTACACCAAGGAGCGGTGCAACCCTCACACATCGGGTTGGCGTACCTTTTGGCTACGTTGCATTGGACGAAGGTGCAGGTCCTCGCGCACAAGCAGAGCCATCTGTCAATGCCTGGCTTACAAAGATATTGCCACCTATGATGAATATTGTTTGCCGATCTGTTTTTTCCCATCGATCTGATGGTTCACCCGGGGAGAAAGAAATTTCCCTCGCAGATATTGGAATATCACCGATTGACCTTCTCTATGTGGCCGATGCAATCGATAGTCGCTCGATGAATGAGCTTGACGATCGCTTCATTGATTTCCTCTATAATAACGATGATCCCCGTATCGATGACAATATTCTCCTGAACTACACACAAAGTTCGGCTGACCCTACGAAGTTCTCTGTTTTCGAGGTTATGCCCTTGGTTCGAAGCCTACGCGCGGTGTTACTGGAATCTCGTCCACTCGCACCTGGCGACCTGGCGTTGCCGAATGAGGCAAATCAGAAAAATACTCCTCCTCCTGAATTGCCGGCGAAACGTGTACAGAATTTGGTAAATAATCTAACGGGCTTGCTTGATGCAGCTACAGCCCCGGGGGGGGTAATCAACGACCTCGAAGCCCTTCCCGCTGCAGACATTGCCACAGAGTCTGATCGTGACAATATGCGACAGAAGGTGGATGACACTATTACACGTTTTTGCAACTTATACCTCAATCTAGCGAGGTATGGTCTTCCGCAGACAGGCATCGGATCCCTGTATGCTCAACGGCAACAGTGGTTCATTTCGTTGAAAAACAAAGTACGGGAGTTTATAGACCGTTGGCAAAAAAGGTCCGACGACTATAATATTCTGGCAGCCCAACCCCCATTACCCGACACTCTGCAAGCAATGGAAAGATTGATTTCTTCATCAGTTACTCCTTCTGCAACTATAACCCTGCCAATTGTCCAGGGGGAAAAAAGTATTTTTGACACTAAATTCACTAGCCTGAAAAATATCGTTTCCGCAAATCAACCAACGATCATCAAACTCATCCAGGACATTCAAGCCATCGATGCAACTCCTGTTGATGTTCTCTCAATTGATATCAGTAAAGAGCTGCAGCAAATCCCGATGTTCATGTATGACTTACAAGCACGCGCTCAGACACTCGCAAAAGATTTAGGCGAAAAACGCATTCCTGACGTCAATACTGCCCTGTCCGGTTTGAACACACTTACACCCTCAGACCAGGTCACACAATTAGAAGCCGCTGCCAGAATCGTTTTGGGAGAGCAATTCAAGATGATTCCACGGCATGTGCTGCCTGCAACACAACAGGCAGAAATTGCCAATTCATGGAATGCTACCGGCAACCTTCTCAGTTATTCTCTAATGGTAGAGAAACGCACGAACCCTCAGGAAGATTGGCTCCATGGCATGGCACGTGTACACGAGAAAATGAAACATCTCGAAAATTGCATCTTTCTCCGCGAAGCATTCGGTATGAATGAAGACGATTTATCGATTCATCCTGTTCAACTTCCTTTTCACAAGGATCCCTACCACTGGCTCGCTTTACCGTTTCCTACGGCAGATGTTGACATGGAAAGAAGCAATACCCTTTTGTATACTGCGTGTGTTGCCAAATCGGCGGTTCCTCCCACGGAAGTTTGTGGTATGTTGGTGGATGAATGGACAGAACTGATACCTGCAAATGAAGAAACAACGGGTATTGCGTTCCATTATGACCGGCCCAATTCAGAAGCGCCACAAACGCTATTGTTAGTGACCCCAACACAGCTCGCCGGGAATTGGTCGTGGGATGATTTGGTCGATGCACTCATATATACACGGGATGCCGCTAAATCACGCGCCGTTACGCCCGGGATGATTGAAAAAACACCACTTGCAAGTCTGTTGCCGGCAGTCCTTGCTGCTGAAAGCCTGTTTCCCTATTCAATCGTGCTCGATAACAAGGCTCACTATAAGTCACCCGATAATGTTATAAATTTTCGACCAACAGTTTAACTCATTCAGGATTGAAAATGAATAATCTTATTCCGACAGAAGCATCGCTTAAGGAAATTACCCAACTAAAGACACATCCAATAACGATTAATTGGAGTAAGTTGGAGGGTAGGCCGTACACTGATAATTTTGACAGGGCATTGAAAGCCGAAGTCCACGACGCCCTTTGGATGTTGACGAGACAATGGCAAATGGGTGAGTTCGAAGCTGACGATGCTGGATCACCTGTAGTGTCGAAACTTTGTACATCGACTTCGGACATCAACAAATACAAAGCCGATGATCAAAGTGTTCAAGCCTTCGATAAGGAGATACCGTTTGAAGCTACTGTAGAACAACGTCCCTTGCCATTTTCAACCCTTGGTCAGGATATTTCCCTTGACATTCGATTGATGATGGGACGTCGGTGGATGCAGATTCTCAAAGACAAGGGATTGCTTGATGCAACAAAAAAATTCTTTTTGGACCAATACGGTTTTGACAAACCCGATCCTGCACACAAAGACGACGCTGCAATTTGTGCTCATCAGGAAGTCTGGCAGCAATATTCAGCCGTCGCAGGACGTATGATGGACGGCGCAAAGTTTTTTTTGGACCTTGGTGCATCAGTGCACTATTATGATAAACCCAGTTTCCCCTTAGCGGGGAGTCACAATGATTTCAACGATGCTGAAGATATCTTCAAGCGATGGTACAAAGACATGTTCTACCAACCTTCCGACCCATTGAACGATGCATGGAGTCCCTCTCATCTCGAGTACCAGTTTGCCATTTCCAGTGAAACAGAGTCGGGAACAAAAGTGATGCAAGCAAGCCAGTATTACCAGGGGCATCTCGATTGGTACAATGTCGATGTGGACAAACTGGCTCAGTCCTTGGGTGACTTGCACGGCGTTGCTCCTGCCGTGCTGCCGACCAAAAAAACGCAATCAATGATACCCACACCGGTGACGTTCGAAGGTATGCCCAACACACGTTGGTGGGCCTTTGAAGATTCACGAACGAATTTCAGCTATATCAAACCAGGGACGCAAGACCTCGCAAAATTATTGATGATTGAGTTCGCACTTATATATGCCAATGACTGGTATTTGATTCCCAAAAAAGTCCCGGTTGCCTCGCTGACTAAAATTAAAGGACTCACTCTGACGAATTCTTTTGGGGAAACTTTTTGGATTGATGCCGCTGGAAAGGGAGATGATAAAGACTGGACTCGTTGGAATATGTTCTCCATGAAAGTGGATTCAAATAAGCCCTCACCGGCCGATACCGACTTGTTACTTTTGCCAACGGTGGCGAAAATACAGGAAAGCAAACCCGTGGAAGAAGTTGTTCTCATCCGGGATGAAATGGCAAATATGGTGTGGGGTGTAGAAACGATTGTTCCGCTGCCAAGCGGTTGGAGTAAATCAGGCTTTGAAGCTGCGGCGCAATACCATAAATTTCTTCAAAAGCTGATAACCGATTCGGTAAGTGTCATCCCCGTTGATCAACCCGTCAAGGATGGAGACGAAGAAGCGAAGATCCGGTATGAAGTAATGAATGCTATTCCAGAAAACTGGATACCATTCATCCCGGCGCACGTGGATAACAGTAACCGTGAAGTTCAACTACAACGGGCCGCCATGCCGCGTATACTCGAAGGTAATCCTGGCAGTCCCGACAAAATCCGCCCACGTACTTCTCTCTTTCAACCGGGTTTGGCTGACAAGAAGCCGTATTTTATCCACGAAGAAGAAGTCCCACGGTCAGGCATTCGCGTAGAACAATCTTATCAACGAACACGGTGGAATAATGGAAAGGTGTTTGTCTGGTTTGGTGTGAGAAAAACGACAGGTCGCGGCGAGGGAAGCAGTGGCCTTGGCTTCGATAGGATCGTAAGTGGGAATACCAAATGATCGTAACGTAAATACTCTTGAATTCTTATTGGCTGCTTCACTCAAATTTGATAGGAGGATGTGCAATGAAAAGTCGTTTTTGCTTTTTCGAGCTTTTGCTTGTTAGTTTGCTTTGCCCAATACTAATTTTGTCCGCACCCAAACACAAGAAGCCGAAATGTCATGGAGTCCTTGGTGACGCTTCAGACAGACCAACCCAGGTACTCGATTCACTTAAGAACAGATCAAATGCGCCCACTTCTTATGACAATGTTACTATTGATGACATTTTAGCCCCGGGAAAGGATAGCGCGCGATTTAATAATGATATGTCGGCCAAAATTACAGGCTTTGTCATCGATGATACGCTTGAAGCGGGAGAGTCGTGCAATTGTCATTCCCCATTGTCTGCACAACATGATTTTCACATCTACATGAGCAACAAGGCAAAAGCGAGGAAAAGAGAATGCATGATTGTCGAAATAACTCCGGCGTTCAGAGATATTCATCCTGAATGGACCGAGCAATTCGTCTATAGTTTGAGAGGGAAGAAGATAACCGTCAGCGGATGGATGCTGTACGACTTCAAACATACAAGCTCCTCCATCAAATACAATCCCGGCGGAAAGATGTTGTGGAGAAATACTTGCTGGGAAGTGCATCCTGTAACATCCGTGGAAGTCGTAAGTCCATAGAATAAGAGGGCCGGATTTTTTTCAACGCCTGGGGCAGGTCAATATCACAGGACACCCAATGATCTTTTTCTGTAAAAACCTTTCTTGCCAGTGAAACATCAGAACCATGCACGCCCTTAGAATCAGAAATTTGGGTTATGTAAAATTATTTATATTGGCACTATCCCAAAGACGTGAAAAACAGTAACAACTTGTTTATAATATTGCACACAAGAAAGGACTAAGCATGGCAATTCGAACGAATCTCCCGGTCCCATATCATCAACAGGATACTGATTATTACTGCGGCGCTGCTTGTGCGCAGATGGTGCACAACTCTATCGCTGGGGACCCTCCTTTGGCGCAGGATTCCCTTTATACTGATGCCAGGAACCATACGAGTGAATTGTCATCTTGGTACAACCCTCCCGATGGACTCCAATGGTTGATGAACGATCGTAGGCCTGCATCATTTGGCGGTTGGTTCGCCTTGTATTCTCTCGACACTGAGGATGCCATCTCACGAAAGTTAGTGTGGACAATCCATCATTATAAAGTTGCGCCGATTGCTCTGGTACACGGAGGTGACCATTGGGTTGTTGTTCGTGGGTTCGATATATCCGCTGTTCCCGTAAGTTCAGACGACGTGTCTTTCATTATCAATGCCTTTGACCTGAACAATCCATGGCCCCCCGTACCTGGCGCTCCGATGCCAACTACTCCTCCTCCACCTCATTTTGATTCGGATGGTTGCGGCACCGGCGGTAATAGGGGTGTTGCTAACGAACATATAGCCTATACCACCTGGCAATCTGACTACATGACCGGCAACAAATACGGAACACTTTGGAATGGACGTTTTGTTGCCGTCTGTGACCCTGATCCACCTGCAACGCGGTTCGGAAAACAACCAAAACCAAAAGAACGACTCAGCGGCGAGAATCTCATAGATCTGCCTAACGCTGTAAAGCTTGCAAAAAGGGGATTGAAAGAATTTAATTTGGACAAGAGGCAACCATGGGAAAACGCATTGGCCAAAGCCGAGGCTGGAATTCCGAGACTTGTTCAGCGCCTTGATCGCATTGATTCATACTATTATATAGTCCCGTTTAGCAATAACCGGAATTCGGGCTCTTTGGCGGTTGCGGTCGACGCCCGGTTTGGTAACTATCGACAAAGCATCGCTTTGCCAAAGGGCAGCTTAGGTTTCGATATTGGTTTTTCTCATGAGAAAATTCTAAATTTGATTTTGCAAGGACCGATCGAGCTGGAACGCCCAAAAGGCCGCATTCTTGTGCGAAAGGAGGCTGTATGTGTGTATCCTGCGTTGGTCTGGCAGCCTTGTCTCGAGTCACTTTCACCGTTTTATCCGTTTCACATGATTACTATTGGTGATCAGCGGCTTTACATGCGGATGGACGGACAAATATTTACGTCGTTACATACAAATATTCCGGGGATTTAGTATTAGAGAAAAGTGAAAATGAATATGAAGGAGGCAGTTCAGGAAGCACGGCTGAAGTTGGGCTTATCACGGCATACTCCCGCCAGCGTTGTGCCGGTAAGAATGATTGACGAGCGACATACAATTTATCAGTTGATAATGTTCGGTCCTCCTGAGGCTGTTGTAGGAGTCGCCGCTGCGGACCTGGAAACCGGTAAAATAATGATGTGGGCTAATTCAGCAGGAATATTACCACATCTGACATATGATGAGGCGAAGGCAAAGAAAGCAGTCAATTTTCCACCTGCTTCCTCAGCCAGCCTTGTGTGGAAATCATGCAAAGCGTCACGATCACTCTTGTATCCCATCTGGGAAATTATCTGGGAGAATAAAATCGTCTACCTTGACCAGCAAGGCTATGTCTGGCAGATCTTGGAATAGTCCAATTTGTAACTTACTTCTGAGAATCTTAATACAAATCAGAACAACTCACTATCTTAGTTGAAGATTTCGAGCGGAGGGAGACGCGTAAAGGTATGCTCAATATATTTATAGACTCCCCGAAGATTTATAAAACAGAATGCATGCCCAATTGTGCTTGAGGTGGCTCCGCACCCAATGGTGAGGCTGCTCATTCTTCATCGCTTCATATGATACTCCTGGGGAATATTGACAAAGGCGATTTTTTGACTTATCTTTTTCTACTTAAAACAAATGTACCTCACTCTGTTAGCAGCTGGATGATTCTTTGAGGATTTATGATTGCCTTGTGTGAGTCTTAATTACAATCTGCAGGAAGATTTGAACACAACGGCTTAGGTTTCACACGTTTGTCATTCTAAGATTCAACATTGCAAAACGACTCGATGAATTCTGCCTGCCAACGTATGTGGACTGGGCAAATAATTGCACTCGAACGTTGTACTTTTCGTTTAAATGAATTATTATGGACTATCGGAATCCATCAATTATTTTCAAACGGAATACTTTAATGCAAGACCATGCTTTCCCGGTCATGTTAATGATTATTCTAACCTTTTCCGTTTGATCTTCGATGATTGCCCATAGGAAACGCAAAGGGTTAATGAGAAATTTCAATAGTGGTGCAGAACGAATCAATTCTGCACGGATCATTCATCTAACTGTTTCATAGCCCGCTTGATAATGGGGCCCTCTTTTTGAAACATTTGTTCCGTCACTGAGTTGAAAGGAGACCAAGATGTGGAAAGAAATATTTACATATTTTAATGAGATATTCGTTCACGCCTTTGTTACCATCCTGCTTGTTGATCAATTACTTGCGTGGCGAGAGAAGAAACGTTGGAGCGAGGCAAGAGCATTATTTAACGGCTTGATTGAAATTGAATCACAAAGCATCATTTTGGCATGGAAGGAATGGTTGTCATCCTTGCCGGAAATGGGGCAAGGATTACCCGAATCTGCTACGACAACCTTACTCACGATGGGATACTTGGCAGTCGACGGTTCTGAAGGGATGTTAAAACTGTTCTTGGGAACTCCAGTGGGGAGCAAATTGGAAAAATTTACACGGGAAAGCCGAAAGACCATCACCGAGATCAAAATTTACCTCGTTCCTTTTTTAGCTGCAAGGATCCCTTCAACGAATGATGCATCATGGAAGCGCCTATCAAAAAAAATTGAGCCGCCGGTACGCTCTTTGGAGGAATTGGTGCGTACATATGCGCCTTTACTGCATCCAACTCTGGCTGCAAAAGTTTTGCGACTCACCGGAGAAGTAAAGAATCTAACCAGTGACTCATATCAGAACATCCTCTCGAGAAAAGAAGACCTCGACAAATCGGGTCAATTGGTAACAGCCTTAAGTCTTGGTAGTGCTTTGCAGAACAGCATAGAGCTTTCATCCTATCTTTACCGCGAGGGTAGGCCATCATGGGTCGAGAAACGAATAGATGGTTTAGAGAATGTGCGGGATATTATCCAAGCATTGTGGGAAGAATTTCAAGATTGGAGGAGCCGTTCAAAAACCGAATCGAAGTAAGAACAATTTGTTGCACACACGCCGCCGCTTAACAGCGCCGCACAGCTTGGTGCTTGCCATCAATCTTAGTGTTTCTCATTCAGAGTATGCATTTCATTACAAGTGAATACCCGTGGATTATACCACGTTTAGTCTGTCAAGAAGTGGTACCATGAAACTTAAAAGCAATTCTCAAATCACACATCTCCAAATATTTTTCTTTTTGTAAAAATTATCCTTGACAATGAAACACCAAAGATATACATTCCACTGGAATCACGCATTGGGGCGCTAAGGACATTGTCTGAAATTGGGTGATTCACCTCTTTCGAGTTCTAAGGCTCTCGAAAGTCTTTCGAGAGAACTGTATCTTCCAACAGATCTGTATTAGCGGGTTAACCTTATGAGATATCGACTTATTGGTTCCTTGACTTTCCTGTTCATTTGTTTTCTTTTCCATAGCTCGGTGCGCTCCCAGGTCACTATCAAAGAAAAAATCACCCTCACTCCCAAGACTCGGAATGCAACGTTAATGAGTACCACCAGCGCCGCATCCGGTCTCGTTATGCCCCAAAAAGGATTACTCCAGGTCTATTATGTCTATGCAAGTCGAATATTTTCCCCAATTCCGGATTCTGTTAAACTGCTTGCTGTGATTCGTCATCGTGACTCGGTGAAGACAGACCAATTCTTATCTCGTTTTCAAAACCGATACACTACAAGTACACTTGATTACCACTGCTCGTGCACCTGCTATCAATACGACACCGAGTACAGATATCAAATTACGCAACAACCCGTCAACTTCTTCCATGTCTTGAGGGGCGACACTGTAGATATATCATATATTACGGATAATTTAACAGGGGGTCTGGATACAGTGGCGTGGTACTCGGCTGATACGGTCACAAACGGTGTAGGCTGGAGTGTTACTTATGACCAATTCAAATTTGTGGATTGTGTGGATGTTGAACAATTTCAAATATTCGTCGGTATCATCGATACAACGATTCAGTTTTCACAAATGGCGACCAAGAATGTCTATCCGTTGTATCCAGACCATAATACCACACTCGCAACAAAAGATACCCTCGACCTTTTGCTCAGGGTTCAATATGGCGATACAGCAATGAAAAATTATTGGGTGGAAGTCGACTCAACGGTCTTGGCCGACAGCGGTGGCCATGCACATCTTTCAGGTAGGCCCTTTGGAAAATTCATTGTTCCGAGAACGCCAGGCTCGTCGATAGTCGATACCCTCAGAACCTTTACACGACAGACCGATACATCGGGTGTTTTGAGATTCAAGTTTCTTGCATCGCAATTTGGAGCAATAGAAAAAATCACTGCTAAACGTGTCAGCGATACCACGAGCTTTGACACCCTGCGCCTCACGACGAAAGTACCCGGCCTTACAGAGCTTGCAGCGGGAGCACATTATGTTCTGGTTGGGGCCCCAAACTCTTCGGATCCCTGTAGACCTACACCGACTGGCTCTCAGCACTATCGCAATCACTTTGGTACCACAACGCTGATTAATGCAGTTCAGGCAATCGCAAATGCTTATGATACGCTTCATCCGGGGATATTGTTGAGAGTAAATGACATGAGTTTGAAGTTCGGAGGCGGATTTGATGTAGGCAATAATTGGGAAAATGACATCTTTGATCAATATCCTGCCGACCCAAAGCGTTGCAACGATGTAGGACATTGCACTCACAGAACAGGCGTCACTGCAGACCTTGGACATCATGGGTTGGATCAGGCGAATTCATGTGTCTCTATAAACCTGAATGATCTAAAGGCTTTGATAAAGAAGAAAACCGGTAACAAGCCCCATGTTGAGGGAGACCACGAACATATCACAGTCTCTCAATGAAGGAGCACCCCATGGACATTAAAGCGACAATATTGAAATCGTTCATTCTTGCTGTAGGTTTGATATATTGTGTCGGAACCACCCAGACCATTGCACAAGTGAAAGTCTCTGTCACAGTCAGCAAATCTCTGGACACATTAGTGTATAAGTACGTACCGCAGAACTTACCGACCAGCACTGGTGTAATTGATGAATTCGGTGTAACATACAATGCAGCTATTTTCTACGGTAATTTACCCGCAAGATCTATCTCCCCTGGCGGTTGGGCTGGTGCAACAATGGATGTTGCTCCGATTTTTTATTGGTGGGCTCAGGATTCGGTCAATTATATCCCGGTCAATTCCTCACTCTCTGGCTTTACCTTAAAAAGCCTGGGCATACCATCGATAGTGAATTCCTACTCTTGGTTCTCTAGTGATTCGGATTGTTGTGAAGGTGATGAAACAGCTCCCGTAAGTATTTTTGTCGATGCGATGGTGAATAAGACTATTAGCCCCAATAACCCTCCCATCCCATTCGACAGTCTGAAATTTCTTGATACACTTAAATCCTACACTAGCCAGAGTTTCTCTCTCTTATGGATTGGTAACCAGGCAACGGCAAATAAATACACTGCATTTTTCGATTCTGCCAAAACGCAATTAGGACGCAATGACCTTCGTTCGGCTCGCGCAAGTCTGGATTCAACAACTGCAAATGCTGTTCGCGACTCTGGAAGTTCTCTTACCAGCGAAGCTTTTGCATTGATTTTCTATAATACAAAATTTCTGCTGGGTAAACTCCCCATACCAATTCCACAGTACACCTTGACGCTCTCAATTGTGGGGAGTGGAACTGTTTCAAGAAATCCTGACCGGACTGTTTATGATAGTGCAACAACGGTGCAACTGACAGCCAACCCATCCTCCTCGAACTACCGCTTTGTGGGTTGGAGCGGGAGCTTGACTGGAACCACAAACCCGGTCAATCTCACGATGAACAGTAATAAAACGGTTACAGCAACCTTCATACGCACATTCCAGGTAACTGTTGGAACGAGTCCTGTTGGGCTCATCGACACGGTTGATGGAAGTGCTTCAACTGCCACTCAGACACTCACATGGGATTCTGCATCAACGCACACGATCGCCACGAAGACGCCACAGAGCGGAGGAACAGGAACCCAGTACGTTTGGCTGAACTGGAATGACGGGAATACATCGTTGTCTCGTTCTGTCACCGTAGCGGCTAGTGCAACCTACGCTGCAAACTTCAAGAAACAATACCAGGACACGGTGAAGACCAGTCCAACGGGTCGCTCGTTCACAATAGATGGTACATCCTATACAACACAGCAGATTATTTGGTGGGATACAGGGTCAAGCCACACGCTTGTTGCGACAAGCCCGGAGAGTATTGCAGTCGGTACCCAGTATTTGTTTACGAGTTGGAGTGATGGTGGTGCACAGAACCATACAGTTACAGCAACGACGACAAAGTCATTCAAGGCGAGCTTCACGAAGCAATACCGCTTAACGATAAACAGCAGCCCGGCGAATAGCGGCACAACTAACCTCGGGATTGGTCCAAGCTTCCGTGACAGCGGTTCGGTTGTATCAATAGCGGCTACCCCGGGGCCTGGCTATCACTTTGTACAATGGACTGATAGCGCCACCGGCACCGCTAACCCCGTGAACGTCACGATGAATAAACCAAAGATTGTCACCGCCAATTTTGCTGTCAACCCTGTTATCACAGCCACAGCCCTTGGTGGTGGAACGATTAGTCCTTCAGGAAATATCAGCATTAACTACGGTGCCACCCAACGATTCACATTCTCGCCACTTGCCTCCTACCGCTTCGACACTCTGTTAGTGGACGGCGTTAAAATCGATTCTACGTCCGGATACACGTTTACCAATGTGACCAGCAACCATACGATAAGTGTCAAATTCATACGCACATTCCAGGTAACTGTTGGAACGAGTCCTGTTGGGCTCATCGACACGGTTGATGGAAGTGCTTCAACTGCCACTCAGACACTCACATGGGATTCTGCATCAACGCACACGATCGCCACGAAGACGCCACAGAGCGGAGGAACAGGAACCCAGTACGTTTGGCTGAACTGGAATGACGGGAATACATCGTTGTCTCGTTCTGTCACCGTAGCGGCTAGTGCAACCTACGCTGCAAACTTCAAGAAACAATACCAGGACACGGTGAAGACCAGTCCAACGGGTCGCTCGTTCACAATAGATGGTACATCCTATACAACACAGCAGATTATTTGGTGGGATACAGGGTCAAGCCACACGCTTGTTGCGACAAGCCCGGAGAGTATTGCAGTCGGTACCCAGTATTTGTTTACGAGTTGGAGTGATGGTGGTGCACAGAACCATACAGTTACAGCAACGACGACAAAGTCATTCAAGGCGAGCTTCACGAAGCAATACCGCTTAACGATAAACAGCAGCCCGGCGAATAGCGGCACAACTAACCTCGGGATTGGTCCAAGCTTCCGTGACAGCGGTTCGGTTGTATCAATAGCGGCTACCCCGGGGCCTGGCTATCACTTTGTACAATGGACTGATAGCGCCACCGGCACCGCTAACCCCGTGAACGTCACGATGAATAAACCAAAGATTGTCACCGCCAATTTTGCGCTTAACCCCTCTGTGATACTCACTAATACTCTTAACGATGGATGGAATATGTTGAGCGTACCCGATGTAGTTTCGGATCTGCGGAAATCTGTCGTCTATCCAAACGCAATTTCTAATGCGTTTACCTATATCTCATCATATATAATTAAAGATACTCTCTCAAATGGAGTAGGATACTGGCTGAAATTTAACCCAGGTCCGCCACCGGTTTCCTACACAGGTCCGCGGATTGATTCCATGCGTATTTCAGTAATGACTGGTTGGAATATGATCGGCTCGGTTTCCCGTGATATACCCATCGGCGCGGTGAGAGTCGAGAGCACCTCTACGGCATCCAATTACTTTGGTTACGGGCCTGGAGGCTATTCCCTCGCCGACACAATAAAGACAGGAAAAGCATATTGGATAAAATTGAATCAAAATGGCAAACTTATGTTGGGGATTGCTCCAACGACATATTCGCAGACGACCATGATCCAGCCTCCGCCTGCTCCGGATGTGCCTGCGACGCCGACGCTTTCGTCTCCCGCTAATGGTTCAACTGGTGTTTCCACTGGGCCAACATTAGCCTGGAATCCAGCTGACAGTGCTACATCATACCGTCTTCAGGTTTCTACCGTATCGGATTTCTCAACAGTGGTCTATGACCAGGCGGGTATTACAGCCACTGCTCAAGCAGTCGGAGGATTATCATACAGTACTCTCTATTACTGGAGAGTCAGCGCCTACAACAGTCGCGGGTATAGTAACTGGTCAGCTGTCTGGCATTTTACAACACAGGCCCCACCGCCTCCGCCATGTAGCTGTTGCATTCAATCGGTGACCACGCTTGATCAATTCACTGTGTCCGATGCATTGGGAAATCAGCAAGCGATGTTCGTCAATAATGCAGGGAAACAAATTGAATTTGGAAATAGTAATTTTGAATTACCACCCGAAGCCATGGCTGGTATATTTCAAGCGCGATTCCAGTCAAATAAATTAATCGAAAGCGTCCAGCCTGGCAAGGGGATGACCCCGATTCCTATTGTGGTGAAGAATGTTTCGACCCCGGTAACATTGAGTTGGACGGTTCACCCGGAGAATAAAACAACATACTGGATCAAGGAACCCGGCTCGGGGCGTCTAAGACAGATTCTGGCAAATAAAGGAAGTATGGTGCTTAGTGGTCTGGGGAACGGTGTCATCCTCCTTCAAGCACAGTCCACTCAGCCGTGTCCATAACTGAGGGAAAGGAGTTTCAACCATGACAATCAAAAACCTTCTCTATATTATCTTATTACTGCTTGGCAGCGGTGGTATTAGTGGATATCTTGTTTGCCAAACATACCGCGTGCCCTGTGGATCAGTTGGAAATAAGATTGAATTAACCGTTAAGAACTCTTCGGGCGCTTCTATGTCGAACATGAAGGTGGAATTCGTTAATGCTCCCAAGTGGATTCAGCTAACCCCCAAACATCATCAGCTCTCAGCTTTGCCTGCAGGTAAAGAGAAAGCGCTCGAGTTCGGTTTTGATGTAGACAAGTCAGCTCCTATAAATGAACATGCAACTATTCAATTCAACATTGTCGGTGTCTCAGGCCAGGAATGGAGCAAGGAAATTGCTATTGTTGTAGCTCCACCGGATCGTGTAAACCTTTTTCAAAACTATCCAAATCCATTTAACCCAGAAACAAAAATTGAATACACGCTTCCTGGGGCGAGGCATGTGAAGCTTGTTGTATTTGATGTACTCGGACGAGAAGTGGAAACATTGGTTGATAGAACGGAAGAGGGAGGATATAAGTCAGTTTTGTTCCACACAACCAACCTGCCAACTGGCGTGTATTTCTATCGCCTCCAAACTGACGATATGGTTAAAGTAATGAAAATGCTGGTAACAAAGTAATAGGTCGAATCAGGAATTGGTGTCAATTAGATTTTCTTTCATTCTTCTTCTTTCTCTTTCCAACGTTGTTTACCCGCAGCGCTTGTATCATGAGTCAGTTAGTCATGCAGGACTTGAGTATATTGTTCTAGAGGTTCACCTGGAGGTGGGGGGGAAGAAAGGTGATGCGAATTTCATTGCATTTGGGAGCGGAAGTAAATTGTTCTATGAATGGAGTAAACGGGTGAAGGATGGGATTAAGAGCCTTAACCCATATTTCCTTTACTTCAAAGGCGAACAGGTGGGAACATTCAGAGTGAGGGATCTCATCGAAAGCGAAGAAAGCGTAGAAATTTCTGGCTCTGCTCAATTGAAGCGTGGTTTTAGATTGAACGAGTTGGATAGTACGGGTCAGTACTCGCTTACCGCAATATCACAAAAGAAGGCTATAGAGGATTTGTGCCCCCAGCCTAAGGGGTACGACCCGGAAAAATTTACTCTGGACTTTGACTGTGATGGTAAAGTCGATTTGCTGTGGACGAAGGTTGAACAAACAACCGGAAAAATTGGTCTATCTCTGGGCAAAGGTGGTGAGGAGCAGATCGATTCGATAAGGGATATTAATGAACTACTTTCTATCCAGATCAAAGATATCTTTGATATTGATGATGATGGAATACCTGAAATCCTTGTGTCGCTGAATCTCTCTGCCTCTAGTCGGCTTATTATTTACAAATATGATAATAACCAGTGGAGGCGTTGTTATGATGTTCCTGGTTTTGGAGGCTATTAGAAGAAGCAAACTCACGATAACCACAGGCTTGTCTGTCTAATTGTAACAGCTAAATATTTGATCTGACAGAAAAACCTCTTCTCCCTCAAACTTACTTTTCAATTGACAAGCCACACTTGGCCGTACTGCCAGCGTCAATTGCCTTTACGGTCAACAACAACAGTCAAAGAATAATCCTATCCGGTGTCTGCTGCCGCAAGGGTTTCACCCGCCCCCTCTTTGGCTGGTTCTCCCTGCAAGTTCCGATTATTCGCAATTGTCTGTCAAGCGATTGAGGCGCTCCGCACAGAATTTCATCCAAAAAAAGGATGTGCGTTTGGCAAAGAAGGAACTAGAGCAACGGTGGAATAGCATTCCTATGCTCGGGAAGGAAGAAAAGTCGGGGAGAAGTAAGTAGAGTTATGAAAATAAAAAGGCCCCAGTCGCGGTGCGAGCTGGGGCTCAAGACGAAAACTTTACTTCGATTAAATTGACTCTTAATATGTTACCTCAATCGCCTCCAGGTCCACAATCGGTTTTTGATCGGGTTTTAGCTTTTCCTCCTCAATTAGGTACTTGAAAACCGCCTTTTCGATAATTTCATTCTTTGAGATGCGACGCTTGAATGATACGATTTCCAGATGTTCTCCAATATTTGGTGGTAGGACAACAGTAGTACGGTACTTACCAGCTTGCCCGTTACCCGAATGCGAAGATGCCTCCGCTTGCCTCGCCGTTTGCTGTTTTGAGTCTTTCATATGGATACCACTCCCTTCAAGAGAAGTTATGATTATTTATATTGATTAAAAAACAGATGTTTACACTTGAGTGTTAAAGAATAGTGTGAAATATACATCCCATCTTGCAAAAAGTCAAGAAAAAAGAGACATCAGGCTTGTATTGTTAATTCAGGGTTAAATGAGTTTGTAAATGGTTATTCCCGCAGCTAAGGGAATTTGCGGGTTCCTATCTGCTCAAGGCTGCTGCTTTGGCAAAACAAAATAGTTCTTCCCGGTAGAAAAGCTGGGAATTGACGGATTTTCCAACTTTTGAGGCGCAGCGTGTGAGGCACTCCCTGACTATTGGCATCATCCTGCTTGGGCATTCAATCACACGCTACAAAAAGAAAATGACAAAGTCAAGTTAAAACTTTAAGTGAAAAATATATGTTTTTTCACTTGACTTTAAAAGTAATAATTAACACATTAGTGTGTCGCCCTATGGTTTAACCGCTTTGTGTTGAGATGTGTCGATAGATTATTCTTGTATCTGAAACTCGTACTTCTCTAATCCACCAAAACCTTCCATCAACATAAGGAAACAAACCATGAAGTTCTGGTCAGTTCTCTTCGCGTTAATGCTGGTTGCCTTCGCGAGCGAAGGCTGCCAGCTGGGGCAAATCAATCGCAGTACACTGCCCACCAACCCTGTTTCTGTACCTGTTGCTATTCCTGTTCGCGATAGCATGGTCCAGCAGATAAGAAATATCCTTCAAATTATTCCGTCCCTGCGTTATCATCAGCGCGGTGTCGAAATTTCCTGTCCGGATTTTTATGGCGTGCGGGAAATCAAGATTGATATACCGATTGCCTTTGGATTATCACGCAGAGGAGAAGGAGTTGCCACGGTATGGTGTTCTTCTCAAAAGACGAAATACACTATACTCGGCCTGCTAGCCGATTGCTACATTGAGTATGACGACGTCGCACATATGACGACCATTTTCTATCTTGACCGCGTCTAAAGCGTCTTCACACTCATCTCTTCATTGAGCCCGCGGTGTGTATACACCCGGGCTTTTTTTCAACTGTATACCAATCTCTTTTGGCAACCAACTAAAAGCCGAATAATATCAATAATATCAGTTGGCTTAATTATTGTTTAGAATAGGCTACCTTGGTCGCTGTGTTTTTCTCCCGTCGGCTTGCCTCGCCTTTGCTTTGGCTGGTTTTGGAGTACCGTGTCCGTTGCTGGCTCATCCGCCTCTAAGTCGTAGCCATCAAGGTAAATTTCTTGCATTGGCATAGAAACAATGGTCAACCATCCCATGAAAGTTCTTTTAGAAGTTAAAAAGGCTCGCTTGAGGGACTCGACGTCACCCTAAACGAACAGCACCCATCTTGCCACCCACGCCGGCAACTCTATTCGGAGAGATTTTTCCCGGTCATCCTCAATCTTGAATCCATTCATACCCACCGACCATACCGCGCTGAAAGTGCATTTTATCAAGTCCCATGCTGTCGATTTCGTTCTACTCTCTGATGCGGCGATGATCCGGTCGATCAGCGCGCCTGACGCGACTGCTCGAGGAAGAGAACCTAATGCCCTCCCGATGACTTTCATTTCTTCAACCGCTCTCCTGCAAGTGTCACACTTGGAGATATGTGTTTCGACCAATGAGAGATGTTCCCTGGCCAACGTACCATCTCCGTACATACTCAACAGCTTATAATCGAATCCGCATTTCATATGATCACCTCGTAAGTTCTTTGTGAAGTGTGCCTATTGCAGCCCGCAACTTCTTCCTGGCTCGGTACAGCCGGGTGCAAACCGTTCCGACCGGAACGTCGAGCACGTTGGCAATCTCTTCGTACTTTAATTCATCAACATGAAACAGCAACAATATTTCCTTCTCCTCCGGCGAAACCAGTTCAATGGCGCTAATCACCAAATTACTAATATCCTTTTCGATGAGCAGCTCCTCGGGGTTATGGTCATCACTCCCAATTGTCTCCCACTTGTCCCATGTATCCGACCTGTCTCTATCAGGATGCACCAGCTCTGGTATTCTTTTTCTTAGTCGCGTCAAACAGGTATTTACCGTAATTCTGTAAAGCCATGTCCTGGTCTGGGATTCCCCACGGAACGACGCTATTCCTCTCTGTACTTTCATGAAAATGTCTTGGACTGCTTCCTCCGCGTCTTCGCGGTTTCCGAGCATTCGAAAAGCATGGTTATAGATCTGGTCGGCATGCGTCGAAACAAACTCCCGAAACTCCCTATGCGAAAGCACTTCCAATCATTCCTCGTTTGCATACAATTCACCTCCCTTGCAGCATTAGACTACAAAATAACTAACTTTATTTCAAGATTTCATGGTTATCGATCTAGCGCATTTAAATCGCCTCTACCGCACGCAGCTGCCCCACCATGAAATAAAACTGTCCGCAAAGTAGTCTAATAATCACATCAATCATGTTGAGCCTACATGAAATTTCAATTATCACAAGTACAATTTCGAGGAGCATGAACATGTTTTCGTCATCCGATTTCGCGCGTGATTACCCCGTCCTTTTTGGAATCCTGAGCTGCCTTACCATTTTTTTTTACCTTGCGATTATTTGGGTCTTTGGTCGCATGGGCGACAACATCAACAAGATCCGTAAAATGCTCGAGCAAGAGATTAAACAGCGTCACCAATCGTAGATAATGAATATTAGTTCGGCTTGACTGTTGCCATCATCGTCACCCTGAACGATCCCGACCCGACGTGAATCGGGGCGGGAGAGTCGATAGATGTTCAGGGAAAAATGAGCCGGCACATGAAATCAAACCTGTCTCACTAATACTAAATTTCTTGTTGAATTCCATGAGCGGTGCCAACTACACAGAATCCGAAGAACGAGAGCTTAATCGCTGCATCAATCGTGTACTCGAGGTGCTCAATTACACATTGCCTCAAAATCACTTTGGTAGGATTGAGCTCATCATTCCCCGGCAGAACGGAAAAATCGCCGGCGAGATTGAAGTCGCTTTTCGTAATCGTCACAAGCGCCAATCTGACTGAAGTTAGCGAGCGGAGTGAGCTAACTTCACTGTCAGATTGAGCGTCCCGCACCTCTGTTGTGCGGGAACTGATCCATAAGACAGCATCGGCAAAAGCAACACCTAAGCTATCACATTGTTGACATAACTCTCGGGTAGTCGAGAATATCGAGTGCCATTCCGGCTGGACTTAGTGATCCCGCGAAGCGGGAGAAGCTAAGTCCATCGCCGGAATGAGCATCCCGCTCCTCTTTTGAGCGGGATAGTATTAACGATCAATAATTGAAAGGTATTCCCAGAAACAAGTTTCTCTCTCCATAGCTCTCGGGTAGTTGAGAATATCAAGCCCGGGTTCAGGCCTCCATCGAGGTCTGCCCGGGCTTTGCCATTTCGTCCAAACTTGACGAGCGGAGCGCTGCTAAGTTTGCTGACGAAATGAGCATCCCGCAATCTTTTATCAGGTTCGAGGTTGAAAATGGTAAATCATTCATGTCAATAGCAGTTGTGATAGGATTTTTCCTTTTCAGATGCCATGCGAAATCTTACAGCAGGTGTGGAGAGCAAATCAGACCCTACTTTGCGATTTCATCGAACGTGAACTGATCCATCAAAATGGCAATCAGTTTTCACAATCTCATCGCGTCCGGCATCTATCATGTCTCACCGATGAAATCGCTTTTCATCTGTGACGGACAAGACTTTGGTCGTGCGTTTAAGATTTCGCAGACCTTCTTTTTGATACTTTTTCTTCGAGAAGAAAAAGTATGTCCCTTTCAGCCAATGAAACTTCCCAGATGCTGGACGATCTCATCGGCTGCAGTCCCGTAATCGAAAGGTTTAGAAGAAATCTCCCATGCCTATCGAAGAACTCATCACCCTTGATTCTTATAGGGGAGCAAGGCATCGGTAAGGCATTCCTGGCAGCACACATTCATGCCGCGAGCTTGTCCGCCGGCTTTATGGCGGACCCTCTCAATTTCGCTCCCATTGAAACACTGAACTTCTCAACACTCTGCGAACGCGATCAGCGACTCGGTCTTCTCGGAGGAGAACCTCCCAATCTCACGACATCGAGGAAAAGTCTTCTCGAGTTCGGAACAACCGTTGTGCTCAAGCACGTCGATTGTGCCAACCAGTTTCTGCAGGATAAACTTGCTGAGGCATTAGCGACCTCAACCTTAATTCGTCCTGTCTCGACGAAACGGCATCCATTATCAGCCAGAGTCATTTTTACATTTCGAAACACGATTCCGCTGATGAAAAAAAAGCAAAAACTCAGCTCTAAGCTTTTTAAGCTGCTTGAACCAATGCGCAGAATTCATCTTTCTCCATTACGTGAACGAAGGGAGGACATTCTGCCACTCACTCGGTATTATGCAATGAAACTGTACAATAAATTTAACCACATGGAGAATGTCTCGATTAGAAATATTAGCGCAGACGGGTCAATAGGGCCTGACCTCTTGGAACTCTTGGCAAATGAGCGTTGGGAAGATAATGTCCGGGATCTCGTCGCTTTCATCCACAGTCTTGTGTTACTTCCATTCAAGCAAGTACTTCTTGAACGCGAGAAACTCGAATTTGTCAAGATGGCGATGATGATCGAGAAGGAACATGAGTTTTCTCTTCCGGCTAAAATCGCAACCGTTGAAGGCAGCATAGTCAATCGAGCGGTACAAAAATTGAGCAGCCAAAAGAGCAAAGTGGCTCAACTCCTCGGGCTCTCCGAACGTGCAGTCGGACGCAAGATCAATGCTCTTTACCATCCTGGTCATTTCTTTTCTTCACCTTGACATCTCCACGTTCGATTGCATTATCGATCATTGTCACCGAACTCCTCGGGTTCTGCTTTCTGACCGATCTTAGAAACAGCTCAATTCTGTTCAAGACAAACATACTCACAACCGGATTTCAGATAACCTGACGACTTCGATCTCTTCCGGTCTATTAGCCAACCTTCCTCGTAATCGTTCATGATGTCACTTTACTCTCAAGGACACGTACGTCTTACGATATTCCTGAATCACCATCTCAGCGGCTCTCTTTGCCTCTCTTCGACCGAATCCCCTTTTTCTATAGAACTTCACCATCGCCCGAAGGAACATTGATTTCCAAATTGGGTCAAACCCAGTGTCCGGAAGTTCCAGGAGAATTCTAGGCTTGACCATATTATCTATGAATTTGTCACCAGGCTGTCCGAGCTGAAGATACAAGGCTCTTGCATCTAGGATGTGTTCAACTAACACTCCTTCTGAGGCAATGTCGAATTGTAACAAGATTGAAAGCTCAGCTGGACGGATGAATTTAATAAGTAGCAAGATAGTGTCATGCGAGAGCCAGGGTTTGGTCGCCCAGACAAATTCTATGTCGCCAGGAGGGAGCGATTCATGAGCGAGAATCAGTGTTTCGACATCTGGTCTTTCGCGTCCGTCAATTATCAAAACGGGAATCACGTGACCTTCGTCCATTCTTTCAGCAGCAATCGCTGCGCTACTGATTATTGGAACAGGTTCGCTCTCGCGTTTCGAGCGGAAACTAACCGTTGTTCTTCTACTCCAACTCATCACGGGTCAGGAATGGAATGAATAGAGTGTGTTCAATTTCGGTCTTGTTGCCCTGCGCGTCTTTGACAACTAGTCGGGATACTTCGACTTCAGCATTTGCTGAAGCGGTATCTGCAAGCCTGAAGAAACACCAGCCGACCACCGTCTGATGCGCATCAATTCGGAGCGGAACAGTGAGCACAGAAGAATTGTTAGGGACAAAATCCCCCAAATTGGCATCTAACGGAATCTTAAGGGTCAGAATGGTCTCGGATTTCTGTGACAGTGTTATGAAGAGGTCTATGGTCGATAAAGAATTATCTGAATCGGACGTATTGCTAATCGAAAGCAAGAGTCCATAGACCCTGAATGGCTCCTTCGGAGTCGAATAACGAATGAGGCTATCTTGGAGATAGAGTATAAAGGAGGGTTTGCGATTCTCATGCTCGATTTCAGCGAGACGAACGGCCCTTTTGGACAGTAGGACGCTCCAAAGGGATAAGATGAGCGCCAAAAGTGCAATGGCGGCTGAAGCTATTGTTGCGATTTCGTTGAAATCTAGGCTGCCTGACTGCAATATTAAGTTCATATTCAGAGTATGTTCTTCAAGATGTCGGGATGTTGCGTTATCACGCCGCGAATCCAGCTAAACGTGCTTCACAATAATGCAAGAGTCTTGAACATCCAAATCTCGTTCGAGTGGACAAAACTGTTGAGCGAGCACATTTTATTTTAAGGATTCAGCGTTATGATTTCGCATGTCATGTGATATTGTGCAGCCCATCAGTCATTGTTCTGAAGCTTTTCTTCGATGAATTCTATAAGCCACTTTACGTCGTCTTCTCCGACAATCCCCATTTCACTCGAGGAATCGTCGTAAAACCCCGAATACCTGTTGATAATCTTGCCGATTTCTTCGTAGAGTTGATAAATTTCTATAGGTTTAATGGGAAACAATTGAAGAATTTCTTTTGGCTTGGAAATATGCTTACGATCCAAATGAGCATAGTATTTATCCCGCCGAGCCCTGATATTCGTAATCTGAGTTGAAAAGGCCTCAATGATTTGCAAGTCTTTTTGGACGGCTTTTGATATTGTGGACGACTGCGTTTTCTTAAACATGGAGGGACATGACTGCACAAATTCGATGTATTCATTTATGTTCACGGCATCCCTGTGCTTGTCAACCAACTTTGCAAGAAAAGAGAATGAAGAATTGAAGTGAGCACTCGCAGTCATAATAAAAAATACAGGTGCATTCTCGGCTGGTGCTGGATGTTTCTCAAATGATTCGTTAAGGGTACGCCATATTCTATAGTGAGTCTGCCCTTGAAAACACATTTCTGTAAGAGCTTCTCGGAGATTAACAAAGTGTTGTTCCTGATTGGTCATGATGTTCCTTGGTGCAATTATACATAACGTCGTGCGCGAGCCATGAAGTGCTCGTTGCGCCAGAACGCGTCAGCGAGCGGTTCCCGTCATTCTCAAAGTAGTGTGAAGTTGCGATCTTGAAATTTGGTCGGAGCCTACTCCACGTTCTTGCACCCATCTATTGCAACCATGATTGAGAATATCGTCGCAGGTATGAAAAAGATTACCTTGCCATACTGCTCAGTGATATCATCATGGATAGCCCACATAGACCAGGTCACTATGGCCCAATAGCAAAGAACAGCCCAGCCGGGTCATGTTACAGTTTCAAAACGCAGGAAATGCCAATTCTGAAAGCGAGGAAAAATGAGGGCTAAATTCTTTGAAAACAAACTTCAAGAGGATTCATTGTCCTCGAAAATATTTCCACCAAGAATGAATATCTGCGAGAAGCCAATCCAAAGCTTTCGCTATAAGAATCATAAAGATTATGAGGAAAATCGCATCGCTACGGGTAAGGAATTGATTTGAAACCGTATTGTCAAGGTAAATAATTCTTATTACTAACACCAACATAAAAATGAAAATCCCATCTATTAAGATTGATATTAATCGTAGGTTGAAGATGCTTTGCAGTTTTTTCCTTATTGCATCTCTTTGGACAATGTTTGTTGACCGTTTTATGAGCCACGCAAAAACCTCTCTAACTACTAAGACAATGACAGCAACAATAACATTATTCATTAGTTGGTTAGTGTCCATATTATATAGGAAGTTTGCTAAGAATAGAACACAAAGATAGGATTGATTAAAAGTAGAAATTTATGTATCTAAAATCAAGTTGAAAAGGAAAGTAAAATGACGTAAATTCAAGCAATATAATATCGGATACCATGTCGGATATTCGATTGAGGATTTTATAGAATGCTTCTCGTTCACCGCATTGACGGTGAGGGCAAATCAGATTTTGCTCCGACATACGAGAAGCATTTTTATTTTATCATGTCGGATTCTAAACAAGGCTTTGGCATACCTATTACAGCTGAAAGACACGAAAGAGAGTAAAGGACAAGTCAATGCAACGTTGCTTGCAAAAACACGCAACGTTGCTTGCAAAAACACGCAACGATTGCAACGTTGCATCCCCCCTTATTTAGTATCTTACCAACCAGAAACCCCCTTGCGGGGGCTTCTTAGTAACCAATTCTACAAACATAAACAAGATGCATCAACATCTTGAGATAGGAAGGGTGTATGCGTAAGCCACTCAAAATACCTGTTTGAACTTCCACCCCTGGGGGAAGTGGCTGAACAGTTAAGGCACTATGGCTTGATATGGCTTAGGTACTCGAAAGGGTTGTAGGTGCAACTCCTTCCTTCCCCGCTATCGCTTCTAAAATAATCAAAGAAAATGGGTAAGTCAATATCCACTTTATCAATTTTGTACTTGACAATTGAGTATGTATCAATTATATTACAGTATGAGCAAGCCGAAAAAGGTAAATCAACCCAACGAAGCCGATTTTTTCACGGTTGACGAAGCTGCTAAAGAGCTTGGCATCAAGCCAACGGCAATTCGTAACTACTTAACTTGGGAAAAGATGACGACTTACAAGTTTAAGACGTTGACGCTGATTAGCCGTGAAGAGGTTGAGGCTTGGAAGGAACGACAGAAGTAAACTAAACAAAGCGGGCTTCCAGATGCTTGTAACATCTGAAAGCCCTATTCAATCATCGCTGTATTGGAGCGATAACCGACCTAAAAACAAGGTACGCTTCTATTCAGCAAAAATCAAGGAGCGTATCATGGCAAATCACCTTTCAATCGAAAAACAATCCCTCATTCTTTCCCTCCTCACTGAGGGTCAATCGGTACGAGCTACATCACGTATTGCAGATGTTAGTCCTGTAACGGTTCTGAAACTGTTATTGGAGGCGGGACAGAAAGCAATGGAAATTCATGATTCATTGATGACGAACCTCAAATGCAAATTTGTTTCTTGCGATGAACAATGGCAATTTGTATTTTGCAAAGAGAAGAACGTACAGGATGAAGAAGAAGCGAAAGAGCATGGAGATTTTTGGTTATTCGTTGCACAAGACAGTGAAAGCAAACTTGTTCCGGTTTTTAGACTTGGAAAACGCAATATGAAGATGACAGCATCGTTTATGATGGAGTTAAGCGTTCGGGTTGTATCGGAGTTTCAACTAAGCACGGATAGTTTTGCTCCATACAAAGATTGCGTTGACCGAGTTTTCGGCGATAGCATTCATTACGGTCAAATCACGAAAATGTATCGAGAGCAAACAAAAGAAGAAGCACGCAAATATAGTCCGGGTACGATAATACGCACCACAAAAACGGTTATTACGGGTCAACCCAACCCCAAACGCATCAGCACAAGCCACATTGAAAGATTGAATCTTAGCACAAGATTACACTGTAAACGATATGCGAGATTGACTAACGCATACTCAAAAAGCCTTAAACACCACGAAGCAGCAGTAGCGTTACACTTCTTTCAACACAACTTTGTGAGAAGGCATGAGACTTTAAGGTGTACACCGTGTATGCAGGCAGGAATTACAAACAGGTTTTGGACGTTGACAGATTTGCTAACATGGAATGCAGCGAAAATAGCAGCTTAAGGAATCAAACTGTAACATGACCCCCAGCCGAATCCCCTTCCTCGCCTCGTCCTTAAGACCAGATAAGATAAACCCGGTATTATCAGGTTCATAATGAACGCGATATATTTCTTCATTTGAAAGACCCCTTCATCATATTTATTTACCGCTGAACAGGCCGAAAATAGCACCGATTAGACCAAGTATTGGTTGTGCGACGCTTAGAATCTCCTGAAAAGTGCCGGTTCCAGCAATTTCATCGATATCGTGACTTTCCGACGAAGCGCTTGCAGTACCCACTATTACTTTTATGTAGTACGTGGCTGCCGAGCCATTGTCGTCCTGCATATGACATTTCACCTCGGTTGACACGTGCTTAGTCTGTCCTTTCTCAAGTTTCCCCAGATCCTCGTTTGTCTTTCCTTCCAACTGGTCACCGCCGAAGATAGCATTATCATCCTCCATACCGGCTATCATAGCTGTGTAAACCATGTTCTCCTGTGCACGAAAATCGAATTCGACTGTGATGGTGAACTCATTGCATACCCTGTAAGCAGGAGGCCATCCTCTGGTCGTAAGGTTGGAGATTTCATCCGATGAGGCATGGGAAAATGCAACGACGACTGCACAAATGGTAAGGACAAACCAGCGACACACTCTTGATGCGGTTGGCTTGTTCATGCTTGATCCCTAATATTGTTTTAGTTCCCGTCAATTAAGATGGATCATTTGGCGCACAACTTGGCGCAATTCCCGCGCGATGTTACCCAAAGTGGTGGCGACACCAGATTTCGGCATCAGTTTACGGTTCGCGATGGGCAATTTCGTATTGATCAAGGTCAATCATATTGACCAAATCTGGTTTTTTTATGTCCTCTTTTTTGTACCGTATGCGCAAAACTGCGACAAAATTACCCTGCTTGGAAATGCCTCTCGCGGGGTTGTGACCCTTCTTATCATATAGTTCCTGCCACCATTTCTTAAGCGTTTCTGCTGCGCCCCATGTCCCAACGCCACGCAAGCCAGCCACAATAAGTAATCGATGATGAGGGGACCATGGATTAATAGCCTTGGCAAGGATTGCATAGTCTTCAATCTCTGCGTCCTCACTTATTGGTTGATCGTAACTGGGAGACTCATAGATGCCTCCGTTGAAACGCAGCAGGACACGGCAGGCTTTGGTGTTGACGTCGCTGACCAGCTCAAATGCAGGCAACACGTCTCTCAAATGGGGATATCTTTTTCGTAATTCCAAAAGGGCATCTCCCGTAACTTTGTTCGTCTTACTGCTACAGATGAGAATCAGGTTGTTATGGCGTTTGTCTTCGTCGGTCAAATGTTTGGGATCAGTATCTTTGATTTTCGCCGGTCGTTCCCAATCCACGCGCAGGAATGCACTAATGACGTTGTTTATTGCAAGAAAGTCCTCAATCGAAATTACTGCGGGAAGAATGGCCGTGGGATCATCTTCATTTTTCAGTCTCGGTCTCGGTGGATAAACAAATATCGTCGGGTTCTGCAAACCAGAGAGAAGTGCTCGTTGGCCCTTGTATTGACGCCGGTGATAAACACTATCGCGGCCTAATCTGATGAACCAGCCGCTAACAATGCCTATCATGTTAGCAATGAGATGTGAGAAGATAACCCCGAAGGAAAGCCATTCCATATTTACATTCCTTTCGTCTGATCAACCCTACAACGTTGCAACGCTCTATTGCCGATAATTACTTGTCACAATTTCGCCTGCCGCTTGTGGTAACAACACAATATTTTTGTGAACATACCATTCTCAACGGGGCAAACAAGGGTATTCAGTGAGCCTTTTCGAACCGGGACACTTTCAACTGACACTGCGGCTCAGCGGTGCGGATCGCGCGCCCGCAGAAGCCGCGTGTTAGCCAAAGCGGGCGCTCTCATCTCGTGACCCTTTGCAAATCATGCTGCCAGTTCTCTAATTCAACTTTTTTTACCCAAAGCCCTCTTTTCGGTCTTTCCTCATATGGGGAAAGCCGTTGCCCTATCACCTCTTCAAGCCGCTGATAGCATGCGCGATTTGTCAAACGAGGCGAAATGTCCTTCAGGAGAGTCATAATCCTGTGCAAGTTAAAGACCTCGTGCGATGCTCCCTCTTGCTCTGATTCGGTGAGCAAGTAAATAGCCGAACCAGTCAACATTTCAGCGCACAACTGACTGTGTTGGGGAAACTCGCGCCAGTAGAGGGAGATCGCTGCGATGCCCAGGTTGCGACGTTGTGTGCCACCCCCCATAAACTCGAGCGCGTTGGAGAACAAAGCGTCGGCTCTCTTTTGCTCCGCGACCTTGTGGGTGAGCCATGCACCGATTGCGCCGAAGATGCCGCCGACAATGGCGCCGATTATGATGGCCACTGATTCCGTCATGTCTATTGTTTTGGTTAACTATTGATTATGTGGTTTTCAAATAATACCACTCTCTGGGTTAATTTCGGCCTAACACAAATACATTCAGAGTCGATAGCTTCAGGCGCGTATTGTCTCGTAGCCATAGTCAATTTTTCCTCGCTTTAGGCGCAGGTCAACCGCGGAAAAGCTCAAGGTTGTCGCCAGTGGTTATGTACTCTTCGAAGTTCCTCAATGAAGAACAATAAATCGTCAGTACCTCGATGTAAGTTCAACTGACGAGCAAGCTGGAAAAATCCTTGACCAGGCATATTGTTGTCCCGATGTATTACCACGGCCGATAAAAGAGGATGACCCTGATTGTGCTCGAATAGTGAGATTTCTCCAAGAAGTCGACCTATCTCGTTTCTATCAGCTTGAATTCCAATGTCGAGGTTTGCCAGTGGTGCAATGTCAGAGTAAGTAACGTATTGACCAAGTCTGGCAACCTGGCTCAGCCTTTGATAAATTTGTTGATGCATTTGCGCAATTCCCGGTGTCTAGGAATTCATGCCTTCGAAATTTCGATTATCTCTCCAAACTTAAAATGAAGGACTCCTCCTCCAGTATTCAGAAAAAATTCTTGATCTGGGAGGGGTTTGCTTGTAGAGCCCATAAAAGGAACTCCGATTATAATGGCACCAGTGCTAAGAGTAACTTCAAATTTCTCCTTCCTTACGCCGTTGTCCATAATAGTATTGTAATGTTCTAATACCTGCGATGACATTTTCGTCCTCCGTAATTAGTGATAAAAATTTGTTCATAGGCGGCTGCGTTGTGGCGGACAAGCTCATGAGCGAAGCAATGTCCGTCACAACGTCTGTTATGATGCGGTATTGCGTCTTTGTTTCTAGTATCCTATTAAGTGAACCTAAGAAAAGAACGATCCCCCAATTGTCCTAAGCAGCTCAGCGATATGAAAATGAAAGGTAATAATCCTGCTATAAAATAGCAATATTTTTTTATAAATGTTCATTCTGGGCAGATTTTTGAGGTGTTTGAGCTATTTCAATGTAACATTTCTGTGCATAATGAGCTTGTTGTTAGCCTATCGGCAGTGCACAGCTCTCCAAAGCCAAGCATGCTGTGATCGATAGACTTCCTTTTTATTAACAGCCTTACTAGCCATCCTATTTTCTCTCCAGCGCGAGAACTACCCCAATTCAATAAGAAACACTGATTCCCTCTTCAAATAGTCGGCGAAAATGCCTGCTTGTTCCGTCTGCCCGTAGTTCATTAATTGCTACCATGCGTGATACGTAAACGATAAGTTCATTTCTTAAATACCCGGTTATTGTGTAACAAACTTTTTCAAAGCGACAGTTATCATGCCAAGAACGATACAAAACCACCTTCCAGAACAAATTTTTTTGAAGCCATAATGAACGAACAGGCTATCCAATTCAACGATGACATTTTCATAGAAAGGTTTGTCGATGCGCTTGGCTCTCGCAGTCTAGCTAATCAAACCGTGCGTAGCTACAAAGCCGACGTCGTCAAGTTCCTTAAGCACCTCAAGTCGTTTAATGAACAACCAAGCCAGACTCTCCTGAGGGCCCTCAAACCTGAGGATTTTGAAAGCTATCTCAATGCGCTCCTTACTACCGGAAGCAAGATCTCTTCCATTAAACGAACGATAGTCTCATTGCGGGAGTATTTCGAATTTCTCTGTTCCATTGGAGTCGTTGAATCAAACAAAGTCAATACCATCAAAATCACGTCGGTATATCGAAGAGTCTTATCACAAGAACAAATCCTTGCACTCTATAATTATCTTTTCACCCGGCAGCAATTAAACGACACAAATATCGTTACGCGCTACATACGCGACGAAATTATTCTTACTCTTATGCTCTTTCACGGAGTTCGGCAATACCAGATTCCATCTGTGAAACTTAGCACAGTTGATCGGCGGGATTCTGTTGTAACGATGACGATTGGCGCACGCACGGTCGTTCAGCTTTCGAAGAGTGTAATTCCACGCCTTAGCCATTATCTCGCGCTCAGAAAATCCACCCTGGACACCATCTTCATTGACCACCTCACGGGCAAGCCAATCTCGGAGGCAGTCATTCACTCTTTTCTTCACGAGTTGAGCTATACCTTGCACATACTTTGTACTCCGGTTCTCCTGCACCAAACATACGTTAATCTCTCGTCAACACACGGCCAGATGTCGCATCTCATTAAGCTGATAAACGAGGCACAAAAGATGGTTCACGCGATGAAGGAGCAGCAGCATGGGTAAGTGGTTGAAGATTTTTGCCATTGCGCTTCTTTTTGAGAGTTGTTCGCGCGACATGTTTGATGACCCGGCGTTTATCACAAACTTGCGGTTTACTCCCAGTGCCTTCGATTCTTTCCGTAGAAACACTGAATTGCGTTTCACTCTTAAAGATCCGGCATCGCTGAGCGTCGTCATCATTCAAAAAAAATCTTCACGGCAGGAAGTTCTTGTGAAGTCTCTTGCCACTGACCTGCACGAAACGAAAGGAACCCATGGCGTTACGTGGCTTGGAGATACAAATGAAGGGCTATTTGCTCCAACAGGCATTTATTATGGAGTCATTGTCGTTGAGCAGCATCGGTTCGAAACAACAGTCCAGGTTTTTCACTTCTAACCACAATGACACCCGTATCTCCGGGGAGCAAGATTTGAAATCAATATCCGCATTACAAATTAGTCGCAGGGAAATTATTTGAACCACCTAACTCACTCATCTTACACATATCTATGGAGGACATCATGTCCAATTACTTCTTCAAGAAAAGGGTACCTGCCGTGCCGGCTGGCATTATCTGTTTCGTCATAGCGTCGGTCCTCATGTTACTTGTTGGTTGCCAGAAAGAACCGGTATCAATGCCCACAATTGGTTCCGATCTCGTTCGCCATGATTCCCTTGCAACTGGCGAGGGGTTTCTCCTCTCGGTGTTGGACGAGATAGAAACAATAAATGCATTTGCACAGCAGGAACCTGGTTTCTCGGCTCAAGCATGCCCATTAAATCGAGTTGCTTCGGCGTTGCCATCGTACCCCCAGAAACACATGCTATCAGTTAGCGCGGCTGATACTGCGTATATCTACGGCGAAATGACAGATTCCGGTTATGCTGCTGTAGTCACCGAGCGACACACATACCCAAAAGGGTTGCTCTTGATTACCGTCCGCAGGTCTCATGGTCTATCATCGAATGCGATCGTCACAGAGACAAAACGTTACATCTCTTTTTCAGATTTTGCCAACGATAGCCCTCAACAATCCAATATCACTGAGGTATATGGGCTTTCCTCCGACACAATCGTCACTCATGTCCTCAGAAATGGAATACTGGAAACCTACACGTTCCGCTTGCCTGTTGTAACGCGTGTTGTTAATCCAAACGATGGTTCCGTACGAGTTACAACTCGGCATGGCGTCAATGGAATGGTTGAGTCCGAAGTCCGGGACGGAAATAATATCCTCATCCAGCTCCGCCGGACGTACGGTCAATCCGATGGAGCTATCATAACTTACACTCAATTCGCCGATTCCTCCTGGCGCAATGTCCGTGTTGTCGGAAGGGCGGATGGATCCGTGTTTCGAGAGATCACCTCGGGCTTTTGATATTTCAGCAGGATTGAAAGTGCTTAACATGTCATACTATGTTTCATCAAACCGCCGTTACGGTTCAATCCTCCTGCTTATGTCGTGGCTAATGTTTCCCGTGGCGGCAGTTTCACAAACCATCATTACTGGTGAGTCAACTGCCGCCATCGATACGTTCCTCTCGCAGGAGCAAATCCCAGATGGACCCTACATCGATTCTCTCCAGTTGCAGTTTCTTGATGACAAGATAACTATCGCACGTCTTCAAGCCGAACAGGAGAATCTCTATCATCGGTTAATTCCCGCGATCCATATCTCGGCCAGTTATGGCGTAAAGGACCTTCTTTTTTATGATCCGGCTTCCGGTATCTCCTCGATCGTACCGCGGGATGCCTATCGCTTGACGTTCGGTCTTTCAATTAGCGACCTCTTCAACACATCGAAATTAACCAGAGCGAATGCTGAATTGCATAAATTCCTTATCGAACGGGACATCATGCTGCGGCGATTACAGGTTAAGGTTAAGCAGATTGAACAGGAACTCAAGTTGGCCGCTGAATTACGACCAATGCTCTTAGACGAAATCTCCATGAAGGAAAGTATCGCACGATTTGATTCCCTCCGTTTTTATCAGGGGGAAATTGATTTCGATGTAATGACCAAATCACGCATTGACCTTTTGAATGTCCGTCGACTTCTGCTTCGCCTGGATGCGCAGACCACTCGGTTAAAATCTACCCTCCCGAATAGAAATGGTCAATGATGCAAGACAAATACTTGCAGGTATTCCGGCTGCATACCTTGACCCTGTTCACCTGGTCTCATCCCAGTCTAAAAACGGTGTAGGATTCATAATGATTTCGTACGCGGAAGTGCCGGTCGCAAATGAGTCTAATAGGAAATTCTTTGACATCGTCTTCTTTGAGAATGCCGCTATTCTCGAATGCGCCCGCTTGAACCAGGACCTTCGCTTCACCATTGACACTGAGGTAGCTCTTGCAACCTTTAAACAATTTCGATCAAATCCTGAAGCAAAAGTCCATCTCTTTGAAACCTCTAAAGAAATGGCCGAGCAATTTCGTTCTACGTTTTATCTTGAACCTTGTTTAAAAGTGCATGTACAGTCATTGACCAGCAGACAGCTTCGGCTTGTTCTCCAATCAACCCATTGTACGCGTGGCATTGTAGAGTGCAATGATTTTTTCACGCCGGTGCCAAACATACGCCTTTCTGAAACTGTGAGCGCCGAGCAATTACTCAATTTTAAACCGCCATTTAAACGTGGAAGAATTCTTCTCTATGATATAGAAAAGAACAGGGACGTTATGAAATACCGCTATCCTTCTCGTGACCTGTTTGGAATGAAGAATGCCGGCGCCAGTGAGGACCAGCCATCGTCTCAAAGGAATCTTCTAGGCTCTCATTCCAACTCGAATTCGTCGAAAACCGAGATCCGTTGTCAGGCAAGTAAGTCTGATGTTCAACCCTCCAATTATTTACTATCGCATCATGAACACTTGCAGGCGGAAGTTGATGCTCAGGAGTTCACAAATGCTATTCAGAATATCCTTAATGCTCCTATGTCCTCTCAAAATGATTCCACGCAAGAGCATGCCGACCAGACAGACCATATGCTCATGATAAGACACGATAATAAGTTGACATCAACTCCGGCAGCGGGCCGACTGAACTCTTCCGTAACAGACAAAGATACGGTGTCTCCGCCGCGTGGGAGCAAGACTAGTTCACGTAAGAAGGCAACATCGCGCCGTAAGAATAAACATGATGGTAAAACAGTTGCTCAAGTGCAAACCAGGCCGCCAGAGAGTAATCAAAATGCCTATCTGCATATTTTTGAGCGGCTCTTTCGTTCATTCCGTCAACAAGTTTTTGAATACTTTGGCGAGAAATGCGAAAATGTCATCGCTCATGCAGAAAGGAAAGTACAATTACTTTCTCCCGATTTTGATTGCCGTGCGCTTACCGATGAAACTGCATCGTCCACTCTTGAGGTCATCGAAGAGATCGTGAAAGAGGCCTCCTTCATGAAACGCTCGAAACTTCGTCACGCAGCCCTCACCCTGATTTCTGATATCTACAACAAGCATTACAGTCTCCTCGAACAACATCGAGCAATCGACAAGGTCGAGGAAATCTATTACCGTCTGAAACGATGATAATTCGTTTTCGTTATCACCATAACTTCTTGCTTGGCCAAATGTTTATTCGTCGAGTGCGTGAGGTATCGAAATCCCTGCCCGTCCAGCAGGCGGGGATGGGGATGTGTGGAAGAAAAGATTCGATCGAAGCGTTTCAATTCCGTTCTGCTCCTTCTCTTGGAACGGAATTGCCTGCTCGTGCGGTAGCGATCGAATCGTGCGCTTCGATTTCGACCGCCTTTTCCCGCATCAATAATACCTCTAATAGAGCGGGATCCCGCGCGGCGGGACTTTCGTCCATTTTCCCGCGTCAACAATTTTCATTCATACGGCGGGATCCCGTGGTCGGGACAAAGAAATGGACAAGAGCAAAATCTAATAAAAGGAATATCATGAAATGGTTCCATCACGAATGCGCTGCTCGTCATGACCCCAAGCTCCAGGTTCTTGGTTCAACTCATGGAGCCGAAGGTGTCGGTCTCTTCTGGGCGCTCTTGGAAGAAATCGGTCAACATTCAGACACTTTTCATCTCAAGATTATCGGAATTAATCGTGAAGCAGATGAAAGATTCTCCGATTTTCTTCGATACCCGACAATCACCTCTGAAAGCCCATTTGAAGATTGTGACTTCATAGCACATGTACCACGACTTCCGGTGAAACTCCTGGCAAAGAATCTATTCACTTCGCAGAAAAAACTCCAGACTGTGATTGCCTTCTGCGTCGAGATCAGTCTTTTTGATTACCGAAAATGGGTTGAGTATAACGTATTGTATAGCTCATCATTTGAAAAGCGCGCCGATGACTATACGCGACGCATTAAGCGCGCTTCGCATACAGTAAGAACAGCATCCAGGCACTGTTCGGACAACATTCACACAACCTCCGAACAGGGTGCGAAGCCTCTCCAAACAGTATCTGAACTGAACCCAGAAAATGTCAGCCTAGAAGCAGATACAGAAACAGAAGGAAATGAGAAAGACAACAGAAGCAGAGCAGAGAGGACGATGTTGTTGAAAAATGTGCAAAGTGTTAAGACGCCGATCTCGCAACTAGATGAGGAGATGTCGGTAGGATATATCATCGAACCCAATGAGGAACTTTTTGATGAATACGCGTTACGATTTCATGCGATTATTCAACGATGGAATCGCGAGAATCCCGCAAATGATCTCAACTGGCAACCTGCAACTATCGAGCTCAAGAAGCTTTTTGTCGGTGGGGAGTACGAACATAAGCTATCTATGTGTTTTCATGCATTTAAACTTCTTGGAGAGAAGATAAATTACCCCGAGCTCGTTTTGAGAGGGCTCCGGTTAATGCTCAAGGCAAATACGAGAGCAAAGATCGACAATCCGTTCGGCTGGCTGTGGACATGTCTCCATGGCGGTGGGGGTGCCGGAACAAAGCCCTGGGTTCAACTCCTTACCTCAGAAGAAGAAAATTCACCACTGAAAAGGACTTGAAAGATATGAACTTATTCCGACCCATAAGGATAAGGCCCCAAAACTTGAAACGCACGATGGAACCAGAATACGAGATCCAACAAATCCTCTGCAACTGGGTGCATACACTCCCGATTGATGGTCAGACTGGTGAGTCTATTGTTACTATGGCGGATGTTACCCATCTTTCCAAAGAATTGAGCGGCATAGTCAGCCGGCTTAAGAGTCAAATGCGAATTCGAAAGTGTTTCATCGCCTTATTCGAGAATTTGAAACGCTGTCTCCAGCCTCGAACTAACCGTCAGGGAATCATAAAAAATCTCAGCAGTCCCATTCGTCATACGCGAATTCTATGACTGCGCCGACGCATGTTACCTTTGCCGAATTCGTTTACCTGCTCATACTCACAACCACGGGAATTCCACTAAGTTTTGCCAATGCCTTGCTAATAGGCATATCATCGGTATTGCCTGACATTGACACTGCAGCAAGCACGGTGGGAAAAATTATGCCATTCGTATCGACAAAGCTTGAGCGTAAATTTGGTCACCGAACACTTACTCATTCAAGTATATTCCTTGCATGCCTGTCTATTGTTCTCCTGCCATTTTACTTTCTCAATCGGGAGCTTTACGTCTGTGTTCTTGTTGGTTACGCTTCTCATCCGTTCCTTGATACAATGACAGTGAACGGTGTGAAATTGTTTTATCCCTTTTCGAGTGTGAAATGTGTATTCCCGTTTGAGGTCAACAATCCCCACCGTTACCGTATGCAGACTGGCTCAAAAGGCGACAAGATGCTCGCGGTGATCTTCCTTGCCGGATGTATTCCCTCATTCGTCGTTGCATACGAAGGCTATGAGCGCTTTGTCCGTGTCACTCAGCAGAACATCGAAGCCGCAGTTAGAGACTATAATGAATTCTCCAAAGATCACTTTGTCTTTGCTCAAGTAGTGGCATATAGTTCCTTGACAAAACAGTCTCTGGATGGAACGATTAAGATTATCGGCGCACTGAATCCTCATACTGTGGTCTTCAAGAGCTCGGATGGACGACCGCATACATTGGGGAAAGAATTCCAGGCTGATTACGTCGTCGAAAATATCTTGTGCGCACAAGGTAAACTTACACATTCTTCCATTCGAAACGTCGACCTAAGCAACCAACTTCTATCTCAGGTCACCTCATATGTCGATAGCCTATCTGAAAACTATTTCTTTGGGGATCTCTCGACATCGGACAAAGTCTCTTTACCCGAAAACATCAAGATTTTTACTCCGGTCACAGGGGGCGGAAGCACAATCAAACTCAACTATGCAACATACGACGACATACGAACATTCAACTTGGAGTATGTCTACATCACAAAAGGGATACTTACGATCAAGTCTATTTCGGCCGATGAACGATGGACGCAAAAGGAGGCGACGGATGCTTCTTTACCGAAGCTTGAAAATTATGTTCAAATATCGGTCACGCTCAATGAGAAAGAGACTATCGAGTGTCTAAAAGAAAAAGGAGACCCAGTTCACGAGAAGGATCTTCTTGCGAAAAAAAACCTTGCACAATTTTACGAGGACCAGATCAAACTTAATCATGAAAAGATCGCAGCCTTAGAGGCTCAACGCATGGCTCTCGTATCAGAATTCAGTCAGAAAATCTCAAATGCCGAGCAAACAGTTCGCATCGACTCCGAAGAGTACAGTCACAACTTGGAGCTCTTGAAAAACCACTACCTTTCAATTTCGATTATCGAGTCCTCCCAGCTGAAATTGAAGAAAGAGAGTCAAGCCCTGTCCGCCCTGGTGTTTTCTAAATCATCTCAACTTCGTCGGACAAGCATAGACGTGAAGAAACTCGAGATTCAGGATGCCCAGTTGGAGGCTAAAGCGCGGTCGGCTGAAGTCCAATCTGAGATTCGTTCTACAGCAAACGGAGTATTAGTCGATATCCGCCAGGTTCCTCACAACAATAAGACTCAGGTTACATTTATCATTAAACGGACTAGATGATTACAACGTACTCTTCACATTTTGACAGATCGTATGTGCGTGAGGGTTCGAAATCGATAGCGCTGTGTGGTAGGAAAGATTCGATCGAAGCGTTTCAATTCCGTCCCGCGTCCTCTCTTGGGACGGAATTGTCTGACGGTGCGGTTGGGATCGAATCGCGGGTTTCGATTTCGACGGCCTTTCTTTCGTCCATTTCTTTGGCCGAACAAAGAAATGGACAAGAGGAGTATTAGGCAATGGAATACGTTTGCTCAAACTGCCAAAGACCATCTCAGAATTTTCACCTATCATGCCCTGACTGTGGTGCCTGGAATTCGCTCAAACTTCAGCAGAATCAAATTGTTCACGGAGATGCCCGGCCTGTAGCTCTTCCCAAGATCGGCTCGTTCGTTATTCCCCGAATTAGAACTCGGGTTGTTCAGCTAGATGAGCTGCTCGGGAATGGTTTCGTTCCAGGAAGTTCAGTCCTCTTGATTGGTCAACCGGGTGCGGGAAAGTCGACTCTGGTTATGCAGCTTCTCAAGCGCATGAATATCCCATCCCTTTACGTGACGGGCGAAGAGTCGGTCCAGCAGTTGAAACTCAGGGCAGACCGCCTGAACATCAACTCAAAGCATATTTTCCTTCTCTTTGAAATGAATGTCAATAAAATTGCTGCGCATATTCACGAGGCAGCATCGAGAGTCGTGGTTATCGATTCGATTCAGACTATGTACACAGACCTCTCCGATGCTCTCCCCGGGAGTCCAACGCAAATACGAAAGTGTACGTATGTCCTTCGCCGGTTGGCGCAGCAGAAAAGCTTTGTGTTGATCGTAGTCGGCCAGGTAACAAAGGATAAGAAGGCCGCGGGCCCAAAACTCCTCGAACATGCTGTTGATGTTGTCCTGTATCTTGAAGTGGACGAAGGGCATCAGCACCACAGAATCCTCTTTGCCTCGAAGAACCGTTTCGGTTCGACGGCGCCACGCTGTATGCTCTACATGAGAAAAACGGGTTTGGTATTTCATGAGGCACAGCTATGATGTCACTTGAGCCAAATTCTGACTTACGCCAAGATACGACATTCTTTGGACGGGCGGAGGAACTCTACCAGGTCACAAGGAACCTTCAACGAGGTCGTCATACATTGATAGTGGGTGACAAGGGTATCGGTAAGACTCGGCTTATGCAGGAAGCAAAATGGATTCTTTCTGGTCGGACAAAACGGATCGATTTCTCGGCAAACGTCATCACGCAAATTCGTGGACAACTCGGAGTTCGCATCAACCCGAATCAGTACAAGATATTGTTCATAGAGCACTCTAGCCCTCTCGGTGATTGTCTTAAAGAAATGGCGGAGAAGCTATTTTACAATCACGATCTACCTGTAGAACTCGACGAGGAGCGATCCGATTGGTTGGCCGTAAAGAAACGCTTGGCTGGCTTTGGGAGCGTTAAGCTTCAGGCGATTATCTTTGAAGGCTTATCCCACTCGGATAAATCATACCTTATCTTTTTCGATAATTTAGACCGCATTTCTCCGACCCAGCAAGCCTTTATCGAAACACTCCTGAATATTGCTGTCATATGTACGGCGGTTGTTCAGATGAAAGAGAATTTCTTCTTCAAGAGGATTTGGGCGTCCTTCACGAAGCTTAGCCTGGAGCCGTTACCCGAGCAGATATCAACGCAGCTTATCAATTATTTTTTTGACCGTTACCCGCTGCACATCATTGATCGTGAACTGTACAGGAGGGAAATACTCAAGGCATCGAATGGTAATCCCTTTCACATCAAAAATATGCTCTGGCATGGTTCCCGGGAGAAATACATCGATACCGAAGAGATTCGGAAGCTCCGACAGGTCGATGAGGGTCATTACTGCAACATGGGCCCGATATATATCTTCGGCGTTGCCATGTTCACAATGTTCAAAATCTTCTCCATCGGCACAGACAATCGAGAGTTCTATATTTACTTCTCTGCACTCGGGTTCATTGCATACTTGGTCTTTAGAGTGTTCCGCGCTTTCTTCATTTTCAGACCGCAGAAATATTTGTGAACTATGCTGCTCTTGATCTTCATACAAAACTTTATTACACTTAGAGGTGACTTGTGAGCCGGACCGAAAAGCCGGTTGAAGACATTGAGCTGCAAGTCATCGAATCGGGAGAGCTTTCCGTCGAAGATGGGGACGCAGTCGCAGAGTTCATCGCGTGTATCGCATACAACAACTTGAAAAGAGCTCAAGAAAGCGCTCGACAGTTGATTCAGGTTACACTCAACAAGGGCACCGATGATTCCAAATCAACAACATAACTTTCACTCAGAGAAACTCAGCGTCGGTTACATCCGTTGCTCGACGGATATGCAGGAAGATAGCCCCGAGCAGCAGATCAAAGAAATTGAACGCTGGGCAAGCGCGAATGGATATGAGGTAGTGCGGTGGTACATTGATCGAGGCAAGAGTGGAACCACCTTTTCCAAACGACCCAAGTTTGTTGAATTGGTACGGAACATCGAGCATAGCCCTGATTTTGAATATGTTCTTGTCTACGACGAAAGTCGCTGGGGTCGCCCCAATAACCCTCGCGAGAACACCTATTGGAAAGTTCACTTTGAGAGATTTGGAGTCAAGGTCATCATAATTAATTCCCAATCGAAGCGTGAGAATGATATTGGCAGCTTCGTCGTGGAAGTTGTTGAAAGTGCAGAGGCAAGCGAATACTCAAAGAAGCTCGCACGTTCCACATTGAGGGGAACATTTAGCAACGCTGAAAAGGGATTCTTTAATGGAGGAACAGCACCATATGGATACGTGCGCGTCGCTGTCGATAAAGTCACGGGAGTGACAAAGAGAACTCTCGAACCTGGTCAGAGGGCGAACAGAGCCGATGAAAAAGTAAAACTCGCCCCAGGCGACCCATTGGAAGTCGAAGCAGTCAAGCGGATATTCCGATTGCGGGTGGACCGCTTTGGTTATCGGGCAATAGCAAATCAACTCAACCTCGAAGAAATTCCATGTCCGCAGAGAGGACGCTGGAAGAATCTAAACCAGCGTTGGAGCATGAATACCATCAAATGTATTCTTGAAAACCCTGCCTACATAGGATCATTGACATATAATCGCTTCCCGATGACCAAGAAGAGAATCGGCGAGACTGATATTCTCGGAAAGCAGAAGCTAAAGAGGAAAGCTTCAATGGGTGAAATGGTGATCGTACAAAACGCTCATGAAGCCATTATCTCAAAAGAAGTTTGGGAAAAAGTGAACGCCATGAGGTCACCCGACCTGCGGCTCAACAACCAGCGTTTCCGGGAATCTCCTTTTCTGCTTTCTGGTCTCGTAAAGTGCTCATATTGTGGATTTAACTTTCAGGGTACGACTCAAACAACAAAGTATGAGAACCCGGCGTGGGCTGACAGCAAGACACGGTATTACGTTGATGGAGGGTACCATGCGAAAGGGCTCTCGGTTTGCACACCTCTGAGAATAAGGAAGGATCTCATTGAAACATTCGTTGTCCACAGCATTAAGGAATACCTAAACAGAAGCGATATTGGTGAGAAGGCTCTGCAGAAACTAGAGGAAATGTTAGGGGGAGACGAGGTAAGGATCTCCGAAAGAGACAGAATCGCCGTCACATTGGCTGAGAACGCAAAGAAGACCAGCAACCTGATCAGCCTTGTGGAGTCCGGTGCAAAGATAGACTCCGTTATTCATCGCATTAAGGAGCTTGAGAGAGAACGCGATCTGTTACACGACCATCTCAAGATCATCGAGAAGTCTGTTCCTGGCAAATCCGACCTCAAGCTGATGGCCGAAGAGGTGGCAAGAATAGTAATGAATTTTCAGAAGGAATTTTTCAATAGCAGTATTGCACAACAGAAGCAATTGATCCGGAGATTTGTCGCAGGTGTGAATATATACCGAGAGGATAAGACCCGAGCTCAGTGCTACATAAGAAAAATCCCACTGACCGATCAGCCAATGGGATCTTCCTTGCCGTTTGTAGCGGGGGCAGGACTTGAACCTGCAGCCTTTGGGTTATGAGCCCAACGAGC
>CAZAFL010000019.1:0-65477 GCA_964484465.1 uncultured Chlorobiaceae bacterium
CGGCGGGTATTGGTACGCGTTTTCCGGATGTGTAGCAACTGTTTTCCCGTTTCCACGACCTCAATCAGTTTCGTCGGATTACTATCGAGGTCGACCATGTTGCCCGCTTCACGCGCGGCTTGAGTTCCACTGTTCATCGCGATGCCAACATCGGCCTGCGCCAGTGCCGGGGCATCGTTCGTTCCGTCGCCGATCATTCCTACCAATCGTCCGTTGGATTGCTCAAGCTGAATGCGTCGAAGTTTGTCTTCGGGCTTCGCTTCCGCAATGAAATCATCGACTCCCGCTTCAGCGGCAATCGCCGCGGCAGTGAGATTGTTGTCGCCGGTGATCATCACTGTGCTAATACCCATCTTTCGCAGTTGAATGAATCGTTCTCTTAATCCACCCTTTACAATATCCTTTAGTCTGATCACGCCGAGTACTTCATCGTTCTCTGCAACTACGAGGGGCGTCGAACCCTCCCGCGCAATTTCCTCAACTTTTTTCTGTACAACAGCCGGGAAGGTTTTTCCATTGAAAGCCAAATGGTTCCTGATAGCGTCCATTGCGCCTTTTCTTACATTGCGCTGAGCCAGCCCGTCTTTTGCCGGAATGTCGACCCCGCTCATCCGTGTTTGTGCGGAGAATGGAATAAACGTTGCCGCGATTTCCGTGATCTGTCGCTCTCGTAAACCGTACCTCTCCTTTGCCAGCACAACAATTGATCGGCCTTCCGGAGTCTCATCGGCAAGCGAAGAGAGTTGTGCCGCATCGGCAAGCCGTTCGGGGGAAATGTTTGGAGCGGGGACAAACTCGGTGGCCATTCTATTACCAAGCGTAATTGTTCCGGTTTTATCAAGAAGCAAGACATCGATGTCACCGGCAACTTCCGCAGCACGGCCACTTGTGGCGATAACATTTTTTCGGATAAGCCGATCCATACCACTGATGCCGATCGCACTAAGCAACCCACCAATAGTCGTAGGAATCAGGCATACTAATAGCGAAACGAGAATTGGCAGTGTTATGGTATCCGTTGTGTGCTGCTGCGAGGATTGAGCACTATATTGCATGAACTCCGGAAGTGAAAGGACAACGAGCAGAAAAATAATAGAGAGAGCGGAAAGCAAAATCGTCAACGCGATTTCGTTCGGAGTCTTCTGTCGGCTCGCACCCTCAACAAGGTGAATAATCCTGTCAAGAAACGAGCTGCCCGGTTCAGAGCTGACTTCGATGATTATCCGATCGCTCAGCACTTTTGTTCCCCCTGTAACAGCATTCCGATCCCCTCCGCTCTCCCGAATGACCGGGGCAGACTCTCCCGTTATTGCGGATTCATCGACGCTCGCAATTCCTTCAATGACAACTCCATCTGCCGGAATGATGTCCCCAGTCTCGCAGACGACCTTATCCCCCTTTCGGAGATCTGTTGCCGGGATTTTTTGTTCTCCCCCATTCAAGAGCTTTCTTGCAAGTGTGTGAGATCGCATTCTCTTCAGCGATTCTGCCTGTGCCTTGCCGCGACCTTCTGCTATCGCTTCGGCGAAGTTCGCAAAAAGAACCGTGAACCAAAGCCAGAGAGTAATCTGAATATTAAACGCAGATGGAGCTCCCGCATTAACATCCTGTGCAACAGTCCATGTAGAGAGGAGAGACCCGACTGCTACCACAAACATCACCGGATTTTTCATGAGCAAGCGTGGGTTGAACTTCAGGAATGCTTCTCTTATTGCAGTAAGAAGAATACGCCTATCATACAATAATTTCTTTGCCGACCGGGGAGTCATGGATAAATCCTTAGAACCAAATTCCACGAGACATCAGCAAGTGTTCAACAATAGGCCCAAGAGATAGCGCAGGAAAAAACGTCAACGCACCGACAATGAAAATGACCGAGATAAGAAGAAATGCGAACAACGTTGTATCGGTTCTGAATGTCCCACTTGACGGGGGCGTAATTTTCTTTTGTGCTAAACTCCCCGCTATCGCGAGTACAGGAACAATAACGGCGAATCGCCCGATAAGCATTCCGATTGCGAGTGACACATTGTAGAACGGTGTATTCGTATTCAATCCGGCAAACGCACTCCCATTATTTCCCGCCGCAGAACTAAACGCGTACAGGATTTGGGAGAATCCATGCGGTCCGGGGTTGGTTATGCTCGACAGCCCGGCGCTGGTAACAGTTGCAATACCGGAACAAATCAGAATAACGGCGCTTGGCGCCAAGACAGCAAGCGCTGCCATTTTTATTTCGAACGCCTCGATTTTCTTGCCAAGATACTCGGGTGTTCGGCCAACCATCAAGCCGGCGATGAAAACGGTGAGAATGACGAAGATGAGCATTCCGTACAATCCGGCACCAACACCTCCGAAGATAACCTCGCCAACCATGATGTTCATCATCGAAATGAAACCGGATATTGGCGAGAGACTGTCGTGCATCGCATTGACGGACCCATTCGAAGCGTCAGTCGTTGCAACAGACCATAAAACACTGTTCGCAACCCCGAAGCGCGTCTCTTTTCCTTCCATTGGCCCGGAGGACTGCATCACAGGGTTAAATTGATATTCAGCGATGAGAGAGATTACAAGCGGGAGCACAAACAGGATCATCATACATCCCCATAAAACCCAGCCCTGTCGTTTTGAACCAACCATTAGTCCATACGTGTAAACAAGGGCCGAAGGAATGAGAAGAATCGCAAGCATCTCAAAGAAATTACTCAGTGGCGTTGGATTCTCGTACGGGAAAGCACTGTTCGTTCCAAAGAATCCTCCTCCATTAGTTCCAATCTGTTTAATCGCAATTTGTGAAGCAGCAGGTCCTTGAGGAATTGTCTGAACAGTGCCCTCGATGGTATGAAGAGTTGTGTAAGGAGATAAATTCTGGACTACTCCTTGACTTAGCAGTATTAATACCCACAAGATGGACAGGGGTAGCAACACGTATAGGGTTGAACGAATCAAGTCAATCCAAAAATTGCCGATTACTTGAGACGTCCTTCGTACAAATCCGCGAACAAGGGCGAGCAGTACGGCAATCCCTGTTGCTGCGCTAAGGAAATTTTGAACAGTCAGACCCAGCATTTGGGGAAGATAGCTTATCGTCGTCTCGCCGGCATACGATTGCCAGTTTGTGTTTGTCATAAAGCTGACCGCCGTGTTGAATGCCAAATCGATGGGGACACCGCCGAGCTTCTGAGGATTAAGAGGCAACCAACCTTGAAGCAGCTGGAGCGCAAAGACGCTAAGAAGACCAAAAAAGTTGAAGACGAGAAGTGCAAGACTATACTGCTTCCAGTCCATTTCCTCTTGAACAGAAATCCCAATGAACTTGAGCAGGAACAACTCAAGTTTTCCAACTATGGGGGTTAATAAATTCTTTCTCCCAGAAAACACCTTCGCCATAAATGTCCCCAGCGGCGGTGTAAGAATTACAAGCGCAGTAAGGTAAATCAGTATTTGAAGAATTTCTCCTGGAGAAATCATGGCACTAGAATTTTTCCGGTTTAATAAGCGTATAGATAAGATACGCTAGCAAAAAAACCGCTATCATAAGTCCAAGCAGCATTTTGGCATTCCAACTTGTTTTTTTTGTCCGCCATAATATTAAACTGTAGAGGCACAAAACCAATGAAGAGATCGTAAAAAAATGAGGCTGGACTGTAAAGATTTTGTAAAGGTTGAAAATGTGCCAATCTAAACCGGTCCATTTTACCTCTTATTGGTTGAAATATTTCCGATCTCATTCTACACAACTGAACTTTCTAACTCGATAGCCGATCAACTCAACCCGTGCTTTGCCAAAATCTTGCGGAACTTCCGCAAGGGTTTCCGTGCATCCTTCTGGAGTAGTGCGAGATAAAGTCTGCGCATCCTGATGCGGTCACCCAGAGTGACCAAGTGTCCAGGATAAGCTGGATTGTAAGGTTTTCGGGCTCGTAGGGTCAGGTAGGAACAAGACAACGCAAGTGCTTATCAGGCTTGTGTTTTATCCCTCTGGTACTTCGATTTCTAAGGTTTTTGGCCTGTCTGCTAACAGGGATGCTAACATCGTGACGTATTGACACTGCCAGGCGATGCCGAATCCTTCCCGGAAGAAAGTTGCAACTCTATAATGGCTAGTTAAAATTTGGAAAGGCACTTACCGCCGACCTTAAACTCCCGTCTTCGATATGAGCATATATGTGAGTCGTCCGGAGGGACACATGCCCAGCTATTTTCTGGGCAAATTCAATAGGTACTCCCCTGTTAATGAGAAGTGAAATACCTGTGTGCCGAAGACTATGAAAATGAATTTTCGGGTTGAGATTTGTCTTCCGAACATATTTCTTGAACTCGTGACTTATCGTCCCACCTGTTAATGGAGCTCCGAATTGATTGCAAAAGATGTAGTTTGATCTCTTTTGTTTGTCGAGCAAAAACTTGTAAACCCATTCTGACATCGGGATCCATCGGGGTTTACCTCCTTTGACATGGAAATGCTTCTTGTTCCGTATGACAATTTCTCGCCTCTCCAGGTTTACATCTTCCCATGTCAAATGAATCAGTTCACCTCTGCGGACCATTGTATGTATCACAAATTGTACGAGGTCTCTGAAACCGGGGTCTTCAATCCCTCCCAGTAAAGTATGGATTTCACCTTCAGATAGGTGGGAAGCTTCTCCATCATCGGGATTTCTAAGCAATTTTATCATATCGAAGGGATTCTCTTCAATCAATTTGATTCTCTTTGCGTAATTAAAGGCAGCGCGTAACGATCTGAGTTCAATATTTACGGTGACATGCTTCACTTCTTTAACACGTTGTATTTTGTAATGCTCCACTTGTTCGGGTGTAATCGTTCGAATCCTACGGTCACCGCAAAGCCTAATGAAATTGCAAATGGAGTTACGATGTATTGATATGGTCCCCTCTGCCAAATGAAGCCGAACGCTTTCAACGAATCGCTCCAGAAAGTAGGATAATCGATAGTCAGACTCTCTCTTCAGTCCTGACTTGACATCCTGAAAAGCAGTTCTTGCCTCATTGATGTCCTTGGTTCTAAGCGATAACCATACTCGCTTACCCCCTTTAGAAAAGACAACATAGTATACGCCATTGTTGCGACAGAATAGTGATGCCATCTGATTCTTAGACTATTAGCAGATACAATTGTCTTGGAGCAATTAGGTTAGCCCAATGAGAAACGGGGTTCAAATTTGTTTGTCTGAAATAATGCATTCCAATTACCGTTTTGTTCACTTAACACGTCCCAATGCCTGTTAGAATGGACGTTACACTGCAAGGCTGCAGGTTTGCCTTAGGGTCCCGTCGCTTCACGGATCTCAGATGACCCCTTGAATTTAGGAACGGCTACGATCTTACCTTTGAATCCTGAAGACCACATTTCACGAGCAAGCTTATCTACATCTTCGCCGGGAGTATACAGAATCACCCTGGTTCGATACTGGTCATTTTTATCTTCTACCAGACTTTCCAGTCTTACCTCCAGTTTCTTGAGCCGAGTTGTAGTATTCATTTATTCAATTGCCCTGGAATGATCTGATGTCCCACCCCCACCATTGATTTCATTTACCTTAATTTCGAGATCGTCAAGGCGACTTTGGATCTCACTCAGTTCAAATGCCTTCACATAACTATTGCATACGTAGCTAATTGATCGAGCCTTGTTCTCCGAGATTTCATCCTTTTGGAGTTGCATCAACACTCTGCTAAGCAGAAGGCTTGCGTCTTTGATGCTCCTTACTCGGACGGGCCTCATCTTGACACCCATATCTTCTTTTTCCTTATCTTCCATAACTTGTTGTCCTCCTACATTTTATCGCGAAACAGGTAGCAATATTATGTCCCTTTCGATTTATCGCAGCGCAGTTTTCTTCCAGATCAATCCCTAATACATAAGTATCGACGGGTTCCAATTGGGGTCTTTGTTGTGGAAATAGACATCGACATCCTACCTATGAGGGAATGTCCAAATGTCCATTTTCCAATTGTTCTGGCACGGCGTTTTCCTTCTGCAATCTATATACACCATGCTTTACCTTCAACAGAATGCCCTCATCGATTGCAAATCGAATGCACCGATCTATAGTTTTCGATGCGAATCCCATGTCTTTACAAGCGCCTTGAATCTCTTGTCTTGTCATTGCATCGCACCCACCAAATATCTCTTGGAAATCGACCTGGTGTGCAGCGGTATCCATTGATTCACTTTCCATATGATCCTTTTCGTTAACTGGCCCACCATCTCGAAACCAAAGCGTCTCTGGCTCAAGCGAAAGCAGCCTTGCCTTTCTATGCTCATCTTTTGCATGACGGAGTTTTGTAGGCTTGATAATACGTTTCGAGTCATCTTTCTGTGATCTCCTCATCATCAACACAGTATCCGCTGCCGCACCAAAAACCCCAGCACCGCGCATCAAATCGTTGTGCAAACTTTCCGAGCGACTGCCTTTTTTTGTATGGTGAACCACCAACACACAAAGGTTATGTTCGTCCCGCAGGTTTTGAAGTTTTCGCATTAATAATTTCATGTCGCTACTATCATTTTCTTCAAGGTTGTGAAAAAAATAGAGGCAATCGACTACTACCAAACAGGGTTTTTGTTCCGAGCACATTTGATTTAGATTATCCCAGCACTCATCAAATGGAGGAATCTGCCTTGGTATGAAAATCGAGTTAAGGTCACCTGGAGGGTCTACGCCGCACATTCTTTTGAACCGATATGCTAAATCTTCAAAGTACATCTCTGTATTTAATAAGAATACGCAGCCCTTCTTATTGATTTCCCAACTTAGGAAATGTTTCAATCCCACTGCGACACTTATTGCTAAATTTGTTGCCAGTATGCTTTTGCCTGAATTCTCTTCTCCAGCCAAAAAATTCAATGACTTTTCCCTAAAAATATTACTAACAAGGTCGCTTGCCTTCGGAAATTGCATGCTATATATTTCGGTACCGCGCCACCAATCCAACTTTACACCGCAGGATTGGCCTATAAGGGCTTCGTTTTTGCCAATTGCGTCCGTGATTCCGTTGTTTGACCGTTCGGCTCTTACAATCAGGTGAAATGCAGCTTCTCTAAGTTGACTGAAAGGAAGGTATTTTGAAGGCGGGATCGACGCAACAATTTGACCAAATTCGAGCGCAAGCCTCATATCCATTCCCTGCGAGACAGTGCTAAAGTCCAGCGTCTGGTTTTCCTTGATGACTAATAAAATTAGTTTGAAGATCGCCTGATGTGAACCTATTGAAAAAACTGAAGGACAGAAATTTGCGGGAATCTCAGCGTAGACTGAATTACCATATGTGACAATCGAAACTAGGAAAAGTTGTTCAAGATCAATCTGACCAATCGATTCGATCATATACTTACCATTTAGGCTTTGAATGCTCAATAATCCATCATGCGAAAAGCTCAACGTCAGCAACCTCTAGAACTACTGTGACTATCTTTAAAGTGCGGACCAACCTTTTACTATAGATTCAAAACCCAGAACTCCTATGGTGTACCAGGTCAAAAATGTCTAAATTGATGTAGGTAGGGCAAATGTAGAAAGAAGGTAGGTTCAGAAGTACTGCAAAAGTGCTCTAAGATGCTTTCAAGTTTCTTGAGGTAAGTCTGAGGGTAGGTCTAACAGACGTTAACTAGGATGGATCCTCTTCGTTTCGATAGTTTGACATATCACCGGCCGGCTTTTCTCGCCAATTTCGTTTATTCTTTGTAAAAGAATACGTTAGGTTTTCTAGCTCAAAAAGCACCCCGATCCAAAGGTCCTTCTTATCTTGGCTCTTGGCCAAGTTTCGTTTCTTCGTTGCATGTCTCTTTAGCTCCAAGAGTACCGCGGGGTCTTGCAGAGCTCTCTGAATTGTTGATTTAGAGAATTTTGTTTCATTTTCCAACTGTTGTATCGAGGGCTTCTTGACGTTTTCTGCTTCGCACAACTTGATGTACGCCTGAACAACAACAAGGCGCAATGGTTGCTTTTTACGCTGTACTTCTGATATTTTTTTGATTAAATGAGGAATAAGAATTTTTTCCTCATATGATTGCATATCTTGTTTGGTCTTCAATGAGCAAATTTGTATTTTCTCTTTTTCACTCCACGGGTATGGTTGCCCAGTCACATCTTCGTACCGACCCAACAGATAATCTGTGCGTTTGTGGCTGGGTGAGCGTAGAAATCGCCTCAAACCGCGATCAAGTCCTGACTGCCGGTATTTTTCGATTTTATCGTTCCCATATGCATATTTGATATGGTTGCTAAAGGAAACCGCATCCTTGAGTTCGGAAGCAAATAAACCCTCAAAACTCATTTCCCCCAATTCGGCTAAAAGCCACGCACCCAAGCTTATATCAACTTGAGCCAAATCGACAATTATGTCATCCGTCGAAATTCCCGTGTCTGCAGCAGCTTTCTTGATAAGCCTCCGTGTTTTCGTACTCAACGCGGGTTGAAAACTAAGAATTTTTGCCCGGAGTTTTTCACGGGCGCGGATCTTTTTTTGCCCGGGACTGTCTTCCAATGTGAGCCTACGGGCTTCGAGAGCTTGTTTCACGGCCTCAGATTGGTTTTCATGTGGCGACATGAAATAGGTCCTTCATTAATGCTTGACTGATTGTGTATTCGCCTCAGCGACTGGCGATTGACCATAAAATAACTCTCTGGGATAAAATAGTCAATACAACAGAAATTCATCTTAATGTAAAGGCCATTTCACGTTGGCGTGCTTCGAATTCAGCGTAAGAGGTTAAACGCTCCACGATTACTGCTCAATTTAGAGTTGCAGAAAAAATGATTTGATCGACATGGAATAAAGTTCAGGCAGATATAGGAAACCTAATTCTGTCAACGCTTAGATGAAGCTCACCAGTTGCAAGGTGAGAGTATACTTCGGTAATCTTGATGTTGGAATGTCCTAACAGCTTCTGGACTTCGTAGATATTCACTCCACTTTGGACTAACCAAGTGGCAAAAGTATGTCTTAAACTATGAAACCGTAATTGCTTGTCTAAGTTTGCCCGATTGATACTTGCCTTGAATTTGTGAGATATGCTTGACTCTACAAGCCTCATCCCATTCCGGCTGAAAACATGTTCGGCTTGAGAATACTGAATCTTATTCTGTAGGATTTGTACAACTTCCTGATTCATCGGGACCGTTCGTCTCTTGCCAGTCTTTGTCCTGAAAGTACGATCGCTGTTTATGTAAATAACTCGTCTTTCAAAATCTATATGTTTCCACCTAAGATTGAGCAACTCACCGCGTCTCAGTCCTGTAAAAGCTGCTACAATGACGAGATCCCTGAACCACTTTTCTGATATCACAGAAACGAGTTTTTGAAAACCCTCTTTGGTTAAGTACATAGGTTGCTCTTCGGGCACTCTCAATAGCGGCACATGCTTAAACGGGTTTTCCATGACAAGCTTCCATCTCATGGCCGTGTAAAATGCAGCTTTCAAAGTTCTGAGTTCGATATTCAGAGTGACGGGCGAAACACTCTTCGCTCGATGGGTTTTAAAGCAATCTATGTGTTTTGGAGTAACCGAACCGAGCCACATGTCTCCAGTCAATGACAGAAAACTCGACAGAGATTGTTTGTAGATCCTTACGGTACCAGCTGAGAAATTTGTCGTTGCTGAAGCGAGAAATTCTTCCATAAACTTGGATAGAAGAATTTTCTTCGTAGGACTTGACAGAAGCTTATTAAAGTTAAGCAGGGCTTTAATGGCAAGATGTTGCTGGGTTTCACGAGTGCTTTTCCACCGACGTTTACCTTCGATAGAATAAGCGATGTAAAACACACCATTGGAACGTCTAAAAAGAGTTGGCATAGCTACCACCTTTCGGTGTTAGCAGATGCGTTAGCAGCTAACGCAGAAATGCCTAAAAACAGTGACCCCGGCGCGAATCGAACGCGCAACCCTCAGCTTAGAAGGCTGATGCTCTATCCAATTGAGCTACGGGGCCGAAGTTAAACAACTCAATGTAACCTTTTTCAGCTTATCCCGCCTGCGGCGGGATTCAATTCGACATAAGACTTATCTGCACTCCGCTTGATAAGTCTTCTCGAATTGGAAGAAGGCTGATGCTCCACGCCCGACTGAACGACTTCAGTCGTTCGGGCGGGTATCCAATTGAGCTACGGGGCCGGAATCGTTGCAACTCAAAATCTGACCTAAAGATAAGAAAATAGCGAGGGAGTTTCAAGACACACCCTGTTGTTGGACTTTGGTTTTGAACACCTCCACACCTACCGACAGCGAACTAAATATAATAGATTCTTGGCACACAAGGAAACTTTGGGTGGTGGGGCAGTTTAAATTCCAGCAACGAAATGGATTCCTGCTTACGCAGGAATGACAGGTAGAAGTGTCATTCCGCACTTGATGCGGAATCCAGACTTAGGCTTTTCTATCTCTACGGTGTACAGAAAATAATATACTAGCTAGTATTCCCAAACTGCCCCAATGCCAAACTTTGCATGTAGAATCAGATTTCCCTGGAGGTATTGATATTTTTTTTGTATTCCATTATATTAATTTGTTAACGTACTAAAGGCATTTTTAATTTGGAGAATCGGAGATCGCAACTCAACTGCTAATTGTCGCTTTGGACGACGACTCAACAACGATCGAGTTATTATCTGAACAACCGCTCGATCTCGATGAATTACCGTTTAAGATAGGCGAGGCAGTTAGTCGGTAATGTTCACCGGTCGTTTTCCGCTTAACCATTCTTTGAGGTTCAATAGAACAATCGCCGCAGTGCTTGTGCTGATTATCATCATCCTCGGCGGATGGATGGTCAGACACTGTACCGCATACGCCGCAACGATATGGATGGATGTGTTTGCACCCGACGACTTCCCCACCTTTCACAGCCTGATAACATATCTTGCGCATTTGCGTGTCCCGATCCCTCCCTTCATCTCGAGTTGTGAAATACTCGATTTTCAAATCACCGGGAACACGGCATGGGTCACATCCTATATCTACCGCGCGGCACTTGTGGTAAGTTTTGTGATTGCCATTCTTCTCGCCTACCCTTCAATACCAAAAATGATTGCTTCTTATGTTGTTTCGCTGCTGATGCTGGCCGGAATATCTGTCCTCCATACAGCATTCACCTACGACATTCTGTACCCCTTTTTCCTGCTGCTCTTTTTCCTGTCACTGAAGATCACTGACCGTTACTCAGCTTCGCAATCCGGCTGGTCAAGCGCTGCCGCCTTCCTTGCAGGATTTTCACTCTCGATGACCGAGCTTTCGCGTCCGTTTTTCTTTATCATGCTTCCGGTTGCACTCATATATAGTTACCTTACTCTCCAAAGGTTGTCTAGAAAGAAGTTTGTTCTCTTCCTGGTTCCGGTAATACTACTGACCGGCGCCTGGCATATCCACCAGTACGCGAGCTTCCGCCAGATTCTATGGGACAATCACAGCGGATTCAATCTTCAGCGGGCATGGTTCGATGCCCCGAAACCTGAGCTCATTCCGGAACCCGGCAGTACTCCGCTTGCACTGGGAAGAGAAGCAAATTTCAACACAGCCGAACATGCGCATAATTCATCAATGCTCAAGAAAGCAGTGTTGAAGTACATGATTTCACACCCGATGGCAGCAATGAAGACAGCATTGCAGAAGATATTGAATTTCGTCACCGCGCCTACATCGATTTACTATTTCGTCCCCGAGCACCCAATCCTTGACTACTATAGACTTGCCGTTCAGCTCGCGACAGCGTTCCTTGTCGCCCAATTTATCAGATTCCTCCTTGAGATTCTTTCTCTCAATTCACCTTGGCGCACGTTGCTCGGTCACGGCGATGTCATTCTTCTTTGTTTAACAGTCGGGTCAATCCTTTTTCTTTCTATTGGAGACAGAGGCGAAGAAGCCCGTTTCCTGTTTTCCATTCTGCCTCTCATTGCAGCATTTCCCGAAATCGGGAAAACAACCAATGATATCCATGGTTCATTAAAAATGGTATCATATCTAATGGTAATTGGAGGCTTGCTTATCGGAATTCTTGTACTTTCGACACTCTTCACATCGTTCATGCCAGAACAGTTCATATTGCATAGAGTTTGGTTCCTCATGCTCAGTTTTATGTGTGTCCTTGCGGGTCGTCAGGTTGTTCAATATCTGTGGACACACAAATGGAATCTCGCTCAACAATAATGGATAATCAATGAATGTCAACGCACACCTTGGCTCTTGCCATGCGATCTAACTACTAACATACTCCCCCACTCACTTGATTCTTCCCTACAAAGTTCTTAACATAGAACGCTTTTTATCACAAACCATACTCTTTATGGATTTCCGTACTTACTTAAGCCTTTTTTCAACTATCGCGATTGTTTGCGCCGGTATTTTTGCCGGAGTGCAGCTTCGTCATTTGTACAAACAGCGTTTGAGGGACTCGGCACTGCAGATGCTCCAATCATTTCAAACGGCGGAATTTACTGAAGCCGTTGATATTGTCTTCAATCTCCCTGAAGGTTTGTCGAGAAAGCAGATCGAAGAACGACTTGGAGAAAAGATTGTCTGTGTGAGGGTCATGCTCGGGACGTTCGAGAGCCTGGGCATTATGGTATTCCGTCGTGAAATATCGATTGAGCTTGTCGATGATTTTTTCAGCGGGATTATCATCATGTGCTGGAAAAAATTCAGAAAATTCATTGAAGAAATTAGAGGTTCAAGCAACCGCGAAACCTATTACGAATGGGTACAGTGGCTGGCGGAACAGTTTGAGAAACGGGAGTCTAAAACTCCCGCGGTACCGTCATACATTGCTCACCGGAACTGGAAGGAATAATGACAAACACATCGTCACTGGGTAAAAGGATTTTGAAAATTTTCTTGTGGATTGTTGGGATCGTCGTAGTGCTCATTGCGATTCTTGTGTCATACGTACTGGCAAGGTGGGACTCAGTGACCAACCGACCGGCACCTGCACTGACTGCTCCGAGAGATTCGGCTTCCATTTCGCACGGCGAGTACATCTTCAAATATCAGGCACAGTGCTGGAGCTGTCACGCACCCGGCGCATCCGGGCCAAATTCTCCCCCAAGCGGCGGAATGGAATTCGACCTGCGGGAAGTCGGCCCAGGCTTCGGTCTCTGGTATTCAGCAAACCTTACCCCCGATGTTGAAACAGGCATTGGCGGATGGACCGATGGTGAGATCGTTCAGGCAATGCGTGAGGGCTTACGAAAAGATAGAACAGTGATGTTTCCCTTAATGCCAATCGACTGGTATCATGGCATTTCCGATGATGACGCTCTATCAATCATTGCATATTTGAGAAGCCTCCCCGCAGTCAGGAACAACGTGCCACCACACAAGCCGTCATTCTTTGCAAAAGCCCTTTTTACATTCGGCGTTCTCAAGCCAAAAGAAGCTGTCACTGCACCGATTATTGCACCAAAAGCCGGCGCCACTGTCGAGTATGGCAAATATCTTGCGAACACTGTTGCCGGTTGTCTGGATTGTCATACTCCCCGGAATCTCCAGAATGGCGCAGTCTTTTTTGACAGTCTTGGAGCGGGAAGCACATTCCGTTACGGCGCCGATGAGAATGCGCCGATTCAAACCTTTGCACGCAACCTTACGCCGGACAAAGAGACCGGCATCGGCAATTGGACCGAAGCACAATTTATCAGTGCAAGTACCGGCGGAATGCGGCCTGATGGAACCGTCCTCGCCCCTCACATGCCATACTCGTATTTCAAGTTCTGTACTGAAGATGACATGAAAGCGATTTTCCTCTACCTACAAAGCCTTCCACCCATCAAGCGATCAATACCTTCTCCGGTATACTCCTCAGCAATGAGCGGTGCCCATGGTACAGACCGAGGGAATTTGTTATTCAGAGCACGATGTAAAGCTTGCCATGGGAAAGATGGAAACGGCGCACAGCCAACGAAGGTTGTACTATCAGAAGTAGCACCGTCAATCAACGATGCTGACCTGAAAGAATTCATCAATGCCGGTGACCCCGACTTGAAAATGCCGGGCTTTGCTAAAACCCTTCGCGAAGAGGAGATGAATGACCTTATAGCGTTCATGAGGTCGTGGGAGAAGAAATAGAGAGAGACAAATTGACCTTCAGCACACATCTGGATGGGTCCCCTTGCTTTTCCAACGTAATCGTGCTATATTGATGCTCGATTTTTGAAAGGATCAAAAGGATGCCGAATAAGACGTCAATACTTGTTGTTGATGATGAAGATGCCCTCCGCACTATCGTCTACCATGAGCTGGTTGCTAACGGCTTTGATGTCGATATCGCGGAAGATGGCGACAACGCCCTGAAGAAGCTCAGCAAGAAACGATTCGACATCGTCATCCTCGACATTTACATGCCCAACGTCGATGGCATGGAAGTCCTCAGGAAAATCCGTGAAAAAAATCTTGCCGACAAGGTGATCATGCTGACAGGAGTGAACGAGCTGAAGATCGCCCGCGACAGCCTTGCGCTTGGAGCGAATGATTTCATCACCAAGCCGTATGATTTTAATAATCTCCTCGCATGTATTAACCGCGTACGGAAAGAATAATATTTCCATTTGCTGCATTCCCCTCTGCGATTCTCAGCAACTTCCACTTCACGTCGCTACAAAATTAGAAATCGAGCGATTATCAATTGTTGAAGTTCCATCGAAAAAACCGTATATTTGATTGTCGGGTAGGTGGCGGAATTGGCATACGCGCTAGACTTAGGATCTAGTCCCGAAAGGGATGGGGGTTCAAGTCCCCCTCTACCCACTGGAGTGCGTGAATAGTAAATATTCAGTCAAGATAATTTTTTTTATTCTTTTAAGTTTATTCCCTCCTCCGGAGCGCGACAAGAGGTAGGATGTTCAATATACGACGACCCACAGGAATGTATGGAAGTTTCAATTACAGATATTACCGACGTAGAAAAAGAAATTGTTATCAATGTTTCGGCGGAGGAACTCAGTCCGCACTTTGAGAAGGCATATAAAGAGTACCTGCCGAAGATCGAAATCAAAGGATTTCGCAAAGGGAAAGCTCCTATCGACCTCGTGAAAAAAATTCACGGGGAGTCCATCGAGTATAATTCACTCGATACGGTTGCCAGCAATGTCTACAGAAGCGTTATCGAGGAGCGAAAGATCCATCCGATCGGCGAGCCCGTCCTTACCGACATCAATTATCAGCGAGGAACAAACCTCTCGTTTAAGATCAAGTATGAAATCAAACCGGTATTCGAGCTGAAAGAATATAAAGGTATCAACGTAGAGAAAATCATTCACACCGTCACGGAACAGGAACTTGACGAGGAAATTCTGCGCCTCAGAAGGGCAAACAGCACCACGATAGAAGTTGATACGGCAACAGACGATGAGCACGTCGTCACTGCCGATGCCCAGGAATTGGATGAATCCTGGAGCCCGCTGATCGGCAAGAAAAATGCAGGTATGAAAATGTATCTTGCCGATGAAACCCTAGCGCCGCAGATTAAAGACGCTTTGAAAAACGTTTCTGTGGGTGAAAAACGGCGGGCAGATGTCGAAACGAATCATCAGGATCATCAGCATAAGCATCATTTTGAATTTTCTGTGACGAAGGTCGAGAAGGTCCAGTTGCCCGAATTCAATGATGATTTAGTGAGGAAAACCACGAAAGAAAAAGTCTCTACTGCTGTAGATTTTCGTAAACAACTCCGTGACGATTTGGAGGCTTACTGGAGAGAGCGGAGCGACCGGAAATTAACCGATGAACTCGTCCGGGAAATCGTGAACCGTCATCAGATTACCGTCCCTGAATCTCTTATCAAAGGTGTTCTTGATTCCCTTGTAGAGGATATGAGAAACCGTTACCCCAACAAAAAACTTCCTGCTGATTTTAATGAACAGACGTTCAGGGAACAAAATAAGGGACTTGCTTCTTTCCAGGCAAAATGGTATCTCATCCGGGAACGGATTATTGAGAACGAAGCAATTACGGTAGATGATGCGGATGTTGAACGACTGGCGGATACAGATGCGCTGAGAATGGGGATCGACAAAGCGAGATTAGCGACGTTTTACAAGAACTCCGATGCGGTGAAAGATAGAATTGTATCGGACAAAATGATTCAATCCCTTATAACACAATCAAAAATTACCGAAAAAGTCACTGAAGAATTTTTCAACTGATACCGGGAACTCATCTTTGTTCTGTAATGAGAAAGGCATGAAAGAATGAACCCTAACATTTATGATCAATTAGTACCCATTGTTGTTGAGCAGACCGGCAGGGGGGAGCGGGCATACGACATCTTCTCACGGCTGTTGAAGGAACGTATCGTCTTCATCGGAACGCCAATCGATGACGGCATTGCAAGCCTTGTTATTGCTCAATTATTATTCCTGGAGTCCGAAGACCCGGATAAAGATATTCACCTGTACGTTAACAGCCCGGGCGGCTCGGTCTCCTCTGGCCTCGCGATTTATGATACCATGCAATACATCCGGCCTGATGTCTCCACGATCTGCATCGGCATGGCGGCAAGTATGGCGGCAGTCCTGCTTGCGGGCGGCACGAAGGGCAAGCGCACAACTCTACCGAATTCACGGATCATGATACACCAGCCATGGGGCGGTGTACAGGGAACCGCAACCGACATCAGTATCCAGGCTGAAGAAATTCTCCAAATGAAAAAGAAGATCAATCAGATCCTTGCACATCATTGCGGAAAAACGATGGAACAGGTCGAAAAAGATACAGACAGGGATTACTATTTATCTTCTGAAGAAGCAAAATCATATGGTCTCGTCGATAATATATTAGTCAAAAAGTCACGCACAGAACCGAAAAAAGAAAAGTAGCCAATGCCTCAACGCTCGAAATCCGAAACCCCGATTAAGTGTTCATTCTGCGGCAAAAGCACCGAACAGGTGCAAAGCATGATTGCCGGCCCGGATGCCTACATCTGCGACTCGTGTATTGCAAGCTCTGTCGACATCCTCCGAAACAACCTTGCCGCGGTTTCCACTCATCAATCATCGGCGAAGTCTCTTCTCAACCCAATCGACATCAAAAAGTCGCTGGATGATTATGTTATCGGACAGGAGCGCGCCAAGAAAATACTTGCTGTCGCAGTCTATAATCATTATAAGCGTGTCGACGCGAAGCATCACATGAACCACCTCGACGATGTCGAGATTGAAAAGAGCAATATTCTCCTACTTGGTCCTACTGGAACCGGCAAAACGTTACTCGCTCAAACGATGGCAAAAGTTCTCAACGTCCCGTTCGCCATCGCGGACGCGACAACGCTGACTGAGGCCGGGTATGTCGGTGATGATGTCGAAACAGTATTGGTGCACCTCTTACAAAACGCTGACTATAACGTCGAGCGGGCTGAGCGCGGCATCGTGTACATAGACGAAATTGACAAGATTGCCAGAAAGAGCGACAGCGCTTCAATCACCCGTGACGTTTCCGGTGAAGGCGTTCAGCAAGCGTTATTGAAAATTTTAGAAGGGACTGTTGCCGGCGTTCCTCCGAAAGGCGGACGGAAACATCCCGAGCAAAACCTCATCAACATCAACACAAAAAATATCCTGTTTATCTGCGGCGGAGCATTTGAAGGACTCGACAAGATTATTGCCCGGCGCGTGGATGAAAACCCGGTTGGTTTTGGGGCAAATATCAAAGGGAAAAAAGACCACTCTAAAGATGAATATCTGCAGCTCACCGAACCGGACGACCTTCTCAAATTCGGTCTCATTCCTGAATTCGTCGGACGGCTGCATGTGATCGCCTCGCTTCATTCTCTCGATGAAAAAGCCCTGCTTAATATTCTGACGGAACCGAAGAATGCTCTCGTCAAACAGTATCAGAAATTGTTCAGGATGGAGGGCGTTGAGCTTGGATTCGAAGAGGATGCGATAAAAGCTGTCGTACAGAAAGCCCTCGAACGTGGAACAGGCGCACGCGCGCTTCGTTCAATAATGGAGGACACGATGCTCGACATCATGTATCACCTCCCGACGCGCCAGAATCTGATAAAGTGCATCATCACAAAAGATGCTATCCTCAAGCGCAAGGAGCCGATGTACATTTACAAGGAGCGGAGAGCTACAGCGTAACCTGATTATCTCTCAGTAGATTCCCCTGTCACTTCCCTGTTTTGTTACCTTAAGGTCGCGCAGTTGCGGTGCTTTTAACCTGATCTCGAGCTGGTAATGCCGGTAAAAGCCGGTCGGCGTCCATGAAAAATCCATCACCCAGCAATGCAAATCGCGCGTAATGTGAATATCAGGCACGACGACTTCCTTATTGATGAGGTCGTACCCTCCGCTTGCATTAAATTTCCAGTTCTCAGTGAGATTGAACTCCAGCCTTCCCCTGAGGTTCGACGAACGTGTTCTGAACGGAGGGACTTTATTTTCCGAAAAATCGAACGAAAGCCCCAGACTCCAGGGAATGCTGAAATCCGGTTCCTCTTCGTTATTCACCCCGAAGTATCCGCTCCTCTGCCTGTTGGCAGCCGCTGTATCTAATTGAGGTTTTGGCTCCGAGCCTTTTTTCTTCTCACCCGAGAGAGACGTCGAAAAACTTACATTGAAATTGGTTAAGCGCGCGAGCCTTCCTTCTTCATTAATGAGGAATTTGTTGATGCGCTCATACACTCCCGGCGACACCTGATTTAATTTATAGAGGTCGAAATCTGCGCCACCGCTGATATTGAGCGAATTGCCGATTGCCGTACGGTAAGAAACGCTCAGGGGCGAAAAATTCAGGCTGTCTGCTGCGAAATTATATCCGATCCCCCCGTCGAGATTCAACAACTGGATTTTTGTCCCTTCCTTCCCCTCTTCCGCAGGAATAGTCTTCATCTCAAAGATGTTGCTGACATTGAGTGCCAGCGTCATACTTTTTGGCGGAAGGTTCTCCCCAATGATTTGTTTTGAATAGGTGAACGAAAGATTCGGCGAAACGGTATGTCGAAACGCTGCTATTCCGAACACTCCCGGCTGGAATATTCCATAAAATTTCGTGCTCGTGGAAACACCCGTCGAGAAAAAACCTGCTCGCTGCCAGGAATGAACGTTAGACCTTCCGAGTGAACTGTCGGAACTATTTCGTTGAGGGATATCTTTAGTGATGTATGAGCGTTGATCGCTGTACGTTGCCGAAGGTGAGATGGTAAAGTTTCCAAATTTCGGAGCAATACTGACACCAATGTTCTGGTTTAACAACTGAGTATGATCACGTTCGAAGTCATGTACTGTGTATATCGTGTCATTATTGTTGACAGTCGTTCTGATGCTGTCGATATTGCGGCTCGTCTTCGCCAGACTATTCGCAATTTGCGCGCTGTAACTCAACCCGACCATCTCATACCAGGCAAGATGCTCCTCTCCACCTGATGATTTGCTCCTCCTGAAAGGATAACTTTGACTATGATTGAAATTAATACCCGGTAATGTTTCATCAATGCTACCGTCAACGAGATTTTGTCGGCGGGCAATATTGAAGGAGATGCTGTTCGGCGTCCCCTCCCAGGATTTTGCAAGCGTTGCATTGGAAATGATAGATTGTTCAAGCGCCTGGTTCAGGTCAATGGTGTTGCGGTATGAATTCTGACTTGCAAATGTGAAGTTGACATCGAGATGAGTTGTCGGGTCGATAACCTGCTGGTGCAGCAGTCCGAGCCGGTAGGATTCATCTTCTGTCCTCGCGGGGTCCAGTTGTTCTCCGCTATGTAATCTCTTGTATTCCGCAGAGACCGAGCCGTTGAAAACATACCGCAATGCATAGCGATAATCTGAGTATGCCGCCCAGCCACCCTTTGAGTACAGGTCGGTGCGAAACCTCAGGTCCATGTAATCACTGAGGGCGAAATAGTAACCCAGATGACTGAGAAATTTTCCCCGTAAACCGTCGTCACCGTACGCCGGAGCAATAATACCGGAACGCCGGCCACCTTTATTCGGCAGGACTGCGAATGGGAACCAGAATACCGGAACTTCATCGATGACAAGATACACCGGTTCCGCAATAACATTATCCTGCATAGTCACTTTCATTTTCGGACTGTAAAAATAAAAATCAGGGTCCGATTTATTACATGTCGTGTACCGCCCGTCTGCGACAAACAGGACATCCTGATCTACTTTCTTGATATCCTCGCCATGGTAATAACCCTGGTCAAGCTCCGTGTCGGCGACATTGATCTTCCCTTTTTTCGTCTGAAAATTGTAGGAAAGTTCATGTCCGCGATATTCTTCACCACCATCTTTCATGACAGGCGCTCCGGTGATTTTTTTCTTTGTCGTATCCGAGGTATCGGGAATTCCGTGCGCTGTCATTACTGAAGTATTCCAATTCACATCGATGCGTTCAGCGCGCAGCTCCATAGCTTTCTGTTTGATCTCTCCTTTTGAATACAGCGACATAACTTTTGTCGAAAACGAATAAAGGATGGAATCTGTGCATGAATAATTCACCACAGTATCGACATCGGCCGCAGATTTTACGGAATCTTTTCCCGTAAATACCGAATCGACGCGGGAGGTATCGGCACGGGGATTAAGGGTATCGCTGCGTGTTAACCCCTGGCTTAACAGAGTTGCAGGAGCAAAAAGCAGGAAGGAAAATATCCACAATCGCATGTGAGGATAATGAACGTTACAGGACAAGACTTGCCGCGCCAATCATTCCGGCAGCATTCCCCAACTCCGCGCGGATCACTCGCACACCGACTTTATGCGGTTTTAAGACGCGTGCGCGTGCAGCAGATTCGACTGATTTAAACACGAACTCCGGCACCGCGGAAATTCCTCCGCCGATGATGATAGTACGAAGGTCAAGCATGTTCAAAGCGGATGCAAGTGCATAGCCGAGGAGCTCGCCCGCTTCTGCCAGTATCATGCGTGCCGTGGCATCGCCCTCCTCAGCGGCCTGTGAAATAATATGCGGCTCAATTTTCGATAAATTCCCATTGACAAGCTCCACAATCTTTGAGGGGGGAGTATCGTTGGAGGCTCTTTTCAAAAGATCCCGTGTCCGTTCCGAAAGATACCGCTGCCCGATATAGCTTTCTATGCATCCACGGCTGCCGCAATTACACTCTGGTCCGTTATAGTCAATGGAAATATGTCCAATTTCCCCGGCGGCGCCGTAAGGACCGTGGAAAATTTTCTTGTCGAGGATGATGCCACCACCGACTCCAGTACCCCAGATAACGAACAAAAAATTCCGATATTCTGCTCCCGCGCCGAACCTTGCTTCAGCTATTGCTGCAGCATTCGCATCATTTTCGATAAATACAGGTAGAGGATAAATTTTGCGGATGGTCTTCCCTAAGGCTATTTCATTCCAGTCTGAAAAATTTGGAGGATGCTTTACCGTTTGATCTTCTGTCGAAACGACGCCCGGAGATCCTATTCCAATTCCCAAACACTCCGTTTTTTTGTGACGCGAGAAAAGTTCATCGATGACAAAACGCATCTGCTGGATAACGACGGCGGGACCTTTTGCCGCTCTGGAATCGACGCTAACCTGATCGAGCAGTTTTCCTTTCCGGTTAACGACACCGGCTTTCACCGATGTGGCACCGAGGTCGATACCGATGGCAAAAGTTTTCACTTAACAACTTCCTGCAGGCATTATTTTATCGTCGCCTGCCAGATATCCGATTCCTGTGTCTGGTAGAGATATAGTAAGGTATGATTGTCTCCCGAAATTTTGAAACTGCTTATCTGGACATTCTCAGGGGCAGTCATAACCACATGTTTTTTCTTGGTCTGCGAATTGAGAATCCAGAGGTTTCCGTTTTTTTCAAACAACAGTCGTTTGTTGTCATTAAGCCATAATGGATTACCACCGGAATCACTCACCTGGACATACGACTTCGCCTTGCGCGAATAGAGAAAAACTGCAGGAAGAGGATCACCGTTTTTCTTTATAACACTTCCTGCAAACCATTCTTCGTTCGGAGATACGGATGAAGTGAAAAACACTTCTCGATCATTACCCGCCGGGGGCAATTGCTCGGGAATACGTTCATTCAAGGGTTTCCTGATGTCAAAGAGCAACGTGCCACCGTCCCGGCTATTCGCTACAAGATGCATACCATCACTAAGCCAAAAAGGGAACGTGACCGTCTCTCCCGTTGTCTTCGACACCTGCTCAAGGTTGCTTCCATCGGCATTAATGGACCAGATGTCGTAGTGACCGCTGCGGTTAGAATAAAACGCAATTCGCTTCCCATCCCGTGACCATGAATTCCCGCGATCGCGGTAGATATCATTCGTCAGTTGTCGCACATCGCTTCCATCAACACGACTGACAAACACATCCTCCTGCGCTCCGACTAAAGAAGTAAATGCAACCCATTGGCCATCCGGGGAAATATCTGCATAGAGTGAAGGACGTGAGCCCTGGGTCACCGGTGTCGGTGAACTAATCACCGATTCTTTGACAGGGTCAAAGGTTGCTCTATACAAATTACTCCGTTGGTCAATATCCGCATATACTATTCTGCTTCCATCTCTCGAAATAGTCAGGTAACTGCAGCTACGGGAAGGCGTTGTCACGGGCGTTGGTGAACCCGACACTTTGCCCGATTGTTCATCAATCGAAATTCTCCAGAGGTTCAGATTTCCCCCTCTGTCGCTGGAGAAATAAAGATATTTCCCGTCGGGGGACCAGACAGGATTCCAGTCAAGCGGCACATCGTTAGTAACGGAAACCGGTTCGCCGCCTGTTACAGGGATCGTCCATATATCCCGCTGACCTGCCCCCTTCGGTAAACCCCAATAAGCGATGCGGAGGCTGTGAGGCGAAACTCTCGGCTGGACGGCATCACCTTCAAAAATCAGTTTCTTTTCCCCAGACGAGCTATTTACCACCCACAACTGGCTTGTTGTGTTTCTCGAATAAGGGCTCGATATGCCTTCAGTTGCATATACGATTTCTTTGCCATCCGGGAACCATGAGGGATCGTATCCGGCGTCGGTCAGCCGCTTCGCCGATTCACCCGTCGCACCCATGATAAATATCCCTCCGCCTTCACGCTCGGAGCGAAACGCAATCGATTGTCCATCAGGAGAAAACGACGGCTCGCCCACATCGTCCTTCGAATCTTTTGTCAGGTCAATCGGGTTTCCGCCGCCCACTCGTTGTAATAAAATGTGCGACACGTTGTGAATGGATTTTTGGTAAGCGATGTAGTTGCCGTCAGGTGATATTGTCGGATTCAGCTCGGCACCCGGTTGATCTGTAAGCTGCTTGAAGGATGCTTGAATCGGCTCCTCAGAAGCGGGTTGACGTATAAGAATCAAGTAGCCTACTCCCAGTATCAATATAATCAGAACAACACTTGTGATAATGAACCAGTTTTTCCCGGTCCGTGTCGGCACTTCCGGCGATGAAGGCTGAACCACTTGTTCCGGCGTTTGGATAACCTGTGATGGAATGGGCATCGCGGCGATCGATGTACGAGTGACCTTTGTCGACTGTTTCTGAAGTCTTCTCAACTCAATGACCATGTCACTCACAGACTGGTACCGGTCGTTCGGGTCTTTCTCGAGCGCACGCTGGATGAGGTTCGACAACACCGGTGATGTGTTCGACTGATATTTTTCGATCTGGTCAGGTTCTTCATTCATGATCGAATACATCATCGCGGCCTCATGTTCACCATGGAAGGGAAGATGGCCGGTCAGCATTTCAAATATAACAACGCCAAATGAGAAGATATCGGACCGCGCATCGACTTCATTCCCCTGAATCTGTTCCGGCGCCATATATGCAAGCGTGCCGACCGTACTCGACGTCCGCGTAAGTTTCATCGAGCCCTTCAGCTTTGCCAGTCCAAAATCCATCACCTTTATCTGGTTTTTCGTATTTACCATGATATTATCTGCTTTAATATCCCGGTGAACGATCCCTTTCGCATGAGCCTCAGCAAGCGCATCCCCGATTTGTATCGCAAAAGCAAGGACATCAGCAGATTTTTGGACGGGGATTTTCTGTCGTAACGTCTCCCCTTCGACATATTCCATGACGATGAACCGTTGCCCCTCCACTTCTTCAATCGCATGAATTGTGCAGATGTTGGGATGGTTAAGCGTTGCTATTGCCTGAGCCTCCTGCAAAAAACGGGACTGTTCGGTCTCACTCGTTTTTAGATGATGAGGAAGGAATTTCAACGCTACAGAACGCTTGAGCGTGAGGTCCTCGGCTTTATAGACGATGCCCATGCCGCCCTCACCAAGCTTCTCCAATATCTTATAGTGAGAAATTGTCGAGCCGATCATCGCAGTCTCTTTTTCCACCACTGGTTAAGCCGCTCACGGATTGCTTTTTCTCCACCGTTATCGGACGGTTTGTAATAAATTCGGTCTTTGACATTATCGGGCAAATATTGCTGCTCGGTGAAATGGCTATCATAACTGTGGCCATATTTGTAATCTTTGCCGTAGTTTAACCCCTTCATCAGCTTTGTCGGCGCATTACGAAGATGGAGCGGGACCACATCATCATGTTTATTTTTGACATCGTCAAGGGCATGCTCTATCGCCATATACGACGCATTACTTTTAGGAGACGATGCAAGATACGTTGCCGTTTGTGAGAGAATAATTCTTGCTTCCGGCATTCCGACATAATCGACCGACGTAAAGCAGCTTGTCGCGAGAGTTAATGCGTATGGGTCGGCATTACCGATGTCCTCTGACGCGAGTACAATCATTCTTCGTGCGATGAATTTCGGGTCCTCGCCGCCTTCGAGCATTCGTGCCAACCAGTACACTGCACCGTCCGGATCACATCCCCGCATGCTCTTAATGAACGCAGAAATAATGTTGTAGTGCTCTTCTCCGCCTTTATCATATTTTGCAAACTTCCTCTGGAAGGCTTCTTCTATGTTCTTCCGGGTGATAGATTTCTCTTCCTTACCGGAAGGTTTTGCCAATCTGACCGCTGTTTCAAGCCCGTTGAGCATCTGTCGTGCATCTCCAGCCGAAAGGAGCATGAGCAACTCCCGCTCCTCCTCCTGAACGACAATGTGCTGATGGCTGAGAAATGTATCGGTTGCGATTGCATGGTCGAGAATCCGGTTCAGGTCATCCTTTCCCAACGGCTCGAGTACATAAACTCGACAGCGAGAAAGAAGCGGAGAGATCACTTCGAATGAAGGATTTTCGGTTGTTGCGCCAATAAGAGTGATGACACCATCCTCAACGCTGTGCAGAAGCGCATCCTGCTGAGCTTTGTTGAAGCGGTGAATTTCATCGATGAAGAGTATCGTCCGTTTGTTGAGATGTTTACGTTCTGTTTCTGCCCGGTCGATGATTTTCCTGACTTCCTGGACGCCTGAAAAGACGGCATTCAGCTGGAAAAATTCCGCCTTCGTTTGAGAAGCGATAATACGAGCAAGCGTGGTTTTGCCGCATCCGGGAGGTCCCCAGAAAATCAATGAAGGCGTTTCATCCTGTTCGATAAGAACTCTGAGCGGCGCCCCATCACCGAGAAGGTGTTCCTGTCCGACAAACCCGTTGAGATCTCCCGGACGAACCCGTTCTGCAAGGGGGATGAAATTCACTTTTGAATCCGCCACCCGGCGAGGGTTATGTTGATCGAAAAGCTCCATGGCTCTTCACCACACGCATGCCGGACAGCTCATCTTCCGGCATACGACGAACGGCGTGATGGTTATTTTTCCTTCCTGATTTTATACACCGTTTCTCCCTCACGAATCATCCCGTATTTTTCACGCGCGACCTTTTCAATTGCTTTCGGGTCATTGTCCAGGGCTTTGGATTGCTGCTGAAGCTGCACTTGTTCCCCCTGAGCCTGGTGAATTTTTAACTGCATCTCTTTCTTCTGATCTTCGAGGTGAATACGCTGTAAAATTCCTTTATTACTGAAGGTAACAAAAAGGAAAACTGGGAGGGCGATAATCAGTGTGAAGCGAATACTCTTATTTTGCCACACTTTCTTTACCAATTCCTGAACAGCCGGCTTCTTTCGTGTCTTACGGTAATACTGATCATCCATCGGAAGAAAATGTACGGTTTATTTGATAGGAAATCAACTCCAACTCACCATGATGAGATTGTTATCTCGTGTACCAGTTTCTCCTGGGTCTAAAGGTTGTTTTCAGATACTTCTTCTGAGCATGACGCGCGAGGGCTAGATCGATTAACTTGTCGAGTAATTTCGGATATGGGATACCCGATGCTTCCCAGAGCTTTGGATACATGCTGATCGAAGTAAAGCCGGGAATGGTGTTGATTTCGTTCAGGTAGATTTTTCCAGACCGCTTCGCGACAAGAAAATCAGCGCGCGCCATACCGGAACAATTGACTGCGATAAAGGAACGTACTGCAATTTCCTGTAACGTTCCGAGGATCCTTGGCGGTAAATTTGCCGGAATGATTGCAGTCGATTTACCGTCAACATACTTTGCATCATAATCATAAAATTCGTTGGAGGAAATTATCTCCCCCGGGAGAGAGGCGCAGGGCTCATCGTTGCCGAGGAGGCTGACTTCAATCTCATGAGCATGTTCGATACTTTTTTCAACAAGAATTTTCATATCGTACCTGGAGGCAAGACTTATTGCAGCAATGAGTTCTCTCCGGTTGTGCGCTTTTGATATTCCCACGCTTGAACCCAGATTGGCTGGTTTAACGAAACAGGGGTAACGCAACGCTGATTCAATCTTCGATATCAATTTCCTGCCGCTGCGCCTATATGCACTTCCAAGAAACCAGACATACGGCACGACCGGAATATTTGCGTATTCACACAATTGTTTCGTGACAACTTTATCCATCGCGGCAGCAGAGCCCAGTACTCCAGCCCCGACGTACGGGATTCCTGTCAACTCGAGTAAACCCTGCACTGTCCCATCTTCACCAAAAGTGCCGTGAAGAACAGGGAAGATAACATCGAGATGTGGCTTCTTCAAATGAACGGTGAAAGAATGAAGATTAAGAAGGCTTTTCTTCGAGGGGTCGGGAAGAAGGGTTATTTCACTCGACGAAAGTGGTGTTTTTCCCTCCTTAAGGAGTTTCATCACGTCAGCTGAGCTATACCATTTACCATCGGGTGCGATACCGATAGGAACGATCCGGTATTTATTCCTATCAAGAGCATTCATGATGGACGTTGCCGAGACCAGCGAAACTTCATGTTCTGCTGAACGCCCCCCAAACAAAACGCCAACGTTAATTTTTGCCCCTGACATCACCTGCGATAAATTGAGGATTGTATTTTGGGATTAAACTGGTATGATTTCATCATTGATGAAGAGGACCTATTTCGACAGCATCTTTCGGACTAGTTCACGGATATCCTCATCTGAGGGGGTAGATTCTTCAGGGTGTTCAGCGGCTTTCGGATTACAGGCAATTTTGTCGGTAAAATCCTTCCCGTACGATTTCTGACTTACCGCGCGGAGTTTTTCAATCTCCTCTGGCGATAGAAGTTTTTCTCCGCCCAACATCCTCGCGACAAACGTGATATGAGCCGCATGTTCCACCTTTTCCATTTTAAAATACGCATCCATCAAGTCCGTTCCGTATGTCACGACACCATGATTCGTGAGCATGATGGCATCAGCGGTTTTAACATACGGACCCAGCGATTGGGCCACTTCTTCCGTCGAAGGTGTTGCATAGTGAGCCAGCGGAATCGCACCGAATCCGACAATTACTTCCGGAAATATGCATTCAGTCAACGGTTGGCGTGCGGTAGCAAACCCCGTCGCGTATGTCGGGTGAGCGTGCACCACAGCGTTAACGTCCGGTCGTTGAGCATAAATAAAGAGATGCATCCCAAGTTCCGTAGAAGGCCTGAGGTCGGAAGTAACGGATTTACCCTCCCTGTCTACTTCAACGAGGTCGGCAGCAGTCACCATACCTTTGTTAACCGACGTCCGTGTAGTTAAGAAATTACCGCTCTCAAGGCGTACGCTGACGTTGCCGTCCGTTGCAGTAACATACCCTTTTGCATAAAGTCGGTGACAAACTTCAACTAGAGTGGTTGCTTGACTTTCCATGAGATGAAATATGATTTATTATTGTCAAAATCCAGAATCGGCTTTTTCACACAACGCTCAACAATTCATCAACAATATAATATTTCTGGAACGGCGGCATCATATAGATGCCGGCAACACACGGTTTTGCTTCTTTGATAAAATCCATCGACAGCTTTACCCCAACCTTCGCGGCATTTGCACCGGCGTTTTTCATCATCTCACGAAATTTTTCGGGGATACGCATCCCAGGGACTTCGTTATGAAGAAAATCAGCATGTTTATAGCTTCTCAAAGGAATGATTCCCAGCATCACCGGTGTTTTGAGATGTTCAATACGTTTAAGAAATGTTTCCAGTGTTTTCATCTCAAAGAGAGGCTGAGTAAAAAAAATATTGACGCCGGCTTCCACTTTCCGCTCTGCCTTTTCGATCTCAACGTCCAGATTATCAGCAGACGGGTTGGCAGCAGATGCAATATAAAACGAAGTCGGGGTCCCGATTGAATTCCCCACAACATCCGTTCCATGATTCATCGCATTAACTGCGCGGATTAAACCGACTGCATCCACATCATACACTGAATGCGCATGCGGGTAATCACCGATACCGGCCGGGTCACCGGTGATGCAAAGAATGTTCCGAAGCCCGAGCGCAAATGCTCCGAGCAGCTCTGCCTGCAATCCGATGAGGTTGTGGTCGCGTGTTGCACGATGGCACATCGCCTCGATACCAACCCGCTGTTGAATCATTACTGAGATGGCAACCGAGCTCATACGCAGTCGCGCCCGGGCGCCCTCGGTGATGTTCACTGCATCGATTTTCCTCTCATAACAAAATTGCGCGCCTTCAAGTACAGCCGTCATATCCAAACCGCGGGGGATATCGAGTTCAACGGTGGTCATAAACTTTTTACCGACATTGCGGGCAAACTTCGACCATCGTGAAGCATCAACATAGTATTGAGGCTCGGGAGATGTAGAAGAGCGATCTTTCTTTACCTCAATCGTAGGAGCAGGTTTCCCCACCTTCATTCCCTTCACTGCTTCTGCCATTGCGCGGATATGAGCCGGCGTAGAGCCGCAACAGGCACCGATGAGTGTTACACCCGATTCCACGAGCTCTTTTGCATACACCGCAAGATAATCGGGCGTGGTATGATAGATAGACCTTCCGTTGAGGAGTGTTGGAATTCCAGCCGCCGGTTGTGCAGAGAGAACAACACCATCTTTGTGTACATTCCGAATGATACTGAACATCCTCTGTGGTCCCACGGTGCAGTTCGCACCGACAACATCGGCGCCCTGCTCGATGAGATGCTGGATGACTTCAATAGGGAATGATCCACTGAGGATTGCGCCATCCTCGGCAAACGCTTTTTGTGCGACAACAGGAATATCCGTCAGTTGTTTCGCAATAGAGAGAGCTTCATCGAGTTCCTGAACGCTGACGAATGTTTCAAGCATGAGGAGGTCAATACCTGCCTGAAGCAGAATCTCAATTTGCTCTTTGAATGCATCTCTTGCTTCCTGGCGTTTGATTTTGCCAATCGGTTCGAGCAGCATTCCAGTAGGGCCGACGGAACCGGCGACATAGACATCAGTTCCGGCAGCGCGGCGTGCAATTTCTACACCCCGGAGATTAATCTCCCGCAGTTTGTCCTGAAGATGAAATTGTGATAACCTCAGGCGGTTTGCAGAAAACGTGTTCGATTCTATGATCTCCGACCCGGCAGCGATATATTCCCGATGCAGGCGCTCAATAATATCAGGATTTTTGATGTTCTGAATTTCGTGCGGGAGCTCTGGATACTCATAGAGGTCGAGTAATGTTCCCATCGCGCCATCACAAATGATGGGACCTTCTTTGATTCGCTCTCGAAATGGTTTCTTCATTTATCTTTCAAAAACAAAATCCCGTTCCGTTAACCGGAACGGGATAATTATACCAAATATGGTACCGAGATGCAAACAGTCAGTTTGCGATAAGTTTCGTCACCTCTTTGCTAAAATCTTCATATTTTTTTCCGCCAACCAACATATCGACCAGTGTTCCGCGCCGGTCATATACATACGTTGTCGGTAAGGCAAACGCACCGCCCCATTCAGGATTCATTGCCGACATGAATGTTTCCTGCTTTTCATTCATGATATATGTTTTGAAATCAATCCCAAATTCGCGTAACGCCGGCCGCACGACATCTTCAAGAGAATCGAGGTCATCAGCGGAAAGGATAATCAGTGAAAGATTTTCCTTCCCGACCTCCTTCTGCAGACGAATCAGCGCCGGCATCTCCTCCCTGCACGGTTGACACCATGTAGCCCAGGCATTTACCAAAACAACTTTACCAGAATCACGTCGAAAGATTTCATGGAATTGATCATAGGTGATTTTATCCACCGGCGGCAACGTATCATTCCCCTTGAACGCAACCGGTCCCGCCATCGCGAGCAGGAACGCGACAATACAATTCATCTATTTTCAATTGATGCGTTTGATGGAACAGCCGAATGCTTTTGGCGTCGTTACCGAGAGATCTTTTCCTGCGAGCAATTTTTCCAATGCATCACTGAGGTCGTTCGATGTTACCTTAGCAAGATTACGGCTATCATCAATGCGTCCGTGATACAGCAATTTTCCCTGTGAATTAATAACGTACGTTTCCGGCGTCACCGCCGCGCCATACAGGTCGGCAATTTTATTATTTACATCTTTTAAGACAGGAAATTTAAACCCGTGTTCCTTTGCATGTGCTGCAATTCTCTCAACTTGTTCCTCCTTATTTGCATTAATGCCGACAACGGCAACACCTTTTGATTTGAAAGTCTCGTACAATTTCTCCATCCTCTCATTATAACCGTTTGAAACCGGACACTCTGTTGAAATGAACATGAGGACAGTAAATTTATCGTCTTTTAATAATTGTTTCAGGCTGTATTCTTTGCCGTCATAATTTTTTAATGTGAATGCAGGAGCGTTTGATCCAACCTCCGGAGACTTCAGGTCGGCAGCGAGCATGATAGTCGAACATAATAAACTCCACAACATGAGATATTTCATAGGTTCTCCTCGGTTTTTTTGTAAAGGTTTGAACAACGTTATTTTCGTTTCAACCATTCCTCCGCAATCTGCACGGCATTAGTCGCCGCCCCCTTGCGAAGGTTATCGGAAACTATCCACAAATTCAACCCATTTTTTACCGTATCGTCAGAACGGATTCGCCCGACAAACACTTCATCCTTTTCATGTGCCCAAATAGGCATCGGGTAAATACTGCGACCAGTGTCATCTTGTATACAAACACCGGGCGCATGACGTAAAGTTTCCACGACTTCATGAAGCTCGAAAGGTTTCTCAAATTCAACATTCACGGCTTCGCTGTGCCCGCCGACGACAGGAACACGGACACAGGTGGCAGTCACTTTAATGCCGTCATCACCGAATATTTTTTTTGTTTCATACATCATTTTTCGCTCTTCACGCGAGGAGCCGTCCTCAAAAAACACATCAATCTGCGGCAACACATTGAACGCAATAGGGTGTGGAAATTTACGTGCAGGTGTATGCTGGCGGGCAAGCTCTGCTTCAAGCTGATCGACACCCAGTTTTCCGGCACCGGTGACTGACTGATACGTTGCTACGACGATACGTTTGATTTTCCACTTGCTGTGGAGTGGTTTCAACACCACAACCATCTGTATCGTTGAACAGTTGGGGTTCGCAATGATCCCTTTATGCCGCATGATCTGGTCGGGATTAACTTCAGGCACTATGAGCGGGATTTCATTATCCATCCGGAAGGCGCTACTGTTATCAATAACGAGTGCGCCGGCATCGACCGCATGTCGGGCGAATTCCTTACTCACTGAGGCGCCTGCGGAAAAAATGGCCACATCAATCCCCTTGAAGCTGTCAGCCGACAACACTTCGAGAGGAATAATTTTGCCGTCAAATTTTACCGTCTTCCCTGCGGATCGTTGCGAAGCGAGCGGAAGCAGCCTTGCGACCGGAAATTTTCGCTCCTCCAGCACCTGCATCACTTTCCCGCCGACAAGACCAGAAGCACCTACGACGGCAACATTATAACGAGTCATTCACTTCAACCTTCCTATAGTTTCAATACTGATTCACGCTCACGTATTAGTTCAGTATGATTTCCCTCGACCATTACTTCAGCGGGCCTCGGACGCGCATTGTAGTTCGATGAAAGAACAAAACCGTACGCACCTGTACAGAGCAATGCCATGTAATCATTCCTCTCGAACCTTTGTAATTCTCTGTCTGCCGCAAAAAAATCACCCGATTCGCACAACGGGCCCACCACATCGGCGGTCTCGTGATTTCCATTCTTAAGAATCACCGGTACCACCTGATGATATGACTGATACAGACTCGGGCGGATAAGGTCATTCATCCCTGCATCTACAATAATGTATATTTTTCCGCCGCTTTCTTTTCTATATAATACTTTTGTCACTAAAATTCCAGCATGGGCAACAATGGAACGGCCGGGCTGGATAAGAATTTTACAACCGGTTTGCCGTAACACAGGGAGGGCCGCTTTCAGAAGGGTTACCGTAGAAAGACTTGCCTCTGTTTGCTGGTTATCCTTTGGAAGAAGCGGGTGACTGATGAAGTCATGATACTGAACGCCAAACCCTCCTCCAAAATTTACCTGGCTCACCGGTATCCGGCAATCACGTAGCTCATTAACCAAGTTGAGCACTTGCTTTGCCGCCGCAACAAATGCTGCCGGGTCAGTAATTTGCGAACCAATGTGACTGTGAATACCAAGGATTTCAATCGCGCTCCTCGACTGCGCACGTGATAAAATCTCTTTTGCTTTCGAGCAGTCTACTCCAAATTTATTGTGTCTTCGTCCGGTCGTGATGTACGGGTGCGTTCCCGCATCGACATCGAAATTCACCCGAAGCAGTATCCGTGCAACCGTCGTTAATTCTTTTGCGATGGAATCGATAACAGCTATCTCCTCTTCCGATTCAACATTGAACGACAGGATACTTTTCTTCAGTGCAAATGCAATCTCGTCGTCACGTTTGCCAACGCCGCTAAAAGTAATTTTATCGGAAGGGAATCCTGCCTCCAGAGCTGCGTGCAATTCACCGACAGAACCGACGTCGGCTCCAATGCCTTCGCGGGCAAGAGCGGTAAGAATAGTTCTGTTGGCGTTTGCTTTCACGGCATAACATGAGAGATGGTCGGTTCCCTCAAACGACTGTTCGATGTTCCGACAATGATCGGTAATTGAATTCTTACTATAGATGTATAACGGTGTTCCAAACTGACTTGCGGCGTCTGTCACCGCAACGTTCTCACACCAAAGCTCATTATTTTTGAAGTAAAATTCTTTCATGTAGTCCAGCTCATCGCATGTCACTGGCGGAAAAATTCATCATGGAGGATACGAACAGCTTCATCAGCAGCTTCCTCGTCAATGACAATTGTCAGATTAATTTCCGACGCGCCTTCGGAAACCATTTCAATGTTGACATTTCCCCGGGCAAGAGCTCCGAAAATCCTGGCGGCGATTCCGGGCGTGCGTTTCATCCCTTCCCCGACGATACAGATGATTGCTTTCCCGTGGTCAATACGTATATCCCCTATAGCTTTCAGCTTCCTCTCAATCTCTGAAAGCCCGCTATCGTTATCTATCGTTAATGAAACGCTGACCTCCGAAGTTGCGACCACGTCCACACTTTTCTGATATTCTTCAAAAATCGAAAACAACGTGGCAAGAAAACCGTGAGCCAGTAGCATCCGGGAAGAAGTGACATTGATAATGGTGATTCCTTTCTTGGATGCGATAGATTTTACGACTTCGGAACCGTTCGATGCATTCGTGTTAAGGATAACTGTCCCCTCAAGGTCGGGCCGGCGGGAGTTCAGAATGCGAACGGGGATATTACATTTAACAGCAGGGAAAATTGTATTTGGATGAAGGACTTTTGCACCAAAATACGCGAGTTCCGCAGCCTCATCAAAACTCATTGCCCTGATGAGTTTCGCGCCGGAAACAATCCGCGGGTCTGCTGTCATCATTCCATCAACGTCCGTCCAGATCTGTATCTCCTCAGCGTCCAGTATTGATCCGAAAATAGCGGCACTGTAATCAGAACCTCCGCGGCCGATAGTCGTTACCGTCCCGTCCTCGGCGGCACCGACAAACCCTTGCGTAACAATCACCTTCTTATCCTTCAACACCGGTAGAAAAATCTTCTTCGCACATTCATCGATTTTTTCCGTCAGCGGTTGTGCCGCACCGAATTGCCTGTCTGTTACCATGACTGTTCGTGCGTCTACCAATCGCGATTCTACACCCTCTTCCTGCATGGCGGCGTGAATAACGAGCGAGGAACATCGCTCGCCGTAGCTCATGAACGTATCGGCCGATCGTTTAGTAAGCTCACCGAGAAGATGCACTCCACGAACAAGGTTCCGTAACTCCTGAAACAAGCTGTCAATGGCGGTCAGAAGAGAAGTGTGCCGTTCACCCCCGGTCAGAGCTTCGGCGATATTTTTGTGGCGATTGAGAAGCCTGTCCAGGATTGCAAGCGCTTTGCCCTCGCTTCCATCGCGAACATTGTGTGCGGTCTGGAGTAAATCATTCGTTACCCCGGCACAAGCCGACACAACAACAAGGGGCTGGCGATACGCCTCACGTTTAACGATGCCGATCACTCGTTTGATTGCTTCGGCATCCTCCACGGATGTGCCGCCAAATTTCATTACGATCATATTATACGGTTATGTATTCAGCTGTTTGAAAATTCTTCAGGAGAACATCGGCGAGTTTTCCGACGTCGTTTGTCAGAACATCTGCGACAGGTAACCCCGAGAGTTCCTCCAATTGCTTCTTTGCAACATTAATTTGGTGACTCGTCATCATAACGGTATTCATCGCAATACCCATAACCTTTGAAGGTTTGAACTTTGCAAGCATTGATTCATGCAACTTGATAATATTGCGAATATCATCGATAGCGGTATCATAATCATCGACATGACGGACAGGATGATGAACAAGGATCATTGCGTCAGGCATAACACCATGCATCAAACCGAGTGCGACGCCCGAGTATCCCTGGTGCGTTAACGCGCCCTGCCCTTCGATGTGAATAAACTCTCTGCCTTCAGCGACCCGCTTATCGACCTCCATCTCAATTGCTCCTGCAACATAGTCACTCACAACCGAATCGACGGCAATACCTCGTCCATCGAGAAGAATACCTGTCTGGCCTGTTGCCAAAAAATCAGAATTTAACCCGCGACGAAGAAATTCACGATGAAGTTCCAGCGACGCCGTCATTTTCCCGACGTTGCAATCCGTCCCGACTGTCAGTATGGTTTTTGCATTCCGGGTTTTCCAGCTCCCTTTTGCAATCACTTCATATTCAGGAGAAACTCCCCTTAAATCAATTAACTCCACGTTCTTCATCTGTGCGTGGCGATGAAGCTCTTTATCCTCCGAAAAATATGTATGCAACCCATTGACGATAGACAATCGGTTCTCAATTGCTTCATGAAGAATTGTACGCCACGATTCCGGCAGACGCCCGCCCGCGGGTGCAATTCCTATAACAAGTGTGTCGGGGTTTTTTGACAAAGATGTGTGAAGATCCGAAACAACAGGGATGTTTCCTCCAAATCCCAACACTTCCTGTGCTGTTCGACCTGCCTGTGTGCTGTCGATGATCGCAACGACCTGATCAGGGAGATAGCGAATCGTTTGATTTGCCGTTTTTGATTCGAGGGGACTAAAATTCCCTTCCGCAAGGAGTACTATTCGTCGTTCTCTTCTCATCTACACTCAGATAAACACGTGAACGAGAACGTCGAACGGATACACCAGCGATCCTATGATCGCCTGAAACAGTGTTGCGAATGGCTGCCAGCGCATCAGCATCAAAATAATAAAAATTCCAAAAAACCCGATACTCCGGTATTGGTGGCTCATCTCATCGGGTAAGATTGAGGCAACGACATGAGAACCGTCGAGCGGCGGTACGGGGATAAGATTAAAAACTGCAAGGACCACATTCAAGACAATCCCCCCATAAAACATCTTGAGAAGGAATCCGATTCCGTTGTCGAGCATAGGAACGCCAAACGTTTCGACAAGGGGTGCTAGGCGCGCGATAATAATAACCATCACAGCACAGATAAGTGACATAAGAAGATTTGAAACCGGTCCGACAACCGAGACCAGAATATCATCCCTCCGATAGTTAGAAAAATTGAGAGGGTTTACCGGGACAGGCTTCGCCCAGGCGATGAACACTCTTCCGGACACCAGCAGGGAAAACAGCGGAACGATAATCGAACCGATCATATCGATATGAGGAATGGGGTTCAGTGTCAGCCGCCCCATATCCCGCGCCGTCGTGTCGCCAAGGCGCAACGCCATTAATCCATGTGAAAGTTCATGAACAACAACAGAAAACAATAAAATGGGCAGGACGTAAAGTTGGTCTGTCATTCAGGTAATTTGGGATTATGGTAATATTCAATCATGATAGTTATAACGTCCCTGCCTCTGCAATGAGCGTTCCCTCCTCAAGCTTACGCAGACGCTGAAAATATTCCGCAGGTTGGATATTGAATCCCTCGGCAACATACATACCGGAGAGAGGGTCGATGGAATATCTGCCGCGGTATTCCTTTCGGCACACACGATCAAGCATATCGAGGAAAATATCAACATCCTCTTCATTATTGTAGCAGCCGAAACTTGCACGCACCATCCCCGGAAGAATCGGGCTATCGCATCGGGAAGCGCGTTTCATTTTCTCATCTTCCTGGGAAACATGTAGGAGTGCACGCATGTATACCTGGGCGCAGAAATTCCCGTTTCTCACTCCCACGCCTCCTTCGGTGCTGAGAATGGTCGCTACGAGAGAATGATCCATGTCTTCAATATTAAATGGGATAACGCCGACTTTGTTCTTCACATTCCGGACCGGTCCGTAGATCAGGACTCCCGGAAGTTTTTCCATTTTCGGAATTGCATATTCAAGAAGATGGTGTTCGTGATCTGCTATGGCCTGCATACCGACGGATCGCAGCATGGCAATCGATTCGGAAAGTGCAACCGCACCGACAACGTTCGGACTTCCCGCCTCTTCGCGATGAGGAAGCCCGGTCCACTCGACCTCATCAATACCGACATACGAAACCGTGCCGCCGCCGACAAAATCCGGCGTATCGCCTGCGAAGAACTCGGACGGTCCGATAAGTACACCGATGCCGAAAGGAGCATAAAGTTTATGAGCGGAATATGCAATAAAATCGATATGTTGAGGATGGTCATTCGGTAAAATATTTACCGGACGATGAGCGACGAGTTGAGCAGCATCCACGAATATCTTTGCGCCAATCTCGTGAGCCCATTCAGCAACTTCATGTACCGGATTGCAAATTCCCGTGACATTCGATGCACCACTGATTGCGACAAGTTTGATTTTCCCGGCATGGATTTTCAGCTGTTGCCGGAGAGCGGCCAGGTCAACGGAACCATCATCGAGAATTCCCGAATGAATTACTTTAGCATATTTCCGCCACGGGAGATCGTTTGAATGGTGTTCCATTAATGTTGTCAATACAATATCATTCTCGAGAAAATGAAAATGCCTGGAAAGCTGGTTGACACATTCCGTCGTGTTTTTTCCAAACAGTACAACATTCTGACTCAGGTCCGCGCCGACAAATTCACCTGCAGCGCGATGGGTTTGATTGTACACTTCCGTAGAAACAACCGCTTTGAATCCGAGGCCCCGATTAACACCTGAGTACCATGGCATAAATTCTTCGATCGTCCGAAGCACGCTACGGAATGTCGGCGTGCTTGCAGCATTATCCAGGAATATATATCTCCGGGATGAGCCATCAAGCAAAGGGACCTTCGTGTTGATCCCTACAATCTCCCGACGGAGATCTGCTGTTGTTCGTATGTTTCCATACGTCGCTTTCATGACATACTCCAATCCTCACCCCCTCGGGTGAAAAGTTCGGTGGACTTCCTTTAAATATTCTCTATCGATATGAGTATAAATTTCTGTCGTCGAAATATCTGAATGCCCCAGCATTTCTTGGACGGCTCGCAGATCCGCCCCGCCTTCGAGTAAATGTGTTGCGAATGAATGCCGGAATGTATGAGGATGAACATCCTTAGTGATGCCGGCTTTCTGGGTATATGTCCGAACGATATTCCAGATCGCCATGCGCGACAACGGTGTTCCCCGGACATTCAAGAACAACGCGTCCTTCCCACGGCCCTTTTTTGATAACGCCATTCGTGTTTCGCGGACGTATCTGTTTATCCAATCCAGCGCCGACCGACCAATCGGCACTAACCGTTCTTTTGAACCCTTCCCAAAAACCCTTACGATACCGTCATCACTGGAGACGTTAGAAAGCCGTAATTGTGTCAGCTCAGATACCCTCATGCCTGTCGCATACATTGTTTCGAGAATTGCTTTGTCGCGAATGCCCATGGGTTCCATCGTGTTCGGCTGGTTGAGAATCGCATCCACTTCATTCTGATTTAAAACGTCCGGAAGAGTTTTTGAAAGCTTTGGAGGCTCGATATGCTCTGTCGGAATAGTTTTCGCCGCACCTTCACCTAGAAGAAATTTATGAAATCCCTTGATTGTAGAAACGTTCCGGGTTATGCTCCGTGGCGACAGGCCGATTTCATGCAGCATCGCCAGAAACCCAACAACATCCTGTTCCTTAACACGGTTGGGGGAAGTGATTTTCCGCACTTCAAGATACTCCAGATACCGCACCAGGTCGAGTTTATATGAAGCGACCGTATTTGCGGAGGCATTTTTTTCGAGCTCGAGAAAATGTATGTATGTGCTCAGATGCTGCTTCATTGGAATTGATCGGTTGGCAGAGGTTGCTGTCCGGGTTCACTCAGTGCCGTTGTTTCAGCCGTGGACTGCCCGGGAGATTTCGGTAATTCTTCATGCGATATCTGCCCGACCGACGGTTGCTGGGGAACTGGTTGTTCCGGTTCTCTTTGCTCCTGTACCGCGGGCGCCTGTTGCTGCTGCTCGGGATAAATGATGCGCTGGTGATGTATACCAATGAGAATATGAAGGAATGCTTCCTTAATTTTTGTCAGGTCGCGCAATGTCAATTCACAATCGTCGAGCTGTCCCTCGATAAATCGCTGTTTAATCATATTTTCAATTGCACCTTCAAGACGCTGGGGTGTCATCTCCGTGATTGAGCGTGTCGATGCTTCGACTGAATCGGCAAGCATAACAATACCGGCTTCTTTCGACTGTGGTTTAGGGCCCGGGTACCGAAAATCCTCCTCGTTAATAACGTCCTTCGGGTTCTTTCTTGCTGCCGCCTGTTTTAATGCCTTATCGAAGAAATACGACATTCTTGTTGTCCCGTGATGTTGCGGAATAAAATCAAGAACTTTCTCGGGAAGGCCATACGCCCGTCCAAGTTCAACTCCTTCTTTGACATGGGCGGAGATGATAAGTGCGCTCATGCGCGGCCGAAGCCGGTTGTGGCGGTTGATCGTCCCGATCTGGTTTTCTACAAAATATTCCGGCTTGTTAATTTTACCTATGTCGTGAAAATACGCTCCCACCCGCGCAAGGATAGGGTTTGCTCCGATAGCTTCTGCTGCCGCTTCCGCGAGACTGCCAAGAGTTGTGCTGTGATGAAATGTTCCGGGCGCCTTCTCGGAAAGAAGTCGTAACAGCGGGTGGTTAAAGTTCGATAATTCGTGAAGCGTAAGATCGGTCGTTATTTTGAATGACCGCTCAAACAACATTAACAATCCATATGTAATAACCGTTGAAAAAGCTGCGTTCACCAGCGCGAACGTCAACTCGGTAAGGACATTGTTCAACGATTCGAAGTGTTGCAGCGCGAAGGCAACAATTGCTAACGCGTATCCCCAGAAAATAAAAAAGAGTGACCGAAAAATTTGTGTGCGATTGCGAATGTCACGCACTGAATATGCTCCAACGGTTCCCGCGACGAATGAAATGAGCGCGATGGTATAATCGTTCCCGCGTATGCCGGCAAGCAGGAAGGACATTGCAACGGTTCCATAAAACGCCACCCGGGAATCGAAAATAATCGCCAGAAGCATCGACGCTGCCGGGATAAAGATGAGATACTGAATCGGCTGAGTTACATCCAACGTTACGGAAAGATAACCGAACCACGCTTCCATCACTATCAATAACCCGATTAACGCCAGCATTGCATTGTTATGAAAAATTTTTTTGCGGAAGAGAAAGAGATACGTTCCATAGAGGCCAAGGATAAGCGCGGCGTGGAGCAGGACACCGAACCGCTGTGTCACAACGCTGCGATCAGCTCCCCGCTCCGCTCTCACTTTGTAGTATGAATCAAGTTTCAGCTTGACTTCTTCCGTAATATTCTCCCGGGAATTAATAATATGCTCTCCCTGTTGAACGAACCCTGTCGACCGGGCGACGTTCTCCCGTGCGATCTGAATCGCCCGGTTGGTTTCATGTTCATTGAAGAGAAGATTCGGATGAAGAACGGTGCCCGTTATTTTTTCGGCAAGGACAACTCCATCATTTTCCCGGAACAACCCGCTCAACCTCGACCGCACAAAGTTGTTTGCTTCCTGTACATCCAATACTTTGGAGAATTGAACGATCTCCTCCGCCGTCCCTTTGCGCACAATAAATGATGAAGTCGATTGATGGGTTTTTGCCTGGTCGACCAACCCACTACGATACACCTCAAGCATAATACCGGGGAGTCGTTTCTCTAGTTGTGTAAGCACGCCGCCAATATTTGTTTTTGCACCGTCTCTTAAGTGCGCGAGTTCATTCAGTTCCGACGCACTGAGAATCAGATGCCAGCGTAAAACATTTTTTTCAACGAGAATGGAATCACTGGCTGCATGAAACTTCAGCCACCGTGCGCGCGCATCAGCGATTGTCCGGAGTGTTCCAATAATTACGCGAAGACTTTCGATTTGCGATTGCTGGACTGTATCATTGCGGTCGAAAATGGGATAGACCGAATGCGCGGCTTCTTCTACTTCTTTATCATACTCACGAGTATCTTTGTAAATCGGGAAAGCAAAGGGCGCAATAAGGTCTTTATCCGCCCAGATTGTTCCGACTGTGCTGCTGGGTTCCAGGGATTCACCGTATGGATACATGAGGACGACAAGAACCAGTAAGATTAAACCTATCGCAATTTTAACGATAAGGTTATCCTTGAGCTTCCCGTCGTTGAAGAACTTACTCCACATTTTCAAAAAAAACGTTATTCTGACACCGAACTAATAAACTTTACATAAATATGGCAAGAAGTTGAGAGAGAAGCAAGGTTACGAGACGTGCTGAACGACATCAAAAAACAGGGGCTGCATAGAATCAAAATCAATGTAGCGGAAGCAGCACCCGGTGTTGAATTCTTATACTCTTAAATCGCGGATTTTCTCTACCACAAAAAATGATGCAGATTAGATAGAATTCTTTTCTTCAGGAGTCATCTGACACATTTCCAAATTTCTGATAATGTTCATAAAAATTTCATATATTGTTCCCCGTCGACGCAACTTCATCCTTACGAAATCGTAACAGTATAACAACTCATCCACCTATCACTATGCGAAAGACGGCACTATGCGCAGTTTCGTATTGTTCTTACTTGCACTCCTTTTCAGTGTTGAATCCATGAATTCCGAAGAACGCGACCGGTCGAGGGTCCCTGAAAAATACAAATGGAATCTTAAAGACCTCTACCCGAGCGACGATGCATGGCAGGAAGCGAAGAAAAATTTCTCCACTGAATCCCAGAAGATTCTCACGTTCAAGGGAACTCTCGGTCAATCTGCACAACAACTGCTTACCTGCCTCAAGCTCGATAGCGACCTTTCCAAGACTCTTGCCCGTCTGGCTATTTACGCAGGCCTGAGTCGCGACCAGGATACGCGCGACTCAAAATATGAAGCGATGTCACAGGAGATGAACCAGCTGGGTACCGACTACGGCGACAAAGCTTCATTCATTCGCCCCGAAATTCTCAAGATGGATCGAACTGCCGTCATGTCTCTTATTGGACAGGAAAAAGGATTGGAAGTTTTCCGGCATGGCCTCGATGACATTCTGAGAACAAAAGACCATACGGGGACAGAAGGAGAAGAGAAAATCATCGCCAATGCTGGACTTATGGCGGATGCGCCCAGTTCAATCTTCGGCATCTTCTCTGATGCCGATTTTCCTTATCCTGATATCACCTTAGCCGACGGCTCGACGGTAAAATTGGATAAAGCAACATTCAACCGACTTCGCCCTGCTGCGAACAGAGAAGACAGGAAGAAAGTTTTTGCAACATTTTTTGGAAAACTCAACGATTACCGGCGCACGTTCGGCACAACAATGAATTCCAACCTCAAGAGCCACATGTTTTACGCTAAGGCAAGGAAATACGATTCATCTGTCGAACGCGCATTGGACGGGAACAATATCCCAGTGCAGGTATATCACAGCCTGGTCGATGGTGTAAACGCTAACCTCCCCACCTTCCACCGGTATCTGAATCTGCGTAAGCGGATTCTCGGAGTTGACACCTTGCATTACTACGACCTGTATGCACCGCTGGTCAGCGGAGTGACACTGCAGTACTCAATTGAGGAAGCACAAAAGAATGTTCTCTCCGCAGTGAAACCGCTGGGGACGGAATACGCGAAGGCAATGCAGCGTGCGTTCAACGAACGATGGGTCGATTTTTTTCCCACAGAGGGAAAACGGGCCGGCGCATATATGCAGGGAGGGGCATATGATGTGCATCCATATTTGTTGTTGAACTACAATGAGAAGTACGATGATATGAGCACATTAGCTCACGAGCTCGGTCATACCATGCAGAGTTACCTCTCGAACAAAACTCAGCCCTACCCGACTGCCGATTACCCGATATTTGTCGCGGAAGTCGCATCCACATTTAATGAAGCGTTATTGATCGATTATATGCTGAAGCAAATAAAGGATGATAAGGAAAAACTCTCCCTGCTTGGCAATTATCTTGAAGGCATTAAAGGAACTGTATTCCGGCAGTCGCAGTTTGCCGAATTCGAACTCAAAATGCACGAGGCAGCGGAACGGGGGGAGGCGTTAACGGGTGACCGGCTCAACGACATGTATATGGAAATCACAAAAAGATATTACGGGCACGACAAGGGGGTATGTATCGTCGACGATGAAATCAAATCGGAATGGGCATTCATCCCACACTTCTATTACAATTTTTATGTGTACCAGTACGCGACGTCGTTTACTGCTTCAGCCGCACTGTCGGAAAAAATATTGAGTGGAGACAAAAAAGCAACACAAAGCTACCTCGCGTTCCTATCAGCAGGCGGGTCGAAGTATCCGATTGACCTTCTGAAAGACGCGGGTGTTGATATGACCACGTCTCAACCGCTGGAACTCACGATGAAGAAAATGAATCGTGTGATGGACGAAATCGAAGAGATTTTAGCTCGAATGAAAAAGTAAGACTATTACTCTGCGACCTTTTCCCATCCTCTACGGTTAAGGTCGCGGTATATAATTCCGCCGAACATAATCCCGGCAACAATATATATAACGCCGAGCGTGGGTTCACCAAGAATTACCTTGCCCACTCCAAACAGAAATGCATAAATCATCACAACTCCGCAAAGCCAATCGATGAGATTGAACAAGCCGCCATGTTGCGGAGTAACGTCCGATGCCTCCCGGGCAATAGGTCCCCAAAACATCGCTGAAGGGCGCACCCTGCGGTAAAATTTCACCAAGACTTCTCGAGGCTCTGGTTTTGTAAGAAATGTTGCGGTCAACCAGATTGCCGAAGTGACTGCAACGGTGATTAGCAACATATAGGCAAACTCTACCGGTTTGCTTTCATCAAAGTGAAAAATGTATTGTAATGAGAGTGAGGTTACAAGCGCCCCCACCATTGCCGAAACTTCACTCCATGCATTGATACGCCACCAGAACCAGCGCAATATGTAGACAAGTCCGGTTCCCGCCCCTATAGCAATCAAAAATTTCCACGCATTTTCAATCGAACCCATGAAATATGTCACAACTGCCGAAAGGATCATCAACAATACAGTTGCAAACTGGGCAACAGAGACATAATGCTTCTCATCCCGCGTTCGGACAAGCAACCGTCTGTACACATCATTCACCAGATAACTCGCCCCCCAATTAAGTTGCGTTCCGATAGTCGACATGTATGCCGCAGCAAACGCTGCGAGCATCAGACCGCGAAGAGATACGGGCAGGTCGGATACAAGCACACGGATATAACCGGATTCAGGGTCTGCTGCAAACGCCGGGTCGTGCTGGTAACGTACCATTGCCACAAGAGCTACTAAAATCCAGGGCCAGGGACGGAGAGCATAGTGTGCAATGTTGAACCATAACGTCGCTAGAAGAGAGTGTTTTTCATTCTTCGCAGAGAAAATCCTCTGGGCAACATATCCCCCACCTCCCGGCTCCGCACCGGGATACCATGACGCCCACCAGTTGACCGCGATGTAGACAAAAAAGGTAATAAATGGCATCCATGTAGAATTCAGATCCGGAAAAAATGAAAGAACGGAACCTGAAGCGTTCCTGCTCGCTTCAATCTGAAGCAGTTGTTCCTTCAAACTTCCCAACCCACCGGTAGCATGAACCGCAACGACGGCAAGAAGGATAACCATCCCCATCTTCAGAACAAACTGGAAAAGATCCGTCCATAAAACGCCCCACAGTCCGGATATTGTCGAGATAGAAGCGGTGATAACCATCATGCCCAGCGCGATGATAAGCGCCTCGACTTTATTGACCCCAAGAACGAGCATCATAATTTTAACGATAGCGAGATTTACCCATCCCATAATAATCAGATTGATAGGAAGACCGAGGTACAATGCACGGAACCCGCGAAGAAACGTAGCCGGTTTGCCGCTATATCGAATCTCGGCAAACTCGACGTCCGTCAGCACTCCTGCACGCCGCCACAGGCGGGCATAGAAAAATACTGTGAGCATACCGCTGAAGAGCATGCTCCACCAGAGCCAGTTGCCTGCAATGCCGTACCGGGCAACAAGCCCCGTGACGGCAAGCGGCGTATCGGCGGCAAATGTCGTTGCGACCATCGATGTCCCCGCGAGCCACCAGCTCACGTTCCTTCCAGAAATAAAAAAATCATTCACGCTCGTCGTCGCACGCTTTCTGAAATACATGCCGACCCCGATATTGAACAGGAAATAGAGCCCTATAACAAGCCAATCTATAGTCGTCAACTGCATAAAACCCTCGATATATGATGATCGATTCGTTGCCTGCGGATGACCGAAATCATATTTCCGATAATAACTGTGGTCAGGCACCCGATGAATGTATGCCACGTGTAATCAATTGTCGTCGATACCAGCACGTAGACCATCATCAGGATCCCTGCAATAAATCCGATAAATGCATCTCCCTGAGAAACTTTTTTGAAAAGTAGTCCAAGAAAAAACGTACCTAACAAACCGCCATATGTAAACGACGCAATTTTCAGGCCTAATTCAACAACCGGGTTCTTCGTGTCCGTAAAAAGCATTGCCCCTCCAATAAGAATAATTCCCCAGAGAAGGGTAAACAACCGCGACCAGATGAGCTCTTTTCTTGAATCCAGCGAATTCCCCGCCGCCGTCATCTTAAACAGGTCCAGATAGGTTGAAGAGGCGAGGGAGCTAATGGATGACGAAAGGCTCCCCATTGCCGACGCAAGAACACCTGAAATTACTAGCCCCGCGATTCCCGCAGGCAAATTTTCCACAATGAATTTTGGAAAAATCTCATCCGACAATTTCAACCCGATCTGCTGGAAAGGGGCACCCCCGTAAAACGCAAACAGACATAAACCAAGTATTAAAAAAAAAGCGAACTGAATGACAATAAATCCTGCATCAAGCATAAGCGCCCGTTGACTGTCCCATTTTGTTTTACATCCTAATAACCTCTGGACAAGTAATTGATCCGTTCCATGCGACGCCATGGTGAGAAATGTTCCGCCAATCAACCCTCCAAGGAGGGTGTACGGTGACGACAAAAACATCCAGACATTTTCTGCAGGGTGAAGATTAAAGATTTCGAATTTATTTCCATGGACAGTTGCGAAACGCACGACATCTGCCCATCCGTTTGGAAGGTGATGAAGGATGATAACCATCGAAGCGACTGCACCGGTGAGATAAATGAACAACTGGACGACATCCATAGCAACGACTGCTTTTAACCCGCCGAGGTATGTATACATGAGGGTGAATATTCCGATAATACAAATACTTGTCGGGTAATCAAAACCCGTGATGATATGGACAGGAATAGCCGTCGCAAACAGACGTACTCCTGACGCGAGGAGACGCGTGACAATAAAGACTGTAGATGTAAATTTTCTGAGCGGAATACCAAACCTCTTGCCGATAAAGTCGTATGCTGTTTCCAAATTCCCGTTATAGTAGGCAGGTATAAAGATGATGCTGACAAGCAGTCGCCCGATGAAATAGCCGAATGCAAGCTGAAGGAAATGCATGTCACTCTTGTACGCAAGTCCGGGAATACTGATAAACGTCAGGGTGCTTGTTTCACTGGCGACAATGGAAAAGCCTACAGACCACCAGGACATGGATTTGCCGCCGAGGAAGTAATCGAACGGAGTAGATTGTTTTCCGGAAATGTACGTCCCTATAACTGCAACGCCTACGAGATAACCTACGACAATGAAGTAGTCAATGGTCGAAAAACCCATCTCTACATCTTTGGAGAGGTAATGAAAAACTTGAGGAGAGCCTTGTCAGTTTTTAATCGCGTCTGCAATCGTCGGGTTGATTGTGAAGACACGGTCGAGCATAGAAATCTTCATCAGATCAAGAACTTTTTTGTGGACATGCACAAGGTGGACGCTGCCTCCGTGTTCGCGCATGGCGCGGTCAGCAATCAGCAGTGCGCTTAAACCGCTGCTGTCACAGAATTGAACTTCTTTCATGTCGACAATCAATTTTTCCGTTACTTTCGGCTTGCAGAGAACAAGAAACTCAGCTTTGAGGTCGGGTGAAACAGAAGTGTCGAGCTTCCTCCCATGGAGCTTCAGTACGGTTGATTTGCCATTTTTTTCTACAGTGAATTTCATTTCTTCTGTAACAGAATCATCAAAACATTGCCATGCATGATGCAAACTTTTCGTAAAGGATTTTTTTGGGATGTTGCTTATCGAAATTCAATTGTACGTTAAAGAACATATCCGAACCCGGGTAATTGAATCCCACACGCACTTTTGCCCTGGACGCTTTGCAAATATACGCAGTGTGGAGGACGAAGTCAAGATTCATATCGATGGCAACATCATACTGGCGTTGAAAGATTCTCTGCAGAACTTTTTTTGTCGGTAAAGAAAACCGGTTAACATCGACGGGGTCGAGCCGAATGACCTCACACTTCGAAAAATCGATAAGAGATGTTGCCCGGGTACTGTTATTAATGACTGTTAAATGGAGATGATTCAATCGGTTACGGAACGCGCGCATGGCATTCCCCGCGAGAACAGCTTCTTCGTAGCCGAGCGGCAGAGTGATTAATACATTGTTCGAACCTGTAAGAAAATCTGTCATCGGCTGGACAGCATCGACATCCCACCGGAATTGCAGTTTTGCAAATTCCAATCCTAACTTTGCGAGTGTCCGCTCAAGCATACTTGTTTGAAGTCATCCTTTCTTCAATCCAAGTTGTGATAAGAATTTTTTTTCATCCCAAAGGTCGACACCAAGTTTCTTTGCCTTATCGAGTTTAGAGCCCGCTTCTTCTCCCACAATGACTGCATCAACGTTTTTTGAGACGCTTGACGCCACCCGGCCACCCATCTTTTCAATACGCTCTTTCGCTTGTTCCCTCGACATGGTGGCGAGCGTTCCGGTCAGTACAAAAGTTTGTCCCGCCAGTTTGCCTTTTACCAATTTCTTATCGAGAGACAATTTGAGTCCGGCTTTGCGCAGGCGCTCGGTGATTTCAAGATGCCGTTTATCCCGGAAGAACCGATGGATGCTCTCCGCAATTTTCGGACCGATTTCATATACGTCTTCCAGTTCATCCTGTGAAGCTTTTTTCAATTCCTCAATCGAATGGAATTGATTGGCAAGCACCTGAGCGACTCCTGCTCCCACATGTCGAATACCGATGGAAAACAACACTCGGTGAAAAGGCTTTTGCTTGCTGTTTTCAATTCCTTCAATCAGATTCTGTACGCTCTTTTCTCCCCATCGTTCCAGGCTCACTAGGCGGTCCTGGTACTTATGTAAATCGTAGAGGTCCGCGACATTCTTAACAAAACCGTGTGTAACAAGCTGATCGACAACCGCTTCACCCAATCCTTCAATATCCATTGCACCGCGATAAGCCCAATGTTCAATTCTTCCACGGATCTGCATCGGGCATTCGTCATTTTCACAATAAAAGTTTACTTCATCCTCCGGGCGCGCCAATTTCGAACCGCATTCCGGACACTTTTCCGGAAATCGAAACGACTTCGCTGCTCTTGGCCTTTTTTCTTTTACTACCGAAGCGACTTTGGGAATAACATCTCCCCCTTTTTCAACAACAACCGTATCACCAACCCGCACGTCAAGCTCACGAATGTAGTCCATATTGTAGAGACTTGCCCTGCTGACAGTCGTGCCTCCGAGAAATACCGGTTCAAGGTCGGCAACAGGCGTTATCGTACCGATCCTTCCAACCTGAAGAATAATATTATTAAGTTTTGTTTCGGCTTTTCGCGAAGCAAACTTGAACGCAATTGCCCATCGCGGACTTTTGGCAATTGCGCCCAACCGGACCTGCTGCCGTAATGAATCGACCTTTACGACAATTCCATCGATATCGAACGGCAATGTTTCGCGCCGTTCTCCCCATCCTTTCCAGAATTCAATGACCTTCTCTACCGATTCGCAGCGCTGTGCATTAGCGTCAACGGGAAACCCGAGTTTCTGAAGAGTTTGCAAATTCTGGTAATGACTGGTGAGCTGTGATTTAACCGATCGTAAAAAATATGCATAAAATTTTAGCGGCCTACTGGCAACTATCCTGGGGTCTTGCATTTTCAACGTACCAGCAGCAGAGTTCCTTGGATTAATGAACATCTTCTCCCCCGCTCGTTCTCGTTCTTTATTCATTCGCTGAAAATCTTTCTTGAACATAATTACTTCACCGCGAACCTCGCAATCTTGTATCCCGGATGTATGGCTCTCCAGCCGGAGAGGAATAGACCTGATTGTCCTGACATTACCGGTGATATCGTCTCCCTGCACGCCGTCACCCCTTGTTGCACCGCGAACGAGTACGCCGCCGGCGTACGTTAAACTGAGGGAAACACCGTCAAACTTTAATTCACAGACATACGCAAATGGTTCGTTGCGAAGCAACGATTTCACACGTTTATCGAAATCACGGATTTCTTCTTCATTATAGGAATTGGCAAGGCTTAACATCGGAGAGGAGTGGGTAACTGTCGGAAATTCCTTCGTCGGCTCTCCGCCAACTCGCTGCGTCGGGGAATCCGGTGTAATAAGGTCGGGACGCTGAGCTTCGAGCGTCTGCAACTCACGCATGAGCTTGTCATACTCCTCATCGGATATCTTTGGTTGGGCGAGAACGTAATACAAATAATCATGGCGGTGCAGTTCTTCGCGCAAACTCTGTACTCGTTCTTTCACGTTACGGGGTGAAGATGGCATTATTGCTCGTGCGAAGATTTTTTTTGAAGTCGCGCTATCGTTTCCCTTCCCAGAGTAATGTTTTCAACCGGTTCACCTTGTTTACCGAGCGCTCCGACCGATTTGCCATTGAGCGTAAATACCACCGCTCCGGCGTTCCCCATCGAAATAGTGAATTTATCTTTGGCTTTTAACATTAGTCGCTGCTTTGGTTTGAGGGTTAGTTTGCGCGGGGCGGATTTATCGACAATAACCCGAACCCACACAGTATCTGTTGCAATACCGAGAAGTGATAGACTGTCGGCATGTGCGCTTTTATTCACGGAATCCGAGCGACTCGTGTCCGGATGAAACGATTGATTATTTTTCGCCTCCCATTCTTTCATGACATCCTGAAAAACAATTTCGTGAACTGGTTGCGGTGTATGCTGCTGATGCATCCAGTAAAGAGATATTGCCAGCCCCGCTAAGAGAAGTATCGAAAAGACGAACAACACTTTGGATTGTTTTCCTCCGGTTCGTACCGCAGATATTGAATGCGTTTCTTCATTAACTCTTGAACGATGATCACTCCGGATGTCGGCGGTATCCGGTATATTGTTCGTCTCCTGAGTGATGTTCTGTTCGCCAGTCGCCTCAAAATCTTTCAGCAGCAGTTGTGCATCCAGATTTACTTCATTCGCATACGCACGAATGAAAGCCCGAATATATGTTTGCGGCAAGGTGGAATATGCTCCCCGTTCGATATCCTCAAGGAACTTTCTGTTAATGCGGGTCGTCGCCGCGATTTCGTCCAACGAACGTCCCAGGCTCTCACGCGCGTGGCGAAGTTGTTCACCGATAGAGCTCATTGCCGATTCACACGCCTTCCATTACCGGACCGCATGTGAGGAGACTAATCTCATGTCGAGGATCTTCCGCACTTTTTGTGCTAATTCCGAAAGCTCATACGGTTTTTGTATAAACCCGTCGATGGCTTCCACAAATTTTCCATCATCCAGCATCACGGTGCTATAGCCGCTGCACACCAACACTTTCACATAAGGAGATTGTTCTTTAATACGTTTAAATGTCGCACGGCCTCCCATCCGGGGCATATTCATATCTAAAATGACGGCATCGAACGGAGGGCTTGCTTCCGCTATTTTTTCAAGTGCTTCCCTGCCGTTACGCGCAACGGCGACGTCGTATCCCAAATCCTTAAGGATCTCGAAACCTACTTCACCGACAGAGATTTCATCTTCGATTAAGAGGATACGTTCTGTGCCGCCGACAATCTCAGTTTTGGATGTTTGAACCGGTTGTTGGACACGCACTTCGGTAACACGCGGCAGGTAGATGGTGAACACTGTGCCGCTATCCACCTCACTCTCAACATGGACATACCCGTTGTGGCTTCTGACAACACCGTAAACGACTGAAAGTCCTAAACCGGTTCCCTTTCCCGCGTCCTTTGTCGTGAAAAATGGTTCAAAAATCTGATTACGGATGGCGACCGGGATACCTGTGCCGGAATCGGCAACAGATACCACCACGTATTCCCCAGGCTTTCCGTCTGGAAATTGTTGCGCTTCGGTATCATCAACTGTTGCAAGTCTGGATTGAACGACCAGAACGCCGCCGTTGGGCATCGCATCTCGTGCGTTCAGGCAAATGTTCAAAATCGTTTGCTTGAGTTGTCCCTCATCCCCCTCAACAATTGCCTGCTCAGGCAAAAGATTGCATTTGATGTGGATAGACCGCGGCGCCGTCGCTTCGAACAACCGGATCGTGTCATCGATGACGATGTTCATATTGACCAGTCGCGTATGTGTATTCGATTTTCGCGCAAAGGTAAGGATTTGCCGCGTCAAGGATGCCCCCTGCCGCGATGCTGCTTCGATCAAATCGACGTACTTCGTCCAACGCGCGTCATCTTTAATTTTACGGCGCATGATTGATGCAGACCCAAGGATTGAGGTAAGAATGTTATTGAAATTATGAGCAATTCCTCCCGCCATGCTGCCGATACTGTCAATTTTTTGCGCCTGAAGAATTTTTTCCTCCATCTTATTTTTCTCTGTGATATCCCGAAGCACAATACGTGCGAGTATAGCTCTCTCCTGACCATCATGAACAATCGAGGTATTGACGCTCACATCGATCAGGCTCCCATCTCTTCGCTGCAATTGCTCTTCGATGCCTTTCAGTTCCTTTCCAAATTCGAAAATCTTCTTCAGATTATTCCGGACATGTTCGTGCTGGGAGGCAGGATAGAGGTTCAACAGCGACTTTCCGATAATTTCTTCCTTCGGAATGCCCAGCATCTGACTCTCCGTAAGGTTACAGCTGATAATGATGCCGAATTGATTCACACTATGGTACATATCGGGTGAATGTTCGTAAAGGTCGAGATATAATTGTTCCGACCGCTTCACCTGCTCGAACAGTGATGCGTTCTGCAACGCAACGCTGATCTGGTTGCCGAATGCCTGCGTGAGAGGGATTTTCCGCGCCTCAAATTTTCGTTCGTCCCTGCTGGCGATAATAACCACGCCGGCGGTAAACCCGCGCCCTTCCAGCGGAATGCACGCAACGGCAAGCATTTTCTCTTTCTTAAATTCCAGCGTGGTGCTTTCGATGATTTTTGGATCATTCACTTTCAGCAGGGCCGATTCTTTTATCCAGCGTATGGATAGATCACCCTCGGTAAAATCAGAGCGGAAAAATTCTACCTCTGTACCATACTGATGTTTCAGGGCGAGGTACCGGTCTTCAAAAAGATAAATCCATCCGCAGTCTGCGCGCATTAGCTCCATTACTTTCACGAGCGAGCTCTGAAGAACATAATTCAGCTCGACAGAATGATTGACTGCTTCGGCGATGGTGTTCAGGGCGACGAGTTCCCGTCGCTGTTCTTCGAGCTGACGACCGTATTTCAGCGAAAAAAAGACACTGACAAACCCGATGACGCCGACCGTCAGCACGCTGATGAAGTCCATGAGCCTGAGACTATTGCCGGTGACGAAATGCGCTGTCACAATCGTCCCCATCGCAACCACGACAGCGGTAGAAGCAACAGCCTGAGACTGTTCAACAAGACCCATCGACCCGTAAAATGTCCGAATAGCTTTTATCATACGCGTGCTTATGTCAACGTTTCACAGGAAAATGTAAGAAGAAACAGAGTTACTATCAAATGATCTTCAAACATCATCATAATGCATCAAACTGCCTGAGCAATGGTTCAAAACAAAAAGCCCTCCAGATGATATTCATTGGAGGGTTGTTCCTGCGGATTCCGGTCCGTATTTACGTATGTTCATTGAGAGCAGCCTCAACTGTTTCGTACACGTTAAATATGTGATCGAGATGGGTAATTTTGAAAACGTCTTTCACATGTGAACCAGCGCTTGCATAATGTACAGATCCGCCGACGCGCATCATCGTACACATCGCAGCAATAAGCCCGCCGAGACCGGCGCTATTGATATGTTTAACACCGCTTAAATCGATAACGACATGGTGGATTTCATCATCCGTGAGGTCGTGAATTTTTTTCCGCAATAATTGCGCATCTGTTTCACCGAGCGGGTCTCCCACAAGGGAAAGAATACAAATTTTCTTATCAGATTTATTAATAATACGCATATCCCAATCGTTCCTCCCGAAAATGTAAGAAAGGAAAAGCAAAATAGCAATGTTTGCCGCTCCAGCGGCCTTTTTAATTTCGACCGATCCCTTCTTTTCGAATAGGATGAGCTTCGGTATTAAAAATAACTCCTTCAAATGGCAGGGTTTGCCGGGGCGCAAAAAGCAAATAAAGATATTTCAGCGTTTCTGCAAAGAAAAAGCTTGGCATATCGTCACCTTGCAGTTGTAAAGAGACGTCCTTCAGGAACGCAAAACCCGCGGCAGTCTTACAATGCTGAACTATTCCATGGAAGAAGGTTTGGCCCATCGTTGCATATTTCGGATCGCCGGTGTAATAATAAAGATAGTACGCCGATTCAATGATCTCGGGCCGCAGATAGTATTGCTTCGCTGTGACAGCCATTGTCGTATAGTCGATTTCTTCCGGCTCGATGCCGCAGAGGTTCCACATTTTCAGGCACGATGCCTCGAGCTCCCTTGCTCGCTCAATATCTCCAGACAGACAAAGAACTGCGGGGAAAAAAGCTTCGAGCGAGCCGAAAGACGTCCCCACGCGCTTTCCGGTTTCCATGTCAACCTGACCGTACCACAGTTCACCACGGATAGTATCTGCAACGTACCTGTTAATCGCACGAAGACTTTCATCCCACATCGCCTTACAGTCACTATCCCCGAAGAGCAGCCACGACTTAATAAGGTATTCATAGTAAGAGTCGATTGCTCCGCCGATATGGCTTGTCTTGTCGACCCATTCACCGGTCTCGACGTTCAGCCATGTACCTACAAGCCCAATTGCAGAGCGATGGCGGTAGAGTTGCACGACAGCATTTTTTGCTTTTGTATAATACACAGGATTTCCTGTAAGTTTGCTCAACGTCCCAAACTCAATAAGAGAGGTTCCGATTTCTGCTGGGTTGTTGATTGAATCCCTGATGTGACCGCTTCGAAGATTGACATACCGGTAGGGGATGCCGGTCTTTGAATTGAATATCGGAAGTAGCCGTTTTCCCAAATCTTCAGCCAAGACAAGGAATCTCTTGTCACCATCCATTTGATATGCTGATAGCAGTCCACCTAATAACCGGATCGTGATTTCAAAGCTTTGGACTTCGATATTTTTGTCGAACGACAAACTGTCAAGAATAAGTCGCTTTGTCTCTGCAGCTTCATCCTTTAGTTCCATCAATATCATTGTGTCGAAAGCGTCGACCGGAGTCATATACAACGATGAAGCATACCAATCATGCGGCTTCCTGCTTAGTGGTTTTAGTCCGTCATGACCCCAGGCGTATTGTTTATAAGCGTTCCACGCGTGAAGGAATTCTGCTTTCACAGAGTCCGCAGTCGATTCGGACGGGTGTGAAATTGCAAGAGTATGGAATGGGATGGATACTAATATTATAGCTAAAAGTCGAGTGATTGCTTTCAGCATGATAAAACTCTTAAACGAAGGTGCAATAATGCGAATGAATTATTGGAATATATCAACCTCATTGCAGGTCAAGAGCAAACTACCAATGATAACCACGAAGGGGATCCGAAGTACATTGAGTTCATACCTTAATTTCGCAGAAGTCGGAAAATAATTTCCCGGAAAGGAGCGTGATAGTCACCTAAACGCCGCGACAGATTCAGCTGACCTTGGCAACTCTTCCAATGATGAGCAGATATGCAAGAAACTGTACACCGTTCACGCCTTCGAACATCCATACTTCCGCCCATTTCAACGGATTCCAGACATGCAAGTACCATTGCCTCCAGATCCGTTGAATGTACGCTCTCGAATATGAACCCGCGAACGGATTTCTTTTCTTCAACCAAAGGGAAATAATTGAAGGAACTTTAATTTCCGGCATTTCGATATGCAATTTCTCATATAAGGCGACAAGTTCCTTTGCTTTCAGATCCCGCCAATCAATTACGCGGATTCTCGAGTCACGAATATCCTGTTTCGTCTTCGCGAGAAGCTCTTCAAGAGCTTCTTCTGTTTTGCTCTTCGGTCTGCTACGGAGCCAAACTTCCTGAAGCTGAAAAAAGAGTTTCACCATCCCCTTCAGTCTGGAAAATGTCGAAGTGAAACGGCCCCACCAGAATGGTATCAATTTCTCACGTGTCAGACCGGCACGGCGGTCGCTTCGGCGGCGAACAGTCCAGAACCCACAATTCATCGGGTGTAAGCGTTCTATTCGCGAGGCGTAGAGATACCAGGCAAAGAAAAACATCCGGTCCCAGTACGATTTCAGGTTGTGACGCCACACTTTAAGAACGTTCACCATATGTTCCGTGGAATAGAATTGCTCCCAGGTTTTGCGATATGCGTCCATAAGTTCATCTTTTGTCATGCGTTCCGGCGCCACCGCAACATGAGCAGAATCGTATGTGTTAAAATCCTTATCCATCCAGCGCCGTTCGCGCCACCATTTCTGATGATCTTTGGAACCCGGCAGCGGTGTCAGGATATAGAACGAGGAGGAATCAAAACCGATCCTTTGGAGCTCTGCAACATCCTGCCTCAGGCTTTCCTGAGTATCGAACGGCAATCCGAGAATATATCCTGCATGGGTCGCGATCCCAAGCGAGTGACAGTGATCGACGAGATCCTTGTATTCAGACACCTGGTTTTGAAATTTCTCCTGCGAACGCAAGTTTTCCCGGTTTACACTCTCAACACCAAAAAAAACCATCTTACAGCCGGCTTCTTTTGCAAGACGGAAAAAATCACCGCCGGGGAGTTTGCGCGCAGCGAGGTCGCTTTGCATCATGAATGTAAACGGTATGTTTTCTTCCTGACGCATTTTAGCGATCCCAGCGAACAGTTCACGCCAATGAGGGTTCCTTGCCAGGTTATCATCGGTAAAGAAACAAAAAGAAACACCCGTTTCATGATAGCTTTGCCGGATGAATTCAACAACCTGCACGGGATTCCTCCAGCGCATTGTTCTCCCCTGAACGTTGATAATCGTGCAAAAATCACATGTGAAGACACAGCCTCGTCCAGTATCAATTGTACTGAACGGTGCTGCAAATCCCTTTATGTCTTCCCGTCCAAGACGTGGTATTGGAAGGTCAGTCAGGTCGGGCGTAGGGTTCAAAAAATTATATAACGGCTGAGCGCTGCCGCGAATCACTTCTTCAAGAACTGTCGATAGCCTTCCGCGTTCAACCTCACCAGCGACAAGAATAATGCCTTTCGTCATTGCATCCCTCAGGTCTGAGGTAAGACCGATCATCGAAAGTGTGCCGCTTACATGAAAGCCGCCAATCAACACCGGAATGTCATTTGGTAAGAACCACGAAGCGATATCCAGAGCCCGGGGATATTGGTTTGACTGCACACCAACAAGCATAACAATTGCCTTGACACCGGGGAGGCGTGACTTCCGCAGTATTTCCTGCACTGGGATCGTTTGAATTGCCTCATCGACAAGCCGGACATTGAGTGCCACACCTTTAAAGAAAGGGTCGTTTGTTATATCCCTTGTAAGAGTCCCCATCTGAGTCAGCGTGTTGCTGCGAATGACGCCAACGCGCGTTTTAATCGGGTAACCGTCGTCGGTGTAATTCGTTGCGCGAACAAGCGTAACATCGAGCTCACGTACACCGGAGGTCAACGCTGTGTGCTGATACTCATCTACAGGAATCGTTGTCTGCATGTCTGTTCTTTCTGGAGGTGATTTATTTGACTTACAAGATACTCGAAAGAGGTTAGGAAGTCAAGTGCAGATTGCGGGGAGGAAAAAAATATTCCAATCGGAGGAACTCTCAGCGGATAGTATCGGATACAACCCCCTCGAAGACCAGTACTACGTTATCGTCTTGAATTATCTCCGGATCTGTGCATTGGCCGGCGGGAGAACGTCTTCCTTCGCCCTTGAGGTCTGTTCGCTTTCGCAACAGTGATCGCCTTACCCTTCAAAGGCTTACCGTTCAGTGTCGCAATAGCCTGTGTTCCGGATTCTTCATTTTCCATCACAACGAAACCATAACCCATCGGCTCGTGTGTCCGAAGGTTGGTGATGATTTCAATGGATTCTACTTTGCCGCACGACTCAAACAGAGTACGCAATTCCTGTTCGGTGCAATCCGGCGGAAGATTTCCGACATGAATATTCATTCGTTTTTCAATTTATCTTTGAATGCCTTTTTGAATTTTTCGAGTTTTGGCCTGATCACAATCATGCAATATGGCTGGTTACCGTGCTCATTAAAATAGTTTTGATGATAATTTTCGGCTTTGTAAAAGTTTGTGTAAGGAACGATTTCCGTTACGACAGGTTTATCGAACGCACCGGAAGAATCCAGCTCAGCCTTGTAATGCTCGGCAAGGTTTTTCTGTTCATCGTTGTGATAAAAAATAGCGGACCGGTATTGTGTTCCGACATCATTCCCCTGTCTATTTAACGTTGTGGGGTCATGGGTCTTCCAGAATGCTTCCAGTAGTTCTTTATACGAAACCTGTTTGGGGTCGTATGCTATCTGGCACGCCTCTGCATGCCCTGTTGTTCCTGTACATACTTCTTCATAACTAGGGTTTTTCACATTCCCGCCGGCATACCCGGAGGTGACGGATTCCACGCCTTTAAGGTTTTGAAATATTGCTTCAACACACCAGAAGCAACCGGCGGCGAATGTCGCGGTATCCAATCCGGCTGTGGTCATCGATTTGTTACTTCCATCCTGATTCGGTAATTGATTCTTCTTCACGTCCTTTCCTGCGACAAACAACAGCACAAAAGCAACCGTTATCATCATAAGAACACCGAATATCTTTATCATCTACATTCATCCTTCCTCATAATAATAAACAATTGGCTCTATAAGATACGAGATATTCCTTAACATGCAAAAGGGTAAGGAAGTTCAATAATTGATGACAATGGAGAAATTCTCAACATTCGTCATTTGTCTTTCAGTATTTTTCATACATATTAATATTAGTCGGAGCAATCAATACAATATTTTACATCGACCCACGTCTTATTACATAAAGGAAAGAGCCACCATTGATTTTAGCTGTCACAGATGTTGAGCGGAATGTATTGCTTGGTGAAGCGATTCGGGTCGAACGGCGGAAACTGTTCGAATTCATCAGAAGCCGGGTCCGTACCAAAGAAGACGCCGAAGACATATTGCAGGATGTGTTCTACCAGCTTGTAACAAGTTACAGTATCACTGAACCAATCGAACGTTTAACTTCGTGGCTGTTTACGGTAGCACGGAATAAGATTATCGATTGGTACAGAAAAAGAAAACCCGTTCAATCTCTGCAATTACAAGCCGGGAATAATGACAACCAGGGACCGTTCAACCTCGAAGATATTCTCTTCGACCCTGCGGACAAACCCGACGAGGCATTTGCCCGTTCACTTCTTTGGCGGGAACTCGCTGATGCCCTCGATGATTTACCGGAGGAACAACGCCGGGTCTTCGTTATGCACGAGCTTGAAGGAAAGAGTTTTAAAGAAATCGCAGAAATCACAGGAGAACCGGTCAACACGCTGCTCTCGCGCAAACGGTATGCAGTGCTCTATCTTCGTGATCAGCTCCAAGAATTGTATCGTGAATTAACAACATCTTGAAAGGGAAGATTGCATGAAAACCTGGTGGATTGGAAAAATCATAAAAGCGATGGTCATCGCATTGATTGCGGCAATGGCTCTCGGCTTCATCATCATGGGGTTATGGAATGCGCTTATACCCCCCCTTTTTAACGGTCCCATGCTTAACTACTGGCAAGCCATCGGTCTGTTGCTTCTCTCACATATCCTGTTGCGCGGATGGGGACCGTGGAGATATGGGAACGGCTGGCATCGTGACCGCTGGCGTCGCCGTTTCGAGGAAAAGCTTGCCGCGATGACGCCCGAAGATCGCGAAAAGTTCAGGGATGAATGGCGGCGACGATGTGGTCCTGCGCCAAGAGAATCTGAAAAATCTTGATGAATGTTTTTAATAGAAAAGAAAGGAGATCAGTGTCATGAAACATGTTCTGCAGTTGGTGAGCAATGCTCAATTTCCACAGCAACACAATACCGGTGAAACCGCCGGCAATGGCGACCTTGCGTTACTTGATGCATATTCCGCTGCCGTGACAAAAGTTGTCGACCAGGTCTTACCTGCAGTGGTTCGGATTGACGTTTCACATCACACAGTCCGTAGACGAAAACAACTTTCTCCAGAGAGTGAAGGGCGAAAAAAACAGATTTCAGGGAGCGGATCTGGAGTCATTTTTACACCGGATGGATTCATTCTTACAAACAGTCATGTTATCCACAAGGCTGCTGCAATCAACATCGGACTTGCGGATGGCAGAGAATTTAAAGGGTCGCTTATCGGTGACGACCCATATACTGATTTAGCAGTCGTTCGAATTGACGCTCAGGATTTGCCCGTCGCTGTCTTCGGTGATTCACAATCAATAAGAATCGGACAACTGGTAATTGCGCTCGGCAATCCTCTCGGGTTTCAGGGTACTGTTACTACGGGGGTTGTAAGCGCGTTAGGACGGTCGTTACGAGCCGGAGGAGGACGATTGATCGATAACGTCATTCAAACAGATGCGGCGCTCAATCCGGGCAACTCGGGCGGACCGTTAGTGAATTCCCGCGGGGAGATCATTGGCATTAACACAGCTGCAATACCCTGGGCACAGGGAATTTGTTTCTCGATCCCCATCAATACGGTAAAATTCATTGCGTCTCATTTGATGAAGGATGGAAAAATCTCGCGCGCATATCTCGGCATCGCTGGTCAGGTACTTGAAATCGCCCGTGCTGCATTGAGGACTCATCAACTCCAGGGTGCACGCGGAGTAATGATCGCACAGGTCGAGCCTGCCGGACCGGCATCGAAGGCAGGACTACTCGAAGGAGATGTCATCGTGAGCATGGGCAATAATCGCATCGAAAGCATAGACGACCTGCATCGCTCATTAACTCATGACTGCGTTGGAAGAAGTCTGCAATTGACAATCCTTCGTCTCGAGAAGAAAATCTCGGTAACGATTATACCGCAGGAACTGCCGATGAGGATATAATCCATGTTGGAGTAATGGTGCTAATCATCCAGTCGAAATACCGGATCATCAGGGCGGAGCTCATCATATAGTTTCTTTAGCGCTTCAAACGCAACATTGCTTCCCCGCTGTGCTGCGTGACGGTATAGACGAACAGCTTCCGGTTTATTTTTGGGAACCCCCTTCCCTTCCTGGTAACAATAACCGAGCATAGCTTCGGCAAGCACCGAGCCCCGCGAGGCAGATTGCTGAAGAGTATCTATGAGTATGCCCATATCGTCATTACCCGTTTGCTCCTGCAACCTGATTGAACACAAACGATCCTTCGCTTCTTCGCTTCCCAGCTCTTCAGCACGATAAAATAATACCGACGCTTTCTGCCGGTCTTTGCCGACCCAGCGACCGGTGTAATAACTCAATGCAAGCTGAACAATTGCATGTACGTACCCTTGAGCCGAAGCTTCCTTGAGAAATGAGAGTGCCTGCGCTTCTGTCAACTGGTCATCAAACCCGATCTCGACGAGCCCCGACCACAGAAATTTTGCCACAGCACTGCCCACATCAACTGAATCACGAAGGATGCGGAAATAGCCTGGCTTGTGTATGAGGTCCCATAGAAGCATCGGTGACCATGGAGAATCCATCCGGACCGATCGGAGATAATAGACGGAGGCAAGAACAACATCCCTGGGTACTTCAATACCACGTTCATACAATCTGCCCATCATTGTAAGTGCTTCAGGACTTCCGGCTTCAGCCGCGGCTGAAAACATCTGTATCCTTTTAGCATCAATGAGCGGTTCTTCCTGCCTTGAGCGGATAGTGTCCGAAAGTTTCTTTAAGGATTCATCCTCCTCCTGTAAGGCTTCTTTCAGTAACATAACGTCATTTGGCGTAGGAATGGAATCATTTGTAAAATCGAGCAGAACCGGCCTAAGTGAAGGCTTTTGAGCAGGATTATGTGAGGCGGGTTTATGTTGATTTTTCGATTCCTTCTTTCCTGACTGTATCTTTGCCATGATGCCTCTCATTTGAAACTCATTAATCACATCAGCTGCAGGTGAAAAGCCCGAGTCTGCCGCCATCTTTATCCAGTGGTATGCCTCGGAGTAATCTCGCGGAACAACGAGATTATCCGTCAACAGCAAACCGTAGACGTATTCCGCTTCCACAAGACCCCGGAACGCCGCATTCCGGAAATGCCTGTAGGCATCGAAGGGATTCCATGAAACTCCCCAGCCATTGTTCAGGAGCAAGCCGTAATTATATTGTGCAGGAAGTAACTTCTGAGCCGCCGCCTTCCCTATCCAGTAGGCAGCCTTTTCAGTGTCGGCAGAAAAATCTTTTCCCTGCAAATAACGGAGCCCGAGCTCGTGCTGTGCAATCGGATCACCGGAATTTGCCTTCTTCACCACGAGAAAGGCATCCCATAATTTTTCGGCAGAATTATCACGAGGGTAGTATAGCATCAGACGGTCCGTGGAATGACCCTTCAACACAACACTCTTCGGATCGTCTCCGCGCCGCGCGATCCCTTCGAGAGGCGATAAAACCATCACAATCAGGATCAGGCATTGAAATATAGAGGGGCAGGCTCGAAGCACTTCTTCACGGATAAAATAAATTGCGGTACATTTGAGAATTTTTTGAGTTCTCAAATAATGTAAGAAAATTAGCGACTAAAAGTTTACGAGCTTTCCTTGAGTTATAAAGAGAAAAGATATGGCAATACAATTCGCGGTCAATTCATTTCCTGGAATTGCCGTACGTTATAGGTGAATGTGAGCATGAGGTAACGGGATAATACTTTCGTCGTTGCATCTTCAACGTATGTTTCCGTGACTGTCCGGTTGATATTCCTGTTCTGATTCAGCACGTCATAAACTGTGAGGAGTACTTCGCCCCTCTGACCGGGGAGGAATTTTTTGCCGAAGCCGATATTCCAAAGAATGTAGTTTTGGTTCAGACCGGCACTCAATCCATTATACAGTACATTGTTCATATCCGTGCGAAGAACAACGCCTTCCCAAAAAATCCAGTTAAATTTTACTCCCGCAGTGTGGGTGAAGTAGTTGTTGTTCAGGTCTGATTGCACCGAATTATGCGCAATGTTGAAATTTCCCGTGTACGATAGTGTAAAATCGAGATCTTCACTGATATTGCTTCCGAGAACAAATCCCGGACTCATGGTATAGACATTGGAGATATTTTTCAAACTGTTTACCATTCCGGGCGTCCGGGTGTAACTTAATCCACCGTTGAAGTTCAAATTACTCTTCAGAAAATCGAACGGGAATCCATAGGTACAGAATGAACGCAAATTCCAGTATCCGTCGAGGTTCACCGGAATCGTCAATTGTGTTCCCTGGTTCAGCCTGAGACCTCCGGGCAAGACCGTATCACGCTGAGCTATAAGTGTCGAATTGGCAATATAGTCGTGCGTGTAGTTTGCAAAAAAGAAGAGCAGAATACTTTGAGCGTTTTCAGTATTGGAAAGTGTAAGTCGCGTGAGGAGACTGTGGGTATATGATTGTCGTAAATCAGGATTACCCGTTGAAAGGAGTAACGGGTTTGAGTTATCGAGTACGTTTTGCAATTGAGAGATCGAGGGCGAACTCGTCGACGCTCTGTACATAAAGCGCAACCCCCGGCGATTGGCGAGCTCATAATTAAACATCATATTGGGGAGAATTGAGTAGAATGATTTTTCCGTCGTCGCAAGATTGGGAAACGACTGCTCGCTTCTCAGAGTTGCCACCTGAAATGAAACGCCTGCGGTCGCATTAAACGATTTTCCCCGCAGGCGGTATCCGATTCCTGTATTTGCAGTTGTGTATCTGTTATCGAACGAATTCGACAGTTTCATGTTCAAATCAGAGTATTCCGCATCGGACGGGTTATAATTATAGGTCCTGTTATCCGATTTGGTCTTTGAAAATGCAGGAGAAAAATTAATTTGCAACAGGCTATTTATGCTGAGCGGCTCTGTATACGCCAGGCTTGAAGAAAGTGAATAACCATTCGTAAGAATTCCGGTCTGTTGATTTATCGTATCATTCGCGTTCATTTGAGTATCAAAGTACTGATCCAGTGAATGCAGTGTACCGGTGCTCCGTTTATGATTCAATCCAACACCGACGTCGACAGAGATTGTCCTTCCCGGAGTAGAGAATTTATGACGTAACGTAAGATGATTCTGCGATGTAAAACCATTGGCTGTTGTCAGGTTATCGTTATTTGACTGACTGACAACCTGTTGTGAAGCGGAAGTGTTTGTTCCGTCGACCGAGCTCGTCGACCGGTTATTCTGGTAGAACAATTGAGGAGCTGCAATAATCGTGTTTGCCGAATCTGGCGTATATTCAAAACGGAAATTAAACCGGTGGTTAGAGTTTTTCTTTTCTGCCTGACTGTTTTCAGAATACAGGCTCGAGGAATCCTGTGAGAGAATATACTGTCTCGAAAGATTCTGGGGATTGTTATTATCGGTCAGGTTGAAAAAGTAGCTCCCGTTTGCATATACGTTTCGCCCTATGCTATCGGCATAATTTGATCCGAGTGAGTGTGCTGTCGAAATTCCGTTTTGTTGCCCCACGAGAAAATTATTTACATTTCCTTCGCCCTGCTGAGGACCGCCGCCTCCGCCCCCTCTTGTCCCATTCGTGTTCGCTCCCGACCTTCTGCCGCGACCGAATATTCCTCCCCCGCCGAACCCGCCCCTCTGGCTGCCGCCGGTCACTCCGAGAAGATCCTGTGTTGAAAAGTTTTGCTGGTTGACATTATTCGATAAGCCGATAATGGATAGGCGCTGATCGGCATGAAATGAATTCATGTTTCCGGTCGCAATATACCGGTCATCTGTACCATACCCTCCGTTCACTCTTCCAAACTGACCCTGACGCCGGTCCTGTCTTGTGACAATGTTCATTGTCTTGACGGTCTGTCCGTCATCAAAGCCCGTGAGTTGGGCCTGGTCGCTCAGCTTATCGAACACCTGAACTTTATCGACAATTTCCGAGGGCAAATTTCTGAGAGCGAGTGTCGGGTCTGCCCCGAAGAACGGCCTTCCGTCAACAAGGACCTGCTGCACATCTTCACCCTGCGCTTTCACGTTGCCATTATCTACTATCACGCCCGGCATTTTTGTCACCAGGTCTTCGGCTGTGGCATCCTTGTTCACTTTAAATGCCCTTGCGTTGTATTCAGTGGTATCGCCCTTTTGCGTCGTGGCAGGGACACGTCCTTCAATGACGATCTCTTCCATCGGGATTGTGCTTTCACTCATTGAGATTGTCCCAAGGTCAAGTGGCAGAGTGTTTACCTCAATGATTTTCTCAAATTTCTTGTATCCCAAGTATGTGGCTTCCAGTGTAAAGGAGTTCTTGCGAACATTAGGGAAGAAAAAATGGCCGCCAGTGTCGGTAGCCGTAACTGACTGGTTGGTGGAATCAGATTGGCTTAGAAGTCTAATATGGACACCGGCGAGCGGTGTGCTTTTTCGCGCATCAACAATTTTTCCTGAAACAGTTGCCGTCTGTGATTGTACCTGACCGACCACAATCAACAAGAGAAGAAAAACTGACCAATATCTCATGAGAAATCAGAATGATTTTCTCATTTGACACGTTTTCATTAAAGAGGTTTAAGAAGAGTTACAACCAGAGCGTATTGCCACCCACGGGGGAAATATTGAGAATTGCGGGTATTCCATACGCGTGCCACTGTTCTAATGGCGCGATCACTCTTGACGCGTATTAAGATTTTTATGATTTCTCAAGCAGTTTTCTTCATCACGCCGCGCAGGGTATTCGAAACCTTTGAGGCATTATTCCGGATGTACGCATTGACATCATCTGCAGCCTGGCCCGCTTTTTTCTTAATCTCAGCCCGAAGATATTTACCTTTTTGAGGAGCATAAAGCAACGCCACAGCTGCACCCACTACTGTCCCCGTGAAGAAACCCAGAATGACATTTTTCTTAGACATAGTCTCACTCCTTTCTGTTGATCGGTGTTACCAATAACAACATGACGGGCGTAAATTTAGTTCTTAAATGTTAACTTGTT
>CAZAFL010000020.1:0-52398 GCA_964484465.1 uncultured Chlorobiaceae bacterium
TTAGCAAACAGCGCTAACTCTTGTCATTTTGGAATTGGGGGATCCCCGCCCGATTGAACGATTTCAGTCGTTCAGGCAGGAATTACGGCTCCTTATTTCAATAGCATCATCTTTTCTATCCGAGAGTACATTTTGCCCGGGTCCGAAAGAGATACAGCTTCAAGCTTGCAGAAATACACTCCGCTCGCAACACCGACTGCATTCCATTGTACCGATTTATATCCCGCCGGTTCATTTCCATCCGCGATCGTCGCGACCGTTTGTCCGAGAACATTGTATATTCTCACTGTAACCTTGCTGTCAACGGGAAGCTGGTATTTTAGCGTCGTCGTGGGATTGAACGGATTTGGATAATTATGCTGTAAGGCGAATTGCTTCGGCAGAGCATCTCCCGACAACGCTGAAAGCCTCAATTGAAAGCGGGAGAGGACCCCCTGTGATCCTCGTCGAGCGAGGCCTGACACCCGGATTGATCCGCTGCCCTTCAGCTCAACCGGCTCGCCATCGATCAGCAGGGCGGCGTGAGTGCGTTCATTATAGACATGCCACTGCACCGAAAGAGGATACGCCACCGATGAAGCCAGAATAGGGACGTCCTTCGATTTCTCATTGTCTGCAACCTCCAGTGCCCGCTGCGTTGCGTATCTCACATCAAAGTCGCCGGGGGGCGGGGACGGCGGCAACTCGAATTTGCCGGGAATGACATTTGTTGAGTCAGGAGTGAAATATAATGTCTGTGATTTCCCTTCGGCGTCGGTGAAAACAAGGGAACTGAAATCTGAGCCAATGGCCTCCCCCCTGGATGATCCCGCAGTACCGGATTGAACAATCGCCGGAGTCCGGGGAATCAGCACAGACCCCCATTGAAGGACAATCTTGCCTGCGTTCGCGACTTTTATCCAGTAGCCAATGCCGGGAAATAGAGTGTCGGCACGTTTGTATCCAGAGGAGTATCCATAAACATCTGAATTGATGACCGTCGGCGATACTGCCCGAATGTAAGCCGCGGGAAGCGGAGAGGAAATACTGCCGATCAGATTCCAGCCATTCCTTACTACCACGGAATCCTCCGTGACACTGATGCCCTGAAGATGCACTGTGTTGGCAGAGCCGAATTTAAGCCAGTAGCCGCTGCCGAGAAGAAGCGTGTCCACTTGTACATAGGAACCCTGAAAAGCGTACGCAGATGTCGTTGCAGAGGGATACAGTACGGATGTTCTGTTATCACTCATGTAGAGCGGGACGGAGATCATGTTCCAGCGTGATGTGAAATGCTGATCGAGAGTTGTCGTAGGGATTATCCTGACACTCGGAATATAGCCGCTTTCGTTGCTGATTCCTCCGAAAATCATCGCGCCAACTACGGGCTGACCGATGGATGATTGAAGCGTGATGCCTCCGCCATTGGATGTTCCACCGCCATTGTCGATGACATGCAATGGATGGATAACCTGAGCGAAGAGGGGAACGCCGGCCACGGAGAGCATAAGAACGATGACCATCAAAGCTCCGCTAGCTACCGAACAATAAGTTTTCATATTTGCATCTCCTGCTTTGAATCTGATGTTAGGGTGCATCTTTATCCGAATCCTGCGCTTATTTCTCACTTCACATCTCCCGAGGGATGATTCAGAGAGCCGTTCTTTGCCGATACAAGGGTCTTCAAGGAGGCCTCCAGTGTATTCAAACGGTTTTTGAGTTCATCATTACTTGATTGCAGCTCCTTGTTGGCGGCGCTCAGCTCCTGGACCGCTTTCACCAACGGCACGACAAACTCCGCATAGCGTAAACCGTAATAGTCATTTTCATTTTGGGGCTTGTCGACTCCGCTGAAATCAAAGCCGAGAGTCTGGGCAGCCGCCTCGACTTCCTGTGCCACGAAGCCGGTCGATCTCATCTGCTCTTTTTCGAGAAGCGCTTTCTGATGCATGCTATTTGCCTCAGAACTCATTTGACTCTTTTGCTTATCATTCCGGTGAAGGAATGCATCCATCCCCGTCGCATCAAAGTTATAGGTAATCGGTCTGAGCTTGTTGATAAATTCCAATCCCGGCACGTTCTCCCTGATATTTTTCTTAAACCTGCCATCACTTACGTTCGTCCAGCTGGCCCAACCTCCATACGAAACAGTAGCAGAATTTCCAAACCGGGCCGTGCTCACTCCGCCCACGACAGTGCCCTGTCCGATTGCGATCACATTGTAATAATCAGCGGCGTTGACATCAGTATTCGCTCCGACGAAGACATTGTTGTACCCGTTGTTGTATCCTGCGCCAGCGTTATGGCCTACTGCGACGTTATATTGTGAAGCAGTAGTCGATATTAGCGCTCCATATCCAACGGCGGTATTGTAACTTTCAACATTATTGGCAAGTGCATCCGAGCCAATGGCAGTATTGTAACGTCCTGTGGAATTCCACTTAAGTGCCGCATAGCCGCTTGCGGTATTCTCGTATCCTGTAGTATTGGAAGTGCCTGCATAACTGCCGAAAAAGGTATTCCAGTAACCTGACCCAGCAGGATTATTATTGCTTCCTGCATTATATCCCACAAAACTATTCGTCCAGTTGTCCGAGTGGATCCGCATTAATTCTAAACCAATGGAGTCGCGTAACTTAATCATCGGACTGGAGTTCGCTTGCTGATAATATGCATCAATGAGGAGCTGAGTGGTATTGAGACCTTTGATATGCAGCTTCGATGATGGATTTGATGTCCCGATGCCGACGTTACCATTCCCCCTTATCATGAAGAGATTACTGCCTGCTTGATTCCTTGATTGAAGTGAGACATCGTTTGCAGAAGTTCCTGCACTTACAACCAGTCCGTACGACTGGTCATTGGCGAGACTGGAAGTAGCGATATTCGCTGCGAAGTTCGATGGATTTGTTTGAGTCACTTTGAATTTGTTATCGAGGTTTGATGTCCCCACTCCCAGATTGCCGTTGAAATAAGAATTCTGGTCCTTATAGAGAACAAGATTCGAGTTTACATCGCTTGCAACGCGCCCGTTCGTAACAAAGTCCAGCCAACCACCGACATTCATCGCATCGTAGTAGGCAGGACCATCGCTGCGGGTAAAAAGGATGTTATTTCCATCCAACTTCGTGTCGTACGTGCCATTACTGATGTGGAAAAGGGAAGTCGGGCTCGTCGTACCGATGCCAACGTTGCCGCTCGTGTAATTGATAGTATTACCGCCGATTGACCATGGCGCGAGCGACGAGGGTGCACTCGTCATCACAGACCTTGGCGAGAACTCCGGATCAGTTCCCTTTGTCACACCGAGATAGAGTTGTTGATTCAGATTCACGCCCGATAAAGAGGTTACATTGCCAAGAGGTACACTGAATGTCCCCTGATGTACTGGGAGCGTGTCCGTTTCGGTCCATATCGCAACGCCGGATGTTGGCACAGCGTAGAGAGAAAATCGCAGAACGTATGTTGAGTCCGCGACGGGTAAACCGCCTCCCTTCGAAAGAAATCCCTGGTACGAAATGGTGTGCGGCGCCTGGCCGTAGGTGACAACACTCATTGCGAGAAGCGAGAAGAAAAGAACGATGAAAATAGGTTTCATGTCGTACTCCATAAGGATTGTTGACCGGTTAATCGTTTATTGCAGAAACTTCTGAACGTGCGACACTTAGTTCAACAGACCCCATTGGCATATTGCATTTCATCTCTCTTGAGATAGACCTGAAATGAGGAAGATGGGAAAGAACTAAACACGCACTGATATAATGTACCAGAGAACAGGCAGGGTTTCAATCACGTATTTGCGGGAGGGCGTTGACTCCATGCCGGATTTTGGCTAAATTAGTCAGGGAAAGCAATCTCACGACATGTCGAACCGACTTTCGTTCCTTCATATACTTGCTGCGCTTTTGCTGATACTGTACCCCGGGCACGCACGCACCAAACCCGTTTCTTCAAATGATCAGGAACGAATATCGTTCGAACACATCCCTTCTCCTAACTTCGGCATCATCAACTGTATCATCCGTGATGACCGCGGGTTCCTCTGGTTCGGAACTACCAAGGGATTATGCAGGTACGATGGGTATCAGGTTCGGGTGCTGTCCGTAGGCAACGACCTGCCGCTCTCCGGCAATGTTCCTGGTCATGACCGCCAGGTCGTGACGTCGATGATCAGGATGAACGACGGTTCCATCTTACTCGGGGCTGACCTTGGTTTGTGGCTGTTCAACCCCGCGAGTGAGCAATTCGCTCCCGTGCAGTGGGACAGTGCCTCCGCTGCTGACCGCATTACCGCGCTAGTTCGAGATACGGGAAATGTCGTGTGGATCGGGACGGTAACCCGAGGAGTCTTCAGATTTGACCTGAGGACCCACATCATCCAAGCTTATTCCATGCGGCAGGGGCTGAGCGACAACTGGATAACCTCTCTGCTCATCGACCACGACCGAAGGCTATGGGTGGGAACAGGTAATGGAGGACTTAATCTCATTGACCTGTCAGGAAGAATTCTAAGGCACTACATCAGGAAATCGCAGGAACAGTGCAGCCTGTTTTCAGACCATATCACTGCTCTTTGCGAGAAAGATGAAAGGGAGCTGTGGATTGGTACCGAAGACGGTCTGAATGTGCTCGACATGCAGTCTGGACAGCTTCGCTGTATTCAGTTACCCTCCCCACGACGCCACACCGTCTACTCACTTGCAACTGATCCGGACAAAAGAGTGTGGATTGCCGCATCGGAGCTGGGCCTTTTTTCGTTTGCAGCCGGGGAGTTGAAGCAATTTACTTCATCCGGTGATCTTGAGCGTTCGCTTGGCTCGGTGACAGCAGTGTACACCGATCCTGTCGCTTCGAATCGATCCGGTCTGCTTCTGTGGATTGGTACACGCAACGGTTGCGACAAAGTGTTAATCACCAGGAATCCGTTCTCCAACTACATCCGGGACCGGAACTTAGTTCCGTTGAGTCGTGGCGCCGTCCTGTCTGTCTGTGAAGACCATCTTGGGGTTTTGTGGGTTGCATTATGGGGTGGCGGGGTTAACGGTCTGCGGCAAATGAACGGAAATTATCAGCGCATCTATGCTTTCTCCTCAAGCGAAAAATCGCGATTGTCCCTTCCGAATGACGACATCAATGCAGTGATTGAGGATCACCGGGGGAATCTTTGGATTGGAACGAAAAATGGACTTGCAGTCCTGGACAGTATGCGCACACATGTTTCCATCATCAATCATCTTGATGGAGATTCCACGTCGCTTGCGGGTAACGCAGTGAATACGATTCACGAGGATCGCGAGGGCGGCATATGGATCTCCACCGAGGCGGGACTCTCAAAACTTATCGATGAACGACACCATCGATTCAGGAATTTCTTGAATAATCCAAATGACGCTCGGGCATTCGGGGGCAACTTCGTGTCAGATATTACGGAAGACCATGCCGACCGGTTGTGGGTTGGGACCTACGGAAGAGGAATAAACAGGCTTGAGCCTAACGGACGGTTCACACGATTTCTTGACGCGTCGGATTCAACCTTCAATCGGGAAAACTTCATCTACACCTTAGTTGAAAGCCGGGATGGAATGTTCTGGCTCAGTACACGCGCTGGTTTAGTGTTGTTCGATCCTCGTGCAGAAACGTTTGTCCATCATCAGATTGACCAGCTGCACGATGCACACATTCATGGCATTTTTCCCGATGAGAGCAACGGTCTGTGGCTCTCGACCTCGATCGGGCTCACAAAGTACAATCCGCGATCAAACGCGGTCACCCGGTTCGGCAATGAGCAGGGGCTGCTGTTCAACGAATGTTTTTCAAGATTTTACCGGAGCAAGCGGGGCATGCTCTTCGTTGGAGGCATCGACGGCTTCGCTCAATTTGACGTCACCGATCTTACGGCACACGCACAGCCTCCGGAAATTGCAATTACAACCTTCAAGGTTCTCAACCGGGAAATCCCCTCCGCCGGAACATTGCCAGACACGTATGTCCTGCCGTATAACCAGAATGTGCTGTCATTTTCATTCGCCGCACTGGATTATTCCGACCCGCTCCACAACAGATTTACATACATGATGGAGGGAATCGATCCGCAATGGGTAGATGCCGGCACAAGAAATTCTGCGAGCTACGCAAACCTCCAGCCAGGCAGTTATGTCTTTCGGGTTCGCGGCTGCAACAGCGATAATATCTGGAACGAAACGGGCACCTCCATCGCCATAATCATCACGCCCCCGTACTGGCAAACATGGTGGTTTCGGATTCTCATTTCGGCAGCCCTGGCTGGAGCAATTCTCCTCGCCTACCGGTATCGTCTGCGCAAGCTTCTGGAAATGGAGAGGCTCAGGCTTCGCATCGCGAACGATTTGCATGACGATGTTGGAAGCAACCTCAGTGTCATCGCAATGGCAAGCAGGTCCGCACAGCGAGCGCCGGAACTCTCTCAGACGACAAAGGGGAAACTTGACGAAATCTACGATACGGCGATCACAACCGCAGAAGGAATGAAAGACATCGTGTGGTTTATCAAACCGAAGGGAGACGCTTTGAATGACCTTCTCCTCCGCATGAAGGAAACCGCCGCCTCGCTGCTTGGGGATATCGAGTATACGTTTCAAGGACCCGGAAGTGAAACTTCACCAAGAATCAGCATCGATTTCAAGCGGAACTTTTTCCTTGCCTATAAAGAGATCCTTACGAACGTCGTGAAACATGCCGACGCATCGGATGTGCGCATTCAGTTGACGTGCCAGGATTCGATGCTTGAAATGGTCATTCAGGACAACGGGCGTGGTTTCCAGCAATCAACAGTGCGACATGGAAACGGACTTGCAAGCCTTCACGAGCGGGCGGCAAATCTCAGTGGACAATGCGAAATCGAAACTCTGCCTGGAAAGGGTACAATGGTACGATTTTGCGGTCACTTATGATGAAAAACGTCTCCCCGCAGATGCGTGATTGCTTTTCGCCCCTGGCAATTCTATACTTCATCAATCATGCTTGAAACGACGACATCACAATCAGAATCGACGAATACGGTATGGCTGGTCGAAGACAACAGCCGGTTCAGGAATAATATTACAAGTCTCATTAATGAAACGGCCGGATTGAATTGTGATGTTGCTGTCGGTTCATGTGAAGAAGCATTGCAACACCTCTCGACCGATGCAGCTCCCGACTTCATTCTGATGGATATCGGACTGCCGGGGATTGACGGGATCGAAGGAATCCGGCAGGTGAAGTCCGTTGCACCATCGGTCAAGATCATCATGCTCACAGTGTTTGATGACAACGAGAAGATATTCCGTGCGATATGCGCCGGTGCATCGGGTTATCTCCTCAAGAGCGCCGCTCCCGATGACATTATGAGATCGTTGAAGGATATTCTCAACGGTGGTGCACCGATGAACGCACAGATCGCCCGCAAAGTTCTTGAGATGTTCACCGACATCGCGGCTCCGAAAGGGAATTACGCCATCACGCCGGCAGAAAAGGAAATCCTCCTTCAACTTGTCCAGGGAAATCCCAAAAAACAAATCGCCCACGACCTCGGCGTAAGCTTTCATACCGTTGATACTCATCTTCGAAACATTTATGGCAAACTCCAGGTCCATAGCCGCAGCGAGGCAGTGGCAAAAGCACTGAAAGAGAGACTACTTTAAATTTTCAGCTCAGGTAACTTGCTGGCTTTCCGTGTGGGCCCTCTTGCTTTAAAGGAGGAAATTTCTTAGCGGATCAGCACCATCTTCTTTACATCCACAAATTGACGCTGTGACGTGTGAGCGGAGTTATCTGCAACAGAAATTTTATAGAAGTATATCCCGCTTGGCAAGTCTCCTGCATCGAATTGTACGGATTTCTCTCCGCGTTCCTGCTTCCCTTCCACCAGGGTGCGGATTTTCTCACCGAGTATGTTAAACACCTCCAGCGTGACATGGCTATCAACCGGCAAATTGTATCGGATTACGGTCGCCGGGTTGAACGGGTTGGGATATGACTGCTGCAAAGAAAACTGATGCGATATCGAGTGAACGCCGTCAGATGAAAGCACAATACTTCCCTGTATTCCCGGAGATAGAACGCTGTAAGAGCCTTCACCGGAGAGTGTCACATCGTGCACGCCGACGTTGAGCCGGTACGTCAAGTCCTCTGTCGCCGATGCCTCCCAGCGGAGTTTCAACGGGTAGGACGCAGACAGGATCGTGACCGGCACCCGTTTTTCTTCTCCCGCCCGGAACATCTCCACCATACTGCTCGTTCCGAATCTGACATCCAAACCTCCGGGAACCGGAGGAGGCATTTCTTCCAACTGAGAAAAATCACCGTCGTGGCCTGTACTGCCATAAAACAGGACCTGCGTGTTCCCGTCAGTGTCTTCAATAGTGAGCCGGTTCAATTTTTGCAACTCGTCAACCATATCATCCCGTTTTGCAATCGCATGACCTCCAGAGGGACCTATAACAATTGTTCCCGCTGAAGAAGCTTTTACCCAGTATCCTTCACCGGGAACAAGAGTATCGGCGACCTTGTATCCGTTACGATACCTGTAAAATGCCGAATTGATGATGCCGGATGGATTCGTGGAAATCGAAGAGGCGTCAATCGTGTCCATTATGGTTCCGATGAGATTCCACCCTTTTACAACCTGCAACGATTCAACATGTACGGAGGTGCCGATATACTGGACCGATTGGTTTCCGCTAAACTTCAGCCAGTAGCCAACACCCGCGGCAAGCGTCTCCGCGGCGACATAACCGTTATTGTACCGGTATGCAGAGCTCTGTGCAGTGGGAAATAATACGGACTTCCGCGCATCATCCGGAGAAACCGGCAATGAAAGGAGATTCCATCTGTTCGAGACGTTGAGCTGATACAGCGTATCTCCGAATGTGAAACTCGATACATCAGACCACCTCGATTTATAAATCGAACGCGCCGAACGCACGCGCCAGAACACTTTTCCGGCACCCGCTGTCAGTGAAAACGTTTTGAATGTATCTGCAATTGTAGAATCATTCACAAGAAAGGATGAGGAGAAGGTCGAGTCAGATGAGACTTGCAGCCAATATGGTGCGTTATAAATAAAATGTGACCATTCGAACCTCACAGGTCTGATGACCTGTTGCGCTCCGGCTACAGGTTGGGTTAGCGCCGGCACTGATGAATCATTTTCCGCTATATAAAGATGTTGATTGGCAGCAACGGTGGTAAAAACCTCATCATTTCCCGAGGGCCATTCTACTTTCATCGAATCGATTGTTGTCGCATCTCCCAAACCGAAGTGCAGCGTCAGCACCTGACTGTTATAGCCTGTTTGTCCGGGTACTTCACGCATTTGCCATCGGGGTGTTCCGTTAATTGTGGCTTTGATTCGTACAGTCGCTCCAATTGCAGTTCTGTTTGAAACTGTTCCCGTCAAATCAAGTTCGACCCAGTGATTGGCGTTCCCGCCGTTATGATACAGGAAATTTTGCTGGTTCAACCGGTTCGCAACAAACAGGTCAAGGAATCCGTCCTGGTCATAATCGACCCATACGCAACCGAAAGAATTCCCGACATTTGTAACCGGGTCGCCGACTGTCACTGCCGTGAACGTATAATTCGGCGGACCATTATTAATATAGAGGTGCGACTGGCCCCCATCGTTTGCGACAAACAGGTCAAGGTTACCGTCATTATTGAAATCTCCCCACGAAGAACCGACACCATTTCCCCCTTCCTTGGAGACAATACTCCCGGTGTCAAGACTTAATGAATACGATGGCGACCCCGAGTTGTGGTATAGACTGTTATTTTGTCCCGAGTAATGCACAACAACTAAATCAAGGTTTCCATCGTTATCGTAATCTCCCCAGCTGGCGCCGAGAGTTGATTTCCCGTCAGGAACAACAACGCTGTTGAACTGGAGATTGCCGTTGTTCAGATAGAGATTATCATTCTGGCTACCGGCATTGCCGACATACAGGTCGGGACGGCGGTCATTATTCATATCTGCCCACGCTCCCGGAATGGAAAAATTTGTCCCGTCTCCAACAGGCAAAATCGTGTCAATGCGGGTGAAGTCGAACAACGGCGGACCGTTATTTTTATAGAAATAATCGTTCCCCTGGAAATTCACAACATACAGGTCGAGATAGCCGTCGCCATCGACATCAACCCATGTGCCACTGTTCGAGTTTGCAATATCCGTCACAACAGGTCCCGTTGTGATTTTTGTGAATGTGGAATCGCCATTCCCGAGGTAAAGAAAATTTCCAAAAGAGTTTCTGTTTGTCACGAACACATCCAGTTTCCCGTCATTATTGAAATCCCCCCATGTACTGCCAATCGACGAACCCCCGTCTGTAACAATCGCTCCCGTCGATACCTTAATGTAACCGCCTGCCCTGTTGTTAAGGTAGAGCGAGTTATTTTGGTTCGAAAGATTTCCGTGTGCGACAAACAAATCGAGATAACCGTCTCGGTTCACATCGATCCAGGAACCGCCCCCGCTCTCATAATGGTCGCTGACAACCGGATTCGAAGCGTCAACAACGCGGGTCAGCGTTTGCGTTCTGAGGTGTGCGACGAAAACGCAGCAGTTCAGAATGACAACCACTAAACAAAGGCGTAAGAGTATATTCATTTTATGTGAGGTCGATCGTCACTATATGATATACACTTACAGCTTGAGGGTAAATAACCCGAACGGGTCAAATCTTGCAGGAAAACATGGGAATGGAGTCTTTTTACAACCGGGAAGCGCCGCTATTTTGCGGAAGGATTTCTTATATAATGTTTTGACGAAGCGCCTTTGCAACAGCTTCTGACTTTGAGTGAACCTCCAGTTTCTTGTAAATATTTTTCAAATGACGGCGCACGGTTTCTTCGCTGATGAAGAGAGATTCTCCGATCATTTTGTAACTTTTGCCTTTACAGAGTTGAGCGAGTACTTCCATTTCACGGGAAGTAAGGATATGCTCTGATTTTTTTTGGAATGAAGTCGTTACCATCCTTGCGATTTGCGTGCTCATCGGCGAACCGCCCGCTTTGACCTCCCTGATGGCGTCGAGAATGCGCGGCGTCGGCGTTTCTTTCACAAGGTAACCGCAAGCACCCGCACACAGCGCCTCGAATACCGTCTCGTCATTTTCATGAACTGTCAGCACGACGATGTCGAGATTCGGATGACGCTCTTTGATTCTACGAATCCCCTCGATACCGGAAATGCCAGGTAACCCGATGTCCATCAACACGACGTCCGGCTCCTCTGCGTCGATCCCCTGCAAAGCCGACCAGCACTCACCGTACGTATTGGTGCACATGAACCCTTCAGCTTCATCAATGAGAGCGGCAAGGCTCTGGCGGATATCGTCGTCATCTTCGACGATTGCAACGTTAATCACATTCATGTTTTCTCTCTCCCGTTCGTTGGTCCATTACCGGCCACCGGTATTTCTCCCAAAAATTCGACACACGTCCCATTACCGGAGGAGGAGTCGATAGTAAGAGTGCCATGAATTTTTTCTGCGCGCTTTTTCATCCCGGCAAGCCCCTGTCCTGCTGCCGGCATGTTCGGGTTGAAGCCTTTTCCATCATCAGTCAGTCGTAAGATGAGTGTTCCTTTTTCTTGACGGAATTCCAGCGTGACGTTCCCGCAGCCGGCATGCTTTGCAGCATTATTCATCGCTTCCTTAAAAATAAGTAACAGGTGCCTTCTCCAGTCGACCGAGAGAGGTGTATGTTTGGCACCATTTTCAGTGCCGCTTACCCGGAATGCGATACCCGAACCGTTAAACAGCCCGTCCCCGAAATCTTTTAGCCGGATGGCAATGTCTTCCGCTGAATCTTTCTCCGGATTCAGCGTCCAGAGAAAATCTCTCATGCCTATCGAAAGCTCTTCAGAAGTCTGGATAATTTTATTGAGTTGTTCGATATGTTCCCGCTGTCCATTTGCAAGGCTACGTTTCATCACCTGACTGAGGAGCGAAATCTTTGTGAGCTTGTGGCCAAACTCGTCGTGAAAATCCTCTGCCGCCCTTTGACGAACGCGTTTGTTTTCCAGTGCCCGGACCCGTTCCAGTTCACTGAGCCGTTCGAGCTTCCTTCCTACCCTGTACCGGTTCCCCAACAACATGAGCCCGATGAAACCGAGTATCTCGGCGGTGTAAAACGCCGGGGTTTTCCAGAACGGAGGGGTAATAATGATGTGCGTGCTTGCCCCCGCTTCATTCCATACCCCATCCACCCCTGATGCTTTTACGCGGAACACATACGAGCCCGGCGGGATATCCGAATAACGCGCAAAATGGTTATGCTGGATATCTATCCAGTCCTTATCATAACCTTCAAGCATGATCGAATACTGGTTTTTCGAAGGTTCCCGGTAATCCAGAGCTGAAAATGCGAGCGCAAAAAGGTTTACTTTATAGGAGATTTCAATCGAATCGAAATTCTCACGACCCATTGCAAAATTCTTGTTCGAATTGTCGAATGTCATGAAATCGGTAATCACAACCGGTGGGATAAACTGTGCCGGCACTGCCGGTTGCTGGTTGAAAACGACCTTGTCAATTCCTCCGTCCAGCAAGCTTATCCAGATCAACCCCGACCTGTCTTCAAACAAAACGGCGGGTTCTTGTACCTCCGATTGATGAGCGGACAGGTAACTGTAATTCGCAATAAGCCCCTTCGCCGGGTTAAGTTTTTTCAGCCAGTGCGATAGACCAAGCCAAAGATTTCCAAGGTGATCTTCGGCGAATGCGTGAATAGTATCATTGCTCAAGTATCTGACAAAATCGTTCTTCTCCTGGTCGAACCTGCAAAGCCCTTTGTCGGTTGTGCAAAGCCAAAGATCCCCATCTCGCCCGACCAATAGCCCGCGTACGCTATCACTGCTAAGGCCAGAACCATTTGCACGATAGTACCTGTACCATGCAGTGGTTTTACGATCTCTCCCGATCCGCACAACTCCGCGGCCTCGCGTCGCAATCCAAAGTTCTCCTTCAAAATCCTCAACAATCGAAACGATTGGTTCGTACAACAGGGCCTTATCATCTAACGGCATGAATGCCGATGTTGCCGGATCGAACCGAGTCAAGCCGCTCGCCCTTCCACACCACAAGACGCCGGTTCTGTCGACATACATTGAAAGAATCGTTGCGCCATCGTCCTGTCTGTTCTTCACATACAGCTTCATCGTCCCGGCACTTCCATCAAACAAATTCAAACCTCCGCCGGCTGTCGCAACCCAGATTCGACCCCTGTGGTCTTCGCAGAAAGATGTAACCTGGTCACTCGCAAGGGAGTTGGTATCTTCAGCATAGTGACGGTATGTAACAAATACGCTCCCGTCGTACCGTTTAAGACCATGACTCGTCCCTAACCAGAGGAAACCGCGGGCATCCTGCAAAGCACAATCAACGTCGGCACGTATCCCTTCCGGTGCAATATTAATATGCTGGAGGCGAATATCATGCCCAACATTCGTTGGCGGCGTTGCCGCAACAACGTGACCCGACAATATTGCGGCTAAGAAAACAACTTGAATGATAATGTTTTTCTGCAGGTATGTCGGAAGAGAGTCCATCGTTTCAAAATAAACATTTTTCATCAACCAAACCATCCCCCGTACGGGTAATAAAAAGATAAGATTGATGCAAATGAGTCGATTTTATAAACGAGCAGAAACAGCGCGGGCAGTTTAATTGCAGGGTATTATTTGAGGGATACCGGTATAGTGCAACAGGAAGGGCGTCTTACCGGTTTTCTGACTCTAACGATTTCTCAGACGATACCAAAGTCTTCGCGCAGCGAACAAAACGATTACGGCAATGAATACAATTCCGCCGGCAATAAATATTTCTGAAATGGTCATTTTTCACTCCAGACTCCTCATGTACAATAGGAAGCATTTCCATCTTGTACTGAGAATGATGAGAATGTGTAAGTACACCCCCGGCTTTTGCATACGCTTCCTTGAAAATGTACTAATGAAAGCAGTTAATTGCAACAGACCGAGTCAACAGCTGTGAGCCCGGGCACGAGTTGTTGAAAAATATTCATGCGGTAGAACGATTCGATGAGGTTTGCGAATAGGAATTTTTTTACCGTAGCGCCTTCGAAAAATGTGTTTAGATGAATAGATCAAATTTCAGCCCGTATGCATGTTGGATCTTAGTCGGTTGAATATCAAGAGAAGAGGAACGCAAATTTAATTGTTCGACGAGTTTGGTCGAGTAAATGCCGATAAGAGCTCCCACAAAACAGTCGCTTACCCAATGTGTTTTTTCCATGACTCGACTGATCGCCACACCAGACGCAATCGAGTAGGACAAGCCTGTAACCCAGGATTCATGATAATAATCAGAGAGTGTTGTGGCCGCAGCAAAAATAGTAGCGGTATGTCCCGACGGAAATGAGTCGAAGCTCTCAAAACCTTTTCCGCGCATGCGGTTCCTTCTGAAATATGAAAACGGGCCGTTCCATCTCCCTCGCGAAACAGTTGCTACTCCCGGTTCTTCTCTTGCAAAAATAAATTTTAACAACTGGACTGCAACGCCACTTGCAGCGAATGATTCCAGGCCGATTTTCCCAACTTGCATTGCACCATTATCGCTGAACAATTCTCCGTAAGCAACATACGCACCGAATAGACCGAATGAGAATTTTCCATCACCGAGAGTTGTCATTGCAGGACTGGCTTTTCTCAAGAACGGGCTTTGTTGTTTCCAACGGTACAAGAGGGTAAAAGTCTGTTGGTCAAAATGGACAAGCCCTACCGCAAGTGTTGTTGTTGCAGAAAGATAAAGTGCATTATGTATGCTGAACTTTGGCTGTTCTTTTACCTCAAGTGCGTCTTGATTAAGCAAAAGTGGCTGTTGCCGATTGATCAGTGAATCAGGGTCAGAAGCAGCATCTGGTGGCGCAGATTTTGCCCTGCCGGATATCATTAAACAAATTATGATAATGAGAATGTTCTTCATTTGAAGAGGCACAAATGATATCAAAGCAACTTCTCTCAAAACCAATTTTTTAGTCAGACAGTTCCAGTGAAAGCATGTAGATGATTATCAGAAAATAAACCGATGAGAGAAGTTATGACGCTACAGGAAGTTTTCAAGAAGCTTCAGGTTAACTTCTTTTTCCATTTCCGAATGGTATCCCCAACGTGTTTTGGCGATGTTGACCCGGCCGACTTTTTCTGAAACAACGATGCCCGCATGTCCAGTATTTTCCAGAGGTCTCTCCCGAAAAGCTTTGAATGTCTCTGGTACTCATTCAACGGCAGCTCCTTAAGGGGAATATTCTTCATTATACATATTTTGACAATTGACCCGACAATGCCGTGCGCTTTCCGGAACGGCAGCCCCTTCCGCACAAGATAATCGGCTAACTCAGTCGCAAGAAGATAATCCATTCTCTCTTCGAACCGGTGAGGGTGAAACTTCGTCGTCGAAAGCATCCCGGAAAAAACATGTAAACATTCACTCACTGTATCCGCAGCATCGAACAGCGGTTCCTTATCCTCCTGCATATCTCTGTTATATGCGAGAGGCAAACCTTTCATTACAGTCAAAAGCGCAATGACATCGCCGTAGACTCTTCCGGTTTTGCCGCGAATTAGCTCAGCCATATCGGGGTTTTTTTTCTGCGGCATGATGCTGCTGCCGGTGGTAAACTGGTCGCCGATTTCGATAAAGTTCCATTCCGCCGAACTCCACAGGACAAGCTCCTCCGCGAACCTGCTCAGGTGCATCATCGTGATCGCGCATGCTGCGAGAAACTCAATGTGGACGTCCCTGTCGCTCACCGCATCGATGCTGTTTTCAACAATACCGGAGAGCTTCAATTTCTTTGCGCTATATGAGCGGTCGATGGGAAAAGACGTTCCCGCCATGGCTCCCGCACCGAGTGGTGAACGTTGAACGCGATCCAGACAATTCTCAAATCGCCCATAATCCCTGTCCAGCATCGAAACATACGCAAGCAGGTGATGCGCCAGCAGAACAGGCTGCGCGCGCTGGAGGTGCGTGTAGCCCGGCATGATGACATGCCTGTACTGATGTGCTTTTGCAACGATGGTTTTCTGAAGGCGTCGAAGGCGGTTATTAACTTCCCTGATCGTACTGCGCAAATAGAGCCGTTCATCGAGCGCGACCTGGTCGTTACGGCTGCGGGCGGTATGAAGTTTTCCGCCCGTCGCGCCGATTTTTTGAATCAACCTGTGCTCGATTGCCATGTGGATGTCTTCGGCAGTAAACCGCTGTCCATTCGAAGCGGTATGATTGAAGGAAAGCCGACCGCGTTCGATCTCTCTCCCTATTTCACGGAGCGACTTCGCAATTCTTCGTGCGTCGGAACGGGGAATAATTTTTTGGCGGGCAAGCATTGCGACGTGAGCCAGACTTCCCTCGATATCTTCACGGTACAACCGCTTATCGATATGGAGAGAGGAGGAGAACTTCAACGCGTCGGGATGAAGCCCTTTACGAAAACGTCCGCTCCACAGTGCCATGGGAATGTTCAGGAAACGGTTTTTTCAGCAGGGTGCTTCACAACGCCATTGCCATTGTGGTAAACCTGCTGATAGGTCTTGACAGGCAGTCCAAAAATTTTGATGAACCCTTCGGAAGCTTTGTGGTCAAATTGATCTTCCTCGGTGTACGTCGCAAGTTTTGTATTGTAGAGAGAATATTTTGAGGTCCTTCCAGCCACAATAACATTTCCCTTAAATAGCTTAATGTACACTGTACCGGTAATCCGCCGCTGTGTTTCATCAACAAACGCGTCGAGAGCCTTCTTCAATGGAGAATACCACAACCCGTTATAAACGAGATTCGCATACTCCTGAGACAGCTGTGTCTTCACATTGAAGACCGACTTATCAAGCGTAAGCCGCTCGAGCTCAGTATGCGCAAAGTGCAATATCGTCGCCGCGGGAGCTTCATAAATCTCCCGCGACTTAATCCCGACCAGCCGGTTCTCAACCAGGTCGATACGGCCAACGCCATGCCTTCCCCCAATCTCATTCAAAGTGTGAAGCATCTCCACGGAATCTATATTCTTGCCATTGAGTTTTACGGGAATTCCTTCTTCAAAATCAATCGAAACGTATTCAGCTTTGTCTGGCGCCTGTTCAGGAGCGACGGTCCGCTGGTACGCATCAGCCGGGGGTTCGACCATCGGGTCTTCGAGAACACCGCATTCGATACTCGTTCCCCAGATGTTTTCGTCGATAGAATAAGGGCTCGCCTTTGTCGCCGCAACTGGTATGCCATGTTTTTTGGCATAGACCATTTCTTCTTCGCGCGAAGTAAACTCCCACTCTCTCAGCGGTGCGAGTACTTTGAGCTCCGGAGCAAGCGCCCCGATCGAAACTTCAAACCGGACCTGGTCGTTGCCTTTTCCTGTACAGCCATGAGCAACCATTGTCGCGCCTTCCTTACGCGCGACATCGACCAGCAGTTTTGCAAGCAGCGGGCGTCCAAGCGATGTCGCCATCGGGTACGACTTTTCATATAACGCACTCGCTTTCAATGCAGGGAAAATATACTCTTCCACAAATTCCTTCGTCAAGTCCTCAATGTAGACCTTTGAGACGCCTGTATGAATCGCTTTTTCGCGCACTCCTTCGAGTTCTTTTTTCTGACCGAGGTTTCCGGTTGCGGTAATGATCTCCGCGTCATACTTCTCCATCAGCCATTTCACCATGACCGATGTGTCAAGCCCGCCGGAGTATGCCACAACAATTTTTGTCTTCATCATTATTTTCCTTCGATTAGTTTTTCCTTGAGAAACGACATAAGCTCCCTTGTTTTTTTGAGCGATTGTGGAATCACAAGCAATGTGTTGTCGCCTGCGAGGGTGCCGATGATATCCGGATTTCTCTGCGCATCGAGGAATTCACCGACAACATTTGCACAGCCGGGAAGAGTGCGGATGACAATCATGCTTTCATTGGATTTGATCGAGAGGACCTCAGCACCGACAAGCGGGCGAAGAATCTGCACTTCAGCTGCCTGTTGAAGCGCGTACCGTGCGCCTTCACCGGTCGCAAGACGGCTGATTCCAATCTCATTCAAATCGCGCGACAGCGTTGCCTGGGTTACCCTGAAGCCCCGTTTCCTGAGCTCGAGGCGAAGCTCATCCTGATTCGAGATTGGCAGCGTGTTGACAACTTCCTTAATCGTAAATTGTCGCGCACTTTTATCCATATGTCAGACGATAATTTCTTCAGTGCAAGGGCGAATGTTTTTAACTGTTGCCACACGCTGCCCCATCAAAAATGCGAGAACGCCTTTTTGAGCATGAAGCCGGTTTTCCGCCTGGTCGAGCGCGATGGACTGGCTTCCTTCCAGAACTTCCGCCGTTATTTCTTCACCACGGTGTGCGGGAAGACAATGCATCACAACACATTCTGGTTTGGCAACGGTCAGAAGGAATACATTTACCTGATACCCCTGGAATGCCCGCTGTCGCTCCTCCTTCGAAGCATCCTGACCCATACTGACCCACACATCCGTGTACAGAACGTCTGCATCCCGCGCCGCTTCAAACGGATCATGAACAATTTCAATGTTGCTGATACCGGCATGCTTCGTCCGGGCAACGATTGCAGCATCCGGCTCATATCCTTTCGGACATGCAAGTACAAAATGAACCGGCAATTTTTCCGCAAGCTCTATCCATGAATTAACAACATTGTTCCCGTCACCGATAAAAACTATTTTTGTCGATAACGAAAACTTGTTGCGCTCCATTAGTGTAAACGCATCCGCCATGATCTGACACGGATGGGATAAATCTGTGAGCGCATTCACCACCGGCACTGAAGCAAATTCAGCAAGACCGGTAACCGTTTCATGCTTCATGGTTCGCGCAACAATAAGATCGTTATACCTGGACAATGTTTCGGCAATATCACGAACGGCTTCCCTCGTCGATAATCCGATATTCTGCTGGGAGAGAAATATCGACTGACCTCCGAGCTGTGCAACCCCGACTGCAAATGAAACATGTGTTCTGAGGGAGGGTTTCTCAAAAATTAGCGCTGCTGTCTTATCTGCAAACGGACGAAATTTTTCCGGTTTCTCTTCTTTCATCCACCGGCAGAGGTGGAACATCTCCATCAATTCTCCCGATGAGAACGAAGAAATGGAAACAAAATCTCTCTTCATTGCAGAACCTCCTGTGAAGCTGGCTGAGCAGTATGGACAAGTTCGGTACCAACTCCTTCGTCTGTGAAAATTTCCAAAAGCAATGAATGCTTAACCCGGCCGTCGATTAAATGGACTTTATTGACGCCGGCAGCAAGAGCGCTGAAAGCAGATTTGATTTTCGGAATCATGCCGTTGTTTATAATGTGCGAAGCAATGAGATTGTCTGCTTCCTGATGATTCATGCTGTGAATGAGTTCGCCGTTGGCAATAACACCTTCAACATCACTGAGGAAAACCAGCTTTTCGGCACGAAGAGCCGCAGCAATGCTCGCCGCAGCAACATCCGCGTTGATATTATGTGCCTGCCACGCATGGTTCACTCCGACTGGAGCAATAACAGGCATAGTGCTATTATTGAGAAGGAGATTGAGAAATGAGGTGTTGACATGTTCGACTTCACCCACAAGGCCAAGGTCATGACCATTACTCGAATGTTTCTTCACCTTCAGCAAATCAACATCGATGCCGCACAAGCCGACCGCTTCCCCGTCGTGCTGGTTAATGCGGGCAACGATGTCCTTGTTGGTCTTTCCCGCAAGCGACATCTGGACAATCTCCATCATCGGTTCATCGGTATACCGTTGCCCGTCGATGAATTTCGATTGAATGCCGAGTTTTCCGGCAATCTCAGTGACTTCCTTTCCGCCTCCATGAACGATGACAATCTTGACACCGATTTTCTTCAGGATAGTAACATCCTGAGCGAATGTTTCCTTCAGCTCATCGTCGATCATTGCGGCACCGCCGTACTTAATGACGAATGTCTTTCCTTCGTACCGCTGAATATACGGAAGCGCTTCGATGAGGTTTTCGGTCTTTTCTTTAATGGCAAGCATACGGTAAATGTTTGGGTAAATTCACGAAATCAACACCACTGGTTACTTTGTCTGTTGCGAAGTTGGAGTCACTGTTTCTTCGAGAGAGAGAAGAAACCCTTTCCCGAAGTCATTCATCACCTTGAGTTTAACGGTGTTTCCCTCCTTATACCAGAGTAATCTCTGGTCGAAAGGATGCCCCGGCATCGGCACATTGGTTTGCAGCACCAGCGTGTCGTTCACAAAATCGCCTTTATATGAAGGATGGTCTCCAAAGTTGTTATACATCGAAAGTGTAAATTGTCGGCTTTGCGCATCATACCCGAGCACACCGTGACCCTTGTACTGACCAAACAGAGGGTTCATACTTTGTTCTTCAATCATCAGGAACATGGAATCGAGAGCCCAGCTGATGACGGACGTCCCCTTTCCCGTCGCGCCTTTTGGTGCCGACGGTGTCGGCGGAATTTGCGTTGCAGTCGTAAATGAACCGACGAGAAATTCGAGCTTGCCTCGCTCAGTTTTTGGCGCCGGCTTTTGCATTTTATCCTGAGAATAAGTTTGCCCGCCGACGAGCACAATGAACAAGGATAGAATTGTTATCGAAAGTTTCATATTATCCTTCCGTCGCGCGTAATGGTCTATGTCCTGTAATTCGCATTGATTGCAACGTAATCTTTCGAAAGGTCGCACGTCCAGAATGTCGCGGATGATGAACCCTGATGAAGGTTTACCGTAATTGTAATTTCACTTTTCATGAGAACCTGCTTGGCATCTGCTTCTGAAAAATCGATGACATAATTCTTCCGAAGGATAGGAACATCACCGAAGAATATCTCGACATCTTCCGGATTGAAGTCGATGCCGGAATAACCGACTGCCGCCAGAATCCTTCCCCAATTCGCATCCTCGCCGTTAATCGCGGTTTTCACGAGATTGGAATTCGCAATCGCTTTCGCCGCCTGCACTGCCGCAGGTTCAGAAACGGCCTCCTTCACAATAATCTCAACAAACTTCGTTGCTCCTTCACCATCCAGAACGATCATTTTCGAAAGTTTTACGAGCAGGTATTCCAGTGCTTCATAAAACCGAAAATAACGCGGATCCGCGGCGGATGTAAGTTTTCCGTGACCGTTGGTCTTTCCGTCAGTTGCATACGCCATGCCGTTGGCAAGCATGAGCACCATGTCGTTCGTGCTGGTATCACCATCGACGGTAATACGGTTGAATGACCGGTCGACCGCTTGTTTAAGAGAATGCTGAAGCAGTTCTTCCGTGATATTTGCATCGGTCGTGAGAAACGCCAGCATCGTTGCCATGTTCGGTGCAATCATGCCCGAGCCTTTCGCCATGCCGCCAATAGTAACATCAACACCGTCCAGGTTTACGCGGACGGCGAGTTCCTTCACAAACGTATCCGTCGTCATGATCGCTTCCGCAGCAGAAGTGTGACCTTCTGTACTCAACAACGTTGCAGCGTCGAGAACACCGCTTTCAATTTTGTCGATCGGGAGGTACTGGCCAATAACACCGGTTGACGACACGAGTACTTCCTGCTCATTGATATTCAGCGCATGAGCAGCAGCTTTCACCATCGACCACGCATCGTTGAAGCCGCGTTCGCCCGTGCACGCATTTGCGTTTCCGCTATTGATAAGAACTGCGCGACAGGTCGAGGATTTTTTGAGCTGAAGCTTATCAACAATAACAGGCGCAGCCTGCACCCTGCTCAGCGTGAAGACTCCCGCTGCCAACGCCGGAGCAGTTGAGTAAATGAGCGAGAGGTCTTTCTTCATTTTTTTGACGCCGCAATGAACACCCGCTGCCTGAAACCCTTTCGGCCCGGTGACACCGCAGGGACATTCGTTATACATGCTGAATCTCCTTAACAAATTGATGTGTTGATGAAACAAATCCGTGAGTTTCCGGAATGTTAAACATGATATTCATATTCTGCACCGCCTGTCCAGCGGCACCTTTCACTAAATTATCGATAACGGAAATAAGGATAAGCTTGTTCGTTCGATGTTCGACTGCAATTGAAATATCACAGAAATTCGTGTATGTGACATCTTTGATTTGTGGAACATTTTTTCGGATTCTGACAAATGGGGCGTCGGCATAGTACTCCTGATAAAGCTCAATGATTTCTGATGCGTTCGTCACCCGGTCGAGGTCGGCGTGGATGGTCGTGTAAATTCCCCTTGTCATCGGAACAAGATGCGGGATGAACGAGAGAGCAACCTGCTTTGCCGATGCCTGCTCGAGCACCGATTGTATCTCCGGTATGTGCTGGTGTGTGCCAATCTTGTAGGCGCGGATATTTTCATTCACTTCCGAAAAACTCATTTCAACGGTTGAAGTGCGACCCGCACCGGAAACACCCGACAGCGAATTGATAACAATTCCGGATGGAGATATCACGCCTTTTCGTATGGCAGGAAGAAGTGCAAGAATCGCGCTTGTCGGGTAACATCCGGGATTCGCAACGAGATGTGCATCTGCAATGAGGTGTTTGTTAAGCTCGGGCAAGCCGTACACAGAGTCTCCGAGCAATTCTGAAGCAAGATGCCGATGATGATAGAACTCCTCGTAGAGTTGTGGAGACTGTAACCGAAAATCTCCGCCGAGGTCGATAATGCGCGACACGTTTTGCCGAAGCTCCGGAACGATTTTCATCGCTTCGCCGGAAGGAAGCGCGATAAAAGCAACGTCGACGTCACTGAGATCCGCCGACTTTAACGCATCGAACGTCAAATTGATGATTCCGGAAAAGTACGGGTAGATTTCATCGACCCTTTTCCCGGCAGCAGAGTGTGCGACAACACTCTGGATACGGACATCTTCGCGCGCCGAAAGAATACGCAACAGCTCTGCGCCCGAATACCCCGACGCCCCGACGACAGCAGTGTTAATCATGGACAATGGATACGATGAAAAATGAAGTTGCATAAATATACATTTTTATGTATTATTATGCAAGCACTTTTTTTATCCGGGACAATATTTTTTATCTTCTGAAAGGACGACCATGAAGGCGCTCGAACGTGAAGCCAGCTACTTCTTCCATACCTATAAACGGATCCCCTTGGAAATCGACTGGGGTGAGGGAATGTATCTCTTTTCGAAAGACGGACGGCGCTATCTCGATATGTTTTCAGGACTTGCGGTAAATGCGCTCGGCTACGGGCACCCCGGTTTACTCAACGCTATTGAGGAGCAAAGCCGGAAGTACATCCACCTTTCCAACTATTACCTGCAGGAACCCCAGCTTCAGCTGGCGGAGCTCCTGGTCAAATATTCCGGATTCCCTAAAGTTTTCTTCTGCAACAGCGGTACGGAAGCAATCGAAGGTGCCATTAAACTCGCCCGGAAATGGGGAACGAAAAACAAAAAGAAGGAAATTATTTCATTCTCGAATGCATTCCATGGCAGAACAATGGGAGCGCTTTCGATGATGGACAGGCCCAAATACCGGGAAGGGTACGAACCGTTCCTCGAACACTTCAAGGTAGTCGAGTTTAATGACGCACATGAACTCCGTATGGCGGTAACCAGTTCAACCCTTGCGGTGGTTCTGGAATTCATTCAGGGAGAAGGAGGCATTTACCCTGTCACTTCGGATTTTGTCGATGAACTTCGCAATTTGAAAAAGAAATTTGGCTTTCTTGTTGTGGCGGATGAGATTCAATGCGGAGTTGGCAGGACCGGCAAACTCTTCGGGTTTCAGCACTTCAATATTCAGCCGGACATTGTCGTCACTGCAAAACCTCTGGGGGGTGGTCTTCCCCTCGGAGCAATTTTAGGGAATGCGGCAGTCGCTGAAATACTTCAACCGGGCGTGCATGGAACGACATTCGGCGGCAATCCCGTTGCTTGTGCGGCAGGAGTTGTTGTTCTTCGGGAAATTATGGAAGAAGATGTTATGAAAAATGCGGCGAAGATGGGTGAACTCCTGAAGAAGAAACTTCTGGAGATTCAAAAGGAATTTCCCTCAGTTGTAAAAGAAGTGCGCGGATATGGCTTGATGCTGGGGATGGACCTTACGCGCGAAGGGGAAACAATTGTATCGGCACTTCGCGACGAAGGTGTTTTGCTAAATTGCACAAATCAAACGGTCTTGCGGTTTTTGCCGCCGCTAATTGTACAGAAGGAACATATAGACATATGTACCGATAAGTTGAGAAAAGTACTTTCATCTCAGCAATAGTTTTTTGATTAGCGGGATTAAAGAGTGGCTCTGCCAGCGGTGCTCTTGTGATGCAAATGCCGCAAGAAGGAAGGACCAACGACAAGTACTCTAAGCTTATCACATATCAATCTCTTTCGAGTTCTCCCCAATTTAAAATCTGCCGATATCTCTTCCGAAAATCAAGGTCTTAAACCAATCAAACAGAACAAGTATTTTGTTTTTGAAACTGACCAACTTTGTCATATATACGGACCTCCAGAAAAGCCACGTCAGAAACCCATGTCCTTTGAAGTTCGACAGATCGGCGAGGGCACGTCTTCCTCCGATGTACGCCAGCATGCCGAGATTCTTATAATGAAACGGCTTCACAGTTTTTTGTCCTGCGTGCCGGTTGAGCATGCGCGCAAGATATAAGCCCTCCTGCTGTGCAACCTGAGCCGTTACCGGAAAATTTTCTCCTTCGACGGCCGCACAATCACCGAGCGCATACACCTCCGGCACCCCATCGACGCGAAGATACTTATCGACAATTATTCTCGACAATTTGTCTTTCTTAAACGGGAGCGATTGAATCAGCGGCGCCGGGGCTATTCCGGTTGACCAGACAAGGAGTCCATATTCCGCGACAGTACCATCCTTGAGGTACACCCGGCATTCATCTACTTTTGTCACTGGTGCGCTTGTCCGCACGACAATTTTTTGACGCTTAAAGTAATTCGCCGTGTAGGCGCTCAACTCTTCGTCAAATGTATTGAGAATCTGATCGGTAGCTTCAAGAAGCGTGATGCGGACTTTACCAGCAAGGGAAGGAAACGCTCTTCGTAAATCTTCTACAAGAAAATCGTGCATCTCGGCTGCAAATTCGACGCCGGTGGGACCTCCCCCAACAACCACAAAATGCAATAACCGTTGTCGCTCGTTCTCTGCAAGACCGGGGGTACTTGCACCTTCAAAGCAATTGATAATCTGCTGCCTGATCGCCCGCGCATCCGCAAGTTCTTTCAGGAATAACGCATGCTCCTCAACACCGGGAATGTTGAATGTGTTGTTCACACCTCCAACAGCAACAACCAGCAGATCATACTCCAATGAAAAAGTTGACCGACTATCGACATTCTCGCATTGAATTTTTCTGTTGTGGTGGTCAATAGTAGTACAACGAGCCTGGTAGTAATTAATTCCCCTCGCAGATTGGCGAATAGGCTCTATGATACTTCGAAACTCAATAGTTCCAACTGTTGTGCTGGGTAGAAGAGGAGTGAAAAGAAAATGGTTGCGGGGGCTTATGACTGTGGCGTGATATGCAGCAGTATCAATATCGTGAACGAGACTGAACGCAGCGAACCCTGTTCCGAGGACAACAAGCTTCGGTTTGTCCATCGACGGTGAGGTCTTTTATGAGACGGTAATCCCCTGCTTCACCAGGGCGTCCCGAATAATCGTCAACGCTTCATTCTGGCGCATGTGAAGCCGGGAGCCGGATTCCTCAATCGCTTCAGCCAATGTTCCTTTCCGTGTCACCAGCCAGCGCCATACATGATAGCCGAGCCGGTTGCGGTCGTTGGGTTCTTCCGTGGGAATAGTGCTGACACTCGCGTACGCAATTTTTTCAAGAGCTTCCAGCGAAAATTCCTGGACAGCCGATGGGGATTTTGTGGTCATATTCTTCCTTTTATGAATGCCTGCCATCAAATATACAACATTTCAAGAAAACAATTTTGATTGAACAACCAACTACAACAAACTGTAGCGGCGGGTCATTAGACCCGCTTTCCCAGGCAAGCCGATCCGGTGATCGGCCACTACAACATTACCCGATTTTGCTTTTGACAGGCCAAATCGTATATTTTTTGTACCGATTTCCCTAAGAGGAAGGCTCATTTTTTTAACATAGTTCTGGCGTTTCATGATCAGGCGGCAGTCGTTCTTTGGTTTCATCGCGTGCATCGTTGCGTTAAACTATTTCGCCTTCCGGACGGAATTGTTCCAGGATGAATACAAAGAGAACCACCCCGCCCGATCAAACGCCTTTTCCATCCAGCAGCTTTCCCTCAATTGGGAAACATTCGATAAAGACAACGCGCCGCAGGCGTTCAGTTTCGCCATTGCAACAACGGTCACTGTATTCGGAGAAATAACACCGCGCTCATCATTAAATAAGATCGCGTTCATTTCCTACCGTCTTATCAAAGACAAATCTCCACCGGCTCCTGCTTCACTCATCGGTTAATTCATCGTTCTTAGACCACTCGCATCGAAACACTTTCTATTCGATGCACGAAGATATTCTTCGGCATAGGGTATCCATTTTATACTGAACATTCAAGGAGCCGAACCATGCAACCAGCAGAAAATATTTCGTACCTTCACACACGTTTTATTGTCTCCCATAAAATGTTTATGCGGGGCATATCATCAGTAGTTTTATTCCTGCTGCTAATTTCAACTGCTCTGGGAGCGCCAACCGGGGGAATTCGGGGAACTGTAACCAGCGATGGAGCCCCTCTGGTCGGTGCCGAAGTGAAATTACTGGAATTGAACCGCACAACACATACTGACCAAAACGGAGCGTTTGAATTCCGATCTGTTCCTGAGGGATCCTACCAGGTTTTTGTCCGCATGTTAGGATATGAATCGATGACAAAAGATCTTTCCGTTCAGCAGGATGTCGTTCGATTAGACCTCCCGCTGGAAGAAAATCCGATCACCGGGGAAGAAGTCGTCATTTCTGCTTATCCGTACGGACGCACCGCTGACCAGCTCTATCAATCTGCTGAATCGCGCGTGATGGAAGAGTTACAGTCGAAGCCAGGATCGAGCTTTGCCGAAAAGCTTGCAGACGTTCCCGGAGTAGGTGTGCGCTACAACGGTTCCGCGCCGGCACGGCCCGTCATCCGCGGTCTTTCCGATGAACGGGTCCTGATGCTCGAAAACGGATTACGCACAGGCGACCTTTCAACCTTCGACCCGGCTCACGCCGTTCCGGTTGAACCGAACACCATCAGTCAAATTGACGTTGTACGCGGTCCCTCAAGTATTCTTTACGGACCGAATACCATCGGCGGCTTGGTCAATGTGTTGACAAACATCGTTCCATCTTCAGTCAATGAAGGGCTTTCTGGCACCGCACTACTCAGCGGTAACAGCGTCTCGGATGAATATGCAGGAAGCGTGCATGCAACATACGGCACTGGCAATAATGCACTTTCCTTTTCATTCGGCGGCAACCATGCACAGGACCTGCGGGTTCCCACGAACACATTTCTTGACCAGGGAAGCGGTCAGGCATTCATATTTGACAGGATGCCGGCATCCTACCATCGTACAACGAGCATAAGCGCAGGCTACTTGTTTGATAACAGCGAGCAGTCATTTGGCGTCGGCTACAAAAATTTCTCAACGACATACGGTGTACCCGGCATTCCGCCTGATGTTTCCAAGCTCATCATCGATAAGAACATGGTAGAACTCCACACTGCATTACACTTTAACGATTCGTTCGCAAAAGGATTACAACTGTCCGGCAACTACAGCGACTTCTCCCAAAATGAACGGCCGTCGGAAGCTGATTCTCTCGGCGTCGTTCAGGAAGTACAGGGCAATCAGTTCAAGAAGAAAGGTGTAAACGCTATGTTACAGTTCCTTCACCATCCCATCGGAGGAGTTGAAGGAACATTCGGCTTATGGTTCTTGAGAGAAGATTTATCCGGTGTAGGAGATGAAATCCTCTCTCCCGATGCAGTCTCAACCGGCTTTGCAATGGATGTGCTTGAAGAATACCCTCTTAGTCCTCAAGTCCGTGCTCAGGTTGGCTTACGGTATGACTTCTTCAATATTCAAACATCTCCCAATGCAGTCTTCACGGTGAGTGACGAACACAGGATGACGAACTCCTTCAGTGCTTCGGGAGGACTCCTGTGGAAAGCCGATGAACATTGGACGACATCGCTGACACTTTCCCGTTCATTCAGACCCCCGACGGTCCTCGAATTGTTCTCAAACGGCGTCGACGCGCCAACGTCGACATTCGACATCGGGGAACCAACTCTGGACCCGGAAACAGGCGCTGGCATTGACCTTGGCATAAAGGGTTCGTTTGCCTCGCTTTCGTTTGAAGTATCACCATACGTTAATTTCATCAACGATTATATTTACGGCTACCTGACGGGTGCGGTTGATTCGGCCTCGGGACTCGACGTCCGGAAATTTGCCGCGACCGATGCCAGACTGGTCGGTTTTGAAGCTTCTGCCGACATCGCCCTGACAAAACATGTCGGCTTGTTAATCAGCGGAGATTATGTCGAGGCAGAAGATACCAAGGCCAATCAGCCGTTGCCCTTCACACCACCATTTAAGGGCCTTGTGCGTCTTAGTTACGTAGGTCCGTTATCTGCGGATGTTGAAATGCGTGCGGCTGCAGACCAGACAAGATTAGGGATTGGCGATACTCCAACGCCGGGATTCGCAGTGTTTAATGCAGGATGTTCCCTGCGCCTGATCGAATCATCGACCACTCATACTATCAGTATTCGCGTCGATAATATATTCGACCGCCTATACAGAGATCATCTTTCAGTAATTAAGGATTTTATGCCGATGCCGGGACGTGGCGCGCGTTTGTCTTATCTGGTAAGCTTTTAGAAGTGGAAATTTTGGATGGTGCAAACGGCGACAGAGACCTATTGTCGTAATAACGCCAGCTGCTTTTTCTGCGCGGTGGGGAAAATTCTCAGGTAATAATCGCCGCCTTGTAGCTCTTCAGCGATCAGCCCGACGTCGTTCTTAACATCTTTATGCTCATTGACAAGCCTTGCAATTTCGTCAATGAGCATACGGGTCATCTGAACACCAATAAAACGGCTGCGGCCGTTATGATACGAGCGGTTGATAATCGGGATAAGAAAATTCGGCAACCCCTGCAGCTCGTCTGAGGAAGACCCGCTGTTATTCATCTCAAAGGTGATAATATTCGGCGTAACGTGGTTGTACACAATCCCTTCCCATCGGAACGGTACAACGTTTGACGTATATTCATTTGAAATTGTCGAAGCGAGTACCGGTCGCAGCGGAATTCGATGAACTTGCAACGGCTCGTTCGAGGGATCCTGCTCATCATCAACAAGTGACGAATCGGTTAGAGCATCTTTTGCATGTCTGATTTTATGCGGTATCTCGTTCGGAGATTCCTTGACAACCTGGGAGAGCACGCGCCCGGCAAGTTTTTCTTTCTGGCCGCGGAAGCGATCCGCGAATGAGCTCTTCATCGAATCGATACGCGTTACACGGGTGACCGATTTCGACGACCCCATCACATCGAGCCAATTTCCAAGCCGGATGTCAAGTGTGTCTTCACGCAGGTTGTTGGTATTGAATGAAAGAATGCGGTATGTTTCCGTGTTTGCCGGCGGAAACATGATCCTATGAAGCGAATCGACTTTCACAACGCGGGGCGAAACTAACCCCCATGCGAGATTCATCTGCCGTGAAACCTTCTTTCCTGTAAGGTCGAGGGCGCAGCTCGTTGCATTGATAAATTCGTTGTATGCAGCCGGATTATCCCTTACCCTTTCTGATAATTCCACATACAACCAATGACCGAACCCGACGCTGTCGTTTGAGAAAACACCCTGGACATTCCATCTTCCGGAAAGCGCCGCAAAACCCGAGTCGTACATCGCCAGCGAGCATTTGAACCCTGCCATTCTCAGACTGTCCCGAAACGAAAGGCTTATTTGTGAAATTCCCAATTGGTCATCCGTTGTCTTACCATTGCTAATGACGATATCCGACTCCTTTATCGGGTAATGATATGCCCCGCTTCTGTAACCGTGCAGGGAAATTGTAACGTGTGTGAGGTCAGTCAGTAACTCGTGCCATCGCTGAAAGACAGTCTGCTTTGCTTTTCCTATATCGGAAGGAATATTTGGGGCGTTTTCTAACCGTGGTGTTCCCGCAATGAAAAGCCATTCGGCGCCGGATTTCCGGAAGAGCTCTGCACCGATGATATCAGCCTGAGGATCATCGACCGGATGGTTAACATGAATATATAATCTCTTTTTGTGATTGCGGTTGTAGATAAATGTCCCCCACCCTTTCCGGATCGGGGTTTTTTCTCTGAACACGTCGTATGCACTCGCAGTTGTACCATCGAATATTTGCGTCAACGTATAATTGTGTTTCGACAAAATTGTTTTACAGCTATCATACAATTTTGCGCGAAACATTTGCAACGCCACCCCCATATCATGAAGCTCGTTGTTCGTGGGGAGCACAACATTTGCTCCTGCTTGCCCGTGAACACGTTCACGAATGCCGTCAATAAGAGGGATAAAATTATCCGGCCGTATCTTTTGCGCATGAACGCTTAGAGACAGGACAAGAGAGAAGAATACTATCAATATTCTTTGCTGGAATTTAAGCAAGAGATTAATCAAACCTTTTGTATTGAGTTTATACCTGCCGAACGCAGTGAAGGGAGGATTCGTATCGTGTTTTTCCTATACCAAAGTAGATTATAGAATGGAGAAAGTCAAGATTTAAGTTTCCAATATGCCTGTAATATTTAACCGTGTGAATTCAGCCACAAAAACGACCATTTTTTGGGACATTTCAACAAATAACCTTCGAAATCAATGAAAATTGAGAAGGTTTCTACTGGCACGACCATTGCATATTGTCATTTAGTATGCATGAAAAACGAAAGGAAAACGCCATGAAAAGAATAGCTTTTTTGATAATAATGTGTGTCGCGCTTGTGGCAGGGACGGCAGATGCAAAACATTATTTCAAGCCTTACGGAAGTGTTAGTCTATTTTATTCTTCTCTCACTCCGTACGGCGAGTGGATTGAGCTGAATGCCGGATATGCATGGCGGCCGTACAACATCAGCCATGGCTGGCGACCGTATCTTTACGGTCAATGGGTATGGACTGATTATGGATGGTATTGGGTATCCAGCGAACCGTTCGGTTGGGCTGCATACCATTATGGCCGGTGGGAATACGACGATTATTATGGATGGATTTGGGTTCCGGATGATGTTTGGGGACCGGCGTGGGTGGAATGGCGTTACAATGACGACTATATCGGATGGGCGCCTCTACCCCCTCAGGCAACATTCAGTGTAGATTTTGGAATATCGTACACAACACAATGGGTTGCACCAATGCACTACTGGAACTTTGTACCATGCCGATACTTTACGACAACCCGGGTTGTGGATTATATTCAACCTGTCGAGCGAACACGAAGATTTTTTGGAAGTACGCGCGGGACAGTGAACATCCAGGCGAACGGTGACCGCGTCATCAATCGCGGAGTCGATGTTAACTTTGTCGAACGTCGAGGAAACACACGTGTCAACCGGGTAGACGTTGTACAACGGGAACAAGGTAACGGCGAACGGTTCGTTCGGGACGCCGACCAGAGCAGGATTGAAACATACAGACCGCGACTCCAGGGCAGGATGCGACAGGAATTGGCTCCGCCACCCCGGCACGACGAACAGCCGGCATCCAGTGATGTTAAAACCGGACGTGACCAGCGCGTCTTACAGCGAAATAACCGGGGCTATGTAGGTGAGGAAAATAACACCTACTCTCCTCCTGCAAGAGACACAAGGGTTCAGGAACGTAATGCACAGGAGCAGGTAGAGCAGAAGCGGGCACCCGGGTATCAACGGGATACAGAGAAGAGAGCTCAGGTAAGGGAACAGCAACGACAGCCAGAGCGGCAATTTCAGCAGCAACGTGTTCCGCGCAAGAATGAGCGAGGACAACAACCAGGTTGGAAAGGCCAGAAAGAAGAGCATTCCCGCGAACGCCGTCCGCGACCGTAAGTGATTTGTTCTTTAACGTAAGAGCCGGTTCTTGATGAGAAGAACCGGCTCCTTTTTTATAACCTACCGCAACAGTCGAACGAGCAGTATTTTTCTATTTTTTCATTTCAATGAACCGATAGACTCTCCCAGCAATAACTCTATTTGCTGTGTCATCTCTTCGACCATTTCGGGTCCGGAGAATCCGACGGTCTCAAATGCGATGTTCCCTTTTTTATCAATGACGAATTTGGTGGGAATACCATCCACTCCGTACTTTTCGGCTACCCTCGTACCCGTTATTTCATCAATCACAACGAGAAATGTGTACTTGTTATCCACCATGAACTTCTTTGCATTGGCGACTGTTTCATCGTAACCTTTTATACGTTCCCATGTGTCGACGGCAAGAAAAACAATGTTCTGGTTATCTTTATATTTTTCATAGACTTTTTGCAAATAGGGAAACGACGCTTTACATGGGCCGCACCACGTTGCCCAGAAATCGACGACGACAACTTTCCCTTTGAGGGAGGAGAGCGTTAACGCATTGCCGGAAAAATCTTTAAGCGTAAAATCTATCGAAGGTTTATTTATACGACTGTCATATACTTTTTTCTTCATTTCCTCCGATTTCGCCTTGCTCGCCTCTGCGATAATTTCATCCAGCTTTTTCTTTTTCTCTGCAATAAGCTGGTTATATCCTTTGTCCGAACCTTCGCTTTTTGCATACGCTTCCTTCAACTCATCGAGCATTTTCTCACCGGCTTTTCCTTTTTTTACACACTCGACGCCAACTTCAATCGCTTTTGAGTAGCTCTTTGTCTTGATCAAACACTCAACATAGCGGGTATTGATGTCTTCCTCTCCCCCGTCTGTATATTCATACGCTTGGGCATAACGCTCTTTTGCTTCATCGACTTTTCCGAGCTGCATCAAGCCATAGGCGTATGTATCGAGGATCGTCCCCAGGCTGTAGTGTTCTCCTTTCAGCCATTCTTTTTCATTCGCGTAATTGTTTTTTGTCGACTGGTCGGGGGTTTGACTGATCTCGACCGCCTCTTTGGCCCATGCTGTCGCTTTTTCTAGGTTCTCTCCTTTTTCGATGAGATTCCAAGCAATATTGTTGTACAATTGAGCATCCTGCTTTTTCATTTTGGTAAGCGCTTCATGTGCCTTATCGTATTCCTTTGCAGCAATGCAGACAGAAACAAAGTTTCGGAGTTTTGCCTGGTAGTCGTTTTCATCGAGAATAGAAAAATCCCCGAAATATTTTTCCATCAATGTAACACGCTGAGCAGATGAATTTTTATCACTGGAGATATCGCTCCAGAAATATTTTTTCGCAAACGTGCCCTTTGGATCATCCTTCAATTCTGCATCCCGAATCGACTGTGCTCTGACACTGTCTCCAATCAGTCTGTAATTACCGTAAAGAGCAAACACTGCTTCCTGTTTTGACTGCCATCGTTCGTAAAGACCATCCAGTTGTTTGTGAAGCGCGCTTTTGTCTGTATTATCCTTATTCTCATCATTCATAATGCTCCAGAGCCTTAGGTCCGCTTCCCACCGGTCGGGATAGAGCAACAGTTCCTGCCGGAGGTCAAGTTTTGCTTTCGATAAGTCCTTGACATTCTTCTGAGAAGTGAAGACAAAATACCCCCAACCCATGTAATAAGATCCTCGCTGCAAAAAAGCTCCGCGCACAGGCTTATTATCATCCCCATACACCAATGCGTCCCAGCATTTGCCGTCGTTATCATCCCGCTGGTCTCCCGAACGAACACGAATTAGAATATACTTGGCCCGTGGCTCACTCAATTTAACCGAACCGGTCCATGCATTATCCTTCCGGTTCATGCTTGCACCCAGCCGTGACGGAGCATTATCGGGTTCGTAGATATCCGCTCGATAGATCAGAAGCTGGGCTTCCATCTCCTTAGCATCTTTGAATCTCCCATCCATCACCTCCGGCCGATAGGTTACTGTTATCACGTCGCCGATTTTAGGATGTTCCGGTGAGATTGTAAGAACTGCGTTCTGGTCCTGCGCGACGGCTGAAAAGAACGAACAAAGGAGAGCAACTCCAAATATAGCGACGCATAAAGGTCTTGGCATAATTCCTCCAGGGTTGGAAAAAGTCATAATCGGAGCGTTGTACATCATTTATTCTGAATAACGTACCAAATTCGCCCGTCAATGTCAAAATGATAAAGGACCCGGCGGCGGTTCGGTGTGAAATTTCTCCCATCGGGCAATATTAAGCTCGCAGATCTTCCGTAGTCATAATAATTTACGAGGTTCGGAGTCTCTTATTTTTCTTTTCCCTTGAGAATATCATACAACGCGTGCCGTGCCTTTTCACCGCCGATATTTCCAAGGTAATATATCGCATCGCTTCGAAGCTCATAGTCGCCCTGCGCGCGCGCGACTTCCGCGAGAAACTCGACCGCTCTATCATTGCCGATCTCCGCAATCGAGCTTAATACGGTGTGCCGTTGTTCGTTCCGGTAATTCGGAATTGCGGAGAATAGCTCGGTGAGTGTTTCCACTGAACGGTTCTTGTCTTTTGCGAGCTGGCCCATGTAATCGATCGCTGCGTCCTGGATTTCTTCATTCGTGTCCTTTTTTGCAACTTCTAGAAATACGGGCAGGACATCTATTTGCGTAAAATTCGAGAGGGCATCCATTGCCGATTCGCGCAGCTCACGCGGCTGTGTCCTGTCGACCGCAACATCACGCAGAGTCCTGTAGGAAACCGAATCTTCTTTCGTATCGCCCAGGGCGTACAACGCATCCATCTTCAGTTTTGTTTCGCTGTCGAGTTTTTCATCATCGCCGGGAATTCTCGGCATGAGCGTATACGCTTTCGGAGCTTTGACTGAGATACGCCCGAGCTGGCGTTGTAGTTGACGCTCTGCCATACGCATCTGGTGTTCCGTTTGCCTCATTGTTGGGGCAAAGGCATAGCTATAACTCCACCCACCCTTTCCTGTTTTCCGACGCATCTTACCATTCTTCGACGATATGACCAGACTGCTGTCGGAATCGCCACCGAGAACCGCCCCACCATCAAGCCTTTCTCCGTCTAGAACAAACACGTGCTTGCCGTCTTCGCCGACACCCATCCCCACTCCGATTGCATGACCTTTATTCAGGTCGGCATAATCGGCAATAGCATCATCGTAATAACTGCTCGTTGGATATTCCACAATGAATTTTCTGTACGCTTCTTTCGCTTTTTTCTTATCGGTATGTTTCAATGCAAACGCCGTCCAGTATTCAGCGTCATCGACATATTCGCTCTTGGGATATTGTTTCTTAACTTCGGCAAGTGTTTTTTGCGCATCCTGCCATTCCTCTTCAAGGACAAGATTATACCCTTTCTTGTAAAGTTGATATGACGCATCCCTTTTTTTCTCATCGCCCGCCGGCGGATCCACCGCAAACGGACCACCGTACGATAACACAACGGGCGAAAATTGCAACCCCGGTGTTCCCGGTACCACGTGGTTTGAACTGGTTACCGCTTGTGCATATGCCCTTATCGACATTATTGCGGTGACAACTGATATGATAATATAACTCAACTTCTTCATAGTCTCTTCTTTCTGAATTATTGTTGATTTGAATTTTCTTCTGACGCTTCGTACATCTTTTCAGCAAGACGTACTTTATAGAGCAAATTTTCTTCATAAATCCCGCGGCGGACAAGTTCAACGTGCGGACGGTTACCGTTCCCCTTCATAGCGGCAAACTCGATGAGAATTTTGTTCATATCGTCGATGAGTTTTGCCGATCGAGTATCGAGCGGCTGTTGTTTCAAGAAACGGGCTTCGTAGATAAGATCGCGCGAAACTTTCTGCTCCGCCGCAAGGTCTATTTCCTGGGGTTCATCTATTTTCATATTCGAAAGCCCGACGAGCAGGATTTTCGATTTATGGAAATAATCATGCATCCTGTCGCTTGCAAGCTCGATGGGTTTCGTCGCGGGAAATATATCGCGGGGAGGTTGCTGAACAATCGTATCATCCGGCTTACTCCTGAATAAAAGAACCGCGATGCCCACCATCATAAGGGCCACTGCAGCAGCGACCGGGCGAAGGTTGAATTCAATAAACCGGAAGATTGTATGCAGGAAAGATGGTCGGAATTTACTGCCGGTATATGCATCGTGTTCCAGCCTGCGCTCGACATTGTCTGCAAAATGTTGCCAATACTCCGTCGGCAGTTTTTCGCTGGGCTGAACTGTAGCTTCGGTGAGATTCTTGATAATGTTTTTAACGATCGCCGCGTTGTCCGCGCATCCACGGCAGACGGCAAGATGCTCTTTAACGAATTTATACTCTTCAGTCGGCAATGCTTCCTGAAAATAATCATACAGGAGGTCACCTGCATGTCTGCGAAACATCATAGCACATCTTCCTTTAAAAAGTGTAACCTCTTTTTCATCTTCTTCAACCCGCGATGGAGATGAGTTTTCACCGTCCCCTCGGAACAGCGGAGAATATTGCTGACCTGTCGTGTCGACAACCCGTCGATGTGGCGAAGGATAACAACTGCCCTTTGGAGTGTCGGCAATTCATGTAATGCCCGTTCGATATGGCTATGGGCTTCCGTTTCATGAAATGTTGACGGATTGCCGTGTTGCAACGCTTCGACTGCATGAAAGTGTTCATCGACGTGCGTTGTAACGTGTGTCCTGTTACGTTTCATGCGGTTTAATGAAAGGTTCATAACGATTCGGTACAACCATGTACTGAATTGAGCATCCCCGCGAAAGGAACCGATAGAATTATAGACGCGCACGAACGATTCCTGCGCGATATCTTCGGCGTCATCGTGGTTCTCCACAAAACCATACGCAATGTTATACGCCTGTTTCATATACCGTTCCACAAGAATCCGGAATGCTTCATGACTTCCTTCTTTCACATGAAGAATCAGTTGCTGCTCGTCTGCAGCGGGCATGCGGGGATCCCTTTATGCACAATAGTACTGGTTAGACAAGAGATGTCACCGGTTGGTTGACAGATACTTCAACTGTATGTACGGCAGGATGAATAAAAAGTTCTTGAATGCCTGCTAAATCAACGATTCCACCAATAATTGATTTTTGCAAGAAAAACATTATTCATCGGCAGGCGAAAGGCATCTGCAAAATTATCAGAAAACGTCCTCGCAAAATTCCCGTCATCTCCATAACGGGCCTGCGTCCAGACAAAATAAAAGGTGCTCCCTGGCATGTATTCCCAGCGCAACACGAGGTTTGCATTAACCGTCTTTTCATTGAAATCTGGATCGTAATATCCGGCGTATGCCGGATAATTGTACGGCTGAAGGTTATCAGGAGTAATGGTCCGCTTGAAATTTTCGTAATGTCCTTTCGCCAGAAGAACCTGAGTAAAAAACTGTAGGCTCACCGTCCGGCTCAGGGTGAACGTGCCCCGGAGTGAAAAATTATACTGGTCGATACTACGGTCACCAAACAGGTTGAAAGCATTCCGACTTATCGTTGTGTCAGTGATATACACCGGGATAACCCACGCCTCTTCATTTCTCACCCTTGCCCAGGTAATTCCCGGAGCGAGTTCTATCCAGGTCGTAGGACGAAGATTGATGCTCACCGTATTCGACAACGAGCTTGATCCTTTTGCGGAGGTTTCATATACCGATTGCAGTACAGACGATACCGGTTTTTGCGCATCGGTCTGCAAAATTCCGGTCACGCGATTTCCTGACGGTCTACGGTACAATCCAAGCAAACCGCGGTTGATATCATCGTACGCGGGAAACAGATAAATATAATCGAGTGTGAATATCCAGAAATTCCGGAATTGCCATGAAGGTTGAAACTCCAGTTGCTTGACCGTATTGACGCCGTCCCAATCCCAATGATAATCGGTTTCGAGTGTCAGTGCATACCGCCGCACAGGAAACGCGGCACGATCCTCTTTGTAAGAAACCTGTGTGTAACCGCCATGTTCGTGCGGCTGGCTGTAGAACCCGATATCGTTGATTGAAAAATTTCTCGTCGAAAAATCGTACATCGACAGAGCAATCCAGTGTTCATCCTGGAGCTCACCGATGCCGATTCTTCCGGCACCGCCGCTTATTCTATCTGAGGCGGAAGTCGTGACCTGTGAACCGGCAAGGTAACCGTCGACTGCATATGTTCCATCACCGAAGCGTAAATTCCAGTCAACGCCGCCGCTCACCGCTGGAAGATTCTGCTCTTTGAAGGAGGCTGTTGCCATCATGCCGACGGAAGAATTCTCCAGAACATCCTGCTTGAGCCGGACAACGTTGTAGCTTGCGCGGGGTTCAACGAGAAACGGTCCTCGCTGGTTACCGGAAAGATCTTCTTCAATAGATTCTTCCCTGTCGGTCACTGCCGTCAGCGCTCCAACAGTCAACCCGTCGTCTGTTCTTCCCGAAATTTTCGCCGCACCGAGAATTGTTGTCGTCAGTGGGTTTTGTGTAAAGGCAAAACCGGGGTCGGGGCTAAACGATAATGAAGGCTTTTTCCCAATCCGCCGAGAATAGAACATCAACAACGATTGATTATCAAATGTATTACCGAAGGAAAATAACTGTGCCCCCTCGAGGAAGAACGGGCGCTTTTCCGGGTACTGTGTTTCAAATACAGTAAGGTTGAGCACTGCCTTGTCTACTTCAACCTGTCCGAAATCCGGATTGATTGCCACGTCGAATGTAAAATTATTTGTGACACCATACTTCAAATCAAGTCCGACGCTTCCCGTAAAATCACTGCGCGTCGAGAATGAGGAGGGTTGTGGGATATAATTTAATTTGGAAACCTGGTAGGGAAGGATTTCAAGATGAAGCGGAGGGTGGATATCGCGTATGCCGGAAAGGTGTCCCATCTTCGAGACAATCGAAATTGTTCCCGGCGGAGTTTCCTTCCGGGGAACCATTACCCATTCATCCGTTTCGCTCTTCCGGGCAATATAGCGGCGAAAATTTATCCCCCACACATATTCGCTGTCCTGCCCGGAAAATCTCAAGGCAGTGAATGGGATCTTAAATTCTCCCGACCATCCGTTTCCGGTTTTCTTCGCATTAAACTCCCAGACTGCATCCCACTGGACATCGTACAATCTTCCATCCTGTGACAGTACTCCGTCCGACTGGATACCTGAGGCGGTGCCGCTGAAAAGAAACGCCGTGCTGTGGTCATGGTAAGAATCAATAATAACTGAAAACCTGTCAGCCTGCACCGTCCGGTCACGACGCGTCAACTGCTCAACAATCTTCTCCGGTTCGGAGTCATAGCACATCACCCCGACATACAGTGCATCATCGGAATACATAACCATCACGGAAGTCTGCTCTGACGGTGCGGCGCCTTCTTCCGGGTCAAACTGCTGAAATCCGGAAACGGGAACCGCCAACTTCCATTCGTCCTCATTGAGAATGCCGTCGATGTGCGGCGGCATCGCTGCACGCGACGCGACAATACTTTTGGAGGATGTCCCTCCATTGAGTATTCCCGCACAGAACAGCAACAGGAAGCTGCAATAAACAACCTTATGTATTGGAAAAATAGTCACGATAGGCGGAATGTTCTGAACATAAGAGAAACATTTTACAAATGCAAGATATACTTTCCGACTTGTCTATTATTCCAACATGATATTAGCTGGAAGTCATCGCGGTAATTTCATACCGAGAAAGATCACGACAATCGGATTTTCAACACTCTCAACAATCTTGATCAGCTTGCTTTTTCTCTCAACTTTAGTCAAATTGAATCCACATGAATGTAGAAATGAAAAACCGCGATACGCTCCAGCCTCCGGAACAAATCCGCAGCATGTTCAATGAGATTGCGCCAACGTATGACCTCCTGAATCATCTGCTGAGTTTCGGGTTGGACATTCGCTGGAGAAGGAAAGCCGTCGCCATGCTCGCCGAAAAAAAGGGGGGAGATATTCTCGACATTGCTGCGGGCAGCGGGGACTTTTCCCTGGAAATGCTGAAGCTGCAGCCGAATATCGTCGTCGCGTCCGACTTCGCAAAAAATATGCTCAACGTTTTCAAGAAAAAACTAAGTGCAAAAAGGGGAATAGATTATATAAAACTTGTTTCGTGTGATGCGCTTGCCCTTCCATTTCATGATGAGTCGTTCGATGCGATAATTGTCGGGTTCGGGATCAGGAATTTTGCTGACAGGCTTCTTTCGCTGAAAGAAATGGCGAGGGTACTAAAGCCTGGCGGCGTTTCCGTTATTCTTGAGCTTTCACAGCCGGAAGGAATCGCAGTCTCCCGCCTCTATAATATATACGCACGATGGATAGTACCATTGATGGGAAAAATTGTTTCCCGGAACAGCTTTGCTTATGAGTACCTTCCTGAATCTATTGCAAATTTTCCGGGAAGAATCGAATTTCTCTCCATGATGGACCGTGCGGGGTTTTCATTACCGCAAGCACACTCCCTTACCTTTGGCGTCGCAACAATGTATATTGGAAGGAAAATCTGACCGTCAACGGAGAACCTGTCATTCCGGGGAATCTTCCTGTTGCTGGGACGAAGAAGAAGCTCAATGATTAAGATTTGTGGTACACTTGGCCTTTGAGATTCCTTCTCCTTCCGCTTTAGCGGAAGTCGTCGGAATGACAGTTTGAAGGAGTCAGACACATTAATCACTCCCCCCGTGTCAACAATGCTACCGCCTCGATATGGTCAGTATGCGGAAACATATCTACCGGCTGGACAATCTGCAGTTCATAGCCGGAAGTGACAAACATCTTTGTATCACGCGCTTGCGTGGAAGGGTTACAACTCACATATACGATCCGCTCAGGAGCGAGTTTTACAATTTGATGAACAACTTTCTCGTGCATACCGTTGCGCGGAGGGTCACAGACGATGACCGTCGGGCGCGGATGTTCGTCAAGCCACGATGTTTCCTTCAGTAACCGGTCCTGTAAATCTCCCAGAAGAAAATAACAATTAGACCGTCGATTCAACGCGGCGTTTCGTTCCGCATCCTCTATTGCGCTCTTCACAATCTCAACGCCGATGACCCTTTCAACATCGTCAGAAAGATAGATTGCGATGGTACCCGTTCCGCTGTAAAGATCATACACAACATCCGTCGGTTTAAATCCGCCAAGCTTTTTCGCGGTTTCGTACAATACTTCCGCCTGCAGTGTGTTGGTCTGGAAAAAAGAATTTGCTGAAATCTGGAAAGAAAACTCCCCGATCTTTTCGCTTATCCACCCCTGTCCGAAATACACTTTTTCCCGGTCACCGCGTGCAACCATCGACCGCCGATCGGTAATGTTATTCACAATCGTTGTGATCTGAGGAAAATGTTTGAGGAGGAGATCGGTCATGTTCTGCATAGCCTCGGGCCAATCATTGGTCGTCACAAGGTTGACCATCAATTCATCTGTTCGTTTTCCTTCACGGATAACAAGATGACGCAGATATCCTTCATGCGTTTCTGTAGAATAGACCGAAAGATTCCATCCCTTACTGATCTCACGGACGGCGTTGAGGATCGCGGAACTCATCTCTGATTGAAGCCAGCATTCCTCTATATTCAAGACCTTATCATATCGTTGAGGAACATGCAATCCGAGAGCAATCTCCTGCTGAACTTCTTCCTGACGCTGCATTTCTTCCGCGGTGAGCCATCGGTAATTCGAGAAAGTGAACTCCATCTTGTTCCGATAAAAATATGGTTCTTTACATCCGGTGACTTCGCGGACATCCGGATGTTCAAACCCTCCGATGCGTTTGAATGCATCGACAACATTTTGCCTTTTAAAATGAAGCTGTGATTCATACGAAAGGTTCTGCCATCTGCATCCCCCGCACACGCCGAAATGTTTGCACTTCGGCTTCACCCTGAATTTTGACGGCGTTAAAATCTCTACTGCCTTTGCCTCCACAAAGTTCTTCTTGTGTTTCCATGGGCGGGCTGAAACGACATCTCCCGGAACTGCGTTTTCGACAAAATAGACCATCCCATCCTGACGGGCAACGGTCCTCCCGTCGCCGGAAAGGGTTTCGATGGTTAACACGATGTTGTCCGTTTGCTTAGAAATCATAAACTAATATACAGAAATGTTGAAAAACGCGGAATCTATTTGACTGGAACGTAAAAATTCTTGAAAGGAAATTGCTTATTCGCCAGTTGCGTTGAGCGATTCAAGCCCCAACCGTTGCGCCTCTTTAGTGAGAACGGAGTTGAAATATCCGAGCCGCGGAAGTTTTTTTCCATTGATGAAAACAGTCGGTGCTCCGGTGACGCCGTCCGATTTTGCCTCTTCGACAAACTTGTGAATCATGACTTTCATCTGGAGCGCATTCATACATGATTTCATTGCCGTGGTGTCCAAACCGGCGTCTGCTCCAATCTGGAGAATATCCTGCGGGGACGGTTTACGAGGAGGTACTGCGTAGATGCGGTCGTGATACTCCCAGAAATGCCCCTGCGCCTGCGCGCATAACCCCCCTACCGAGGCCCAGCAGGACCCGGGATGTGTGTTCTTCGTGTCGTACGGATTGCACTGCTGGTCGAGCGGATAGTATTTATAATATACGATAACATTCGGCTGCCACTTTTTGATATGCTGCTGGATGGTGAGTGCGAGCTGACGACACCACGGACAAAGAAAATCGCCGTACAACACAATTTTAATCGGGGCTTCCGCGACACCTTCCGACGGGGCACCTACCAGGTCAATGACAAGTTCGGGCGATTTCAGAAATTCTTTATACGCGATATCATCCAGGCGCGCGTCGAACGTCGATGGATCCTGATACAACATCGCGAGATTAACTGCTCCAACTGTTACCGCGAGAATAGCGCTGCCGGCACACCATGAGAACAGGAGCAGTTTACCCTCGGAGCGATGAAGTACTTCTTTCAACCGGCCGCCGCCGATTTTCCTGCGGTACGGGAGGAGAATAATTAGCAGCAGGATTGTAATTGCATACGTGACGAGGCACAGCGTGCAGAATGTCTTGAGATTGAATATCTGAACTGACAGCAGATAAATATCGATCAACAGCGCGGCACAAACTCCGAAAAACGCAAACCTTCCTGCAACTTCCCGTGTCTTTGTATCTCCAAAAAAGAGAAGCGTCGCAAGAAGAGTGAGCGATAGATAGAAAAACAACCCGAATGCTGCAAGGGGAATGCTTAGAAACGTGGCGTACTTGCTCCGGTTGATCAGACTGCATCCGCTTGCCGATTCTCCGCCACACATCGAGCTTACCATTGCGACAGCATGAGATTCGTTATAGTGCTGAAGAAGCAGCAATCCTGAGAAGAATGCCCCTGCCACAGCGCAGAGAAGGAGAAGCGTAATACGAATGCGAGTCATCGTCGGTCGTCAGTCTGCTGAAACAATTCTATAACCGCATTCTGCTAATCGTAATACTCAAGGCCAAGGTGCGTGATGAGTTCCTCCCCTTTCAGATGACGAAGGGTATTCTTGAGCTTCATGAGCTGGATAAACAGGTCGTGCTCGGGATATAATCCTGGTGCAACCATCGGGCTTTTATAATAAAAAGAAAGCCACTCCTGAATTCCCTTCATCCCCGCGCGATGCGCGAGGTCGGTGAAGAGAATGAGGTCGAGCACGATGGGTGCCGCAAGAATCGAATCGCGACAGAGAAAATTCAATTTGATCTGCATCGGGTATCCCATCCATCCAAAAATATCGATGTTGTCCCAGCTCTCCTTGTTGTCGCCACGAGGTGGATAATAATTGATGCGCACCTTGTGATAGTAATCCTTGTACAGCTCGGGGTATAATTCTGGTTGAAGGATGCCTTCAAGTACCGAGAGTTTGCTTTCTTCTTTTGTCTTGAACGATTCGGGATCGTCGAGCACTTCACCGTCCCGGTTGCCGAGGATATTACTCGAGAACCATCCGCTCAATCCGATGAGGCGCGCTTTCAGCATCGGTGCGATGACGGTTTTCATCAATGTTTGACCTGTTTTGAAATCTTTTCCCGAAACCGGGAGTTCTTTTTCCTTTGCAAGGTCCATCAATGCCGGAGTGTCTACAGTAAGATTCGGCGCTCCGTTCGCAAACGGTACACCCTCCATTAATGCGGCATAGGCATACAACATACTGGGAGAGATATCGGCATCGTTCTTCTTCATACCATCCACAAATTTCTTGAGGTTTTTGTGCACGGGCCCGGAACTGATAAAGACTTCGGTGCTTCCGCACCAGATCATGACACAACGACTCAGCTTGTTCTTGTCGATAAATGAACGAATATCCTCCCGAAGTTTTTCCATCAAATCATACTTCGTCTTCCCTTTCTTGACATGCGACCCTTTGAGTCTCTTGACATAAAATTGATCGAAGACGGCTTTCATCGGTTTAATCGATTCGAGCTCTTTTCGGATTGGCGCAAGATGGTCTTTCGTGAGCACTCCTGCGTGGAGAGCAGAGTCATAACAATTTTCGTCCCTGATGTCCCATCCTCCGAACACGAGGTCGTTAAGGTCCGCAAGCGGGATGAAGTCCTTGATGAACGGGGATCGATGGTCGGTTCGCTTCCCGAGCCGGATCGTTCCCATCTGTGTCAACGATCCGATGGGTTCGGCAAGCCCTTTGCGTACCGCCATCACGCCCGCAAGGAAGGTTGTCGAAACGGCGCCATTGATGCCGACGACAAGCACGCCGAGTTTACCCTTAGGTTTTTGAATTTTTGATTGCATTATGTTATTTCCTTTCAGGAGTATAGGATTTCAAACTAACTTCGACTACAGCAAGATGGATTTTATTTCTCGAAAATGTTTTACCGTATAATCCGCAGCACCAGTTTCCGCAGGCTTCGCCCAACTTTTTCCTTCAAGCCAGATTGTTGTACAACCAAGCTGTTTTGCAGGAACGATATCGCGCTCATACGAATCTCCGACGACAAACGTGTATTGTGCCGGGACGTCCAAACTTGTCATAGCAAGTGCAAAGATTGCAGGATCCGGTTTCCGTTTTCCAACAACATTCGAATCGGTAATTGCGTCGAATAACCGGTAGAGGTCGAATTCCTTACAAACAATTTCGAGATTCCCATAAAAATTTGAGAGTACGCCCAACCTGTAGGTTTTTCGAACTTCTTCGAGAATCGCCTTTGCGTTGAGAATTGTCTCACTGACTTCGGCATAACACGCATCGAGCATCGAAGTCATCACAGCCTTCTTTTCACCGAGACCTAAGATACCAAATTGGATCGTCAATTGCTTGCTGAGCGTTTCGTAGAACGTCATGCGCGCAACTTCCGGGTCGGTGTTCAGATATTGTTCGGACTCGACAAACGACCGTTCAAAATTTTTCTTCGCAACTCCCGTTCCGAAGCGCTCATACAATTCCCAATATTTTTCGCTCCAATGAACGCCATCAGTATCGATCGTTCCCCCGAAATCGAATAACACTGCCTTCATACACAATCGATGATCGCATGTTGTTCTGATGACCGATAACTTATGTCGAGGAGCTTCATCACGTTTCCCGCCTCAGAGAGGAGGTCGTTGGAGAGATCTTTCTCCTCGATGCGCCGGAGAAACTCTTTGAAAAGCGATGCATACCAGCCGATATACTGGGATTTGTCGGAGATATTCAGCATAGGAATCTCTTGTACTCCTTTACTGCTCGCGTGAAGAAGTTTTTCTCCGTCGTACACGAGGCTCCCGTTCGTGCCAAGAACCGAAGCACTGTTTGCCCGCGCACTTGCAGCCCAGGTCAGGTTAAGCTGAACGAGAGTTTTGTCATACTCGAGCATGACGGCGGCGGTGTCTTCGACGCCGTAATCAGCATGTTTCAACGTCCGCATGATCGATGAGACTCTCCTCGGCATGCCGAAGAAATATTGTGTGAGATAGAAATAATGCGCGCCCGTATCGACAAGGATTCCACCACCGCTCTGCTTCCTGTTCGTTCTCCATTCGGGGTTCCACGCAGCTGTTCCTGAATCCGCCTGGAGTCGAAAGACATTGAATTGCGCGAAGCTTACATTTCCCAGCGTCCCTGAGGAAATAAACTCATGGATTGACTTCCAGAGAGGAGAATATTTGTACTGATGACATGGAACAAACACAATACGGGAAGTTCCAAGCTGCTTGATAAGCTCGATTGAAGTTTGATACTGTTCAGTTAAGGGTTTTTCGCAAACGACGTGCACCCCTTGCGTTGCTGCCGCAAGAATATACTCCCGATGCGTGTGCGGTGGTGTGCAGATATCGACAAAATCGAGCTGTTCGTTCGATAAGAGCGTCGCAATGTCGGCGTAGAACTTTGCCCCGGGAAGATATTCACGCATCTTTTCACGATTCGATTCCACAACATCCATCACCGCGACAATCTTAACCTTCGATTGGAGCAGAAGGTCTGTCGCAAATGCCGGGACATGCCCACGCGTCGCGATATTACCGAGACCAATCAGCGCACCACGCAACATAAGTAGAATTAATTGAGATGATTATGATACAACAAGCACAACATTGGAATCGATAGGGGCAGTCAGACCGTGCCGGATTTCTCCTTCACCATCTTCAGCAGACTCACGCTTAATTTTTCCTGATGCATCGTCACCAGAATCATGACAAGGTTAATGCCAACGATCTCCACGACAAAGTACAACGGGACAAAGTTCGCCAAAACACAGAGCGACATGACAATCATGCGCGTGTTCGTCGTTAGAACGGCATAATATTTCATCAGGGGTTTATTCATACGACGGTACTCATCGCTGAACCACTGCGGGATATTTTGTCCGAACATAGTATCGACACGTTTTCGCAGCTGCTGAAAATGTTTCGAGTAGCGTTCCTGCTTTCTCGTGTAATTGAGGTACACCGCGAGGAGGATTTTCTTGACCGGATGCTTCACAAATGGAGTTGCCGCAAGTTCCTCGCGGATTTCGTCTGACCCTTCAAGCTCGGATTTTTTCGGATCAACGACAAACTTCAGGTACGCGTTGCGGTAATAATCCGCAAGCGCGCTTTGGACTGAATGACTGAAACCTCCCGCAAGCGTCAGGATGAGCCATAACGGCCACCAGACGTCCGGATATGTTACCGCCATCCGCGCAAACAAGTGGAGGTAAATGCTGAGGAACATTATGTTACCGCCCAAACCGTCGAGTATGCGGCCGATCTTCGACCGGTGATTCGTCATCCTCGCCAGCTGTCCGTCGACACTGTCGAGTGTATCCGCAATAATCCAGAGGAGAATGCCGTAGGCGTTGGTAGTGATGTCTCTATAATAGAGCAGATGCCCGCCCATCACGCCGATAAAAATGCTGACAATCGTAACAACATTCGGCGTGATGCCGAGCGTACGACAGCCGAGCGCTATTGCGTACCCGAGCGGCCTGTAAAAATAAATGTCGATCGTCTCTTCGACGTCGACCGCCTTATACGTTGATTCGATCTGCGACACGGGTAAACGCTTCGTCCATAATTTCGATGCCTTCTTCCGCCGTCGCCTCATCGATAATCAGCGGCGGGTTAATACGGATGTCCGGGTTATAGCCCATGACAATCAAACCGCGGTTCAGACATTCCTTGAAAATAACCTTACACGTTTCCTTGTCCATTTTTTCTTTCGTCTGTTTATTTTTGACAAGCTCGACACCGATGAGCAGACCGCGTCCACGGACGTCGCCGACAAACGGAAATTTCTCTTTGAACGCCGTTAATTTCTTCAGCATGAATGCACCGACTCTCGCCGAATTTTCTACTAGGCCTTCCTCAATGATCGTTTTGACTGTCGCGTATGCGGCTGCCGAAGCCAGCGGGTTTCCGCCGTAGCTCGAGGAGCTTCCGCTCGGATTCGCGAACGGTTTCGAAAAAATAATGCTCTCTTTCGCCATCAGACCGGTCATCGGATAACCGCCGCCGAAACTCTTTCCAATCGTCATGATATCCGGAACAACGTCGTCGTGCTGACAGCCGAACATTTTTCCCGTGCGTCCAAACCCGGTAATCATTTCATCGACAATCAGCACCGCCTTGATTTCATCGGCAATCCGCCTCAACTCCTTCAGGTACCCCGCAGGAGGAACAACGTTGCCGTTCGTCCCCTGGATCGGTTCGACAATAATCGCGGCGATATCGTTTGTCGTTTCAATCTTTATTTTCTGTTTGATGAAATCGACGCATGCCCAGTTGCACTCGGGGAACGTGTGATTGAGCGGGCACCTCCGGCAGTTCGCGTAAGGAGTATTGTAAATACCATGCGGAAGGGGACCGAGCTGATGTTTGAAATCGTCACCGATTAATCCTACCACGCCGAGCGTCTTTCCGTGAAATCCTCCCCAGAAACCGATTACTTCGGTCTTTTTCGTGTAGGATTTTGCCAGGCGAAGCGCCGCCTCGACTGCTTCCGCGCCGCCGCTATAGTATTGAGCGCGCCGTACTTCACCAATACCGTGCTCGGCAAGCAGCTTTGACAGGTCGGCGCGGACTTTTGTCGCAAAACTTCCGACATGAATTTTCGCGACCTGTTCCTGAATTGCTTTCACGTACTTCGGATGATTGTATCCGAGACTCGATACCGCTACGCCCGCGAAAAAATCTATGTAGCGGTTTCCATCGGCATCCTGTATGACACATCCTTCCCCTTTTTCCATCGCGAGCTGCGAGAGGGTCGCTATCGTCTGAACACCCGGAGAAATGTATTTCTGGTCGTACTCGAAAATTTCTTTCGATTTCGGTCCCGGCACTTCGGTTTTTATGTATGCTTTTTTTGTCATCGGTTCACTAATCAACATGTTCTTTTGCCTTTCTGTAAATAAGTTGTGCTATATGACGACTCGCCTGTTCACGGACCGGGGCAAAGCTGGGCCAATCATTGATATCAATGATCGTCACACTCCCGTCCCTGCCGATAATTGCATCCCCTCCGTACACAAACAAGTGCAATACTTCCGCCGATGCGGAAGCAAGATCGCGCAGTTTCTGCTCGTCGAATTTTGTATGATACACGCCGTTAAGATAATACCAGTGGAACAAATCGGATTCACGGACGGCGTAAAATTTTACCGTGTCTCCTTCAAGGTGTTCCTGCAAAATTGCCTGTGTAATATCACGACCATGGAATTCCTTGAGAAGCGTAAGCTCCTCTTCGTCGGTGTTCGCGAGAGTAACATCCTCCTTATGCACCGCATGGACATCGCCACGTTTGATCCAGAGTCTTTCCGATGTGAAACCCGCCTGCTTGCCGTTCATGTCGGAATCGGTCGAGACGATAACGCTCTTTGGAAACGGAATTCCCGCCTCCGGCAGAAGCTTCACCATATTGATGCGGTAACAGTTCATCACCGCGCGGGGAGAGTTGATAATGTATGCTCCACGCTGTTCTATTTTCAGCAGCGTGTTGGAGCCGAGCGGCCCCTGTGCCATCGAAAAAATAACTTTCTCCTTCACCGAATCGGTCGAGATCGTTCCCTCATCATACATTGCAACTTCCACGCCAAGCTGGCGCAACGCATCTGCGGTCTGGTTGATAATGAGGAGGTCATTCACAACATGGTTCGGTGAAAACTCTGTCTTACGTTGTATGCCTGCAAAACGCATGGTCATGAAAATAATTTTGATAAAAATGATGGCGGGTCATCAGGCGGCTGGGGAATACCCATCGCCACCTCGGTCTCACGGCGCATGATGGCCTGCCGGTCGATTTCCGCCTGAAGTCTATAATCCACCAAAATCGTTCCAACAATAAATCCGATAAGGTTCGCGAAGAAAATAACCTGCATCGCTATTTCAAAACCGCCGATGTGGAAGATTATTGTCAGCAGGTAGCCGAAGTAAATCATAAATCTCTTAAACCCCGGGTCAAATTTCGACATCGGTTCGACAATCGTAACAAGAAGAATGGCGACAAACGCCAGTATCGTCATCAGGTAGCTCACTAGCCCGATGAATGCAAGAGCGAGAAAAATTGCAAGCTCGTTTAGCCGGTCGTAAACCACTTCGAGCATTTGCCCTTTAGGAGATTGTAAATGGTATTTTCGGGCGACTCCACCGTCTAACCCGTCGACCAGTTGAGACACGGCAAGCATAACCAATCCCGAAAGGAGTTTTCCTTTCGCCACAAGCACAGCGGCAGACATCCCGATCAGAAAGCCAAGAGTCGAGATTTGGTTCGGACTCAAGCCGAGCTTTTCATGAACGAACCGAATCGGAAAACTCAATATGTTGTCTGAACCTTTACCCATTTAATGTTATAGTTTGAACCCGTGCTTCAGGAGCGCGACAAGCCCGATAAGGACAGCACAAACCGCGCACGTCCATATTTCCTTAGTCGTATCGGAATAATTGCGGAGAATTCCTTCTGTTGTATACGTACTGAAGGGATACCATGGCCGCTTTTCATAACTCACCATGTAGTCCAGCGCAAAATGTGAGATAAAAAAAAGTGCCGGCACGTACGTTCCCAGATAGACCGACAGCGGAACAATCCACATTAACGCGACCGGCTCCTGCAGAGGCGTCCGCCAGTGATAATTTGACTCATTCTTCTTGCCGTTCTTCTTCAGGTACAACGGAAGCTTAATCGGATGGTCGACAAGGTCTATACCATATCCAAATGTGTACGCGAGCGCAATATCTTTTCCCTCAAGTCCAAGGACCTGGGCACCGAGTGTAGTCAAAAGCAGATGGGGAAGAATGGTCATCGTCGAGTCAGCTGTTTACGCTTTTGAATGACCGTTGCCGATGAAACCCTTCGCGAGCGCTTTCAATAAACCGAGCTTGTCGTTATCCACCTGCGACGCCCGGAACACGCAATCGACCGCGCATCCGCCTTCACACCCTTTTTCGGTTTTCGCGTGAGTGCGGATATCATCCCACGTATACTGCTCCACAGGTTTGTTCAATCGCCCGCGCTGTGAGGCGCAGAGCTGAACGTTTCCGAATTCATCAACATACAACGAGCGTGCACCGGCACGGCATTTCCATTCCGGTTCTTTTCCTTCAAGAAGTTTCTTGCTGTATTCATAATCGACCAGGCTGAAGCCGAAGTGATTCGTGTTCTCGCCATAATATTTGTAGAGACTGAGGTACGGTTCACCGGTAATCGCGACACGTCCGATTTCATCATGGACGACACTTAAGCTGATCGGAATCCCGAGCTCTTTTGCTTCGTTGAGCAAGTCTTTCACTTCATCACGGGAATGCTCACACAACACCGCCGCAAGATGAAGGTCGAAGTTTGCCAGCTTCTTCAGCCGTGCAAGTTTCGGGCGAAGAACTTTCAGCGACTTCTGAATGTAATTTGTCGGGTCAGGCTTTGAGGTATCGATGCTGATTTGCATGTGACTTAATCCCGCCGCGTTCAGCTGTCCGATCATTTTTTCGGAAAGCAAAAAGCCGTTCGTTGTAATCGAGACCGTAGAATGGCGCCTGCCGTATGCCACAATTTCATCCACTCTCGGATGCATCAACGGTTCACCGCCGAGCAGCGTCATGTGCACGACTTTCAGTTTGTGGAGTGAATCGATCCAGCGGCAAATGTCCTCGTACGGGACCGGTTCCGATGTATTATCATACTCAAAACAGTACCCACAGCTCAGGTTGCACCGGCGCGTGACGATCAACTGCGCTTCAATCGGTGCTCCGCGGAATAAAATATTATAGAGTGTGCTTAACGGTTTTTCAACTTTCATGGTTTATTTCCAGAAATTCGCCGCACTATCATCAAAAACGCCACTTCAGGTTCATCAATATAGCCGGAATGCCAAAGAAATTCAAGGAATTGTTCCTGCCGGACCTTCGGGAACAGGAAGCTCTTTACTTCTCATTTTCGTCAATGGTAAAATTAACAACAATCCCAGCAGGATCCAGATAAATTCCCGGATCCGAATCATGACGCCGAGATAAATCCCCAGCACGGGCGGCAGCGCGAGACTCTCGAGCCCGAGATACAAACCTCCTTCACGCACGCCAAGGTTCAACGGAATAAAAAATACGATGTTGATGATGATTGAATAAGCGACATACAAAAAAAGTGCTGATACAAGTGAGATACTTACACCCGAACCGTGAAGAATAAAGTAGACTTCAAGTCCCATACACGCCCTGCAGAGAAACTCAAACAGTACCGCTAACAGGAATTTTGCCCGGTGGTCCAAATACACATGTGTCACGACCCTGTCCATCTCATGAAAATCATGTTCGTGTGCACGCAACGATTTTGAGAGTCGATGAAGGGGCCATATCTTATCGACAATTGCCTGCACACGGTGAAACACGCCGGATCGTAGACCCGAAAGAATGAGGACAACGATCAGCAACATCACCGCACCCGCCGGAATAAGCACCCACTTGAGTGATTCTGGCAACGGCACAAAATAGAGCGCCGCAAAAATCCCGGCAAGCAATATCAGCATGTG
>CAZAFL010000020.1:52498-59029 GCA_964484465.1 uncultured Chlorobiaceae bacterium
AATTCTTTTCACGCTCTTCATAGCATCGGTGAAGTCATTCAGGGCGGATTTGAATTGCGGACCCGCCATCTCGATGTCGAACCCTTCGACCATCGGGATAAATGCTTTTTCAGGAAGAGGTTGTTCCCCGAGTTTCCCAATAGAGATGTCGATGTACTTATCGCCAAGAAGTCCGATTGTCTTGATCTGTCCCTTCGAGCTTGTCGTTATCGATGAATGGTATTTCGTGAGCACATCCATCGTCACTTCGACGCCGTTGAGGGTGTCGATCGTGGTAAACTGGAGACTTCGCACGTACCCGATTTTCAGCCCGCCCAGTGTTATCATCGCGCCGTTCACCAGGCCCTGGACATTCGGCAGGAAGACTTTTAACTGATACGTCGACGAAAAAATATTCTGCTCGGTACCGACGATGCTGATGATAAACACGAAGATAAAAATCCCGACCAGCACGACGATGCCGACTTTCAGGCCAGACCATTTTAATTGTTTTTGATCCATTGCGAGATTAATTAATCATGAATAAGACTTGCTTCTTCTCGAATTTCCGAGAGGAAATTCTGAATAAAAGGAATTTGACACGCCAGCAGTTCGTCCGCCGCACCATCGAACACGATTTTGCCGTCATTCATCACGGCGAGCGAATCCCCGACCGCAAACGCGTCGCGGAGGATGTGTGTAACAATAATCGATGTTGCGCTGCGTTCTTTTTTCAATTTCGCAACCAATTCAGTAATTGTCTTTGCGTTAATCGGGTCGAGGCCTGTCGTCGGCTCATCGTACAATATTATTTCGGGATGGAACGCGATCGCCCGCGCAATCGCCACTCGTTTTTTCATTCCGCCGCTGAGTTCTTCCGGAAGCAACTTCATCGTGAAGGGGAGATTAACGAATTCAAGACATTCAACAACTCTCTTCTTAATTTCATCCGGCGACATCTCGCTGTGTTCCTGGAGAAAATAGCCGACGTTCTCTTCGACAGTCAGTGAATCAAACAACGCGTTCCCCTGGAACACCATTGCCGTTCGCCTGCGGATCGGGTTGAGCTCGCGCTCGGAGAGATGAGTAATTTCTCTCCCATCGACAAACACCGCGCCGCTCGTCGGCTTCCAGAGACCGAGGATAATTTTGAGAAGCGAGCTTTTGCCGGCGCCGCTGGGTCCGAGGACTACTTTCGTTTTTCCCGGTTCGACACGGAAGGAAACATCGTCGAGGATTTTCCTTCCTTCGGCATCAACGGTCACATGTTCCAGCCGGATCATCTCAGAGCACCGCCCAGATTACTTTTGTGAAAATATAATCATTGAACAACACCACAACCGACGCAACGACAACGGCATTCACTGCCGCACGTCCGACACCGACGGTTCCGCCTGTTGTCGCAAGGCCGTAGAAACAGCTGATGGTTGAAATGAAGAACGCAAACACGACCGGCTTCGCGCAACCGACGATGATATCCTTCATCTTCAGGTCGTACACGGCAGAATGCCAGAAAAATGCCCGGTCGACATGCAGCCAGACGTCGGAGACGAGCATACCGCCCACCAGCCCGACCAAATCAGCTACCAGCGTCAAAGGCGCGAACATAATAAGCGCGGCGACAAGTCGCGGGACAGCAAGTTTCTCGATTGGGTTCGTGCCGAATGCTCTGAGCGCGTCGATCTGCTCGCTCACTTGCATCGAGCCGAGCTCCGAAGCATTCTTCGCGCCGGTGCGCGCGGCCATCAGGAGACCGGTGATCACGGGACCCAGCTCACGGACGACGGCAAGGGCTGTCGTTCGCCCTACAAGCAGTTTCGCGCCGAAGGTTTCGAGCCGATTGCCTGCTTCGATCGCCATGATGACGCCGCTGAACATCCCCGAAATAAACACGATGATAAATGCCTGCGCCCCGATGAGATACATCTGCTCTATTGTATCCTTGCGGTAACGGAATGCCGCCGGCAACGCGCGGATATTTTCTACCGTGAAGATTGCATACTTCTGCAATTGGGATAAGAAGAGCTTGAACGAGTTGACAGGAGCAAATGTGATCGCTGTCGCCATGGTTATTTTGCCCTCAGCATTTCTTCGGCGGCGGCGATATCCTGAACATGGTCAACATCCACGATCTTTGAGAACTGAAACCCTTCGAGATGATAACCTGATTGAACAAGATGACCCAAAAAATTCCGCAACCGCTCGACTCCCCGTTCAACGACATGCTTTTCATTGAAAATTCTTGGCGAAAAGACATACAAACCGCCTGTAACCCAAGTGGATTGCGCGGAAGGTTTACCTTTACCGAATGAACGAATCCTTTTTGACGCATCGAGTTCGACATAGAGCGGGTTTTCATCATCCACGAAATTCGTGACCGCAAGGATACCGTCGACTGATTGATGCGATTGCGCGTATTTCAGGAGCGAGGACAATTCTTCCTCATTGAATACAGAATCGACCGTTGACAAAAGGAATTGCCCGTTCAGGAGATGCGGTGAAAGCTCGAATAAACTGTGCATCGAGCTTGGGGTTGTCTTCACGACAAAGCGGATCGGGATGGAAAACTTCTTCGACTCGACAAACTTCTTGACGTCGAGTGAATATTCGTTGACGATGCAGACAATTTCCGAAATGCCACAGCGGATAAACGAACCGATGAGCCGTTCGATGAGGGGGACGCCATCGACCGGAACGAGCGGTTTGGGAAGATTGATGCCTTCCGATTTAAGGCGGCTCCCTTCGCCCGCCGCTATGATACCTGCCTTCATGAATTTTTCGCCCTTAAGATCCCCACAACTCACAAACCAGTGGTTAAGATAAACAAATTAACCAATTGTGAGCAGTAAATTATCAATTGTTTCACAAAATGTTGGAAAATATACCAAAAAATCGCAAGATTTACAAACAGCCAACCTGTCATTCTCACATGTTTTAAGTGAGAATCCAGACATCTGCCACTACCAGGAAAAACCAGCCCCTACATTCATCGACCGCGCATAAACGTTGCCGGGAACAACATTGAAACAAACTTATATTTTAAGTATTTTTGTGCTGTTGAGGAGGGGTGAAAAAGCGGGGGAAGAAGTTATTCAACCTAAGCTATTCCATACACGTTTTTCTCTATAATTGAACGACACATTCAAAAGCATTAATAACGCAAGAATGCTTACATTCAGGTGTTAGGCGCCATGCAACCCACTAGGAAAACAAATGCAAAAACTTGATCTCCGAAACAATCTGATGGAGGTGATTGATAACCTCAGAAGTAAACAAATCACTGACCCTCTTGAGGGAGGTACTGCAGTCCAAAGCCACACCCTCCTAAAACTCTTCATCGAATCCAAAGCTGGCTTTGATAAAGCAGCTCTTGATTCTCAGAAGGATGCAATCTTCAAGCAGTTCAAAGCTCACGAGTTTTATGAAACTGGGTATTTTTCCCAGTTGATCGCGTTCATTTCCCCTTCAAGAAATGCCGGCACAAATGAGTATTTGCAGAATCTTCTCGTTAGCAGATTTTACAGTTTTCATAAGTCGCTCCAATATACGTTTGGACTGATTGACAATCTGCTTTTTTCCAGCAGGGAATTCTTCGACAAAGATAGTCGATTCGATAGCAGCTCCCTGCCATCCAGGGGAATACTAATGCTCCAAATTATCGATGATGGCGAGCCAACGATTCACAAAGTTGCCGCCGTTGTCCAGAGCATCGAAGCTTTATTAAGAACAATCTACCTGTTTCTCGAAAAGGTTCACGGAGAGAAATGTGATGACCCTCCGAAGGTCGTGCTCGCTGACAGTGGCACAGACATCAACATCACCGTGAAGCTACCCGAAAAGGCAGCAGAGATCGTTGCCAGCCTTCTAAAGGAGTTCTGGGACCTCATCGTAAATGGTAAGTACACTCGCCACAAGAAAAACATGGTTTTGGTCGAAGACTCAATTGACATTCTTAAGAAAGTTAAGGAGGCTGAGCTGGCGAAAGTCATTGATCCGGAATCGGCTGAAATCTGGAGGCGCGGAATAATTGAACACACGGAAAACATCTTGCTCAACAACACGCTGACAAAAGCAATTATTGTACAACAAACAGAAATCTCGAATCGACAGCTGTTGCTCCAGCAAAACCGTATTTATCAAATCACTGAGGGGAAGCGAGAGCCTGAGGAGCCGCCAAAAAACGAATGAATGGTACGGGAGCTAACACCCGGGCCACGTCGCGCACTCATTTGGAAAGGCGGGCTTGAAGTGACGTTCGGCATCGTAAGGTGGGTACTCAACGGCTCGCACATTTGATAGAAAAGCGTCGTGCTCGCAGTTGTGTGGCGCGACAAGACGTTAGCCGCAATTGCTAGAAGAGGGTTTATGCCAAATGTTGTCGATTTCTCCCGAGGCGGTTACAAGGGAGACGTTGTTGAAGAGACTTTCAAGTATTTTAGTGCACATCGTTTTCCGTTTTGGTGGCATTTTAGAGAAGTCCTCCGTGCGAGTCAACAAATTGCTCCATATTGGAAAAACGTTAATGACTCAAATCTTTCGGACGATGATCAACGCCAGCTTATTGCCTTAAGCCTTTTGCATTACAGTGTATACACTGGATTCACTGAAGCGACGACGTTCTTTCAGCAAATGACTTTTGAACTTCAACGCGTGCTTGTCTTTTCATGGAGAGTATTTGAAATCCGTAGATACTGGAAGGCCACATACTCCAGTCTATATTCGAGCTTCAATGCTCTATGTAATATTCTTTCTGTTATCATAGGTAATAAATCTCCATTTGGAAAGATGCCCGGGAAAGTGTGGAACTATACCCCCTCGTCAACCATAAAGCTTTTAACAGACAGCGGGATTAATGATATTGCTGATATACTAAAGAAATGCAAGGAGAGACTTGAGATTCGAGACCATCTAGATCATTACTGGGTTATCTGGACAGCTGTCGAAAGAGGCGGTTTTTATATGGACAAGAATTTTGAAAAGGGAACAGTGCCGCTTACACCACCAACGAAAAATGATTTCACAGTTGATGCTTTGAAGCAAACCGAAACACATTTGCTCGACTTTGCAAAAGATTTTAATGCCATATACGAGCGACTTGCTATCTCCAACGGCTATCTCGATAGATACTTGCTTTCAAAAGGTTGGAAGATTGATTACACTGGCTATCAACCCCACGGTGGGAAACGGCCGCTTCCGTAAGGGATTTATTCTTACAACTGCGGCTAACACTTCGAATAACGACGCTGGAATGGATAACCAAAAAAAATAAAAGCCTCACTCAACACGTTTGCTCACTTGAATGACAATGAGAAATTCGCCAAGTTGCCGCATCATGCGTGATGCACTGCGCCCCACTTAATTGAACTCTTGAGCATTTCATTACACCTTTTCAGCGAATGATATCTAATCTCGATCGATATAAGAAAGACGTAGAAGATCTTATCAACCGCGGCGGGATGCTGCTGAATGCTATCCAATTTGAGTGTTACCCCAAAGAGTTCGAGGCACAGCTGAAAAAAACCGCTCTTGGGAAATTGAAAGACTTACTTGCACAAGTTCCGTCGTTCAAGGAAGACTATCAGTCTTGGTATTCCGAGGCAAAGGTTCTCATAAAGCAACTTCTTCCCGACAGGCTCAGCGATTTCGTCCGCTACTATGAGAAGCCGAAGGGTCGAAAAGACATCTCCTTTGAGAATTATAGGATAGAAGATTACCTTCAAGGATTGACCATCACACGAGGGTGGGAAAAAGAAAAGGTCGTCGGCCCAGACGCCGCAATTCCACAATTTCGGCAGCAGCTGTCGATTCTAAATGCAGTCCAAAGGCGTTTCGAGAGCTCTCTCTTCGACATTCGACAACTAGTTCAAGCGGACCTTTTCGACTCTGAGTTAGACGCTGCAAGAGAGCTTCTCAAAAACAAATTCACTCGCGCTGCAGGTGCAATTGCCGGTGTCGTACTCGAAAAACATCTCTCCCAAGTGTGTGACAACCATTCTATTCCAGTCACCAAAAAATCGCCAACCATCGGTGATCTGAATAACTTGCTTAAGGGACAGAACATTGTAGATGTCGCTCAATGGCGTTTTATTCAGCATCTAGCAGACTTGCGCAACCTATGCGATCATAACAAGAAAGCAGAACCTACACTCGAGCAGGGAAACGATCTGATCGCAGGTGTTGATAAGATTCTAAAAACATCCTTCTGAGTTAGTTGAGTTTCTCGCCGTGCATGAACGCAAAACATGACACTAGTGACTAAGACCGATGGCAAAGACTCGCTGAATATTTTTGTTCGCTAAAATGGGAATTATATGCTCACAAAAGTATCGCCTCATTCGTCGCGATATTACACGCCATGCACACCGCATACAAACTGCGATGCGTTCAGGATTTAATACGATGAGATCGACAATACTATCCTCCATAATTTGTTTGATATGTTTGTCCCTTGTAAGTCCCGTGCCCGCCCAAACGGAATCCGGAGCTCCATCGCGCCGCCTTACAAATCAGGAATTGGAAAACCTCATCGCATTCACGCGACTCTTCGGATAT
>CAZAFL010000021.1:0-58550 GCA_964484465.1 uncultured Chlorobiaceae bacterium
ATTCTTTTTCTGTTTCTGTTTTTGTGCTTGCCCGGGAGTTAGCATACATCTCGTCTACAGTCTTCGCGACGGTGGGCAGGTCGCTCGCATTTTGGACATTGAGAACATACCAGCCGGCCTGACCGGTTCGTCCTGGCTGTGTTTGCCCTACTTTCTCATCAAGATACTTCCATTGAAACAGCATTTGTGTTTCATCGACTGTCGCATTGCGTCCTCTATAAATGCCACGTACTACAAAATCCCACGTCCCCGGGTAAATATCCCCTTCAACGGTAATGATATCACCGATTTTAAAACCGTGCTCGGTTGCAATTTTCTGTCCTACGATACACGCATTACGGTCTTTCCTGAAGGCGGCAACCTCTTCATGAGAGATGACAAATTCCGGATAGAGAGTAAAAAAATTTTCGGGGTCTATGGCGATGCGCGGGAAAAAGTTCCTGAAATCATTCGGGTCTTTATACACGCCACCGAACCAATTTCCATAGGATACACCTGAAACACCCGGTACTTTGAGCAATTGGTCCCGGTACGCAATCGGCAATGTAAATATTATTGATACCGAATGGTGTGTAATCATTCTGTTTACTGCGGACGCCTGGACACCCGCATTCCACGCTGTGACCACGGTGCGGATAAACCCAAATGACATCACTGCAATGCCGATGCCGACGATTGTAAGGATCGTGCGCAGCTTATGACGTAAAGAATTTTTTATAACGAGTTTGAGGACTTTCATATGTTATCTCAGGACAATTCGCCCTTGTCTAACTGACGGCTTTTATGAGCGCGTTCAGCAGCCCGCGGGTCGTGTGTTACCATGATAATGGTTTTTTTGAACTCGCTGTTTAACCGCTCGAGCAGTTTGAGGATTTCTTCTGCTGAAACTTTGTCAAGATCCCCTGTTGGTTCATCTGCCACAAGAATTGTCGGGTCAGTGACAATTGCGCGTGCAATCGCAACACGCTGTTCCTGTCCGCCGGATAATTGTTTTGGATAATGATTGATGCGATCCCCGAGGCCGACAACATTCAATGCGAAATCTACATGTTCTTTACGCTCTTTTTTTGAAAGCTTCGCGAGCAGAAGCGGGAGCTCGACATTTTCAAAAGCCGTCAGGACAGGAAGCAGGTTATAAAACTGAAACACGAAACCGATATATCGTGCCCGCCATCGCGCAAGTTCAGATTCGCTCAATTTTGATACATCGGTCCCGCCGACAGTGATGGTTCCCTTTGATGGGCGGTCGATTCCGGCGATAAGGTTCAGCAGGGTTGTTTTTCCCGAACCGGAGGGGCCCATCAGCGCGAGAAATTCTCCTTCGGGGATTTCGAAGGAAATATTCTTGAGCACGGGGATTTCGAAAGAATCGCGCCAGTAAGATTTTGAAATGTTTTCGAGAGATACAAGTGACATGTTCGATTGTGAGAATTGGTTGCTGGTTATTGTTTTAGTTTCACTTTCATTCCTGATTGTAAATTTTTAGATGGCTTGAGAACGACTCTGTCACCGGAAGAAAGACCACTTTTCACCTCGATTAAACCGCCCAACGTTTCTCCCGTTCCGACAACGGTCTCCGTTATTCTCTCATCCCTGAATTGAAACACGACTGTGTTGTTCCCCCGCGTTGTGATGGCAGAAGCATCAACCATGAGCTTCGGGCTTACGTGCACCGGGTCTTTAACTTCTTTTGAAAGAAAGTAGACCTTGGCGCTCATCTCGGGTAAGACGCGATTATCGCGTGAAACAAATTTAATTTTTGTCAGGACAGTCGCTTTAGAACGGTCCGCCGTGGGTACAATTTTATCGACATAAGCCTGATAACGGTAGTCGGGGTACGCATCGAGCACTACTTCACAGGGTTGATTCAAGGTAATCTTTTCGATATTCGATTCGGAGACGTCTGCTTCAACTTCAAGTGACGACATGTCTGCGATTGTGACAACGGCGACGCGTGAGCTCGCTCCGGCTGCAAATGGGGCAACAACCTCACCGACATCAGCATTTTTAGTCAAAATAGTTCCATCAAATGGTGCACGGATGAGCGTGTTTTCCAGCTGAACCTTCGCAGCTTTAATTGTTGCCTCTGCAGCTGTAATCGAGGCAACGACTCTGTCATAACGCGCCTGAGCAGCGGTCAATTCAGCCTGCGAGATTAATTGTCGCTCAAACAATTTTTTTGAGCGCTCCAGATTCTGTTGAGCGTCGTCACGGTCGGCTTTAATGACATCAAGATTGGCATTCGCCTGAGCTAATGCTGCTTCCACATCGGCGCTTTCAATCCTCGCAATAATCTGCCCTTCTTTTACCCGGTCTCCTTCTTCATAACCAAGGTAGACTAATCTGCCGGTCGCCTTCGATGCAATAGAAGCTTTCCGTTGTGCTACGACATACCCGCTTGCAGTCAGCGAGGCACCGGCCTGGCCGGGAGAAATAAATGAGACAGAGGTAATTTCAACGATTTCATCCGGAGTAAAAGTATTTTTAAAGAAGAAAAAACCAATCACGACCAGAAAAATTGCACCACCCACATACATAAAGATTCCTGACCGCGATCGTTTCTGCTTGACTTCAGCATGCTCTTCAGTCCTTCGGATTGTCAATTTTGACAAGTCAATATTTTCAGATTGCGGCATTTTCAACAATGATTGGAAATCCTGATGTGCTCGACAAAAATACGTAATATTCTTCCTGTTTGCAAATGTATATTACAATGGCAAAAAACGACAGATAAATTAGATGGACAAGTCAGAACAATTTCAAATTGAAACACTACCAAAAGGTGATCGATGCTGCGACTCGCAACCGCCAGCTTGAAAATAATGGAGAGTTTTCGCTTATTGTTCATGGTATGACTATTCTTGGGATTGAATCTTCATGCGATGAGACGTCGGCTGCAGTACTTGTCGACGGAAAAGTGAAATCGAATATCATTTCCTCCCAGCTCATCCATCAACGGTATGGCGGGGTGGTCCCTGAACTCGCATCCCGTGCACATCAACGCCTGATCGTGCCCGTTGTTGAAGAAGCGCTTTCTGTAGCAGGCGTTCAGAAACGCGAACTTGAAGGAGTTGCGGCGACGTACGGTCCCGGACTTGTCGGGGCACTCCTTGTCGGGCTCAATTTTGGGAAAGCGCTTGCGTATGCTCTCAAAGTTCCCTTCATCGGAGTTAATCACATGGAGGCACACATTTATTCAAACTTTATATCGGACCCGAAACCTGAATTTCCATTTCTTTGTTTGATAGTTTCAGGAGGTCATACTCAGCTTGTACTCATTGAGCAACCGTTGCAACATCGTCTACTTGGCGAAACGCTGGACGATGCTGCTGGTGAAGCATTTGACAAGGTTGCGAAAATGCTGGGTCTGGGTTTTCCGGGTGGACCGGTTATCGATAGACTTGCGAAGACGGGCAATCCCGCGTTTGTTAATTTTCCCCGATCCTTCATCGATGAAGATGGTTTTGAATTCAGCTTCAGTGGTGTCAAAACGGCAGTGCTTTACTGGCTGCGCGATCATAACCTGCACACCAATGATTCTGCTCCAAAGGTGATGGACCCCATTCTCCTGTCAAATCTGTGTGCAAGCTTCCAGGCTTCCGTTGTTGATGTACTGATAGCAAAAACGTTGAAGGCGGTGACGGCATTCGGCATCCGTGATGTCGCAATTGCCGGCGGTGTTTCTGCAAACTCAGAATTACGCCGTCGCATGGATTCGGTTGCGGCGAAGCAAGGCTTTCAATTGTTCATCCCAAAATTTGAATACTGTACCGATAACGGCGCTATGATAGCAATGGTCGGGAGTATGAAGTTGGAACGGGGGATATACTCGGGATTTGAACTCAGCGCTGTTGCGAATCTTTCCCTTTAAATGCTTACCTCTTTTTTATGAAATCAAACGACGCGTTGTTTCGTTCTGAAGAGGTTGGTAAAAAATTCTTTTTCTTCGGAGTGGCACTCCATGTGATATTTTTGCTCTCCCTCGCCGGGGGATTTCTCAACCCGCTGTTCGACGATGCGACTCATCGTGTCGGACAGGGGGCGGATTTCTACGCGGTCTACCAGGCGGGCCAAAATGTTGTCGACGGTGTGAGTATTTATCTGAAAGATCCACACACAATGGTTGTCCCCTATTGTTATGTGTACCGGTATTTGCCGTTTAGTGCGTATACATTCGGTCAATTGTTCAGACTGTTTTCTCCGCAGGTGGCATACGTTCTATGGATATTAGCCCTTGCGGTTCTGCTTCTCTTGAATCTCAAATTGACGAAATCAATGTTTCACAAGGGCGGTCATGGTTATGCAGCCATGGCACTGTGGCTGCTGTTTTCTCCGTATTACCTCGAACTCTATATGGGACAATTTTCGTTCTTTATGACGACCCTCTTTTTCTGGATGATGTATTACTGGATGAATAACAGGGATGCTGCCGGAGATGGTTTATGGATATTTTCTCTCCTCATGAAGACGAATTCCGCGTTATTTGTCCCCTTGTTGCTTAAGTTAAAGAAATGGAAATCGGTTCTCATGGCAATGCTCGTTGTCGCGCTGTTTTCGCTACCGTATTTTTTCTATATGAAGGGTTCATTTTCTGATTTCGCCTGGAATTTCACCGAGGGGCTCTCCGTAGAAACTCTTGCGGGCAATCAAGGTATCGCTGCCTTGCTGGCAGTAACCTTACTGCGAAGCACTGGTCATTGGGCGCCGAATATTAATCTGTTCTTTCAGAATATCGAGGTCATGAACACGTTCATCCGGACGCCATTACTGGCGTGGAGTTTTTTTGTTTATGGAGTCAGTTTGATGATAACTGTTAGAACATCTGTGGAATATACGACAGAGCTGTTCTTGGTTTGGATTCTTACGTACTTTCTTACGTACAAGCACGTCTGGGAACATCAGTATGTTATGCTTCTTCCCGTCTTCCTTTATTTATTTCAACGACTCTACGCTAGTAAGGAAAGGAAACTGTTCTCTCCAAAAATATTTTGGCTGGCGTTTGTGATAGTAGCGCTACCCACCCCATTTATTTTTATCGATAAAGTACGGGTGCTTGTCGACCCAGAGTTCTACTGGTCGACCGCAGAAAGTCTTGCGTTCCATACTGCAAAACCTCTTGCGGTTCTGGCGCTGTACACGGCGTTAGTTTTTTCGCTCTGGAAATATGGCAGGCATGTTCCTCCAAAGATGGCGAATCAATTATCAAACGTGGCTGCTGAAGCAGCATGAATTCACGCATTCAAAACCTCATTCTTGCAGTTATCCTCCTTTGCGGAGTCGTTATGTGTGTGCTCACTGCATCGTTTGCATACAGGACAAATGACGGTTTTGGATTTCCTCTCGACGATCCGTGGATTCATCTTCAGTTTGCAAAGAACCTTCATGATTTTGGCGCATTTTCGTATTTCAAAAATGAGATGGTGACTTCCGGCTCTACTTCGCCTCTGTATACGTTTCTCCTTGCTGCAGGATTTTTCATTACCAATAATGAAATGATTCTCAGTTACACGATGGGTGTTTTATTTTTGGTAATTGCCGGGATGCTCCTATTCAAAAATTCGATGAAATTGTTTGATGGGGATTTTTTGAGTTCTGCCGTTGCAGCTTTGCTTCTCTTGTTTGAGCCCCGGCTAATGTGGATTGCCCTTTCCGGAATGGAGACAACCCTCTTTATCGCTTTACTGTTAACAGTGTGGTATTGTTATCTTGCGCGGGGAAGAATTCTCCTGGGCATCATGTCCGGACTGTTGCTCTGGGCGAGGCCAGAAGCATTTCTTTTTGTGATCGTTATGATCCTCGATGTGGCATATCATAATTTTATCGTAACGCCCGTTGCCGAAAAAAAGAAACCCGAGCGGACGAAGAAAGAATCTCTTTCGTGGATGAAATTGCCGGCAATGATTTTCTGCGCGTTTGGTTTAATGTATGTCGGATTCAATTATCTGCTTTCCGGTTCGATTCTTCCTAATACGTATGCCGCAAAGCTGAAATACTATTCGAACGATGTTACAGATTTTCCGGTTCAATTTTTCCATTTTCTCGCAGATGGACATCTCATCATTCTGGCCTGTTTTGTAGCAATCGGTGTCATTGCGTTGTCAAAAAAAATAACCCGGCGAAAACCCGCTGTGGAATTAATTCCTGCTCTGTGGACTGCTGGAATGTTCCTTGCATACTGGAAAAACCTTCCTCATCTATTCCAGGAGGGGAGGTATCTCATGCCAGTTTTGCCATTCGTAATTTTCCTGGGTTTAAGCGGCGTGAAAAAGACACTCGACATTGCAAAGAATGTTCTGGCAGTTCTCAGGAATCGACAAAAACTCACCTATGTTACTGTTGCTATATTGGCCATTATTGCGATGCAATTTATGGCGGCTTCATGGGACAAACGAACCGATTACGCTGATTACTGTAAATACATCTCCGATAGGCAGGTGCGGACCGCGAAATGGCTTCATGACAATCTCCCTCCAAATGCTATAGTTGCCACTCATGATATCGGCGCAGTTGCATTTTATTCCGGACGAAAAGTCGTGGATATGGTCGGACTCGTTTCTCCTGAAATGGTGAATTATATCGGCAGGCTGGATAAACTCAAACAATTTCTGATTGCAAAGAAAGTAACTCACCTTGCAGTCCTGCGGAACTGGTTCGATATCGTAAATCAGAATTCCATTTACCATACCGATGAGGAACGGCCGGAAATAATGGAAGTCTTCCAATTTGACCCCATCTATACGTACATCACCCCCAGGAATGCCGGTGACATGACCGAAGCTGCGGGCTATTATCTCGCGATAGGAAATATACAGCAGGCAGGACCGTTGCTTGAACAATCGTTGAAGATCGATCCGCAATCATCCAAAACACATTTAATGCTCGGTAACGCATTCCTTGCCACCAGCAAATTAGACCGTGCGGAGGCTGAGTTCAACACGGCAATCAAACTACATCCCTCGTATTGGGATGCCGAACTGGGGCTTGCTCAGCTTACTCTGAAAAAGAATAAGCCACAGGAAGCGGTTGCCCGTATTGAAACCATTGTTCAGCAAAATCCGAAGTATGTTCCGGGATACCGTCTGCTTGCTCAGGTTTACAGATCGTATCACCTTGACAGCGCGAAAGCCGACTTTTACCTTCGTCAGTACAATCAATTGTCCGGGGAGAGCATACAATGAAACGACGGATGTTCCTCTTTGCCGAATCTCTGCTTCTTGTGCTTATCCTGGTATTCTATTTCATCATGCTCGCGCCAAATAGATTTGAAGGAGACCGTTTTATTACCGTTTCGAAAGGAGAAAATTTCAGGCAGGTGGTGGATTCACTTGAGCAGGCAGGCATCATTCGAAGCAGTCTGTCGTTTGAGCTTGCAGGGAGGATACTCAATCTGACAACAAAAATGCAGATTGGGAAATACCGGTTTCGGTCCAGCGTTTCCAATAAGGAAATACTTGAAGACATTCGACACGGAAGAAATATCCAATTTATTACAGTGACGATACGTGAAGGATTGAAAGCCTCAAGGCAGGCGAAAGTCTATGCAAAGGCGCTTCATACTGACTCGTCGCGTTTTATGGATCTCATAAAAGATTCGGATTTTGTCCATTCATTGGGCATTGACGACACGTCACTCGAAGGATATTTAATGCCGAATACGTATGTATTTTATTGGCAGGAAGATGAAGAAACTATTATCAAAGAAATGGTGAAAGAGTTTTGGACAGTCTTTGACGACAGCGTTCGCAATCACCTGACAGCGCAGGGGATCTCCATGAACGATGTCATGACGCTTGCATCAATTGTTGAAGCTGAAACTTCGGTGGATTCGGAACGGGCGATCGTTGCGGGGGTATACTACAACCGATTGAAGAAGAACATGCGCCTCGAGGCGGACCCTACGATACAATATATTCTTGAAGACGGTCCGCGCAGGCTCGTGATGAGCGATTTGTGGAAGGAATCCCCCTACAATACGTATCGCCATTATGGTTTACCTCCGGGTCCAATCAATAACCCGGGCCGATCCGCTATTCTTGGTGCAGTATTTCCCAAAAAACATAAGTACCTATTTTTTGTTGCAAACGGTCAAGGCGGGCACAAATTTACCCGGACGTTTAATGAGCACTTACACGCAAAAAAACAATTCGAAAGGGTGAGGGAACTGCAGAAGGCGATTAAGGAAGAGAGCTGAAATCAATCAAACGGACGTAAGTGGAGAGTATCCGGTAAATTATGAATATTTTTTCAATTCGTTATAAATCTTCTCGTTGGCAGGAGTGTGGATCCCCGCATTTTTTCCAAACCTCACAACCGCGCCGTTGAGCGCTTCGACCTCAACACGCTTCCCGTGTGTAACATCGTAATGCATCGAAGAGGTGCCATGAGGTGGAAGACGAAGACAATGAGCAACAGTTCGTTCTTCAATTCCCACAAAATCATGAATCTTTTTTGACCTTGCGACCTCGCCCGCTTCATGAATAACATTTTGCAGCATTTCTTTCAGGCTGCCGTCGGCAAGGATTTCTCCGATTGTTTGTCGTGCGTATGCAGTCATGCCGCCGACGCCGCAAATGAAAATCCACTTCTCCCACATCACTCGTTGAATATTCTCCAGTTGCTCGGCGTCGATTCCGGCGTTCCTGAACAATCGCTCCAGTTCACGGCATCGCTCACTCGGAGTTCCATCCAGCTCTCCCAATTTAAATTTTGTCGTTCCGCCGGAATGATGGATAATGCCCAGTCCGCCTATGGTGCTGAGAATATAGGCGACACCGGCAAGAACATGTTTTTTCCCCAGCATCTTTCCCAGAGTATCTTCGTTTTCAACCCCGTTCTGGATGCTCAACACCATTGTCGTATCTTTTAATACTGGAAGAATGAGTTCTCCGGAAGTCTGCGTGTCGAACGATTTGACTGCAACAATAACCAGGTCGAGCGGAAGCTGACCGATGAGAGAGTCTGTAAACGTGGAGTTAACGAGAATATTACCTTCCGGGCTTTCAAGCTTCAGGCCGTTTCGCTGCATTGATGCAAGATGTTCTCCCCTTGCCACAAACATCACATCGTTCCCTGCTTTCCAAAGTTTTGCTCCGAGATAGCCGCCTACGCCACCAGTTCCGAGGATACAAATGCGCATGGAAAAGTATCTTGAAGTTAAGAAAGGTTTGACTTCAAAAAATCAAACTGGAATAAGTATTGGAAGGTACAAAAAGCTGGATGGAAAGACAACCGGCGAGGACGTTACGGGATTTATCACTTCACTTATCCACCATTTCACTTTCTCTACGGAGTGTCCAGAACTAATTCATCTACCCGTACGCCCTCGCCTGGTTGCCCAGGAGGCGTTTGAACAAGGCTTTCGTCTTTAGGTGAAAATACCTATATTGCCGTGTCCTATATTTTCTAACAAACTCATAAGAAAAAAGTTCCATTGCATCGATTTGTCTATCAGGTGATTGGAGGGATTATTCTCTCCATAACCTCTTTTTTTTGTGCCGGGCAGGTACTTCCATCAGGCGGCCCCGCAGATAAAACACCGCCGACAATTCTTTCATTCTATCCCACCTTTCGCGCTCTGCATTATCGGGATAACAAAATTCTGCTATCTTTCAACAAATATGTCGATAAACGCTCGTTGGAGGAATCTATTTTCATTTCCCCATCGCTGGGCGACCTGACGTTTGAGTGGGACGGTGAAGACGTAGAAATACATTTCGCTGATTCATTGCGAACCCATACAACATATATTGTGACAATTGGAACAGATGTTGTCGACACGAGGTCACCAGCCAACCGCATGGCGAAAGCATTCGCCCTCCCATTTTCAACGGGGGAGAAGATTGATTCAGCATCGATTGCCGGAAAAGTATATGACGATAAACCGGAAGGGGTTATGGTGTTTGCGTACAGGACAAACGGCTCGAATCCGGATACACTCAACCCGACTCACACGAAACCGGACTACCTTACACAAACAGGAAAAGACGGTTCATTTATCCTTCCGTATCTGGCTTTCGGCAACTACCGGCTAATTACAGTCCGAGACGAATTTAAAAACCTTCTCTATGACCGGGAAACGGATAATTTTGGAGTATCTGTCGCTGACCTCGAATTAAATGATTCGACCCCTTCGATTTCAGGAATTCAATTTCTGATGACAAAAGAGGATACAACACCTCCGTTTTTATCAAGTGCACGACCGGTCGATCGCACGCATGTTCTCCTTCGGTTTAGTGAATCGATGGATACTTCCGGCCCCGCATTGCAACATATTGCTGTTGTCGATACGGCGAACAACGAGAGTTTGCCTATTTTCGACTTTTCTTTTACCGGAAGTTCCGGTCTCGATGCACAACTGGTCACATCTCCACTGGACAGCGCGAAAGGATACCGCATAACCCTTAAGGGTTTTCGCGATCATCATGGTAACGGCATGCCCGCTGATGCAGGTAAAGGTGTTTTCCCGGGAACCGGCAAACCGGATACAAGCAAACCGGTTATCCAGGCTTCAATTATCGGTGATACGAGAAATGTACAAATCACAGACACGCTTCAGATTCTTTTTACTGAAGCAGTGCGGCAGTCAACGTTCGAGCACGGTTTTCATTTTTTGGATTCGGCAGGGAATAATGTCGATGGAATGTTTGCATGGAGGAATTCAGCGGCAGTGTCGTTCATTCCTTCCAAAGTATTATTATGGAGGGCTTCCTACAGGGTTAAGATAATACTCGATTCTCTGGAGGATTTTTCCGGAAATCACGTGAAGGATAGTGTATGGACGCTGGCACTTCAAACTGCTGATGAAAAGAACTTCGGGAGTGTAAAAGGAATTGTTCTTGATGACTTCCAGCATGCCCCGGGAAAAATTTACATCAACATGATGGATATTGCCAGAAAAAACTCGAAGCCGATGCTTGAAATTCTTGATCGACCGGGTCCGTTTGAATTTCACCGGGTTGCTGAAGGGAAATATTCCATGTTTGCCTTTTGTGACAGAGACAGCAATGGAGTCTATTCATTCGGCAGCGTTCAGCCGTTCACTTATTCTGAACGATTTGTCGTCTATCCGGATACGATTAAAGTTCGTGCCCGCTGGACGGTTGAAGGAGTGACGGTCCGGTTTAAGCGGTATTAGCGGTGCTGGTCGAGCGGTTTCTCCGGCTCAATCTGAACATCGGGAGGTTTCGGTGGCGGGTTTTTTAAGACATTATCGGGTACGATCCATGCATCCTTGTAGCCTTCAGTCACCAATTTTTTCAGGATAATTGTTGCGGCAAGACGGTTCGGAAAATTTCCAACACGGACTTTATAATATGGTGAGTCATAGGTGAGGTACACCCATTCGCCCGAAAGGCCGTTTTCTACAGAATCTTTAATACTGTTGGCTTCATCGATGTCCTGAGTAAGAAGCACCTGAACGCGGAAGCCGGGGATTGTCTCCGGGACTGCTGTCACTAGAAGGGAGGGGCCCTCAAGGTTGTCGTGTAGCTTCTTTTCCTCTTCCTGAATAATGGCTACATCAATCTCGTACTCGGTGGGGTCAAATGTTTTTTCGTATTTGGCAAGGAAATTTTTCCTTGTCATTTGTTGCTGTACGGGTTTTTCGGTTTCCCGGGTACTGTTGCATCCGGTACAGAAAAAAAGTATCGATACGATGGAAATGAAGACACATTTCATTCCCGGTTTATTTCTGAATGTTTTCCTTAACCCATGCATCGTTATAATCACCCGGATATTTTGAGGCAATATCATCACGGAATTTTCTCGCGTCTTCTCTCGTCGAAAAGCTTCCCACCAGCACCTTGAATAAACCATCCGTTTTATCGCTGATTGTCATTACCGTGGTGCCAAAACGTTCCTTGGCAAGAGACGCTGCACGGTTGGCATTCTCGTCTGTTTTATAAGCGCCGATTTGTACCGAAAAATTTCCCATTGACGCGGCGGTCGTCGCTGTATTCTGGTCGAGCGACTTGGTTTCGTATGTCGGTTTAGCATTTGTCTGTACATTGACGACATTGACAGTATCGACTTTGGAAGTTGTTACCGACTGGTCTGCCTTGCCGGAATTATCCGCTGGTTTTTGAGTGGTGGTTGAAGGCGTGCTCTCTTTTTGCTGTGTACTTTCGTTTGATGAGCCGCAACCGAACAATAGAAGCAAACTGAAGCTGCAGATGATGATGAACGACCATGCTATAGGTTTCATACGTCCCTCGGATTGTTATGTTCGTTAATACCCTTGAGAGGGTTTTGATGTTTCAGTTTTTTTACTTTCTCCGTTGCCGCCGATTATTTTCACGCTGGCACTCGCTCCGATCCGGTCGGCTCCGCTGGCGACCAGGGCAAGAGCATCCTCGCGCGTTCTTACACCCCCTGAAGCTTTTACACCCATTGCCGACCCGACAACTTTACGCATGAGAGAGATATCGCCGACCGTTGCTCCCCCTTTGGCGAACCCTGTTGAGGTCTTCACGAAATCTGCTCCCGCCTGTTTTGCAAGGATACAGCCTTTGATTTTCTCTTCGTCTGTCAGAAGTCCTGTTTCAAGAATCACTTTTGTTAACGCTCGGTAGCGTCGCGCAGTAGTAACTACCGCAAATATATCATTTTCCACATAGTCATACTCGCCCGATTTAAGCATACCGACGTTGATGACCATATCCAATTCTTTTGCACCATCCCTGAGGGCGTGTTCCCCTTCAAATGTCTTGGCGGCAGTCGAAGTTGCGCCCAGCGGAAACCCAATGACTGTGCAAACTTTCACAGCAGTATCGCGCAATAATTTTGAGCACAATGAAACATAACATGGGTTAATACATACACTTGCAAAATTATATTTCTGGGCTTCCCGACATAACTGCGTGATCTGCTCTTTTGTCGCCTCTGGTTTAAGAAGGGTGTGGTCAATCATCCCTGCCAGTTCATTTTCAACACCTCCTGCGGCATCAATGCCAATGCCGGCAGTGATTCTCGAAGCCCCGTTATGGACAATGTTTTTAACACCCTCACGATTGTGAATAACGCATAGGCCGTCGCTGCAGGTTCCATCAGAACAGCAGGAATGACTTCCGGATTGTTGTTTCAGGGCGGATTGTACGATCCGGTCAACTTCTTTCTGATTCATTCGTGCTCCACAAATTCATAATCCTTTATTTTCACTTTAATATACTATTTTTCGATACATAATCAAATGTATGCTTGCTTTCCGGAGCACGCGAAATTTCTTTTTTCTTCAAATTGTTGAATCTCTTGCTATTTTTCCGTAAGTTTTCATCAGGTGATGATGAAAATCTATCTCCATGCTTTCTGACATAGTAAAGAAATATCTCTTGAACGTTGCACGGAATTCGATTGAGGCAGTTGTAAAAAAAGGTGATTTACCGGAAATTGACCTCTCCTCTCCTGAATTACGGCAGAACCGCGGAGCTTTTGTGACACTCCATGAAGGGGGGGAATTACGGGGCTGTATCGGATATACGGAAGCAGTGAAGCCGCTTGGCGAAACTGTCCGCGAAGTAGCGGTAAAAGCGGCGATGGAAGACCCCCGTTTCGCCGCTGTCTCAGAAGATGAACTGCCATATATTAAAATTGAGATTTCGGTACTATCCCCGATGAAGTTTGTTAAGAACATTGAGGAAATCGAAATCGGCAAACACGGAATTATGATCGAATTGAAAAATTTCCGCGGTCTCTTATTACCCCAGGTTCCCGAAGAATATGGCTGGGATAGAGATACATTTCTGGAACAGACTGCCCGTAAAGCAGGGCTACCTCCAAACGCGTGGAAATATACGGAAACAAAAATCTCCATCTTCACGGCAGAAATATTCAGTGAGCACTCATCGGAAACGGTGCACAAATGAACAGATTATTCCCGGACTGACGTCGGTATGCTTTCAGGTCCTATCCGCTCTCCAGTCGTTGCAGGAATGTTTTATCCTGAGGAACCCCAGAAACTCAACAGTACAATCGAACTGCTTCTCTCAGATGTTTCAAAAAAAAATCTCAACGGATCTCTGGTTGCTCTGATCGCACCCCATGCAGGGTATCAGTATTCCGGTATGACTGCTGCGAACGGTTATGTCCTGCTGAAAAACCGCCGGTTTGATTGCGTTGTTATCGTTTCGCCGAGCCATCGAGAATATTTTAACGGCATTTCGGTTTATCAAGGGTCAGCATACAGGACGCCGCTCGGCGACATGCCTGTAGACGATGCACTCCGTGAACAACTGGCGGATGGGGAGACAACCATCGAGATTTCCGAGCGCGGACATCATCAGGAACATGCGGTCGAGGTTCAGTTACCGTTTATTCAGAAAGTTCTCGGAGAAACTAGGATTTTACCCATTGTCATGGGGGACCAGTGTCGTGAATATTGCTTTCATCTTGGAACGAAGCTTTCGAAAATATTGAAAGGGACAAATACATTATTGGTTGCAAGTACCGACCTTTCGCATTATCATCCATATGCCATTGCAAAGGCTCTGGATAAAATCATCATTTCCGATATTGAACGGTTTGATTTCAATAAGGTGATGGATGACCTTGAAGCCGAGCGGACTGAGGCATGCGGCGGCGGGCCGACCGTTGCTGTTCTCATCGCTGCTTCCCGGCTGGGGGCGAACCGCGTCAAAATTTTGCACCATTGCAATTCCGGAGATGTCACCGGCGACCATGGCCGCGTGGTTGGATATATGTCTGCTGCTGTTCTGCGCACAAATTGAAGGATCATGCCCTCCACAAAATATCCGGGTGTTTCGATTATCGGCGCCGGAACGGTCGGCTCGACGCTTGCGCGTTCATTGTTTGAGCAGGGATATCCCATCGTCAGCATCGTTAACCGAACGGCGCAGCCTGCAATCAGCCTGGCAAAATCGGTCAAGTGCAAAAAAGTTTCGACGCAGGTCGCAGATGTAGATACCAGGTCGGAAATAATCATTATCGCCACCACGGACGGTGAACTTCAGGAAGTTGTGAAACAGCTTGCCAATGCGCGCAGATTGAAGTTTGGGAAGTTATTTGTCGTGCATACATCGGGGGTTCATTCTTCGGCAGTTCTAGAACCGCTGAAAAAAAAAGGAGCCGGCGTAGCATCGCTTCACCCGATCCAGACATTTCCCTCGTCACAGCGCGCAACAGAATTGAAATCAAAGCTCAAAGGTATTTTTTTTGGCATTGAAGGAGAACAGGCGGAAATCGCAAAGGCAGAGAGACTTATTAAGGATTTGGGCGGACACGCCGTGGTCATCACGCAGGACATGAAACCGTTGTATCATGTCGCATGCGTTTTTGCATCGGGATTTTTGGTTGTCATTCTTAATATTATCAATGAGATTTCCGGACAGTTGAAGCTGAAGGCATCGTGGGCGGAAGTATTCGGTCCGCTCATGACGACGGCAATGGAAAATGCAATTCATGGCCCGGTTGCAGATGCATTGACAGGTCCGATTATCCGAAAAGATACCGCTACTATCGACCTGCATTTAAAAACTCTTGCAAAGTATGCGCCACAATTTTTGGCGATATATACCGTTAACGGAATAGAAACGGCGCGCGTTGCCAAGGAACATGGTTTTATTGCCGAACAGGAATTCCATGAACTCATCAGGAAATTCAGAACATTTGTTAAGACAGCAACATTCACAAAAAAATCCAAGGTGAACGGTTGAAAGCTCTCATTGCAAGCGGCGGCCGCGGAACACGCTTACGCCCTCTTACGCATACAAAAAATAAGCACCTTCTTCCGATAGCGAATAAACCGATCCTGCATTACGCTATCGAAGCAACGGTCGAAGCGGGGATTCGACAGATCGGCATTGTTTATAATGCCGACAGCAATGAGGTACGACAGGCAATCGGAAACGGGAAGCAATGGGGGGTGAAAATTACCTATATCCCGCAACAGACTCCAATGGGGCTCGCGCATGTCGTGAAGATTTCGGAAAAATTTATCGGCAAGGACGATTTTATTTTTTATCTCGGGGATAATATGGTCGTCGGTGGCATCAGGCGATTCATTGATGAGTTTGAGAAAAGTAAGTGCAATTGCTTTCTTACACTTGCAAAAGTAAAAGACCCTGAACGGTTCGGTGTTCCCGAGATCAGGAAAGGAAAAATCATCCGGGTCGAGGAAAAACCGAAGAAGCCAAAGAGTCAGTATGCCGTCGCCGGAATTTATATTTATGACCGGCATATTTTCGAAGCCGTAAAAAAAATCAAACCGAGCAGGAGAGGGGAACTGGAGATATCCGATGCACATCAATACCTGATCGACAAAGGATATACCATCGGGTTCAGCGAAATCACCGGATGGTGGAAGGACACCGGAAAACCGTCAGATATTCTGGAAGCAAACCGGCTCGTCCTCGATAGCCTTCAACCTCATCATGACGGAAGCGTCGATAAACACTCGACCGTATCCGGAAAAGTCGTGATCGGAGAAGGAGCGAAAATTGTTAACAGTGTTGTCCGGGGTCCTGCAATCATCGGGAAACATTGTATCATCGAGAATGCGTACATCGGACCCTTCACTTCGATAGGGGACAATTGTGAAATTCGTCAGGCTGAAGTCGAGTACAGCATCTTGCTGCAGGACTGTAAAGTCCTTAATGTGAAGATCCGGATAGAAGGGAGTCTCCTCGGCAACGAGGTTGAAATTGTGGAAGCTGACGGTAAACCGCATGTTCACCGGTTTATGATCGGAGATCAGAGTAGAGTGGAAGTTGTATAGTTCCATAGGTGAAATGGAAGGAGCAAGAAAATATACTAATTACTACCTACTAACCCCGCCATGCAACTCAAATATTTCACGAGATGAAAATGAGCCATCAGACAATTCTATTTTCCGTCAAGGATCGACTTGCATTTGTCACGATCAATCGTCCCGATAAGCTGAACGCCTTAAATGCAGAATGCAAAAGAGAGTTGAAAGAGGTTTTTACTTCCGTCAAAAACAATCATGATATCGATGTCGTCATTCTCACCGGTGCGGGTGAAAAGGCATTTGTCGCCGGGACGGATATCGGCGAACTGATTTCACTGAACGCCGAAACCGGAAGAGAAGCGGCAGAAGGCGGACAATCAGTATTCGATATGGTGCAGCATCTCGGGAAGCCTGTAATTGCCGCTGTCAACGGTTATGCGCTGGGGGGCGGGTGTGAGCTGGCTCTCGCCTGTCATCTCAGGGTTGCCTCGGAACATGCAATATTCGGTCAGCCGGAGGTGAACCTTGGCCTGATTCCGGGATACGGCGGTACGCAAAGACTTCCGCGCACTATCGGGTTCGGTAAAGCTGCGGAAATGATCCTGACCGGCAATTCAATCAATGCGCAGGAAGCGTCGCGTATTGGGCTTGTGAACAAAGTAGTTCCGCAAGCAGAATTGTTATCCTCTGCGGAGTCGATGGCGCGGACAATGATGAGCAAAGGGCAGCTTGCCATTCGCATGTCGCTCAAAGCTATCAATGCTGCGATGGAACTTCCGCTCAGTGAAGGGCTCAAAGTGGAGGCGACACTCTTCGGCGAATGTTGCAGTACGGAAGATGCCAAAGAAGGCATCGGCGCATTTCTTCAGAAACGGAAGCCGGTGTTCAAGGGGAAATGAACGTTTGAAATTTGAAAAGGGAGTTTTTTTTCGTTTATTACTTTCGGCAGTGCTCGCCTCTGTTGCATTGGGCATTTTTTTATTGAACAGGACTGCTTTCGAGAAGTCGTCGATACAACAGAAGGAAGCAACAAGCGGGATATTGAACAGTGTCGATAAAGATGTGGATTCGGTACTTGTTCATTTTGGCGTTGAGAAGGGATGGATTCAGAAGCGGAATATCTCTCTCCCCAATTCGGCGGAGACCCGGATTGAACGACGTGTAACAATTCCCCCGTCAATCCCAAGTGTGCAAATAAATCTCTCGCTCAATGCCATGGCACACCGGTACAGCGGAAGAGCTATTGCAACGGAAAACCTCAGGGAAAACTCAGTCGTCATCCATATTGAGGTGGAAAAAAGGATCGTGGAGACGATCATCCTCATCCTGAGAACAGATTTAAAACGCGGGGGACGCAAGGGTGCGCAAATCAACATATAAAGTCGGCTTTGTCATTGTGATCGCCTGCAGTTTAATGCTGGTGAATCTTGAGGATTGTAAAGAGAGCGGTACGGCACCATTTGTCCCGGGCGAGTTAGAAACACTGATACCGTTAAATGTGGGGGCTCAATGGAAATACAGGCAGGTCAATTATTATACTACGCCGCCCTTTTCCGACACTGTGAATGTTACCAAGAGAATTTTAAACCAGATTACCAATTCGTCGCTTATATATTATACGATAGTGGAATCGACGCAAACATCACTCTCGGGAAGTTTTTCAGAAGCAGTTACCGACAATGAATATATCTGGTATCCTGCAGGAAATCTGCTACTGCCAAAGATTTTGCTGAAAAAGCCAATTGAGGTGGGAACTCAATGGTTTGTCAACGGAAGAGATACGATTGGAGGGGTTCTGAAAATTATACAGACCGATGCAACAGTGAATTTATTCGGCAGGACATTCGAAAATGCAATTTTGGTTGAGGCGAATCCTTCATCCATTTTCCAGAAGCAAGAATTCTTTATTGTCCCGAAAGTTGGCATCGTATTGGAAAATGGAAAAGTCGGTCTGGGAGGATATGTGCGTGAGTTAGTAAGTACGAATTTCTGATCTCTCTGCGGTCTCTGCGTTTTATCTTACCACGGAAGATAAACGGGTTCCCGTATGCTGGCAGGTAAAAGGAAAAACAGAGAATATTATGTTTATTATTTGAATACATATGTCAAAAACTAATCAGGCAAGTGATACGCAACTGATGGACAAAATTGTCTCGCTTTGCAAGCGGCGAGGTTTTATTTTTCAATCGAGCGAGATCTACGGTGGATTGAATGGCGCATGGGATTACGGACCGCTCGGTGTTGAACTTCTTCGCAACATCAAGGATGCATGGTGGAAGGCGATGACGTATCGTGAAGATGTCGAAGGCATCGATGCGGCCATTCTGATGCATCCACGTGTGTGGGAAGCATCCGGGCATGTGGAGAATTTCACCGATCCCATGGTGGATTGCAAACAATGTAAAGCGAGATATCGCCTGGACATTCTATTTGAAGAGTTATCGATGAAAAAAAAGAAGGAGGTTTTGCGAGAGCTTGATCCTCAGAAATTTCAGGGCCAGCTTCAGGATGAGATCGTTGTATCAGAATTCCAAAAATTGTCTGAATCCACACCTGACGCCATCCTTAAATCACTCAGCTGTCCGAATTGCGGAAACAAGAATACATTCACCGATGCTCGTAAGTTCAATCTCATGTTCAAAACATTTGTCGGTCCCGTTGAAGATACAAACGCGGTCGTTTACCTCCGTCCTGAAACTGCGCAGGGAATTTTTGTCAATTTCCTCAATGTGCAATCTGCCTCCCGGCAAAAACTTCCTTTTGGCATTGCCCAGATTGGGAAGGCGTTCCGGAACGAAATCAACACGAAAAATTTTCTTTTCAGAACGCGTGAATTTGAGCAGATGGAAATGCAGTTCTTTGTCAAAAAGGGAACCGATGAACATTGGTTTGAGTACTGGCGAGGGCAACGTATGCAGTGGTTTGTCGATTTCGGGATGAAGCAGGAAAAACTTCGCTGGCATCAGCATCCTGCCGACAAGCTTGCCCATTATGCGAAGGATGCGTATGACATCGAGTATGAATTTCCGTTCGGGTGGGGTGAAATAGAGGGTATTCATAATCGCACTGATTACGACCTCTCCCGCCATGAGGAATTCTCAGGAAAAAGTCTGAAGTATTTCGACGAGCAGACAAAGGAGCGGTATGTCCCCTATATCATCGAAACATCCGTGGGCGCAAGTCGTTCTCTGATGGCATTTCTGGTCGACGCATATTGCGAGGAAGAAGCACCGACTGCCGAGGGCACTTCTGAGACAAGAACGGTGTTAAAGTTTCATCCAAGGCTGGCTCCGATAAAAGCCGCAGTGTTTCCCCTTGTTAATCGTGACGGAATGCCCGAAACAGCAAGGAAAATTGAACAAGAACTCCGCCCCCATCTTCGTGTGTTTTATGATGACAGTGGAGCTGTGGGAAGGCGCTACCGGCGACAGGATGAAATCGGAACTCCGTTCTGTATTACGGTCGATTCCCAAACGCTGCAGGATGCAACGGTGACAGTACGGGACCGGGACACAATGGTACAGGAACGTGTTGCTTCAAGTCAGCTTCTAAGTTATCTCAACGAGAAACTCAACATTTTAAAATAATATTTGACATCATGCAGTTTTTTAGAATATTCTTACCCCTTACAGTGGCGGTCTTGTTGTTCGGCTGTGGTAAAGATGACAGTACAAGGGTTGTAGGGCCCCCCGGAGGGAATCGTACTCCGCTGAACCCTGTTTCGAATTTGGAAGCATATTCGGCGAGTGATACATCTGTGGGTCTCGCCTGGGTTCTCTCTTCGAGTGAAAGCAATCCGGATTTCAATAATTATTATGTTCGTGTGAAAGATGCGACCGGAATAATTGTTACGCACACAGTTGCTCCGAAAGGGGAAAGCGGAGTTGTCGTGAACGGGTTAGCGCCGGGTGTGGTCTATGTTTTTGAAGTCAGCGCTGCCGCAGTTTTCGGTTCTTCCACATATATGAGCAGCGTTTCGCGGTCAATCCGATGGGCTCCAGCCCGACGAATGGACACACTTGCAACCGGACAAGCCATCAATGTTTATGAAACTTCTGACTCCAGCGGTATTCATAGCGGGCTTGTGTTTTACGACCCGGTATCAGGAATGCCAAAGGTCGTTTCCACATCGAATCCGGGAGCGGACAGTCTTTCAATCGACCTGTACATTCGATCTGAGTCGATTCATAATGTTTCCATGAGGAGTCCGTCGTTGTTACACCCAACATGGAAGAGAACGATTTTCTCTACCGCAATCGGTGAGCCGGCAGATTCACTGGATGACCCGCGATATTCACCCCCCGATACCGCGCTCTATAGAATTACGTCGATTATCATTGATTCAGCCGCCTCTCCAGCCTCGGAAATCTACTATTTCAAAACTGATGATGGGCATTATGGCCGGATTCTCCTCAAACTGAACCCCGGCAACAATACTCTTATCTGGGGAAAAAGTCCCGCACAATATTTAACGATGGAGATTTCTTACCAGACAATCCCCTATAATCGTTATTCGAAATCGGTTCCCGTCATACGAACAAATTATTGCGAGAAATAGACTTTTTTCATATCTTAGCAGGAGCGTAAAAGTCTTTACCATTCACCAATTTCCGTAAGGAGCTTGTTATGAAAAAATCTTTTATAGTGTTCCTTGTGGTAGTGTTATCTGCTTCACTAATGCAGATGGGATGTTCATCGAGTGATACAGTTAAAGGCGGAGCAATCGGCGCTGCAGCAGGAGGAGTGATCGGAGGAATCATTGGTAATAAGATGGGAAATACCGCAGTCGGTGCAATTATCGGCGCAGCAGTCGGGGGAACGACAGGTGCAATTATCGGGCACTACATGGATAAGCAGGCCGAAGAAATGAGGCAGGACCTGAAAGATGCAAAAATTGAACGTGTCGGCGAGGGGATAAAAATTACATTCAATTCGGGAATATTGTTCGAGACTGCAAAGTCTACATTACAACCAACTGCCAAAACCAATATTGAAAACCTCTCGAAAATTTTGAATAAATATCCAGACACGAATGTTCTTATTGAAGGGCACACGGATTCGGATGGTTCAACAGAATATAACCAAAAGCTTTCAGAGGATCGGGCAAATTCTGTTGCGGGATTTGCAAAGGGTCTTGGGGTTACGGGCTCCAGAATTACTACCGTCGGTTATGGTGAGACACAACCTATCGCTTCAAACGCGACATCGGAAGGCAAACAACAGAACCGGCGGGTCGAGATTGCAATCTTCGCGAATGATAAATTAAAAGAGGCCGCAAAGAATAACCAGCTGGAATAACATACGGGAAGGTGTGCACGAACAGTGTAAGAAGCCGACCGCATCAGGTCGGCTTTCTTTTATTGCAATGGCGAATTTCAGCATCATACGATCAAAAAGAGTCGCGGTGATTTTTGTCGTCACCATTCTGCTTGTTCATTCAGGTTATTCTCAATGGTTCAAGAATGCAGCATCCGAAGAACATGCCCAAAAAGGAATCACACTTGTATATAATTTATCGTTTGACAGTGCGAAAGCTGAATTTCAGCAGATTCTGCGTCTCGAACCCGAACATCCGGCTGGATACTTCTTTTTAGCGATGGTAGAATGGTGGCGGATTGCCGTCGACGTCGAGGACAAAACGCGGGACAACAGGTTCATTACATTGCTCGAGAATGTAGTCGATATGTGTGATAAACGGCTCGGGAAGAATGAACATGATTCTGTCGCATTATTTTTTAAAGGGGGAGCTCTAGGATTCCGCGGGAGGTTGTATGCGTTTCGCGACGACTGGCTGAAAGCGGCAAACGATGGGCGTGTCGCACTGCAGATTGTCCGCGAGGCGTATAGCCTTTCTCCAAATAATTACGATGTCCTTCTTGGAATGGGAATTTATAACTATTATGCTGAAGTGATCCCCGAACAGTATCCGCTTGTCAAACCGTTGATGATTTTTTTTCCGAAGGGCGATAAAGAGCAGGGCATCCGGCAATTGAAGAAGGCTTCCGAGAAGGCGACGTTTGCCAATATCGAAGCGACGTATTTTCTCGTGCAGCTATTTTACTACTACGAAAAACAATATCCCGAGGCATTGTCTCTTGCTTTGCGGCTCTATGCCCGATTTCCAAACAACCCGATTTTTGAAAAGTTTGTCGGACGCTGTTATGCCGCGACGGGGCAATGGGAAAAAATGCACAATATTTTTGCAGGAATGTTACAAGGCGTCGAACAGAAAAAGTTCGGATACGCTGCGGCAACAGAGTGTGAAGCACAATATTATCTCGGCGAATATGACATGAATACCGGCAAGTACGACTTTGCGCTTCCGCATTATTATCGTTGCGATGAAATTTCCCGAACGCTCGATAAAGACCGCTCCGCCGGATTCATGGCGATGACAAATTTAAAGATCGGTATGATTTACGATGTACAGCGAAAGCGCGATATTGCGGTGAAACAGTACAACAAGGTTCTTTCCATGACCGATTATCAGAATGCGCACGAACAGGCGGAGCGCTATTTGAAAACCCCTTACGGTAAATTTTAATTCGCATGCTTCGGATAATCATCTTCGGTTTCATCGCATCGCTTGCGGAGATTCTCGGCGGCACGCTCATCGTCCTCAGGAAAGAATGGCCAAAAAAAGTGCAGGAATATTTGATTGCCTTAAGCGCCGGGTTCCTGCTTGCGCTTGTGTTTTTTGAATTAATGCCTGAAAGCTTCAACCTCCTCGGTGGAACCGCGTCCATATTCATTGTTATCGGGTTCGGTGTACTGCATTTTTTTGAACATACTATGGTCAGACACCTGCACTTCGGAGAGGAAACACATCGAGAGCTTATGGTTTCACCAGTCGCCAGCATCTCTGCGTTCTCAGGATTATTCGTTCATGCATTCTTCGACGGTTTTTCGATTTCCGCCGGCATGCAGTATGATTTCTTCATCGGGCTGCTCATTTTTATCGCCATTCTTCTTCATAAATTTCCGGAAGGGTTAACGATTGCCTCGATCATGCTCGCGGCAAATCAGCCGCGCAAGCGCGCGTTCATTGCGTCATTAGCGATAGGTGTTGCAACAATGCTCGGCATTGCAGTGGTGTTCTTCCTTGCGAGTTCGGGTCAGCGTGCAATCGGAATTTCCTTTGCCTGCTCGGCGGGCATCGCAACGTATGTGGGTGCGAGTGACTTGATACCCGAAATCAACCGGTCAGGGAACCGTATTACTCCGTTGATCGTATTCGGCGGGATGGTCTTGTTTTACTGCAGCAAGGAGATAATTCAGAGGGTATTATTTTCGGGGGCTTAAAAATTTACTGCGACGCTAATACGGTGCAATCCTCCGATTGAACCGTATGAAGTGTAGGCATAATCGAATGTATATATCTCCGTAGTGATCCCGCCACCGGCAGAAAGCCCCGCAAGTCCTGCACTTGTTCCAAGTTCAACATCCTTCCGCAGTTCATTGTTATAACCGATGCGCAGTGCAACGTTCGGACTCGCGGAAAATTCCGCTCCCACAGAAAAGGCTTTTAAATGGTCCGAAAATGTCTTCTGTTCTTCATTCAGTTTATGCAGGTTGATGAGCAAAACTACCGGCAGATGTTCCGGATAGATGGACACGCCGACGTTAAAATCCAACGGAAGGTTTTCTCTTGTCGATAGATACGGGCTGATTTGTGTTCCAAGATTCAACAGGCTTGCACCGATGAGTATGCGGTCCGGAACCGCAATATATTGTACGCCCAGATCGAGGGCAACTGCGCTCGAATGTACTTCGGCGATGGATGAATAGATAAATTTGACATTTGCGCCATAATGAAGACCGTTTGGAAGCTCACCACCATAGCCGACAAGCAATGCCAACTCTCCCGCACCGAATGTTCCCAGATCCTGCCCTTCTTCACCAGTCCGCTTGAACTCACCATAATTGATGTACTCAATTCCTGCACCAATGAAACCTAGCTCTGAAATTGATTCTGCAAAACTCGCATAACCAGCATTGATATCGAGCAAATGTTTAAAATAACCGAACGAAACTTTGCGATTGCCTAAACTGCTGAGGCCGCCGGGATTGTAAAAAATAATATTCGGGTCATCGGTCATCGTGGTAAAGCTGCCGCCCAGGGCGGCGGCACGGGCTCCCACATCATTCCGTAGAAAGTCATATGTTGTGTTCCCCTGAGCGTTCCCACTCGTCGAAACGAGAATAAGGATAGCCGCGACGGCCGGTGTGCAGAAAAATATTGTTGGAAGTATTTTCCTCATGTGTAAAATCGTACATGAATCTATGAAAATAATGTTTGAGATTCAAGCGTAACCATGGTGCTGCCGATGACTTGTTGTTCTTGATTATCAGCTCCTTCTTTGCTACATTCAATTCTGAAAATGTCTAAAGGATCAGTGTCGGCGAATATGTCTTTGATGATTGGGGTTTCCGGTATCCGAGGTGTCTTCGGCGCAAGCCTTACACCGGAAATTATCGTCAAGTATTCTTCGGCATTTGCAGAATATTGTAAGGGAGGGAAAGTTGTTATCGGTCGAGACGGGAGGATCACCGGGAAAATAATCGGCAACCTGGTTGCTTCGACCCTGCTCTCGATGGGGTGCGACGTCATTGGGGTGGGTATTGCCCCTACCCCCACCATCCAGATTGCGGTTGAACAGCTTCATGCAGCGGGGGGGATTTCTATTACCGCGAGTCATAACCCGATTCAATGGAACGGCCTGAAGTTTATCGGAAAAAGCGGGATGTTTCTCACTGCCGAAGAGAACAGACGCTTCTGGTCTATTGCCGAAAAGAATAAACCCCTGTATGTTCCGTGGGATAAACTGGGAAAGCATCAGTCGGATGATTCATTTCTTCGTCAGCATATCGACATGGTCATGAACCTGCAGTATGTGAACGTCGATCAAATTCAGAAAAGGAAATTCAAAGTCGTTGTCGATTGTATTAACGCCGCGGGCGGTCTGATACTTCCGCATTTTTTGAAAACACTGGGATGTGACGTCATTGAAATGAATTGCGACGTGAGCGGTATCTTCGCCCGGACTCCGGAGCCAGTCCCTGAAAACTTGGCGGCGCTCTGCAAACGGGTGAGAGATGAGCAAGCGCACCTTGGTATTGCCGTCGACCCGGATGTTGACCGGTTGGTGCTGATTAATGAATTGGGAGAACCCTTCGGCGAGGAATATACTATAACGACTGTAGTGCAATTTGTTCTCAGCCATCGTAACGCCCGCAAACAAAATCCTCCGCCAACGGTTGTTGTTAATCTTTCTACAACGCGCGCTGTCGACGACGTTGCCCGGCAGTTTGGTGCCAGGGTTATTCGTACTCCTGTCGGGGAAATCAACGTCGCCCGGAAAATGAAGCAAATTGGTGCTCTCGTGGGAGGTGAGGGAAGCGGCGGAGTGATATTACCGGCGGTGCATTATGGGAGAGACGCCATCGTAGGAACAGGGCTTATCCTGCAGTACCTGGCGGAACTTGACTGCACACTTTCGGAGCTCAAGAGCGGTTTGCCCCAGTATGCTATAGCAAAATCTAAGGTCGAGTTGACAAACCGCCATCCCGATGAACTCCTTGATGAACTGAAAAGCCGGTCGACGCAAAATGGCAATATGAATTCGGAAGACGGGTTGAAGTTTGATTATGAAGATTCATGGGTGCACCTGCGAAAATCGAATACCGAGCCCATAATCCGGATCATCTCTGAAGCACCAACGCTTCCGCAGGCGCAAGAATTAGTGCAACGGTATACGAAACAGATTCTTTCATTATGACACTTTGCAAAGTCATCGGTACGCTTGTTGCAACACAAAAAAATGAGCATCTCAGGCAACAGAAAATCCTGATTGTTCAGCCTGTTGATTTGGATGGTCGTTTCATCGGAAGAGATATTCTCGCTCTTGATTCGGTGGACGCTGGTGTCGGCGACAGGGTTCTCATTATTCAGGAAGGCCAGGGAGCGGCGCAGGTGTTGAATAATAAGAAGGTGCCGGTTCATTCAGTTGTCGTTGCTGTCGTCGATGGTTTGGAGGTTAGCGAATAAGTCGGATGTTGGTTCCGACTCAGTCTGGATTCCTGGGCCTCATAAAATCGGAACTCCCATCATCCAGAGCGGCAGTCGGTGTGTGTTCTGAGCAAAATTGAGCCAGCACCGGCTGTTGTTGTAATTCAATTATTTTCTATGTAATTTTTTTTTGCCGGGAGGCGGCCATGGTTTCAGCGATTGACCTGCTCGTTCTTTCTCAAATCCCCAATATCGGTCCGCACAGATTGCGTGTTCTCGTTTCAAAGTTTGAGGATTCTTCGACGATCTTTAAGGCTTCGGCAAAGGAACTGGCTTCGCTTGAGGGATTTAGCAGAAAACTGGCTTCTCAAGTTATCCATTTTTTAAAAGGGTCATCGCTGCTTGACGCCCGGAGAAACGCCGAGAGGGAATTGTCAAAGCTCAACAAAATGGATGGACGCATTCTTACGTTTTGGGATAAAGGTTTCCCCGAACCGTTAAGAAAGATTTATGACCCGCCACCGTTTCTCTTCCTTGATGGAGAGTATGCTGACGAGGATAGATATGCCCTTGCGATTGTCGGCACGCGATCCCCGTCGGAATACGGTGCTGCCATGGCAGAACGATTTACCAGAGATTTTGCAGGTTTAGGGATAACGATTGTGAGCGGTCTTGCCCGGGGTGTGGATACTATTGTTCATTCAACGGCTCTTCAATACGGCGCACGAACACTCGCCGTCATCGGATCGGGGTTGGACGTCATTTATCCTCCTGAAAATAAGCACCTGTTTGAATGTATTTCTCATGACGGTGCGGTGCTGACTGAATATGCAATGGGCACGAAACCCGACGCCGGCAATTTCCCACGCCGAAACCGTATCATCAGCGGTTTGAGTTTGGGAACACTGGTCGTCGAAACGGATATCGGGGGTGGAGCGATGATCACCGCGAATATGGCGCTTGACCAGAATCGGGAAGTGTTTGCGATTCCCGGGCAAATTAATGCTAAACGAAGCAGGGGATGCAACGCCCTTATCAAGGAGGGACGCGCGAAGCTTGTTGAATCCGTCGATGATATTTTGACGGAACTTTCCGTGAAGCTCCGACCCCTTCTTAAACATGTCAACGTACGGGAACGAAAACCTCCCGTTGAATTGACACTTTTCGAAAAAGCGATTGTTGAGCTTTTATCGGAACACCCCACACATATTGATGCAATAGCTGAGCTGGCACGAACCTCGATGGCCGATACCCTTGTCCAGCTCCTCAGCCTGGAGTTCAAAGGAATTGTTAAACAATTACCGGGCAAAATGTTTGTAAAAATTGATGAAAGCTGATTTTTCTCTTTCAAAAAACTTTTGTATTTTATGGCATCATGTTTGTTATAGGCGAAGTGAGTATTGATGAGCAGGTTGCACACGAGCGCTTCGCTTGCGATGTTCTCAAATGTAAGGGTGCATGCTGCACTCTTCCCGGCGGTCGGGGAGCACCGCTTGAGGAATGTGAAATTCAGGAGCTTGAAAAAGCGTTGCCGGCCGTGAGGAAGTACCTTTCAGATAGTCACCTGATAGCTATTGCGCGAAACGGTTTCGCCGAGGGCACTGAAGGGAATCGTGCAACAACCTGTGTTGATAACCGAGCGTGCGTGTTTGTCTACTATGAAGATGGGATAGCGCGTTGTTCCCTGGAACGGGCATTTCTCAACGGGGAAACGACGTGGCGGAAACCGATTTCGTGTCATCTTTTTCCGATCCGTATAGACCGCAACCGACTGGTGCAGTTGCGCTACGAGAACATCACGGAATGTGCCTCCGCACTGCAACGCGGAAGCATTGAGAACATCCCATTATCCGAGTTTCTTGAAGAACCGCTGAAACGCAAGTTTGGAACGGTATGGTACAGCGAGTTCCGTGCCGAATGCAAGCGCAGAAATGGTTCTCTTATTGAATAAATTCAATTTCGTCAATCTTCCGGCAATATATTCAACGTGCTTAATCTTTCACAGCGACAGACTCTTCAGCAGCGGCTCACGCCTCAGCAGGTGCAGTATTTGCAAATGTTGCAGCTGCCGGTCCTTGCACTTGAACAACGAATCAAGGCGGAGCTGGAAATGAACCCGTTGCTTGAGGAGGCCGATGAGCTCGACCTCACCCAGGAGCAGGAAGAACTTTCATCCGACGAACAGGGGGAACGAACAGAGGCAGAAACAAAAGAAGAGCAGGAATCTTCAGAGGAGGAGAGTTACACATTCGAAGATTTTATGAACGACGATCTGGGGGGGCATAAAGCCGAGCGTACCAATGCAAACGATGACGAACGAGAGGAAATTCCACAGCCGGCAGAAATTACGGTTACCCAGCAGCTCATCGACCAGATTCATTTGCTTGAGTTGGGGCCCGAAGAGCAGATGCTTGGGGAAGAGATCATCGGGAATATCGATGAGGACGGCTATTTGCGAAGGGACGTAAAACTTATAGTGCAGGATTTGAATTTGTCGCATGGATTTTCCCTGACCGATGCTCAGGCCGAAGAGGTACTCAGGAAAATTCAACACCTCGACCCTCCCGGCATTGCTGCAAGGACACTCCAGGAATGCTTAATCGCTCAGCTTGAAGCCGGTGAATATCCTGAGAAGCTTAAAGACTCCGCCTTGAAAATTCTAAGCGAATTCTTCGATATTTTTTCGATGAAACATTATGAGGCACTCGCTCGAAAATTATCGTTCACACTCGAAGACCTGAAACCGGTCATCGAGCTCATTCAAAAACTCAACCCTAAACCTGGTGAAGGGTATATCACTACCCAACAGAATTATGTTGTCCCCGATTTTATCGTTGAGCGTGACGGAGACGATTTTATTATCACGCTGAATGACAGAAATGTGCCGCCCCTGCGCATCAACAAGAACTATAAACAGCTGATGTCGAAACACAATAAGAAAAATGCCCCGGTTGATGTGAAGGATTTCCTTCGAAAGCGGTTTGAGGCGGCAAAATGGTTTATCGCGTCGATCAACCAGCGCAGAGACACGATGATGAAGGTCATGCGTACCATCGTTGAAAAACAGAGAGTGTTTTTTGAAACCGGAGAGAGCCTGAAACCGATGATTTATAAGGATATCGCGGAAGTCATCAACATGGATATTTCCACGATCAGCAGGGTGGTGAATGGGAAATATGTCCAGACGGAATTCGGTGTTTATGAACTGAGACACTTCTTCAGCGATAAACTGACGACATCGACCGGCGATGAAGTTTCAAATAAGGAAGTAAAGAATACAATTCGTGAAATGATCGAAAAAGAGCAGGCGGACTGTCCGCTCAGCGACGACCGCATTGCAGAAATGTTAAAGAGCGACGGTCTTCATATTGCCCGACGGACTGTAGCGAAATACCGGGAGGCAATGAAGATTCCCGTAGCCCGTTTACGCCGTAAAATTTAATCACAACAATTATTCAGATATGCAACCAATCATTCATGCGACAACTGTCATCGGCCTTCGTCATCAGGGGAAAACCGTGATCGGGGCGGATGGTCAGGTCACTGTCGGAAATGCAGTCATGAAACAATCGGCACGCAAGGTGAGAAAAATCTATAACGACTCGGTTCTTGCGGGTTTTGCGGGCTCTGCAGCCGACGCGTTTACCCTCTTTGAACGGTTTGAAGATAAATTACAGCAATATCACGGGAATTTGCTTCGCGCCTCCGTCGAGCTGGCTAAACAATGGAGAACCGATAAGTATCTTCGCCAGCTCGAAGCATTGCTCGCCGTGCTCAATCTGGAGCAGGCGTTGGTTATTTCAGGGACAGGGGAAATCATCGAGCCCGATGACGGAATTGTCGCAATCGGCTCGGGAGGAAATTACGCTCTTGCCGCAGCGAGAATGCTCCTGAAGCATACGACGCTTCCGGCGCGCGAAATCGTTCAACAATCGCTCGAGACCGCGGCAGATATCTGTATCTACACGAATAAAAATATTTTGATTGAGGAATTATAGCCGGCACTATAACGATGCTATGAGAGAACCGATGAATCAATTATCAAAAAAGAATGTTTCCCAGGAAATGACCCCGCGTGAGATTGTCCGGGAGCTCGACCGGTATATTGTCGGACAGCATGCGGCAAAGAAATCCGTTGCTATTGCCATACGGAATCGCTGGAGAAGATTGCACACGCCCGAATCGATGCGGGAAGAAATCATGCCGAACAATATTATCATGATCGGTCCGACCGGCGTGGGCAAAACGGAGATCGCCCGACGCCTTTCGAAGCTGGTGAACGCTCCGTTTTTGAAAGTCGAAGCTTCGAAATTCACCGAAGTTGGATATGTCGGCCGGGATGTCGAATCCATCATCCGGGACCTGACTGAATTTGCAGTCAATATGCTCAAAGGTCAAAAAGCCATGGAGGTCCAGGACAAGGCGGGGCGAATGGCGGAAGAACGAATATTGGATATTCTCGTTCCCCCGGTGAAAAAACGCCTACCTGTCGATGTCGTTGCAAACAGTGAACATGTACAGGAGTATGAAGACAATAAGGCGACACGTGAAAAATTTCGCGAGAAACTCCGGGCGGGCGAACTTGAAGACCGGACCATCGAGGTAGATGTGTCTGCGCCTCAAATCCCCGCGATGCAGGTGTTCGGTCCAATGAACATGGAAGAAATGGGCGTCAATATTCAGGAGATGTTTGGAAATATTCTACCTAAAAAAACCAAAAAGGGGAAGATGACAATCGGGGAAGCAAAGGGTGTACTTCTCCAGGAAGAGGCACAAAAATTGATCGATACTGAAGCGGTGGTTAAAGAGGCGTTGCACCGTGTCGAAAATTCAGGCATCGTTTTTCTCGACGAGATCGACAAGATCGCCGGAGAGAAAGGACACAGTTCAGGCCCCGATGTTTCGCGTGAAGGGGTTCAACGCGATCTCCTGCCGATTGTAGAGGGAACAACGGTGTTGACAAAATACGGTATGGTGAAAACAGACCACATTCTGTTTATTGCCTCCGGGGCATTCCATGTTTCCAAACCCTCAGACCTGATCCCGGAGCTTCAGGGACGTTTTCCGATCCGGGTTGAGCTCAACAGCCTGACGGAAGAAGATTTCATAAAAATATTAACTGTTCCGCAGAATGCGCTCATCAAACAATATGCCGCGTTGCTGGAGACGGAGGGGGTGAAACTCGAATTCGTGGAAGATGGGATTCGCCAGATCGCAAAAACCGCAACTGAAGTAAACGAGCAGGTGGAAAACATCGGAGCCCGGAGGCTTCACACAATTATGACGACCCTCCTTGAAGAGATTCTCTTTGAAGCGCCGAATAAATATGAAGGAAGGACGATTATGGTGACAAGGGAAATGGTCGAGGACAAGCTCAGCGGTATCGTCAAGAATAAGGACCTGAGCAAATACATTCTTTGAAGACAATAGCTGGCATTACAGCCGGTCTCTTTTCTTCATAACCTCACGAAAGATTTTTTAGTGAACCTTTTCGCCGGAGGTGGGAGGTTGAAAGCCAAATCCGCCTGCACTCGGTTCTCCCTGAATTTTGATTTCCCCGAATGTTTTCTCAAATTTTTCGATATTGTCCTTAAGAGCATTCAACAGCAGTTTTGCATGCTGGGGTGTCGTAATGATACGCGCAAAGACTTTCGCTTTCGGCACACCCGGCAGGACTCTGGTGAAATCAATGACAAACTCCGCCGGAGAATGCGTGATAATGGCAAGGTTTGAGTAGACGCCCTCGGCTTCCTTTTCACCGAGTTCAATATTGATTTGTTGTTGCTGTGGGTTTTGATTTGCCATGGCTGGTCCTTAAAATAAAACGCCCTCCTCGTTTTCAAGGAGGGCGTTGTTGTGTACTTGAAAGTTATTTTTTCTGGAGTGCTTCTGCCTGCTGAAAAGCTTTTTGAGCTTCATCTTTCATATTTGCATTCGCATACGCGGTCGCCAGCCCTTCCCAATACTTGGCAACGTCTTTTTTGATTCCGACCAACTTTTCCGCCAATTTCACTGCAGATTTGAATTTCGGTACATACGTCTTCGGGTCGGCATCGGCACCGCCACCATCCTTCTTAATTTTATCTCCCCACTTCATATATGCCACTGCGCCGTTCCAGAGGCCATCTTCGTAATTTTCATCGGATGCGATTGCAGCTTCAAAGTGCTGGACAGCTTCCTCGAACTCGTTGGTCTGCATCAACAGTAATCCCAGATCATTCTGAAACGTCTTGTTTTTCGGATCTTTTGCAACCGCTTCGCGGATAAGAGGCAGCGCATCTTTCGCCCGGTCGGATTCGATATACACGTTAATGAGGGCGCTTAACAATTCAGAGTTGTCAGGTTGTAATGCGCGTGCTTCGTTCAATGTAGAGATGGCGTCATTATATGTTTTTGCAGCTTCTTCGGCGTTGTTCGAGGCTTTTGCAGATTCTGCCTTGTGAATGTAAGCATTAATAAGGCTTGCATATAATTCGGGATCTTTCTTCTTGTCGAGGGCGGCTTTTAACGTCATCATTTCTTCATCATACTTGCCTTCCTCACGAAGAGCAATTGATTTATTATAATATGAAATGGTGCTATCCGGAAACACCACAATCGCAGTATCGTAATTTGCAATTGCTTCATGACGTAAAATCGATACGCTGTCTTTAGGAGCGTCGGGAATACGTTTGTACAATTGTACTGCGCCGTTGACAAAATTGCTCCAGACATATTTCTTCTGGTTGTCTATTTGCTTTGCAAATTCTGGTCCGATAGCAAGCGACTTGTTGTACGCATCCACCATACCGGAGTAATTACCAAGTTTGAGCCTTACATCACCCAGCGTATACCATGCTTCAGCGTTGGCGGGGTTCTTCTGGAGTTCTGTGATAAGCGCTTTTTCAGCATTCGGCCAGTCCTGATCCTTGATATATAATTTTGCACTTGTCAATGCCGGTGAACCGCACTGGAAGCCAGTCAACATGAAACTTACGCTCAGCACGCCGAGCAGCGCAAGCGATACGTGTATTCGATCCATTGAGTCTCCTGTGAAATGTCGTGAGATTGATTCGTTGGAAATTCGGTGGAAATATACAGAAACCAAAGGAAAGAATCAAACTTTATTCTCAGTGAGAATTTGTGTTTTTGGACGAACTTCTTTTGACTTTCATTCGAAATTTTGGTATATACGACAAGAATGTATGGCTTCGAGCAGTATACCCCCGTCCATCCCGCAGTGTGAATTTTGTAAAATCATCCGGGGTGAATCCAACGCAGAGATCCTGTATACAAATAAGCATGCAGTAGCGATACTGGATATTCGGCCGATTCATTTCGGACACGCGTTAATCATTCCGAAAACTCACGCGGATACTTTTGTCGATGTTTGTGAAGATGAATTGCTGGATGTCATCAGGGCAGCGAAAATTGTGTCGTCCGCAATTGTCGGTTCGTTGAACCCTCCTGGGTTCAATATTTTTTCGAATAACGGCCGCGCTGCAGGCCAATCGGTCTTCCATTTTCATTTTCATATCACACCGCGCTATACCGACGATAATATCCGGTTTGTTCTCGATCTCAAACAATATGCCGATAGGGAAATGTGTGAATATGCTGACCGTATCCGGCAGTTTATCAGTAAGTTATCCGTCAACCAATTCGCCTGAATTATCATGACAACCCAAGCACTCAAACCCCCTTCTCACGGTCAGAAAATATCAATCACTTCCGGCAGGCTTAATGTTCCCGACTGCCCAATTCTCCCTTTTATCGAAGGAGATGGAACAGGGCCGGATATCTGGCGGGCGTCTCAGCGTGTCTTCGACGCCGCCGTTCAAAAGGCGTATGGTGGAAAAAAATCTATCGCTTGGATGGAAGTGTATGCCGGCGAAAAATCGTACAAACAATTTAACACCTGGCTGCCGGATGAGACCGTCGAGACATTCAGGGAATATCTCGTCGGCATTAAAGGTCCCCTCACGACCCCCGTCGGCGGAGGCATCCGCTCGCTGAATGTCGCGCTGCGCCAGATGCTCGATCTGTATGTGTGCCTGAGACCTGTTCAATATTTTATGGGTGTTCCTTCACCCGTGAAGCATCCCGAAAAAGTGAACATGGTGATCTTCCGTGAGAACACGGAGGATATTTATGCCGGAATCGAATATACCCCGGGTTCACAGGACTCACAGAAAATCCTGGATTTTATGGCGAAAGAATTCTCAAAAGATTTTACCAAGGTGCGATTCGGGACAAAGGAAAAAGCATCCGATTTCTGGAAAAAGGTCGGTGCCCAGGCGCCCGATGATGTCCGTGTAGGCATCGGTATTAAACCGGTCAGCTGGTCCGGAAGTGTCCGGCTGATTCATAGTGCGATAAGTTACGCTATCAAATTCGGGCGTCGCAGTGTGACGCTGGTTCACAAAGGTAATATCATGAAATACACTGAGGGCGCGTTCCGCGACTGGGGGTTTCAGGTTGCGAAGCAGTACTTCGGCGCAGTCGAAATTGATGGAGGACCATGGTGCCGCATACCGGAAGGAAAACCCGGCGCTGGAATTCTCATCAAAGATGCAATTGCGGATATTACCCTCCAGCAGGTCCTCACCCGCCCTGAAGATTTCGATGTGATTGCCACGCTTAATCTCAACGGCGATTATTTGAGTGATGCACTCGCCGCTCAGGTCGGTGGAATTGGGATTGCCCCCGGCGGGAATATCAACTACATAACCGGTCATGCAGTCTTCGAAGCAACACACGGGACCGCACCGAAATACGCCAATCTCGATAAGGTCAATCCCGGTTCAGTGATTTTAAGCGGTGAGATGATGTTCCGATATATGGGCTGGACCGAAGCAGCAGACCTTATCCTCAAAGGGCTTAATGCCACTATCAAATCAAAAGTTGTCACGTATGATTTTGCAAGGCTAATGGAAGGAGCGAAAGAGGTAAAATGCTCGGAGTTTGGGAGCACGATTATTGGGAATATGTGACCACGGAGTCTCTGAACTAGGATTTTGGGACTGAAGGATTCCTGGGATTATTCTGTTCATCATGTAATCGTGTGGAAAGTCCTCGTCCGAACTTCTTTACTTCACAAGCACCATCTTCTTTACTTCACTGAAGGAACCGGCAGTCAGTTTGTAGAAATATATTCCACTGGCATTTTTTTCTCCGTTCCACTCTTCTGATTTCAAGCCCGCAGATTGTACCTCATCTACTAATGTTCCGATTTCTTTCCCCAGTATATCATAAACTTTCAACGTGACCTTTGTATCAGCGGGTACATAGTAGCGAATCATTGTTGTTGGGTTAAACGGATTTGGATAATTCTGATTTAAAATGAACGATGAAGGAATTGCCGCCGTCGATTTTTTTCCGATGTTCAACACAATAGTTCCCTCCGCTGAATTGTTGATGTTCACATGCTCGTTCGCAGTCAGCTGCAGTGTTGTTCCGTCTATCTGAAGCTGTACGGAAAGATTTTCATCATTTATCGTGTTCCAATTGATATCCACCGGATATGTTGCCGACTGGATTGAGATGGCAAACCTCATTACTCCTGCTATTTCAGATGGAATGAATTCCGCAACACGCTGAGAAGTGAATCTGATATCAAATATCCCGACTGGCGGAAGAGGAGGCATTTCTAAGAATGCGTTTACCGGCGGATAAGGAGTCCCTTTTCCAAAATATAATGTTTGCCGATTGCCGTTGTTGTCGCTGAAGGTTAACGCGTCCATTTTCGACAGGAGTGCTTCTGTAGCTGAGGCGCGCTTTGCAGTCGCAGACGAAGAATTAAGAACTAAATCTCCATCGGAATCTACATTTACCCAATAACCCCGTTTCGGCCGGAGTGAAGTCGCTGTTATGTATCCTGATTGATAACCCCAGTAATCAGATTTCACAGTAAGCGGTGGAACAGGAGTGATGTTTGCTATGGGTACATAGTGTGATAAGGAGCCGATGAGGTTCCATCCTTTTTTCACATGAAAAGTATCTGCGAATACAGAATCTCCGGAAAGAGTAATATTTTGAGGAGCACCAAACTTCAGCCAGTATCCTGTTCCGGTTATTAAGGTATCGCGCTGAATGTATCCGTTCGCGAAACCATACGCAGACGAAATCGATGTGGGGAATAAAGAGCTTTTCAGCGAATCGAAAGGATAGACATCAACGGAGATGAGATTCCAGCCTTTGTCGATATCGGGATTAACGAGAATGGTGAATGTTCCGTTGCTCGAATCCGCAGCTATTCCACTGATTGCATCCTTAATCCGAATGCGACCTTGTGAAGTTGAGACGCTCGGAACTGTCCAGAGATACGACGAGGAAAACGCGTTGACTGAGTCGGCAATGAGGGTCCACGTTGCTCCGTTATCTTTCGAGTATTCGATCTTAACATACCTGAGAAAGGATTGATTCCACTGGATGTTGACGTGGTGACCCGCGACGACGACCTCGCCGCCATTGGGAGAAATTACAGTGAGCGTCGGTGACCAGTTGAGTATGCGCTGGTATACTCCGTTGCCAAATGTTGCTGCACGCAGAGCCTTGTTGTTGCGTGAGAACGACAGGTCGAGAATCATTGCGGGAGGCATTCCGTTGTTAAAATCTTCCCAGCTTCCTCCGGCATCGGAGCTATGGAAAACGCCTAAATCCGTTCCGACAAAAATATTGTCGGGAAAGAATGGGTCAACCGTAACTGACTGATGCGGTATATCGGGCAGGTTCGAAGTAATATCAGTCCACGTCAATCCGACATTCGTTGTTTTGAAAACATGCGGTGTTCCGTACCCCGAATATGTGAGATAAGCAATCGAGCTGTTCGTCGGGTCGAACTCGATGTCGGTGGGATACCTGTTCGGTAAACTACCTGTAACATTAGTCCATGTTTGCCCGCCGTTTATCGACCGGTATACGGAAAAATTCGGTATGACGCCAAGTGCGCCTGTTCCGGTTGCGGCGATTAGCGTGTCAGGGCTTGTCCACGAAACTCCGATGCACGCTACGGGCGTTCCATTCAGGTTCGATCCGCCGTTAGGCGCAAACCACGAATTCCCCTCGTCGGTGGTTTTGTAGACGTTAAGGTTTCCAGCATAAAGTATATTCGGACTCGATGGCGAAAGAACGAACGGAGCTAAAAAATTGGCGACACCTGAGCCGGTGGGAAGACCGTTGGTAATACTCGAAAAGCCGGTACCTCCGGTCGTTGTCTTCTTTAACGTGAGGTAAAGATATTCGTCGTACATGATATTGTTGTTGAGCGGATTGATCGCGCTCCATCCTGCATCTCCAACATCAACTTTACTCCATGAAGCGCTTCCGATATATTTTAAGGCGCCGTTATCCTGAAGTCCTCCGAGACCAATTGTCGTATCATTAAACGAGTTTGCAAAGTTGGGATAAAATTGTGTGGTAACAAATCCTCCATTGCATCCGAAGAACGATTCACCACCGTTTGTGCTTTTAAAAACGCCGCCATCGCATCCAAAATACATCACTCTCGGATTAGTCGGGTCAAGAGCTATTGCATGATGGTCTGCGTGAACATAGCTCGAGGTACCCTCGGCACCTCCGGGAGGAATTGTTCCGGTGTACCCGGCTGTCCAGTCAGATTTGCTGATGAGTGAACTTCCCCCATTTGTCGATTTGTAAATATCCAGTCCGGCGCAATAAACAGTGTCGGGAATTGTGGGGTGAACCGCCACGACATTGGCATACCAGCCCTGACTCCCCACGTAATTTATATTCGAAACACCCGACCAGCTCAATCCGTTATCGGTCGTTTTATACAACCCGACGATTGTTTGACTGGATCCATTGGCAATGCCCGCATAAACGACCGACGGGGTTGTTGGCGAAATTGCAAGGGATGTTCTCCCAAAATTAGAGGAGGGTAGCCCGTTGGTGAGTTGTGTCCATGCTGTGCCGCCATTCGTCGATTTGTATAATCCTGGATTCGAAGATGAATTGTAACTGCCGTGTGAAGCAAAAAGGATAGTCGTATCGACCGGATTGATGACGACATCCATCGCCATCAAAACACTGTTCACCTGAGTCCATGTGGAACCGGCATTTTGTGACCTGTACGTTCCTTCACTGGTTGCTGCAAAGATAGTGTTCGGGTTCAGCGGATTGATGAGAACCTTTTCAACGGCTATGATTTGTGAAAAAGTAAATGTGAGAGAAGTCTGAGCCCAGGAATTTCCGCCATCTGTTGATTTAAGTACTCCCATTCCGTATGATGAGCGCGCGCCCTGCACGCCGTCCAGCGGCCGGTGGTAGAGACTAATTTCGCCGGTGCCGATATACATAATATTCGGATTTGCGGGATTGAGTGCAATCGTACTCACTGAAAGAGTATTATAACCCGTATTGATAAGTGACCAGGCATTGGCTCCTGCTCCGCCTGTTGTAGATTTCCAGAGCCCTCCGCTTGCAGAGCCTGCCCAGACGATATTCGGACTGTTTGGATTAACGGCGAGAGAGAGAACGCGTCCTCCCACATTATTCGGTCCAAGAGAAACCCACGGGGGTGGTGACCCTGCTGTTTTGGAATATGGAGACTCCTTTTTCATCTTCGTCTTGGCGTACGAAACTGCTTTCTGGAAAGCTCCCTGCGGAATTGAATCATACGGCAGCGCTCGCTGTGCATACCACCATTGAAAAGCGCCCCAAGCATCACCGCTTCTTTCTTCATTGGAATCATGATCGACCGGCGTCGGGTGCTTGATCGTGAAAAGAAAAGAGGCGGTAAAACTGAGAACCACCGCGCTGATATAAAATACTTTCTGCGCCCTCATATGAATGCTGTTGGAAGAAAATTCCCTGTTGAAATATATTCCTTCTTTGCTCCAAAGTCAAAGCACCGTGTTGCAAAAGTCTCATTTTTTTGATATTTTTCATCGAAATTATTGATATTTTTATGCCAACTGAAAATCCACTCATAGAACGAGAGCAGGAAGAAAGTGCCGATGTTGACCTTCAGGAGCCGGCAAAAGTCGTTTTGTTTAATGATGAAGTTCACACGTTCGATGAAGTCATCGGGCAAATTATCAAGGCGACCGGCTGTGACGTTTCAAAGGCTGAGGCGTTGACATGGGAAGTACACAACACCGGCAAGGCAATCGTCTTTGAAGGAGAAATGACCAAATGTGTACAGGTGAGCGGTGTTTTGGAAGAAATACAATTGATGACACAGATAGAGGTATAATAGATGGATCGGTCATTGACATCCACTGAAATTCGAAATAGTTTTCTGAAGTTTTTTGAAGAGCGCGGACACAAGGTTGTACCCAGTGCGTCTGTTATTCCGTATGATGACCCGACGCTGCTCTTCACAAATGCCGGCATGAACCAGTTCAAGGATGTGTTCCTTGGAACGGGCAGGCGTGATTATGTTCGCGCTGTCGATTCGCAAAAGTGTATTCGCGTGAGCGGCAAGCACAACGATCTCGAAGAGGTGGGAAGAGATACGTACCACCATACATTCTTCGAGATGCTTGGAAACTGGTCGTTCGGGGATTATTACAAGAAAGAAGCGATCGAGTGGGCGTGGGAGTTGCTGACGAAAGTGTGGGGACTGGATAAGAGAAGACTTTATGCTACCGTGTTTGAAAGCGATGATGAAGCGGAACAGTTATGGAAGAAGGTGACCGACATCGACCCGTCGCATGTTCTCAGGTTTGGGAAGAAAGATAATTTTTGGGAGATGGGGGAGACGGGACCCTGCGGGCCTTGTTCCGAAATTCATATCGACCAGACGGATGATTTTTCAGGCGGTAAGCTTGTCAATGCCGGCGACCCGCGAGTAATGGAAATCTGGAACCTTGTTTTTATCCAGTACAACCGTGATGAGAAAGGGAATCTCACGCCGTTGCCTGCGAAGCATGTCGACACGGGCATGGGCTTCGAGCGGATTTGTGCCGTCCTGCAGAAAAAGAAATCGAATTATGAGACAGATGTGTTCATGCCGATCATAAGCCGCATTTCGGAACTTGTGCGGAAACCGTACGGCGGCAAAATTGATGCACCGGTCGATATTGCAATGCGGGTCATTGCAGACCATGTCAGGATGCTTTCCTTTTCAATTGCGGATGGTGGTATTCCTTCAAACGAGGGCCGGGGTTACGTTATGCGTCGTATTCTCCGCCGTGCCGCCCGATTTGGTCGCAATCTCGGAATGCATGAGCCGTTTATCTTTAAAGTTGTTGAAGCCGTTGTAAAATCAATGGGGAAACAGTTTCCGGAAATTGCGGAAAAACAAAGTCATATTGAACGAGTGATTCGTGGAGAAGAAGAAAGCTTCAATGCAACTCTTGATCGTGGGCTTGAAATTTTTGAATCAGTGATAAAGAAGATAGGCAATTCGAAAATATTTCCTGGCGACGAGGCATTTAAGCTATATGATACATATGGTTTCCCAATTGACTTGACTCAACTCATGGCCCAAGAGCAGGGCATTGATGTTGAAATGGGAAAATTTGATAACTTGATGGAGGAGCAGAGAAAGCGTTCATCAGATCGCACAAGGCTGTCATATCTTGGTGGACCAGTTGTGGAGCTATGGAGTATTCGAGATTCGGTTAAAGATGTTTTGGAACGAATAAAGAAAATTGATTTTGATTATTATGACCTGATTTATAATGCTCATGTTGAACACACCATAGCATATCGCGATTCTAATGGGAGACCCTGCTTAGGTCTCGTTTTGGATAAAACAACATTCTATGCAGAAAGTGGTGGTCAAGTCAGCGATGAGGGAAATCTGAAATTTCATCTTTCAGATGGGATGCAATCGGTTCGGGTAATAGAGATAGATAAGAAGTTTGGTAGGATCGTTCATATCCTTGAACCAGAATTTAAAGACAGCGAGTATGATGCAATTGTTAATCGTTACATCCATGTATCGACTGATATAGATATCCCTCGACGCCACAACATCGAGCGCAACCATACTGCCACTCACATCTTTCACGAGGCATTGAGACTGACTATTGGTGAACATAGCCATCAACAGGGCTCGCTTGTCGCCCCCGACCATCTTCGCTTCGATTTTAATCATTCTGAAAAACTCACGAGCGACGACATTAAGGGGATTGAAGACATTGTAAATGAAAAAATTGCAGAAAATATTTTGGTTCAAGCTGAGAATGATCCCGAAAAATGGATTTCGATTGAAGAAGCGAAACACAAGTATCCCAAAATTAAGATGTTCTTTGGAGAAAAGTACGGAGACCAAGTTCGTGTTGTGGTCATCGACCCGAAATTCTCTGTCGAGCTCTGCGGCGGCACACATGTAAAAAACACGAAGGATATCGGTCTTTTCAAAATCATTTCGGAATCAAGTATCGCAAGCGGTATCAGACGTATCGAAGCCGTGACGGGAGACGGATTGAAAAAGTATATTGAGGACCAGGTTAAGAAAGCCGGGGAATTAAATGACCACCTCGCAAAGCTCATTGAAGAAAGAATACAGCTAGAGAAAGAGCTTGGTTATTCTTCTCAACCTACGGTTGGAACAATTCGTACTGAGAAAATAATTATCAATTCGTCTCAGGAAGCGCGCGAATCTATCGACCTCGTCGAGCGGCACATGCATGAACGTCAGGATGCGATCGAAGCAGAAACAAAGAAAGTCCGGGACCTCAAAAGCGAGATTTCCAAAGCGCGCGTCAGGCAGGCATCCTCAAGCATCGAGGAGATTATAGCAACGGGCATTCCGCTGAACGGATTCAAAGTTGTGTCGGCAAAAATTAATGTCGGTAACGCGGAAGAGTTGAAGTCCCTTGGTGACAATCTGCGGTCAAAATTATCTTCCGGAGTTGGTGTCCTCGGCGCTGTCGTTGATGAGAAAGTCGCGCTCGTTTGTGTTGTAACGGACGATTTGATTAAAAACAAAAAACTCCAGGCGGGAAAAATTGTCGGCGAGCTGGCGAAGAGGGTCGGCGGCGGCGGCGGCGGACGCCCTCATCTGGCAACTGCGGGCGGCAAAGACGTTTCCAAACTCGACGAAGCATTACAGCAGACATCTTCCATCGTTCAGTCAATGCTTGATAAATAACCATTGCCTGACGACAATTAACTATTGACCATTATCAATTAACCTTCTCTCCTCATGGCCCACTTACCTCTTACACTCGTTCATCGTCAGAAATATATTCAGGACCAGCTCAACGAAAGCGCGGATACCAAAAAGAAAATGTTCGAGGCATGCGCCGGCGACATCCTGAAAGCTGTCGATGCAATTATCAATGCGTTCAACAATAAGAAGAAAGTATTGCTCTGCGGGAATGGAGGCAGTGCAGCTGATTCCCAGCACATCGCGACCGAACTTGTCATTCGCATGAGCAAAGCAGACCGGCCGGCGCTTGCAGCGATAGCGCTTACAACCGACACCTCGATGCTCACTGCAGGCGGCAACGACATCGGTTTTGAGAACATCTTTGTGCGTCAGGTGGAAGCACTGGGCAACAGCGGCGATGTTTTGATTGCCATCAGCACCAGCGGAAAGTCGGAGAATGTGAATCGTGCAGTCAAAGAAGCGAAAAGAAAAGGCATGACCGTTATCGGTTTTCTCGGGAAGGATGGAGGCAGTTCAAAAAATATTGTTGATGTTCCAATCATCATCCCTTCGAATGATACTCAAAGAATTCAGGAAGGGCATATAACGGTTGCTCACATTATTTGCGGCATCATTGAAAATGAGATGTTCGGGTAATTGTTCACGCGGCCATGGCACAGACCCGGCGTAACGATTTTCTCATACCGACACTTGGTGTCCTGCTCGACGGCATCGCGGTTGAATGCGCTTTTCTCGTATCGTACTGGATACGGTTTGACACTTCACTGCTGAGGTTTCTTCCTCTCGCAGAACAGACTCCGCCGCTCCGTGCCTATATACTCGGTTCATTTGTTGTCATTCCGGTGTGGTTGTTGATTTTCAACTCGCGTAAAATGTACGGCGCTCGCCGAAACGTCGCCCTCGCTGATGAATTCTTCAGCATCATACGACTTGTTACTCTCGGCATGCTTGTCGTCATGAGCGCTGCATTTTTTTACAGGGCATTTTCATACTCCCGTGTTGTGTTCGGGCTGCTGTGGCTGACTTCTATCGGATTTATTTATGTTGGAAGAGCCTTGTTGTATCAAACTGAAAAAAAATTATACCGTCGTGGACGCGAATTGCGCAGCGCAGTTATCATCGGTAATAACGAAACCGCCAATCGAATCTGCTATACCCTTCACAATCATCCTCTTTTGGGGTATAAACTTGCAGGGTATTTTGCCGACGCTCAGGCACAGAACGGGGGACCGCTATCGGCGACGGAGTTTCTTGGGTCGATCGGCGATGCAGCTGAACGTATCTCGCAGGATAGATTTGAACTCGCGTTGATTGCTATCAATGCGGATGAACATCCGAAACTCTATAGGCTGATTGAGGAATGTGAAGGAGTGAACGTCGAATTCATGATGGTCCCCGACATTCTTGAAGCCATGACGAGCAATGTCTCGGTAAAAGAAATCGGAGGAATCCCGTTTATCAGGCTCAAAGGATTCCCGATGACGACATGGGGGAGGATCTTGAAACGAATTTTTGATGTATTCATTTCACTGGTGTTACTGATTATCTTCTCCCCGATATTTCTACTGATTACTCTTCTGATTAAGCTGGGTTCACACGGTCCGGTGTTCTTCCAGCAGGAACGCGTAGGGCTCGATGGTAAACAATTCGAGATGCTGAAATTCCGCTCGATGAAGCTTGAAGCGGAATCTGCTTCTGGTCCCGTGTTTGCTACATCGGATGATCCTCGGCGAACGCCAATCGGAAGGTTTCTTCGGAAGACAAGTCTAGACGAGCTTCCTCAGTTATGGAACGTCCTCAACGGGGAAATGAGCCTTGTCGGGCCCAGGCCCGAACGCCCGTTTTTTGTCGAACAATTCAGAAAGCATGTGCCGAAATATCTCGACCGCCACCGGGTGAAAACAGGCATGACTGGCTGGGCGCAGGTGAACGGACTTCGTGGCAATACCTCGATTGAAGAACGCATCGTGTACGATATTTATTATATTGAAAACTGGACTGTCTGGTTCGATATCAAAATCCTTTTGAAAACAGTCCGAGCTCTTTTCCCGATGAGACATGCCTATTAATTCTCAACTACGCGATTACTAACCCGTCCTAATGATTACCCTCTTTGTTTTTTACATTCATACGATTGCGGCAGTGGCAATTTTCACGAAGCGTTGGCAGCAGGGTGGTTTTTGGGAGGGAATTCTCGGCGTCGGCTTTCTCGTGCTGGTTTTTTCTGTCGGCTGGTCGATAGCAACGGTCATTATGAAGCTCGTTATCGGCGAGAAGGGATTTGGAGTCTGGCTCGACCGGGATGCTTTATCGTTGTTGTTGCTGGTAGTTATGGAGTCGGTGTTTTTTTATTTACAGTTGAGAAAAAAAGAACGTCGCGTTCAATTATAAATCCCCGTTGCTCTTTACGTCTCGCGATAAACATCATTCACCAACCCACAGCACATGAAATTGCCTCGCAATGTTTGCGTGCTCTTCGGCATCTTTTGATCTGTTCAATTTTATCAGAACTGTGCTCAAGTAACCGTGCGCTTCCGCAAAATCCGGAGCAAATTCGATCGCTTTCGAGAAATATTGTAATGCCTGTTCCAGATGCTCGTTTTTATACTCCATATAGCCAGTCACGGCATATCGGAGTGAGGAATCTGCAATTTCGCTTGCAAGCAGGGAGGAAAAGGAGGTCGTGTCACGGGATATTGCAGCATAGTGCACTTTCAACTCTACAAGATGAAGCAATGAACGAGCTATCTGCGGAATGATATTGACGGAATTCTTGAGATGCGAGGAGCGCGAATCGACAAGCAATTTGACACATTTTTGCAGTCGTTGCGCTTCAGTTAATTCAAAAAACTGCGATTTTAATGTATCGATGATTTGGCTGTTAAGCTCATCAAACAGAAAACTCAACGAGCCCGAATAGGGGTACATAACCGACGTCTGGCTTCCGGAGTGTCCGGCTCCTAGCAAGTGGCCAATTTCATGCACAAGAGTGAGAGCCTCCTCAATTGAATTCCATTCCGTCGCATCGGGAAACGAGGGCTGTGCTGTGATGGCTGCATGTATGCCGAACGGGAATGCTACGCCGAGCCGGGCGCGGTGTTGCCATGTCCTTGTCAATTGCGGGTCGACCGTAACACCGATGAGGAACGCTCTTGCAAGGCTTGGCGTTGATTGTCTCAAATGTTCCAATACGTAGTCCATTGACGAGGGAAAACGAGCATTCCATTCGTTAAATCCTCCAAGGTCGAGCTCGATATCAAATTGTTTTCGAAGAATGTCGCTGGCATAGAGTAATCTTCGCTGAAGCCGTTCCGCCCACTGGGTGGGGAAGCGGTTCCGGTAGCTTTCATCGACATAAAAGATAACCGGGAAATGATACCTCGCTGCAGTCGTGTCCTCAATGGCGCAAACAGGAATGTTTTTCAGGGCTCTGGTAAGTTGTCGTGCAACAATAATCCATGGGTGTTCTTGTTGAGATGGTATTTTCTCGCCCTCTGGTGCATAAAGACGACAGGTGTCTTTATTCTCAGTTTCAAGGAATACTTCCTTTGAAGAAGCATCGAAAATCTTGAGTTCACATGAGAGGGTAGGGACCTTCCAGCCGCCGTATTGTTCGGTATATCCATGTAGCGTAGTTTTTTTTGAGTACTCTGTAACAATCATCGAACTATCCCACTCTGGTGCGGCGATGATAAGGGCGTTCAACAAAGGTGTATGATTCGTAGAAAGAAACTTCTTTGCAGTTTCATCAAAGCCTTTCCACACAGATTCTTGTTCATTGCGTTCAGCAAAAACCAGGTTCAAATCAATAACATTGTAACCTAATGATATGAGATCGAGGCTAAGCACGGAAGCATATGTTTTGTCGAGCACAGCGTGATCAAACGGCTTAATATAAATAGCGATTGTTTTGTTTCTGGAGAAATCGTAATTCTTTGGAATACTTGCCGCCGGTGATACGGTGTAATTCTTCATCAACGACAGACATAACGCGATTATTAATCTGCTATTAATGTATCGTTTGCAAACTGTATTCATTGATGTTAGTCCTGGTAATGATAAGGGCAACCAGCCTCAGTGTACTATGTTTTCAAACAGGCACGCTCCCGACCAGGGCTTTGAGCCTTGAGGTCCTGGTTTTTCAGGTATCATCGAAACGAGTCGCAACATCAGCGGAAGGCGCTTAAGTTGCGCTGCCTCCTTGAGCATTGAACGTATTTCCTTCGGTTTCCATCCATGCTGCGTGAAGAACTCTGGTCCCTGGTCGGGACCAAACTTGAATGGTGCGCCGGCACGGCTTACTTCTTTCCCCATTTTTTTCTGAAGCATTCGCAACAGACCGGGAGAAACCAAATCGGTAAGCCAGTAGTGAAAGCTTCTCCGCGCACTCAGGTCATCGGCGAGGGAGCCAACTTCTTCAGCTGTCAGATAAATAATAAGGCCTTCGGTAATGATAAGCACAGACTTTGTTTTCTTATCCCATTCGTCAAATAACTCGCGGCGTGCATTTTTTTCCGATACGTCGAGCTTAACTCGTTCCAGTTGGCACCCCGGCTTCTCATTAGCAAGAATTTCCTCCTTATAACTTAAGATTTCCGTCAGGTCAACCTCAACCCATTTGAGAGATGCAGGAAGAGACATCCGATATGGCCTCGCATCCAGCCCGGCTGCTATGTTAATGACGGTATCCACGCCTGCCCGTATTTGTTCTTCGATGAACCTGTCGAAGAGAACGGTTCTTGTCACCCAGGACCAGGAATTTTTCTCACTAAAAAGGATTGATCTGGCAATCTGCTCGCCCCGTTCACCCGCAAGACGTTTTGCAAAAGGGTCGTGGAACAGCGCGTCGTTGCGTTCGCTTTCACGGGCCCGGTACACAGCGGCCCATCGTGCGGTATCCGAGATGTTGCGGATGAGAGGTTCAGTTTGTTTCATGCTATTTTATTTGTCCCGCTTCTCTTGGCGAACGCTGGTCTGTATGATCGCTGCTATTTCTGTTCTCCATGTTCTTTCGGTTTATAATCGATTTCCGGTTTGACCATTTCAGTATACGACCCATTCCATCCCTTCAAAAAAATATTTTGAAGAATGCCGTTGATCTTTCGATTCTTTACGACAACACCGAGGTTGCGCAGATTATAGAAATATCCCTTTTCCCAGTTGCTTGTTCCAAGCCAGCACATAACACTGTCAACGACGAGATACTTACAGTGCTCGACCCTGGCATAAGAAATATATCCTCCCGACCATTCAGGGATGACGCTGAATTTTACTTCAATGTTCGGGACCAGCGATAGACTTTTCAGGTGGTCGACGGTCGGATGGTCTTTGTCCCAATCCGAGACAATCATTTTTACCTTCACGCCGCGGGCAGCGGCATTACGTAACGCATTATCGAGGACGGCATAGTAACTTTTTTCCCTTGTCGCCGGAGAATAGGTGAGGAATTGGCACATCACATCCTTCTTCGCACCGTCAATCAGATCAACGATATTTTTTTCATCCCACAATTTTTCATCGGGGATGATTCCTTTCGGGCTCATTGTGGGAGTGTAGGTCAACGTGTCTCCTTCCCCCTCCACAACTGTGATCGGCGTGTGGTACGACCTGCGCTTGAGGTAGGTCTTGATCAGCGACTTCTCATTTGTCGCGCTCAGTTTCCAGTCGAGATTGAATACATCGGAATATATTTGAACCGCTTTCGTGTTCGAAATCAGAACACCTAATTCGTGAATATGCTTCAGCGACCGCCAGTCGAAATTCTGGCTTCCGACAAAAATCTCTTTTCTATCGACGATAAAATATTTTGCATGTTGTACGCCGCTTCCTGCAAGTTTTCCGAAATCGATAATGCGCGTCTTGATGTTCGGGTGCTTTCCGAACATGTCGACTGTTTCGGGGTAAGTCTTGTACATTCTTGCGTCTGCAATGATGCGGACCTGAACACCGCGGTTGCTTGCATCCAGTATAGCCTTAATGATATCCTCGAGCGATTCACCCACCTTGTTGGATAGATAGAACTCTTCGAAGTCGAGTGATGATTTCGACTTGTTGATCATCTCGAGCCACACCTCATGTGCGTCGCGGATTTCGGGGTTGTCAAGGGTTGTTTCAACCGGGATACTTTCGACTATTTCAAAATCCGGGTAACCGGCAGGCTGGCCTAAACAGGTGCCGGCGAAGACGAACACCAGCATAGCGCAGATGCAAAGTTGAATGTTCATTGTGCTCCCGGGAAAAGAAGAACTTTGACGTAGTTATTCATATCAAGATACTGCTGCGCTGCCGATTGAATATCGGCGAGAGAAACATTGTCGATGAGTTTGCCCTCCTCAAGGATTTGGGACGGGGGGATATTATTTACATACTCGAACCGCAAAGAATTGAGCCAGTATTCATTTCGCTTGAGGTTGACTTCCAGCGCCCTTTTTTGAATTTCTTTAACCTTCTGGAGGTAGCTTGCCTCGATGCCGAGTCGCTTCAGGCTGTCAATCTGCTCAAATGTTGCCTTCACGAGTTCATTGACCCGTTCCGGTGCACATCCGAAGGCGATCGTCAGCATGTAGCGCTCGTTTGGATAGTGCATTGGAACCGGAGAGACACCGACCCCGTATGTCCCCCCTTTATCCTCACGTAAGTTTTCCCGCAGCTTGATGTTCAATGCCGAAGCCATTGACTGCATCCGCTGACGGTTTTCTTTCGACCAGGTGAAGGGTCCGGTGAACATAATTCTTACCTGGCTTTTAGGTTCGATTCCTTTTCTGATTTCTTTTTCAATGACTCCTTTCGGCGGCGCTACGCCGATGTCTTTCCATGATTCATGCCGGTCGAGAGATGGTAAACTGGCGAGATATTTCTCTACAAAGGGGGTAAACGTAGAGATATTGACATTCCCCACAAAGAAAAATATGAAATCACTCGCATCGGCAAATCGGTCGCGGTAAACATTCAGTGATGTCTGAAGGTTCATCTGGTCGAGCGTGGAGACGGTCCACGGTTTCCTGCGCGGGTGGTATTGCGACATCGTTACAGCGATTGTGTCCTGGAATGCCGCTTCCGGCTGTGCACTGCGGTTTTGGTAAAATGACTGCATCCTCTGGCGGTACGCAAGATATGCGGCACTATCGACACGTGGCTGGGTAAAATAGAGGTAGATCAGTTGGCAGAGCGTTTCGAGGTCCTGTGGCGTAGACCTGCCGGATAGTCCTTCATCGAGTTCTCCTATATACGAATTAATACTGAGGATTTTTCCTGCAAGGACTTTTTCAAGTTGTGTCTCGTCGAATGCTCCGATGCCTGATTGTTGAATAATTCCAGGGGCGGTGGAGGCAGGGATAAAATCTTTATCGGCAACGAGAGAATTGCCGCCGGGGCTGTAAGCAGCGAAGACTACGGCATCGTTCTTAAAGTCGGTTGGCTTGACAACGACACGGGCGCCGTTCGACAGTTTCCATTCAGTTACTCCTATGTCTTTGTATTCCGTCCGGTTCACGATTGTTCCCGGTTTCGGCGCTGATGAAATCAAGGGCTGGTTCGCAACTTTGTCGATGTATGCCGGTATATCTTTTTTTCCCACGGAGACAAACACATCCATTAACTGTTGGTCCGTGGGGATGTTGACTTCTTTTTTCGCAGGAAGGTTCACAAGGACTACCCTGTTCTTGTCGGTAATCAATTGGCCGGTCATCGCGGTAATATCATCGAGCGTAATTCCCGGAAGTAACTGTTTGTATAATTCGTACTCACTGCTGATGCCGGGGATTGGTTCCTGATCGAGATAATTCCGTACATATTCTGCGGCGTACCGGGCAGATTCAGTCTTGTCCCGTTCGTTATATGCGTTTTCGATGGACCGGAGCGTCTCCTTTTTTTGCCGTTCAAGTTCTGTTGCAGTAAATCCTGATCGTCTGATTCGTTCTGCTTCGGTGAGAAGTGCGTCGAGTCCCTTTTCAATTCCATTTTCTTTCACACCAGCATTGAGAACGAAAATTTCCTTAGTACGAACAAACCGTCCACCACCCGAACCCGCAAAGAGAAAGGGAGGTTCGGCTTGACGAGTTAGTTCACCAAGCCGGTTGTTCAGCATCTGTGAATAGAGCGCCTCGACAATCGAGCGGCGGTAATCGCCGACCGTGCCGTTCGGTTCCACCTCATGCTTGTAATAGACGCCGACCCGTGACAATGTTGCTTCCGAATCATTTACAACGGATAACAGTGGCTCGTTGTGGTCGGGCACGGGATACGATACTCTCGGGCGCACGTTGGAAGTGGGTGGAATGGCGGAAAATTGTTTTTTGATAAGCTGCTCGATCTCCAATGTGTTGAAATCGCCGACAGCAATCACAGCCATGAGCTCGGGCCTGTACCAGTCTTTGTAAAATCGTTTGAGTGTTGCATATGAGCAGGTTTCGAGTGTTTTTTTGTCCCCGATTGTATTACGAACAGCGTAGCGGGAATTTTTAAACAACGTCGGGGTTTGTTTATCCGCCATGCGCGCCTCCGCACCGCGGCCGAGGCGCCATTCTTCGATGACCACGCCCCGCTCTTTATCGATTTCGTCGTTATCGTACGTTACGTTGTGTGCCCAGTCTTCAAGAATCTGAAAGGCTTTGCTGACGATTGCGGGTGTGTCGGTGGGAATTTTCAGCATATAAACGGTTTCGTCGAAATTTGTGTACGCGTTCAAATCGGGTCCGAGCTGCATCCCGACAGACTCCATATAATTGACAAGTTCGTTCTTTCTGAAGTTCTTTGTCCCGTTGAATGCCATGTGTTCACAGAGATGCGCGAGTCCCCGCTGGTCGTCGTCTTCAAGGACTGAACCGGCGTTGACAACAAGTCGGAGTTCCGCACGCTTTTCGGGTTTTCTGTTGGTGCGGATGTAATACTTCATGCCGTTGCTGAGCATGCCGGTGATGACGCTGGAATCGATGGAGAGCTTTGATGAAAAATCTATTTTCCTATCTTGCTGGGAAAACAGAATACTTATACAGGAAAAAATAAGACAGAAAAACAGCACGCGGGGTAATTTCATCAGAGTGTTCCTTGAATGTGTTCAGGTCAGGTGCAGTATCGAGAGTAATGAATTAAAAGTAGATATTCTTTCTTAGGATTTCAAGTATTATTAATTATTTTCCCTTCCACTCAGGTTTTCGTTTTTCACAAAATGCTTTCATTCCTTCTTTCTGATCTTCAGAAGAAAAAAGGAGGTAGAAATTTTTCCTTTCAAATTCAAGCCCGCCTTCCATCGTCGTATCGAATGATTTAAGAACAGCCTCTTTAGCGAGTCGGACTGCCACAGGAGGTTTGGAAGCAATTTCTTTCGCGAGTGATTTTGCTTCTTCGAGGTAATATTCTGTCGGGACAATCTTGTTCACCAATCCCCACTGCATCGCTTCGTCGGCGGTAATCATTCGTCCTGTCAGGACCATTTCCATCGCCTTGTATTTTCCGACGGCGCGTGTCAGCCGCTGCGTGCCTCCCGCGCCAGGCATAACGCCGATGTTGATTTCCGGCTGACCGAATTTCGCAGTCTCCGACGCGATAATGATGTCGCAGGACATTGATAGTTCACAGCCTCCGCCGAGAGCAAAGCCGCTTACCGCTGCAATCAGCGGTTTTTTTATTTTACGAATGCGATCCCATCGGGCAAACTGGTCTCGTACCAGCATCTCTACGGCGGAAGCGTCCGCCATTTCCTTAATATCCGCTCCCGCGGCGAACGCCTTTTCGTTCCCGGTAATGATAATCGCCCGAACATCATCGGATTTATCAAGCGACTCGAGCGAATCGACAAGCTCTTCCATAAGTTTGATGTTCAACGCATTCAAGACTTCCGGCCTGTTGAATTGAACGATTGCGTAACCATCCTGTTTGGTGACAATGATCGAATAGTATTGCATACTGGTAGATGAAATAGTGATAAGGTTAACGTGAGTTATTTCAACAGTAACATTTTTTTTGTCCGGCGGTTTCCTTCAACCGCAAGTGAATACAGGTAAAGCCCGCTTGGCAATTCCCGGGACTTGAACGGCACGGAGTATACGCCAGGGGATTGTATTTCATTCACGAGCGTCATAATCTCTCTTCCGAGTATATCGAAAACTTTCACACTGACGAAAGCTCTTCGGGGTATCGCGTACGAGATTGTTGTTGATGGATTAAACGGGTTTGGATAATTTTGCAACAGGGAAATCGATGTCGGAAGTAAACTTTTGACAGGAGGATTGACGGCAGTCGGTGTGTCTGAAACCGCAACAGTTTTAGAGTTCATGGCAACAGGTCGTGATTTGCCGTGAGTATCCCAGGCGTTGTACAGCTTATTTCCCCAATTATTCCAATCATAATAATTACCTGAGTTCTGGTCGAGCAGAAATTCCATGTATTCTTTGCTGATTGTTTGATAGTAAATAGTCGCCGTGACCTCTGAAGCAGATGATGGAAGGATATATTGCGTAATATCCCAGTATTGACTATCGGCGTACGCAACTCCGACCGGTTGCGCGTTACGGATAAGGAAATTAGTGTTTGTAAATCCTTTCGGTGGAATACGATTATCGAATATGATTGTATCGTTAAGCGCAAAATGAAACGATGCACCTGTGCTGAGTCCATATGTCGCTGCGGTTGACGATGTTAGCCCGAGAATTATTTCATATTTTTTCAGCTGGTTATCCTGGCTAAGGGTTCCCGATGTTGAATCATAAACCCCTGATTGAAATACGGTATCGCCGCTGACATCCTTTCCAATGAGGTTGATCCACATCCGTCTTCCTTCGGGATACCCTGTCGGTAATTTGTGTCCCGTAAGATTTATGATTCGCACTCGTGTGATGACGCTGTCGCCCTGATGATAGGAATCGATATGCAAATCTGCCGCATGCTGAAGCATGTCAGTTGCTCTGCGTTTCCCGTCGGCAATGGCTGCGGTATCGAGATTCAAACTGTCGGTGGCAGGCCTTACCGCTGCAAGAATTTCCGGCAGAAATGTGTTTCCGCCTGTAAGGTCGTGTCGTGCAATATTTGTTCGATACGGAGCGTTCGGATAAACACAGACGAAGCCTGTCGTATCTTTCATGTGACACGATTGACACGTGCCGGAGCTACCCTGGGCAGCGTACCAGCTCATCAGCCATTCGCTGTATGTTCGCTCGAGCGGGGCATATTCAAACGGCGCTTGCGTGATTCGGTCATCAGCGTAATATGGGTTGCTGATGTCGTGGCAAACGCCACACATTTCACTTGAGCGCTGGAATGAATCATATTTTGTCGGATGAGGCGCTGCAAGACTATCATACGGTCCGCGTTTTGGCGTGGCAGTTTTTTGCACGACGTGCATTCCGTTGCCGTATCCCGGCACAGGAAATACCAGATAAGGTGCTGAGCTGTCAGGATGCAAAGGGTCAATGGAGCGATGACAGTAATCGCACTGAACACCGTTAAAATCTCCTCCCCTGAGTGCCTGCCCGGAAAAGTCTTCAGAATGTCCTGAGAGCCATCCTGATGGAGAATGGCACCGGATACAGTATTCGCCGGATCCATTGCGATATTTGTTTCCGACGGCGAGAGCTGCAAAAAAAATTGGGTCCCGTGCCGAATGCGCCATCATACTGCCTGACCATTGTTTGAACAGTATTACGGGTCGCACAATTGATTCCGAGGAATGACATTGTTTACAGGTTTGCACGTCGTCAGCTGGGTCGACGGTGCCGACCTGAGTGCCTGGAAGAAAAACAAGAATCTTGTTTCTGTCATTGACGCCGATGAATCCGAGCATCACAAGAGTAAACAATAAAATGACAACCTTGGGAGGCGGGTTGTTGGAGAAAAAGAATGCGAGTCTGGAAAATTTTGAAGGAAGATGTACCACAATACTCCGTGGTTATTTTTTCTTACTGTTGCGCGCTGTAGTTTGGCGGAGTTTCTTGTAATCAACCTGACGTTTCTCGACAAATGCCTGAACACCTTCGCGGACTTCCTCCGAATTTGTATGAATTGTTAGCCAATCTCTAAGATGCCCGATAGTCAAGCTCCAGGAGAGATCCCGCCAGAAATTCAACTGCTGTTTTGCATAGCGTGTGCATTCCGGCAGTTTGTTGATCAATTTTTCCGTCATCTGGTCGACGGCCTTGTCGAGATTTTTTCTCGCTACGACCTGATTTAGGAGTCCCCATTCGAGAGCCTTTCGGGCGGGGATTTCTTCACACAGCATCAGAATTTCACGCGCCCGACGGTCTCCGACAATTATCGGAAGCCATTGTGTTGCACCGGCCCCAGGGACGCTTCCCCGTGAAACACCGACGTGTCTGATGAACGTGTCATCCGCGGCAATTGCGAGGTCGCACGACATTTGCAGTTCGTTCCCTCCGCCGACGACCATCCCGTTAATACGGGCAATCGTCGGTTTTCCTAAGTTCCGTAATCGCTCGAAGGTTTGAATAAACAAACCCATCCATTTGTAAAAATCGTTTGGGCGCTCAAGAAAGTCTTTACTCCATTCCTTCATATCGGCACCGGTGCAGAATGCCTTTGTGCCTGCCCCAGTAATGATGACGACCGCGATTTCATCATCCCAGCTTGCATCCTCAAGAGCTGTGCCAAGTTCCACCAGCGTTTGAAAATCAAGGGCGTTATGAACCTTGGGGCGATTGAGAGTTATTCTCGCGCGCCAGTTTCTCTTTTGATAGAGAATATTTTTGAACTTGAATGTAGAAGCAGCTTTGCCGGAGTACCTGTTCATTCCCTGACCTCGCCGAAAAAGAGGGTGACGACAGTTGCAGCAAAACTCATCAGGTCGCGGGCAGATGCCTTTCCTTCAGGGGAAGCGTTTGCAGTGTTCATCGCATCTACAGAATCGTAATACATTTCTGCCATCAGATGATATTGGGTATCTCCCAGGGGGACTCCCGTCACCCTGGTGATTTCAAGCTTTCTCAATTGAGCGATTTTTTTTAAGAGAGGGATATGGATTTCAAAGTAGTGTTTGTCGAACGCTTCAACGTCGGCAGGCGTTCGATAGAGCGCGATAAGTTTGACCATAGTTGAATTTCAGGAAAAGACTGGTTGTTTTTATTCAATATACCGACAGGGGGGTAAAGAATCAAGGAAAGAACAACAGCTCAATAAGTGGATTTTCCCCTGTTTTTTTGGTAACTTCGATGCACAAATTTTGGGTTCTATCATAGGATTCTCATCAGGAATTGAAATGAGTTTTCGTTTGACGTGGAAGCGATTAGAATATAGCATCGGTACTGGGATTTTCCTCGTTGCAATGACGCTCTACTTAGTATCGATGTGTCCTACGGTGAATTTCATTGACAGCGGCGAACTTGCAACAGATACGTACACCCTTGGTATTTGTCATCCTACCGGCTACCCTCTATTTACCCTGATCGGCTGGATCTTTTCTCACCTGCCTCTTGGTTTCAGGGTGGTTTATAAGCTAAATATCATGGCAGCGTTCTTCTGTTCTCTCGGCTTGTTTGTTTTTTTTCGCTTTCTCGTATTTCTTCTCAATGGGTTCATCTTCAAGGACCGAAAACAGCGTTCTGCCAGTGAAGAGTCAATAACATCGCTCGAGCTTGTTCAGGTATTCATCCCGGCAGTGTTTGGCTCGCTGATCTTCGGTTTTTCGGAAACGTACTGGTCGCAGGCGCTTGCAATTGAAGTCTATTCGCTGCACGTTTTCTTTCTTTCCACCGTTCTGTATTTTTTTACAAAGGCGATCCACATTCAATTCTATTCCGACAATGATGCTCATGCTGATCGTCATCCCTTATGGTACTGGTATGGGTTCGCATTTGCGCTCGGTCTTGCATTTACCAATCACATGACCACGATCCTTCTTGCTCCTGCTTGCCTCTTCTTTTATTTCTACCATTATCGTTTTCACCGAAGCGGCTGGATTCGGATCTTACAGATGGCGCTCCCTTTTCTGCTCGGGTTATCGTTATATCTCTATCTTCCTCTTCGTGCGGCTGAACATCCTCTGATGAATTGGGGAAACCCGGTCAACTTCGACCGGTTCTGGACACACTTTACCGGAAAAGTCTACCGCGTATGGTTGTTCTCCTCGACAGAGGCGGCGGGAAAGCAGTTTAAATATTTTATCGACACTCTGCCGTCTGAGTTTGCATATTTCCCTTATATATTTACCGTTATCGGTACATGGAATTTATTTAAAGCACGAAAGCCTCTCTTCATGTTCACCGTCATTCTCTTTGCGGGGTGTGTTCTGTATTCCATCAATTATGATATACACGATATCGACTCGTATTTTCTTCTCGCGTATCTGACGATTGCGATATGGTCTGCTTTAGGCGTTGCTTATTTTTTAACAGGCTTGAAAAACCCTTCGACGTCGAGATTAGTCGGGGTGTTGTTGGTTTGTTCATCCGCTCTTCTTATTGTAGCGCATTATACCGATGTCAATGAAAATAAAACATTGGTTGTGGAGGATTATACGAAAGATATGTTCAAGTCGATCGAGTCGAATGGAATCGTGATATCATATCAATGGGACTACTTTGTTTCCGCTGCGTACTATTTTCAGCTCGTTGAAAATGTTCGACCGGACATTGTGGTTATTGATAAGGAGCTGATGCGCCGGTCATGGTATTACAATCAGCTTGAACGCCGGTATCCGTGGCTCATTGCTCAATCAAGAAAAGAAATTGATGCTCTTCTTGCGGAATTATATAAGTTTGAGCACGACCTCCCGTATAACGGGAATGTTATTGAGCGCCATTATACTGCTGTTCTGAGGAGCTTCATCGAAAAAAATTATGGAACTCGTCCGGTATATGTTACCGCAGAGCTTGAGCCACAATATACTTCAGGTTTTACTCGCGTTCCCTCGGGTCTCGCATTTCGTTTGTTCACCGATAACGGGTTTCATGATATCGCGTTTCCGGAATATTTCTACCACAGACCTTCGAAGGACAACAAATACCTGCATGCAATCTTTTCTCTTTATGCTCAATCCTATGTGAGTAAGGCTGCATATCTGTATGCTTCCGGGAAGAAGGAAAATATTCTCACGTATATCAACAAGGCGCTGGAAATTCAGCCTGATTTTGAACAAGCTCTTTTGCTGAAGGATAAACTGGGTGGAGGGTAGAGGGAACACATGAATCGTTTGCCGGATGTGATAGATATTGTTTGACTTTTTGTTGAAAAATGTTATATTTAAAGCCTCGAAAAATTTGGGAACCTGCCTAAAATCGCTAAAAATGAAGATTTTTTGAAATCTGAAAACCTCACGATGAGAAAAATTGTTACTTTTGAGAGGTTTGAATAAAATTTTAGCGCAATAACGTTGGTGATGTTCTGATTGCCGATGTAGCTCAATTGGTAGAGCAGCTGATTTGTAATCAGCTGGTTGGAGGTTCGAGTCCTCTCATCGGCTCCAACTATGATTGGCAATGCGGTTCATCAGCAACGGGGCCCGGTGATGCAGGGAAATTGTACGTGAGGAGCTTTGCGTTTGTTGATTGCCTGACAACCGGGCGAAAAAGGAAATAGGTCACAAGCCGTGCAGGTAATGAGGGCAGGTAGCGAAGCGGTCAAACGCAACAGACTGTAAATCTGTCGGCTTCGGCCTTCGAAGGTTCGAGTCCTTCCCTGCCCACGCTGTCGAATGATAAGACGAAGAATATCTGCGTGGACGTGGTAGTCGCAATGTCGAATTTGTAATGTAAGTGAGAGGAGTACCAGAGAACGCGCGGGAGTAACTCAGTTGGTAGAGTCACAGCCTTCCAAGCTGTTGGTCGCGGGTT
>CAZAFL010000022.1:0-57500 GCA_964484465.1 uncultured Chlorobiaceae bacterium
GACCCATCGAAGCTTCAGATTATTACACCGGATCCATCGAACCATGAAATAGCGAATGTCGCCCGTGCCCTTTTATATCCGAAGCATGAAATTATCTATGTTTCGCTCGTCGGTTTTGACGAACTGTGGCGTGAGCTTACGCTTGACAGGCAAAGCCGTTCGACATTCCAGGACGTCGAAGTGTATGAAGATGAAGACGTCGCTTCCGAAGTGGAAGAGGAAATCCGGAAAGGACATTTGAGCGAGCTTGTCGATAACATTTTTTCCGATGCAGTGCGGGTGAGCGCAAGCGATATTCATGTCATTCCCAAAAGCGCCAGGAAAACGGAAGTATATTTTAGAGTTGACGGCCATCTTACATTATGGCAATCGCTCGATGATGTTCGCGCCGACGCCGTTGCTGCGGTAGTGAAGGACCAGGCAAAGGGTTTGGACCGGTTCGAGCGCAACATGGCACAGGACGGCTTTGCACAGAAAACTGTCGACAATAAAGTAGTTCGGTTCCGCGTCTCGATTATCCCGGTTATCGGAAGAGAGCTCAAAGTAAAACTGGAGTCGATCGTTATCCGCGTTCTCACTGATCCGGAAGCGAGCATCACAATCGAAAATATCGGATTCCAGTCTTATGCGCTTGATCGATTCAAGAAGGCAATAGAAAAACCGTTCGGCATAGTCATTCTAACCGGACCGACAGGAAGCGGAAAGAGTACGACATTGCTGGCTGCGATTCGCAGCGTGATGGATCCGAGTTTAAATATTCTTACTGTTGAAGATCCTGTCGAATATCTGATTGAGGGGGCCCGACAAGTTAAACTCAACCCGAAACTTGATTTTGAAGGGGCTTTGCGCGCAATTCTTCGTCATGACCCGGATATCGTAATGGTGGGTGAGATTCGTGACAGGACCACAGCGGATATGGCAATTAAGCTTGCTAACACGGGCCACCTGACCTTTTCAACCCTGCACACGAACGACGCACCGAGTGTGATAGCACGGTTGTATAAAATGGGGATAGAACCCTTCCTGCTTGCGTATGCGATAAATATTATCGTTGCACAGCGCCTTCTTCGAAAATTGTGTGAACGTTGCAAAACAGTCGATAACGAAATTCTGCCTATCATGCTGGAGAAAATCGGGTATCCCATGGATGAAGCTAAAGGGACGAAATTTTATCGCCCTGTGGGATGTACACAATGTGTGAAAGGGTACAAAGGGCGAACTGCCATTCACGAAGTGCTCTATTTTACCAAAGAAATTCGTCAGCTCATCATGGAAGCAGGGAGTTCTATTAATGAAGAGGCCCTACGCCAGACCGCGGTAAAACAGGGGATGCAGACACTGCGGCAATCCGGCATCGAGCTTTTGAAAAAGGGAATTACGACCGTTGAAGAGCTGGCAAGCACCACCACTGAGGACTGACGTTTTTTTTCCAGAGCTTTCAAGTCAGATCTCCGCCGATACAACAGCTCAAGCTGGTTAATTTGTTACCTTTCTGAACCCTACCTCTACTGGCTCCACAATTATACTCATATGCTTACTACTCCAATTCTCCTTTTATTGCATCTTAGCTGGGTATTGTTTAAGTTCAGGTAAATCATCTCTTCAACCTGCATTTACAACGTAGGGTGTCCCTATGGAAAACTATGTGGTTGTTGCAACCTTCCATGATGAAATTGAAGCCCGCCTTGCGCAGGCGACCCTCGCTGCCGCAGAAATTGAATCCTACTTGAAATTTGAAGATACCGGCGGCATGATGCCGGTTCTGCAGCAAAGCAAAGGCGTGAAAGTTCTCGTCGATGAAGAACATCTCGAAGAGGCAAAAACCGTTTTATCATCTCAAGCGGAAGAGCAGGCTGAATTCTGAATTTTCCTCTTGATTCTCTCGAGTTCTTTCCCTAAGTTTCGGTCACTCTTTTCAAAGCCATCAGACAGATATGTTTCGACAGTTATTTCGGACAAAGAATCTTGACCTCATACTAAAAGATGCCGAAGAACCGGAACATCAACTGCGGCGGGCACTTGGTCCGGTTGCATTAACGCTCCTGGGAGTCGGCGCAATTATCGGCGCCGGAATTTTTGCGACAATCGGCACTGCTGCGGCGGGAGATGCCAACCGACTTGGTGCAGGTCCGGCACTCATGATTTCGTTTATCCTTACAGCCGTTGTCTGTGGGTTTACTGCGTTATGTTATGCTGAATTTGCATCGATGGTCCCGATCTCAGGTTCCGCCTATACATACTCGTATGCGACACTTGGTGAAGCAGTCGCGTGGATTATCGGCTGGGATCTGATTATTGAATATGCCGTTGGGAATATTGCTGTTGCAATCAGCTGGGGGAATTATTTCAAGACTCTGCTTGCCGGACTTCGTGTACCTGCTATTGGACTCAACGGCATCAATTTTCCCGACTGGCTGTCAATAGATTATCGCACCGCGGCGAAAATTCCGGGTGTGTATGAACACGCACCTCATCTGTTTGGTGTTCCTATCGTCTTTAATCTTCTTGCCGTTTCCATCGTAGCGGTCATAACAATTGTTCTGGTTTGGGGTATACGTGAGAGCGCCCGGTTTAATGCCATCATGGTGGGAATCAAAATTCTTGTGCTATCATTTTTTATGGTGGTAGGTTTTACGTATGTTCAGCCGCAACATTGGACTCCGTTTGCCCCGAATGGCTGGGCCGGGATCAGCGCAGGTGCCGCAATTGTGTTCTTTGCATACATCGGGTTCGATGCTGTTTCAACCGTTGCCGAAGAAACGAAAAACCCGCAGCGAAATCTGCCCATAGGAATCATTGCCTCCCTTATCATTTGCACAATTTTCTATGCGCTGGTTGCAATCGTTTTCACCGGATTGATTTCATATCCGGACCTCAAGGCAAAGCTTGCCACTGAACAGGCGGAACCGTTGACGATGGCGCTGGAGCATGTCGGCAAACAATCCCATACTGATTTGGGATGGGCAATTGGCATCGTTGCATTTGGCTCGGTCATAGCTCACACTGCCGTGTTGCTGGTGTTTCAATTGGGTCAGCCGCGAATCTTTTATTCGATGTCACGTGATGGGCTTCTTCCCTCTATATTCTACAAGGTACATTCGAAATTCCGCACGCCGCACATATCGACTATTCTGACAGGCGTCTTCGTTGCTGTCTTTGCAGCGGTCGCAAGCATCGATGAGATGGTTGATCTGACAAATATCGGAACACTGTTTGCCTTCATCCTTGTATGTGCCGGTATCATCGTTCTGAGAAAACGTGAGCCCCAGCGCGCCCGGCCGTTCCGTGTCCCTGGAGGAATTGTTATTCCAGTTCTCGGGATCATTTCATGTTTGTATTTGATTTATTACCTGCCGCCGACTTCATGGCTTCGATTTGCTGCATGGCTTAACATCGGGTTTGTGATTTATGTAGGGTATGGGTCAATTCATAGCAAACTCACAGGCAGGCATCAAAGCTCCGACATTGTGACGCACAACCTGTCGACCGCATATACCGGTGCATGGCTTGGAGTGATTGGAGTAGCATTGTTGTTTTTCATGCGGGCGTTCGACGTATGGCTGGATGCGCTCAAAAATCAGGGTGACCATGCTCTCGGCTATGTATTCAGTGCAGCACCATGGCTTGAGTTGTCATGGTTCCTGGTGATCCCGTTGATGCTCAACGCATTCGTTCTCGGACCCATTGTTTTCAGACGGGTCCAACTTGCCAAGCCAGGATTACAGGGTCAGGAATCTCTCAGGGCCGCAAGAACAAGCATAGCTATTGTTTCACTCATCGCTGCGGGGGCGCTGGTGTATGTGATTCTCGTAGCGGTGAACATTAACTGGTGAACGATGTGCCCTTGTGCGGTTGTGGTGTTTGTTTATTCTGATTTGTCAACTTCTATTGGTTTTCTTTCTTCGATGCAAAGCTGTAAAACAGCAGCAATCCGCATCCGACAAATAACGGTATCAGTCCGATCATGACTCCTTCTTCTACTCCCAAATTGCGGTGCAGGAAGTGTCCGATCAGGACTGCAAGCCCCGCGCAAATGAAAAGTATTCCCCACTTTAGCGAGCTGAGAGGATCACGCTGAACCTGCTTTTTATAAAGTGATTTGATATCCTCACTCGACATCCCTTTTTCAACCATCGTCATCCTCTCTCGGTGCCTGACAAGCAGCAATGTCACCCACACTGACCCTGCCACCAAAAAAAACATTATTGGAACTGCTACTTCATGAGGTTGCATATTGTTTTCCTTTATTTCAAAATTCCATGATTTTGTTCATCTGTAACTTATGACTCAGTTACTCCGCGCAAGGTTTCATTCTCATAAAAATGAAGTATATTATTTGAGGCTATTCTGAAACCCCAGTCTGTCTTATTCAGTCTAAAATGGCAGAACATATATGGTGATCACTGATAATGAAATTGTCGAAAGCGTCCGCAAAGGGAAAAAACACCTTTATGCCAGGCTGGTTGACAGATACAAGGATAAGGCAATGACACTTGCACTTCGCATGCTTCGTAACCGCGAAGATGCGGAAGAAGCATTACAGGATGCTTTTGTCAGAGCATATAACGCGTTAGACAGGTTCGAAGGCAAGGCAAAGTTTGGAACTTGGTTCTATCGGATTTTATACAATGTTTGCCTTACCCGGCTCGGTAGGCGAAAAGAAAATTTTCTTTCGATTGATGAGCAAGATAGAGAAATTTTATTCTCGTACAATCCAAAGGATTCGAGTGAATTGAATTATGAAGCGGCGGAGACAGTGGCAATCATAAAAAAAGGGATTGAAACGTTACCAGAGAAGTACAGTGTGGTGTTGTCATTGTTTTATTTTCAGGAGTTAAGTCACGAGGAAATTTGTGAAGTGACACAATTGCCCCTCGGCACACTAAAAACACATCTTTTCCGTGCCCGTGCGATGCTGTCGGGCATTCTGGCAAAAGAACTTGAAATGGAGAAGATATTGTCATGAACCATCCGACTTTTATTCAACTTCAGGAATATTTGGATACCGGACAAACAGGTCTATCGAATTCGGATATCAGCATGCATCTTCGGTCGTGCAAAGAATGCGGCGAGAGAGTAGCGTCTCTTCGGGAGATGGACAAGGCGATCCGCAATGCGGGGCGCGAACGCGTTTCAGCACAATTTACTCAACGGGTTATGAAACAACTGGGAATTGAATACCCTGCATCGTTTGCCTGGTATTTCTTCAGGAATTTAGCACCCCTGTTTGCACTATCAGTGATTGTTGGAATAATATTTATCGTCTTCCAGCTTTCGGGAACGTTTCAAAACCCCCATGTACAACAGTCGGTGAGTTCTGCCCAATCCTTATATGGGAAAACCTCGGGTACTTTATCGGAATATCTGGAACGGTTCAATGAAGGGGTCCAAAAGTATTTTTCATTCGCTTTTGCAAAAAATACTTATGGGTTGACACTTTTCATGGTCCTTTTTATTGGTGCCGTTGCGTTGCTTGACAGGTATTTGTTGATTCCGATGATGAAAAGAAAAATGTGATGAAGAGAAATTATTATCTCTGCGGCTGCGGGATTGCAACAAGGCTTGCGTCGCCAACGCTGTCAATTGCCTGAATTCCAAAGATATAATCGTCCTTGGAAATATGGAGGACAATCGATGTGTCGCTCGTCGCTATTGCATGCTGCCAGGTAGGTGAAGTCGTTTCGCGGTATCGTATAACATATCGGGTAACACCTCGGTCGGTATTTTTATTCCATGTAAGTTCTGTGTCATAGTCCAATTGTCGAGTAATGATTCTCGCCTCCGAAGGGGATGATGGGGCGAGTGCGAGCGAGGCTAATGCCGAGGCATTTATGCGCGCAACATTCGCGCAATAATTGAAGTTCATAAATTTCGACAAGTCTCCGAATTCTTTTCCGTTTTCAACTCTCACGTTCTGGTGTTGATGGTCAAAGTTTTCTTTCGCTTCCGTGAAGCGAACCGCGGCAAATCCGCGTTCATGAAACGGGGTATGGTCTCCACCGCGTAAGTAACGGTCACGCCGGTAGATCATTCTTACTTCGAAATTGGAAACATAGCGTTCTCCGATTTCCTTGACATACCGGGCCAGCGAGCGGGAAGGACCGTCGTTCTCCAGCCCAAGAGCATTGCGGCTGCGAATTGTTGCACCTGAGTCGTGGAGGCTATACGCTTCAGAGAATACTCTGACATAGCTGCTTTCTACCTCTCCACCTCCTCCGTGAATACTTCCGACAATATCGTTATTCAGCACACCTTCAATGTTCTGCGATTGTTGTTTTGCCATTTCAGCAAATTGTGTCGAGCCGATGAGCCCTTGTTCCTCCGCAGCAAAAGTAATAAACATGATGTTGGCGTTAAAACTGTATTTCGAAAACACCCGTGCCAGTTCGAGGACGAGCGCTGTACCACTGGCATTGTCGTCAGCTCCCGGCGCCGCGCTAACTGAATCGGCTACATTTGTGCATCGTGAATCGTAATGACTGCTGACAATAAAGAACCGGGAAGATGGAATCGCAGGCCTGAACGTTGCAACAATGTTGACGATGCTGGTTGGATGTGGTAATCGAACCGATGCTGGAGCAATCGACTGCTGCTCTTCAACTGTCATTTGGTTTCTGCTTGTTCCTGCAAAACGCTTGAATTCCGATGTTATCCATCGTCGTGCGGCTCCGATACCGTGCGATTGATCAGTCGTGTCTGAAAGGGTATGACGAGTTCCGAAACTCTCCAGTTTTTCAACTCTTACTTTAATGCTATCCGCCGAAATCTCTTTGACGATATTTTCCACAAGAGGATTTGTTCTTACGACATCCTGCGCGAACATGCCGGCGGAGCTTATGACGATGAGGAAAATGTTGGAGGCTATCCGCGTTGACATCAAAACGGAGGTGATTATTTTTCAGTGATTACTTCGTTGATGCCGCGGACTTGCCAGATTTCAGAAAGGAACCGGTGGTGCGATGGATGTTTATCGCAAAACTGGAGTTTCAACATGGAAGAATTTGAACTGACTTTCGTGCAATCGAGTTTGGAAAAATCGATTTCGTGTTCAGCAAGAAGCGCTGCGAGTTCAGCCCGCGCGCGTCCACCATCGTTCGCGAACACAATCTCACATGAGACGAAATGACATTTGCCGAGTAATTTTGGCTCTATCTTAGCAAGGAGAACCAGCGTGATGAGAACAAAAATACTTCCAAGAAGTCCGATCCCCGGAAACCCGGCCCCGACGGTCAGTCCGATGCCTGCAACGACCCAGATGGTCGCGGCTGAAGTTAATCCCGTAATTGTTCCGCGCGACTGGATGATTGTTCCTGCGCCAAGAAAACCTATTCCGGTGACAACCTGCGAAGCGATTCTGGTCGGGTCGGTGTTCGGCATGCCGATACTCTTGAGAATAAACTCGGAGACAAGCATATAAAGTGCCGACCCGAAGCAAATCAGCGTATTCGTACGGAAGCCAGCCGGCTTACCCTTCCGTTCCCGCTCGATACCGATCAATCCGCCGCAAATGATAGCAAAACCTCCACGTAAGAGAAATGTCGGAAGAATGGTAACGAACAGATCTTTTGATTCCATCATGAGCTCATTTTGCTAAGGTGAGTTTTTCAGATAGAATCTCTTCATAGAAGTGTTCGTATTTGTCGATGATCATATCTCTATCGAACATTTCAACGGCCCGTTTCCTGCTTGCTGTTGCGAAATGCCTGTACCTGTTCTCATTTGTCAGCAGCTCAATTGCGTATCTCGCCATCCGTTCAACATCTCCTATCTCAGCAATGTATCCGGTTTCTCCTTGAACGATCAGTTCGGGAAGTCCCCCGACGCTTGAAGAAACTACAGGGACTTCACACGCCATAGCTTCGAGGGCAGAGAGGCCGAAGCTTTCGGATTGGCTCGGCATCAGGAAGAGGTCGGAAGCAGAGAGAAGTGGTATGATTTCCGCCTGCTTGCCAAGGAACTGAACATTGTCACATATCTTGAGTTCACGGCAAAGTCGTTCGCAGTTGGAACGGTCGGGACCGTCCCCGATCAAAATTAATTTTGCGGGCAGCTTGCTGTTCACCAGTTGAAATATCCGTATCACATCCGGGACACGCTTGACCTGCCTGAAGTTGGAAACATGCACCAGCACCTTCTCCCCATGCGGTGCGATGTTTTGTCTGATACCGCTTGCATCTACGCGTTTGTATTTCTTGGAGTCTATAAAATTGGGAATAACGCGAATGTCTTTTTCGATATTGTAATTGGTGTTCGTTTTTTCTTTGAGGAACCTTGAAACGGCAGTTACACCATCACTTTGTTCAATGCTGAATTTCATCACCGGAAGATAGCTCGGTTCCAATCCTACGAGTGTGATATCGGTGCCGTGGAGGGTTGTGAGAATTTTCAAACTGTTATTTCCGATAATCTGCTTAGCAAGATACGCACTGATAGCATGTGGTATTGCATAATGCGCGTGCAAAATATCCAGGTTCTCGAACCTCGCAACCTCTACGATTTTACTTGCCAGAGCCGGAGTATAAAGGGGGAAATCAAAGAGGGGGTAATTGGAGATCTCGACTTCATGATAAACAATGTTGTCGACAAACCCGTCGAGCCGTATCGGCATCGCATAACTGATGAAGTGTATTTTATGTCCCCTGTGGGCTAAGGCTTTGCCCAGTTCGGCCGCTACGACTCCGCTTCCACCGTAGGTGGGATAACAGGTAATTCCTATATTCATGATGTATGAACCAAAGGTAGAAAGAAAATCCCCAAAATTCAAATTTTTATCACAGTTTCCTATTTTTTGATGGATTGTTTTTGTTCTTTTTTATCCATTTAAGCAGCATAGAGTCATGATCTCAACACTTCTCAAAATTCAACCAAAATAGCTGTTTTTGTTAAGCTTAGTCGTAAAAAATCATCAACAAATTTCATTACCCCTTTTTTTCAAAAAAATTTCTAAAAAGGATTTTATTTTTGAAAAAATGTGTTATATTATGTGGCTGCGGAAGCCCACCTCGCGATCAAGTTTATTATTATTTTCAAATCTGAAAGGAAGTTTTACAGTGAAACAGAGAGCAAAGATTATTGGCATAGTTATTACAAGCTGCCCGTGTTGTGGAAATCCAATTAATTTTGACCGCCAAGGTTCAAAAATTTGTGCATATTGTGAAGAATTGGTTCATATAGACCTTGATAAGGTTGAAGTGAACTTGCATGGCCCGGTCTCAGAAGGAAGAAGACTTAAAATAAGCATGAATTAGTCCTTTTCTGGAAGGTTTTCGACAGGGGAGTTGACAATACGAGTTTTTCTTCCTAATTTATATTAAATGATCCTGATTCCGCTGGTCGGAATCTTTTTTTGAGGTAAAGTAGGACTGAGTTGGTCGTGTTTTAAGGATCCTATATGTTTCAGTTATCGAAGAAAGTTGAATACGGACTCATAGCGATACGCCACATGGCAAGCGGCTCGCTGAGGCAAATCTATACTGTTAAAGAAATTGCGCAAAAGTACCGGATTTCTAATGATTTGCTCGCGAAGGTTATGCAAAAACTGACAAGGGAAGGATTCATAGCCTCTTACCATGGCGTCCATGGTGGGTATACGCTTATTAAGAGCCCAGCATCAATTACAGTTTCTTCGGTGATGTATGCGATTGAGGGAAAACCTGCAATTAAGATTATCCAATGTGAGGCTGAAGGACCTGAAGATTGTGTTATACACACGACATGTACAATCAAAGACCCTTTAGTAAAACTTCAAGGGAACATCAATCAAATGCTTGAAGAATTGACGGTTATGCAGTTGATATGAACAAGCGTATAGTCTATATGGATTATCATGCAACAACACCCGTTGACAAAAGGGTGGTTGAAGCGATGCTTCCCTATTTTACAGACCAATTCGGTAATGCTTCAAGCCGGCAACATCGATTTGGGTGGGTGGCAGAGGAAGCCGTTGAGTCTTCACGTTCAACAATAGCAAAGCTGATTGGTGCAGAGCCGAGGGAAATTGTGTTTACCAGTGGAGCTACAGAATCCAACAATCTGACGATTAAGGGAATAGCTGAAGCCTGGAAACAAAAGGGGAATCACATTGTCACTGTTCAGACGGAGCACAGGTCGGTTCTTGATGCGTGCCGAAAACTCGAAAAGTGGGGATATGAAGTCACGTATTTACCTGTCGATGAATTTGGTTTTGTCGATCCGGATCGGTTACGAAAAGCATTGAAGCCTTCGACAATCCTCGTCTCGGTAATGATTGCAAATAATGAGATTGGAACGATTCAGCCAATCCGGGAAGTTGGAACAATCTGCCACGAACATGGAATTTTTTTTCATTCGGATGCGACACAGGCTGCCGGCAAAATACCGATAAATGTCCATGAGATGTTTATAGATTTACTCTCATTGAGCGGGCATAAAATTTATGGGCCAAAAGGGGTTGGAGCATTATACGTAAGGTCAAATGATCCTAAAGTGAGACTGGCAATCCAAATGGATGGTGGCGGACACGAACGGGGAATGCGTTCCGGAACATTGAATGTTCCCGGGATTGTTGGACTTGCTAAAGCATTAGACCTTGCTGTTCAGTCGATACCGGAAGAGCAATCACGCGTTCAATACTTGCGCGATAGACTGCGTGATGCTCTCATGGAGAACATAGGTGATGTCGTCGTCAATGGTCCACGGGATCAACGGTTACCGAATAATTTGAACATGAGTTTTCTGCACGCGGAAAACAACGCTCTGATGATGAGCATGAAAGAGATTGCTCTTTCAACGGGTTCTGCCTGCAGCACCGCCGATCCGGAGCCATCGCACGTCCTGAAGGCTCTGCGCCTGCCGCAGGAACGTCTTCACTCGGCGATACGCTTCGGGCTGGGTCGTTTCACGACTGAGGAAGAGGTTGATTATGTGACCGGGCGTGTTATCGAGAGTGTCGCACAATTGCGTGTGCTGTCGCCGGCATACAGGGTTTCACATGAACAAACAATCTCACGTTAAATCATGAAAAATATGCAAAAAGAAAGCGAAATATTGTCGCATCACCGTCTCGAGTTTCTTAATTATTTAAAATCCAGATTCCGGCTCATCCACATGTCGAATATCTTCTTTCGCGATTTCCATTATGGGGTGATGTCGTACCTCGAAGAGCACGGAATGAAAGTCAAGTATTTCGACGCTGAGAAAATTGCACGTGATGTAGCCCTATCGTTTGAGAAAGATGGCATCTTTAAGAAAATTGACCATCAATCGTGGCTTCTGAATTATCCGGACTTTGCTTTGCCGCGCGTCGAAAAAAAGCCATTGTAACAGATTACATGAGAAAAATATGAGTACAGAAACAAACACTATTGAACAGTTAGCGACCAAAGAATACAAGTACGGGTTCGTTACACCAATCGAAGCGGAAACCATTCCCAAAGGATTGGATGAAACGGTTATTCGTATGATCTCGGAGAAAAAACATGAACCGGACTGGCTTCTGGAATGGAGACTCAAATCGTATCGTTATTGGCTGACGATGAAAGAGCCCACATGGGCGAATATTAAGTTCGGTCCTATCGATTATCAGAACATCATCTATTATTCTGCCCCGAAGCAGAAGAAGCAGGCAAAAAATCTCAATGAGGTCGACCCTGAAATACTGAGGACGTATGAGAAGCTCGGCATCCCGCTTATCGAACAGCAGCGGCTTGCTGGAGTTGCGGTCGATGCAGTATTCGACAGTGTTTCTGTCGCGACGACGTTCAAAGAGAAGTTGCATGAACTTGGCATCATTTTTTGCTCATTTTCCGAAGCCGTTCAGGAACACCCGGAATTGGTAAAAAAATGGCTGGGTTCTGTTGTGCCGTACACGGACAACTTCTTTGCTTCGTTGAACGCTGCCGTATTCAGTGACGGGTCGTTCGCATATATTCCTAAAGGTGTGCGTTGTCCGATGGAGTTGTCGACATACTTCCGCATCAACGCAAAAGAGACCGGCCAGTTTGAGCGGACGCTTATTGTTGCAGAAGAGGGCGCATATGTGAGTTACCTTGAAGGGTGTACCGCACCGATGCGGGATGAAAATCAGCTCCATGCTGCGGTTGTCGAGCTTGTTGCTCTCGATAACGCCACGATCAAGTACTCCACTGTGCAGAATTGGTACCCAGGCGATAAGGAGGGTCGTGGCGGCATCTATAACTTCGTAACGAAGCGTGGGAAGTGTCAGGGTAAGAATTCCAAGATTACATGGACTCAGGTTGAAACGGGCTCAGCTATTACATGGAAATACCCCGGATGTATACTTCAAGGAGAGAATTCTGTTGGGGAGTTTTATTCCGTTGCCGTTACAAATAACTATCAACAGGCTGACACTGGTACAAAGATGATTCATATCGGTAAGAATACAAAGAGCACTATCGTATCGAAGGGTATTTCGGCAGGGTACGGTCAGAATTCTTACCGCGGGCTGGTTAGAATTCAAAAAAATGCAACTGGTGCAAGAAACTTTTCCCAATGTGATTCATTGCTTATCGGGGATAAATGTGGTGCACACACATTTCCATATATGGAAGTGAAAAATACCTCTGCGCGTATCGAGCATGAAGCGTCGACTTCTAAAATTGGAGAAGATCAGATTTTTTATTGTAAACAGCGCGGACTTTCAACCGAAGACGCGGTGAACATGATCGTCAATGGATTTTGTAAAGAAGTCTTTCGTGAACTGCCGATGGAATTTGCAGTCGAAGCGCAAAAATTACTCGGTGTCAGTCTGGAAGGAAGCGTCGGTTAATACGATTTGATCAAATTACAAAAATCAAAAAAGGAAATTGAATCTCATGCTTGAAATCATCAATCTTCATGCTTCAATAAATAATCGGGAAATTCTTCGCGGTATCGACCTCAAAGTTAATAAGGGCGAAGTCCACGCTATCATGGGACCCAACGGTTCGGGAAAGAGCACGCTTGCCCAGGTACTTGCCGGTCGTGAATCGTACCAGCTCACCAAAGGTCAGGTGCTCTATGAGGGGAAGGATTTACTTTCGATGGCGCCGGAAGATCGTGCTCGCGAGGGAGTGTTCATGGCGTTCCAGTATCCGGTCGAGATACAGGGAATTTCCAACACGTATTTTTTGAAAGCCGGCCTTAATGCGATTCGAAAATATCATGGTCTGGAAGAACTTGACGCTATTGAGTTCCTGAAACTGGTTAAGGAACGGGCGAAGCTCGTCGATATTGATGAAAGTCTTCTCAACCGTCCGGTGAACCATGGATTCTCAGGGGGTGAGAAAAAAAGGAACGAAATTTTTCAGATGGCTATTCTCGAGCCGAAACTTGCTGTCCTTGATGAAACCGATTCCGGTTTGGATATCGATGCGTTACGTACAGTCGCGAAAGGAATCAATCTTCTGCGGTCGAAGGAGAATGCAATCATTCTTGTAACACATTACCAGAGGTTGCTGAATTATATTGTGCCGGATTTTGTTCATGTCCTTGTGGAAGGGCGAATTGTGCTTTCAGGAGGTAAAGAACTTGCGCTCCATCTCGAGGAAAAAGGATATGATTGGGTTCGCGATGAAGCTGATAAAAACACGGTCAATGCTTAGAAATGGAAAAGAATGCCTGAAACTGTACATACGAAAATGAAGTTACCCTCTTCTATAAACGATTGGTACCGTACGAAGTTCGAAGCATTTGCAAAGACCCTCAACGGTGAAGCGTCAGCGGATATCCATGATGCACGCAAGTCTGCGATAGCGCGGTTTGTTGAGTTGGGGTTTCCGTCCACACATCAGGAAGATTGGAAATATACTGATGTTTCACCGATAGCGAAAATCAATTTTAAACCTATCCTTCATTACGATAGTGATGGTTTGACAAAAAAAGAGGTCGACAAGTTTTCTTTCCGGAATTTGGAGTGCCATCTGCTTGCATTCGTGAACGGACACTTTTCTCAAGAGTTTTCTTCCATCGGTCCTTTACCGGGTGGAGTTCATATTGGAAGTCTTGCTGCTGCTGTGAAGCAAAACGACGCCTTGGTGCAACAACACCTTACCCGGCACGCGCAATTCGGAAACAATTCATTTACGGCGCTGAGCACCGCTTTCCTTCGTGATGGAGCGTATATTGTGATCCCGGGTAGTATAGTTCTCGACCGCCCGATTCATCTCCTGTTTATATCGACGGGGGTGCAGGATGCGTTTGTATCTTTTCCGCGTAGCCTTATCGTGGCTGGACGGGGCAGCCAGGTTGCTGTGCTCGAAAACTTCGTGAGCATGAAGGATAACGTATACTTCACGAGCTCAGTTTCGGAAATTGTGCTTGGGGAGAACGCGGTTGTGGAATACGATAAACTGCAAATCGAAAGCGACCGTGCATTCCATGTCGGCGGGATGTTTATCCAGCAGGAACGAAACAGCAGTTTTACCTCGAATACGATTTCCCTCAGCGGCTCTCTCATTCGCAATGATGTTAATGTCGTGCTTGACGGGGAGGGAGCCGAGGCGACCTTGAACGGATTATACCTCGGTACGGGTTCTCAGCTCATCGATAATCACACAACGATCGACCACGCCAAACCCCACTGCCCGAGTCACGAGCTCTATAAAGGTATTCTTGCGGAAAAGTCGAAGGGTGTATTTAATGGAAAAATTAAAGTACGAAAGGACGCCCAGAAGACAGACGCAAAACAGACAAACAAGAATCTTATTCTCTCGGAAGATGCTTCCATCGATACAAAGCCACAGTTGGAAATTTTTGCAAACGACGTAAAGTGCACGCATGGTGCAACAATCGGGCAACTGGATGAAGAGCAAGTGTTTTACCTTCGGTCACGCGGTGTAGAAGAGCGGTCCGCCAGAGATATCCTGACATTTGCGTTCGCAAGTGAAATAATCGAGCGCATTCGCGTTGAGCCCTTGCGCGGACAACTGGAACAGATGATCCGGGAACGGCTCAGCAAGGCAAGAATGTAGTAGAGGATAACAATGCACGCTGAAACAGAAATCATCATTCCCTCCGTTATGGAACAGCCGCATGACGTCCATAGTTGCAGGCATCGTTTTCCGTTGCTTCGCCAGATGGTGAACGGAAAACCGCTCGTGTATTTTGATAACGCGGCGACAAGCCAAAAGCCGCAGGTGGTGATCGATGCAACGATGAGGTATTACCAGGAAGAAAATTCGAATATCCATCGCGGTGTCCATTACCTGAGCGAGAAGGCAACCCAGGCATACGAAGCTGCACGAAAAAAAGTTCAGGAATTTGTTCATGCATCCTCTCATCGGGAGATTATTTTTGTCCGAGGTACCACGGAAGGAATTAATCTGGTGGCCCACAGCTACGGCAGGAAGAACATCGGGCCGGGGGATGAGGTTATCATTTCGGCGATGGAACACCATTCCAATATTGTACCATGGCAGATTGTCTGCGAAGAAAAAGGAGCGAAGCTCCGTGTTATCCCGATCAACGACAATGGCGAACTTCTTCTTGACGAATATGAAAAACTTTTGAACACCAGGACAAAACTTGTTGCGGTTGTGCATATATCGAACGTGCTCGGTACGATTAATCCTGTTCAAAAAATTGTGCACATGGCGCATGAGCGGAATGTCCCCGTGCTCATCGACGGTGCGCAGGCTGCTCCGCATGTGAAAGTCAATGTCAAAGAGCTCGATTGCGATTTTTATACTTTTTCATCTCACAAAATGTTCGGTCCGACTGGTGTCGGAATTCTTTACGGAAAGCAGAACATCCTTGATGCAATGCCTCCATACCAGGGAGGCGGTGATATGATCAAGTCGGTGACGTTTGAAAAAACCATTTACAACGACCTTCCGCACAAGTTCGAAGCGGGGATGCCGAACATCGCAGGCGGCATCGGCCTTGGAGCGGCGATTGATTATATCAATTCGATTAATCTCGATACTGTTGCCGCATACGAACATGATTTGCTCACTTATGCTACGGGAAAATTGCAAGCGATTGAAGGAGTGAAAATTATAGGGACGGCAAAGGAAAAAGCAGCAGTCATCTCTTTTGTGATGGAAGGAATTCATCCACATGACATCGGTACAATTCTCGACGATGAAGGAATTGCTGTCCGGACGGGTCATCACTGCGCCCAGCCGATCATGCAGAGATTCGGCGTCCCTGCAACTGTTCGTGTGTCGTTTGCTTTTTATAATACAAAGGAAGAAGTGGACATTTTTATCCATGCTCTCCGAAAAGTAAGAGAGGTGTTTGCCTGATGTCCGCTCTTCGTGAGTTGTACCAGGAAGTGATACTCGACCATAATAGAAGTCCGCGCAATTTTCGCGCAATGCCGAACGCAACAAAGAAGGTGGAAGGATTTAACCCATTATGTGGAGATCACTATACGTTATACTTACGGTTGAAAGACGATGTTATTGAAGACATCAGTTTCGAAGGTGCAGGATGTGCCATTTCAAAAGCATCAGCCTCACTTATGAGTTCCGCCGTTAAGGGGAAGACGAAGCAGGATGCGGCAGTGTTGTTCGGTACATTTCACAGGTTGGTCACCGGTGATTTGAACCCGGAGCATGAAGGGGACAGCCTGGGAAAACTTGCTGCATTTTCCGGAGTGAGCGAATTTCCCGCAAGAGTCAAATGCGCGACCCTTGCCTGGCATACACTTCGCGCTGCTCTTGAGGAACAAGCTGAAATGGTTTCCACTGAATAATACTGAGCTTGGATTAATGTCTGAATATTCTTACTATATATTGAAAAACTGGTTCGATAAATGGAGACGACAGCTCTGAGTTCAATAGAAAAAAGCATTATCGAAGCGCAAGTGGTTGAAGCATTGCGCACATGTTTTGACCCTGAAATACCCGTCAACATTTACGAGCTTGGCTTAATTTATGAAGTGAAAGTCGACGAGGCAGGGAAAGTAGTCATCGAGATGACGCTGACGACGCCGCATTGTCCTGCAGCGCAATCACTCCCCCCCGAAGTCGAACGAAAAGTGAAGGAGGTCCCCGGAGTGACGAGTGTTGCTGTCAATATCGTGTGGGAACCACCATGGACCCCGGATAAAATGTCGGAAGCAGCGAAACTTCAACTGGGAATGTAATACATTAAGGAGAAGGAAATGCCCGAAACAATCATCACAACAATTCCTGAAAAGCCGAAACTCAACGAAGATATAGAATTGACTGAAAAGGCTGCGGATGAAATCAAGAGGATCAAGGCTCAGAATAATATCCCTGAGTCTCATGGACTGCGAGTCGGCGTCAAAGGAGGCGGCTGTTCGGGGTTGTCATATGTACTCGGATTCGATTCCGAATCGCACAAGGGAGATAAGATTTTTCAAATGCACGGAATCACGGTGTTTGTCGATCCTAAGAGTTTATTTTACCTTTCCGGCACACAGCTCGATTTTCAGGACGGGTTGAACGGCAAAGGCTTCGTCTTTAATAATCCGCAGGCAAAGAAGACATGCGGCTGCGGAAGTTCATTCAGCGCATAATTTCTCTGCCGGCTGTGAAGGAGTTGGCATGAGATGAAGCGAAGGTCATTTCTTCAATCATCGTTTTTAGGTAGTTCATTCATCTTTCTAAATCTACAATCTCAGATTTCATCTACAGATATGATTCAATCATCAAAGGAGAACAATATGCCATTTACATTACCTGACTTACCCTATGCACAGGATGCACTGGAGCCATATATTGATAAAATGACGATGGAAATTCATCATGGCAAGCATCATGGTGCGTACGTTACTAATTTAAATAAGGCGGTCGAGAACACAGAATGGGCGAGCAAATCCATTGAAGAAATTGTCTCAAATGTTTCTAAATTACCTCCGGCAGCGAGAAATAATGGCGGCGGACATTGGAATCACTCTCAATTCTGGCAATGGATGAAACCCAAAGGCGGCGGAACACCGGGAAGTGAACTTGGCAATGCAATCAACAAAGACTTTGGTTCATTCGATAAATTCAAGGAACAGTTCGGCAATGCGGGCATGACAAGGTTTGGCTCGGGCTGGGCATGGCTTATCAAACAACACGGCAAGCTGGTGATCGCCTCCACACCAAACCAGGATAACCCATTGATGGATATTGCCGAGACGAAAGGCACACCTATTCTTGGTCTCGATGTTTGGGAACATGCATACTATCTGAAGTATCAGAACCGGCGTGCAGATTATATCGCCGCATTCTGGAACGTTGTGAATTGGGATGAAGTAGCGAAGCGGTATTCGTCAGCGAAATAATTGACGCGTGATAGTTACAAAGAAGTTACAAGGTCGGCATCTTGCCGACCTTTTTGTTTGGGATTGAAAATCATCATCTTTTTCGATTGATAAGCATAACTACTTCATGAAAATGATTCCTTCGTCTGACGTTCTCACTGAACATCGCCCTTCGTGGATTTTACCACTTATCATTGTTTCAGAATTCGCCGGGACTTCATTGTGGTTTGCCACCAATGCAGTTCTCCCGGATTTACAGAAAACTTTATCTCTAAGTTCGGATGGTGTTGGAATCATCACCTCATCCGTACAATTTGGTTTCATTGTTGGGACGTTCTGTTTTGCCTTCTTCACGATAGCCGACCGTATTTCTCCCCGAAAATTATTCAGCTGCTGCTGTCTTGCTGGAGCTCTCTTCAATATTTCTGTTTATTTTTTCCCCTATAGCTTCACCATGTTACTACTTCTGAGATTCCTGACGGGATGCTGTCTGGCAGGAATTTATCCGGTGGGAATGAAGATTGCTTCAGGATGGTTTCGTGAAGGTTTGGGGAACGCGTTGGGTTTTCTTGTCGGGTCACTCGTGTTGGGCACATCATTCCCATTCTTGATCAGGAGTTTCAATTTTTTTGCTGCATGGAGTGAGGTGATTGTCGTAATATCTGCTATTGCTTTAGTCGGTGGAATTCTCATGCTGTTTGTTCCGGATGGCCCTTATCTTGGAAAATCTATCCAGTTCAACAGCGGGGCATTAAAGCTTATTTTTCAATCTAAGGAACTGCGGTCGGCGGCATTCGGTTATTTCGGTCACATGTGGGAGTTATATACGTTTTACGCGTTCGTTCCCTTTTACCTCTCAACATATTTTTCATTTCATCATCTTCAAAATATCAATCTGTCGTTTTGGTCATTCGTCATCATTGCATCGGGATGCATCGGGTGCATCGGAGGAGGGATCATTTCACGCTGGTTCGGGAGTGGACGTGTAGCGTGGGTGCAATTATGCTGTTCAGGAATATGTTGCCTTTGTTCTCCGTTGTTGATTCATCTGCCTGTCGAGTTATTCCTTGGAGTGCTCATATTCTGGGGTATTGTTGTCGTGGGCGATTCCCCTCAGTTCTCGGCACTGATTGCTGCTGCTGCTCCCCGAGAATTAGTAGGTTCTGCCCTCACCATCGGAAACTCAATCGGTTTTGCAATTACCATTGTGAGTATTGAAACAGTCTCATTCTTTTCCCGGTTCACCGCACCCGAATATATCTTTCTCATTCTCACAATCGGACCGCTCCTGGGTTTAATTTCCTTGTCGAGAATTGTTCTTCGAAGATGATTCTTAATTCTTGATTCCTAATCCAAAAACGTGTATTATGATACATCTATCGTAGAAAAATGTATCATCATTGAAAGCATTGTATGAACAAAAAGAAAATGAATGCAAGGAAAAAACACCGCAAGAACATCCGAAGGGTGAAGGCAAAACGGAAGGCAATGATGGCAAACGCCAAAAAGCCGGCGTGATGTTCTCGAAGGGTATCACAATGTGAAGGATACCTTTTAGCTGATTTGTCTGATGCAGTAGAATATTGGTTGAGCAGGTGACACATACAACGTATGATTTTGGTTCGGTGAGCTATGACTTTGGTGAACGTACCTATCTCATGGCAATTCTCAATGTCACACCGGATTCATTTTCTGACGGCGGCAGGTATTATGATACGACAAAAGCTGTTGATCGCGGGCTTGCAATGGTGGACGAGGGCGCGGATTTTATTGATGTCGGAGGAGAATCGACGAGGCCCGGCGCTGAATCGGTTTCAATCGAGGAAGAGCTGCGCAGAGTTATTCCCGTTATCAAACAACTCGTGCAGGAAACGACAATCCCTGTTTCCATCGATACCTATAAATCAGAAGTCGCCGAGCAGGCATTCGACGCAGGAGCAACCGTTGTCAACGATATCAGCGGGCTGCATTTTGATGCACATCTTGCAGACACAATAGCGAAATACCACGCATCTGTTGTCCTGATGCATATCAAAGGGTCGCCGCAAACGATGCAAGAGCACCCTCAGTATACGGATGTTATGGAGGAGATTTGTTCATATCTTCAGGAAAGTATTCATCACGCAGAAAGAAAAGGGATCGACCAGATTATCATCGACCCCGGCATCGGGTTCGGGAAGAATCTGTCTCATAATCTCGAAATTTTCCGCAGGCTAGGTGAACTTCAGAGGTTCGGGTATCCGGTTCTTGTCGGGCCATCTCGAAAATCGTTTATCGGGATGATTCTTGACGTTCCCATCGATGAACGACTCGAAGGAACAGCAGCAGCAGCAGCAGCAGCGATCATGAACGGCGCAAACATTGTTCGCGTCCATGATGTTAAAGAAATGAAACGTGTATTTAAAGTGATAGATGCAATTAAATATTGCTGAACAGTCGATGTTATATGTATGAATTATTTATACATTACTCGAAACATTGTCTAATTCATGGAACTTTTTAAAATAGGGTTTCTCCCCGTCACCTTTATCGATGTGATCGATATTGCGCTGGTATCATTTATTTTTTATAAACTCTACATGGTCATGAGGGGAACCGTCGCCGCTCAGATTTTTGTAGGGCTGGTGCTGATTATCGGGTTTTCATTTATTGCCCAGGCGATTAATTTTAAAGCGATGAGCTGGATTCTCAGAACGCTGACTGATATCTGGGTGATTGCATTCATCGTTCTGTTTCAGCCCGAGCTTCGGAGGTTGCTGGTTCTTGTAGGAAGAAACAGAGTTGTGAGAATGTTCCTGCGGCTCAATGTGGAGGAATCCATTGAAGAGATCGCAGGAGCTGCAGCAGAGCTTGCACGAAAGCATCATGGCATGCTTGCTGTTATAGTGAGGGCAACGGGTCTGAGAACTTCCGTGGAAACGGGTCTTTCTCTTCAGGCAAGAATCAGCAAGCCTCTCATCGTGTCAATTTTCAATCCCCGGTCGCCTCTTCATGACGGGGCAATCGTTGTGCGAGACCGCGTCATTGAGTCTGCCCGTGTTACGTTGCCACTTTCTCAGACCGCGTCGATCGGAGACCTTGTGCTCGGTATGAGGCATCGTGCGGCGCTCGGTATTTCTGAGCAGGCCGATGTTGTTGCCGTTATCGTATCTGAGGAGACCGGCACTATTTCGATTGCCGACAACGGCGTGTTGCTTCGTGGACTTTCGACGCAGGATTTACGACAAGAGCTTCGTGCCAGGCTCGCATCTCCTCCTGAACGATCGGTGAAATCAATTTGGAGCATCCTTCGCGCCAATGCTTAATCGTAGTAATAAATTCGCTGAACACGATTTTCGACCAGGACGAAAATCAGGAAGACTGTATGACGTCGAACGTGAGGATATGATCAACCTTTTGACACAACGGGGAATACAGGATAAAGAATTGCTCAGAGCTATGAGCCTGGTTGATCGGCATGAATTTGTTCAGGCGCCGTTCGGGAACAGAGCGTACGAGGATTCCGCGCTTCCTATCGGTCATTCTCAAACAATTTCTCAGCCGTACACTGTGGCGTTCATGACGCAATGCCTGGAAATTAGACAAGGCGACAAAGTTTTGGAAATCGGTACAGGGTCCGGCTATCAGGCTGCAATTCTTTCCGAAATGGGTGCGCGCGTTTTCACCATCGAGCGACACATGGATCTGTTGACGCAGGCCCGGAAAAGGTTCGAGAAACTTAACTATGAAATTGCATCGAAATGCGGTGATGGGACAATCGGATGGAAGGAATTCTCTCCGTTTGATAAAATCATGGTGACTGCCGGTGCTCCCGAGATTCCGGAACCTCTCCTCGGACAATTAAAGGAAGGCGGATTGCTTGTGATCCCCATCGGTGATTTGGAAGTTCAGAACCTTCACGTCGTCAAACGTTCAGGTATTCATTTTGAAACAAAGGAAATTGTTGGATTTAAATTTGTTCCTCTCATTGGCAAGAGAGGGTGGAAATAAAATCTTCGTTGTAAATGTGTTACTCATGGTATACTGTTTCAGTTGTTGTATCTCCTGCCTTGAACACGCAATCCCGATTAGCTGAATCCAAAGTTTTACCGCGTGTGTTGGTTCTTGTAGGTCCAACCGCGTCAGGCAAGACTTCTATCTCGTTAGATATTGCAGAACGTCTGAATGGAGAAATTATTTCCGCTGACTCCCGCCAAATCTTTAAGCACATGAATGTCGGGACGGCAAAGCCTTCTACCGATGATTGCAGACGCGTAAAGCACTATTTCATCGATATGCTTGCCCCCGATGAAGAATATAACTCCGGGACCTTCGGTATTGAAGGTCGAGAAATCATTAAAAAAATCCTGAAACGAAAAAAGGTTCCTCTCGTAGTCGGCGGATCGGGATTATATATGCAGGCGCTCATCGACGGTTTCTTTGAGGGTCCTTCAGCAGATCAATCATTACGGCAGAAACTGAATGACCGTTTGAAACGTGAGGGCATACAGTCATTACTTGGAGAACTGACTTCGGTTGACCCGGTTGCTGCTTCGAACATGCTTCCTACCAATATCAGAAGGATTATTCGTGCGCTGGAAGTATACTATCTCACGGGTATGCCGATTTCCCGACTTCAGCAGGAACGGCCGTCAATTCAATTTACTCCTTTTTTTGCGGGTCTAGCTTGGAAGAGGGAGTTATTATACGAACGAATCAATTCACGGATTGATTGGATGTTGCATGCCGGGCTGATTGAGGAGGTACGTCATCTACAAAGGCTCGGATACACACACCAACTTAACGCGTTGCAGACCGTAGGATACAAGGAAGCCTTTAAGTATCTCGATGGAGCGTTGACATATGAGCGGATGACTGAGCTGATCAAACAAAACTCCCGGCGGTATGCAAAACGACAATTAACATGGTTTCGACGTGATCGGCGAATTCATTGGTTTACGCTCCGAAGTGAAAAGGAATTTCCACGGGTTGCCGGAAAAATTTCGCATGCATTCTTATCGCAATAAAGTTGCACTATTCTAACAACCCCACCTTCCCGGGGCAATAAACCTTGCATTGAGTTGTGTTTTTTTATATATTTCTTGCAGGATGTAGTTTTTTAGTGATCAACGGGGCGTGGCTCAGCCCGGCTAGAGCGCTTGGTTCGGGACCAAGAGGTCGGCGGTTCGAATCCGCCCGCCCCGACTTACGGAACGACGGTATGAGTGCATCAAACAAATTATCGGAGAGGGAAGACTACTCGTTGAAGTGAACATGCCGAAGTATTTTTATTAACCCATCCTCCCGAAACTGCTTGGATCCTTCCAACGTCAACATCCTCATCGTAGAAGATAATCTTGCACACCTCAAGATTACTCAGTATGTTCTGCGGCAAAGTAATATTCAGGCAAATTATTTCGTCGTTCGTGACGGCCAGGAGGCGTTGGACTTCCTGTTTCAAAAGGATTCCTTTTCGGATAATTCAAAATTCCCACGCCCCGACCTTATTCTTCTTGACCTCAACCTTCCGAAGCGCGACGGCAGGGAGGTTCTGAAAATTATTAAAACAGATTCGGTATTACAAACTATTCCCGTCGTTATTGTTAGTACTTCAGACCGTGTGGAAGACGTTTCGTATGCGTTCGATACTGGAGCAGTTGCCTACATCAGCAAATCGAGTGGGTTTGACAAATTCAACGATCAGCTTGCCGGGGTGACCAAATACATCCAGGGAAAATAAGGCGGACTGTCAGAAATGCGCTTTGAAACTTCCCCCGGAATTTTGTATTATGCGCACACATTTCACACTGATGTATGTCACAAATCCTCGCAATCATAGGGCGTCCGAACGTCGGCAAATCTACCCTGTTCAACAGGATTGTCGGCGCGCGGGATGCCATAGTGCATGATGAACCGGGCGTTACACGTGACCGGCACTATGCAACGACCGAATGGTCAGGCAAAACATTCACCATTATCGATACCGGTGGTTATGTTCCGGATTCGTCCGACCTTTTTGAGAAGGCAATCCGTGAGCAGGCAAAAATTGCAATCGATGAGGCAAGCGCGATTGTCTTTATGGTAGATGCAACATCGGGCATCACTACACTCGACGAAGAGCTTGCAGGGATTTTACGCAGGTCGAAAAAAACAATTCATCTCGTCGTCAATAAAGTTGATACCGATAAACGGGAAGCCGAAGCGGGACAATTTTACAAACTGGGACTCGGCGAACCGATATCAGTCTCGGCACTTGTCGGAAGGAACATTGGTGACTTTCTCGATGAGATTACCAAGAATTTTTCGAATAATGGAAAAACTGACGAGAACGACCAGCAGTTAAAGCTTGCGATTGTCGGTAAGCCGAATGTCGGGAAATCTTCACTCGTCAACGCTCTTCTTGGAAAGACCCGGACGATCGTCACCAATATCCCCGGTACAACCCGCGATTCCATAGATTCGGTGTTGAAGCATCAAAAAGAAGAGATTCTTTTGATTGATACCGCAGGACTCCGGCGGAAAAGTCGGGTGAAAGAAAGCATTGAATTTTATAGCACTCTTCGAGCAATCAAAAGCATCGAGAGATGTAATGTAGCAATTCTGATGGTTGATGCTTCAAAGGGAATAGACAAACAGGATTTACGGATTGTGGAAAATATTGTTGAACACCGACGAGGACTCGTACTTGCTGCGAATAAATGGGACCTTGTCGAAAAGAATGATCAAACGGCCAAGGTGTACGAACAGTCATTGCGTCATTTGTTGAGAATGTACGATTATATTCCGATTGTTTTCATTTCTGCATTGGAGAAACAGCGGATTTTTAAGCTTATCGATATCGCCAAAAAAGTTTTTGAAGAACAAAACAAACGGATACCGACGAACAAACTCAATAAAGTATTGCTGAAGGAAATCCAGACAACTCCTCCTTCCTCGGCGAGCGGAAAAGACATAAATCTTAATTACATCACGCAGGTGAAAACGAACCCGCCGGCATTCTCATTTTTTGCGAATGAACCTCTCCTCATCCAGGACAAATACAAGCGCTTTCTCGAGCGTAAGTTACGGGAACATTTTGGGTTCGACGGCGTGCCAGTGAGTTTGTATTTCCGGAAGAAAAACAAAAAATGACGTCTTCGAAAACTTCACGTGAAATTCTTGTCGTCGGGGGCCTGGCAGCAGGACCGAGTGCCGCCGCCAAGGCGGTACGCACTAATCCCCGCGCCCATGTGACCATGTTCGAGGCAAGTGATACCATCTCCTACGGAATTTGTGAAGCCCCTTATGCAATTGCCGGATGGATTGAAGAAGAGCCGAGGCTTGTTGCATATTCACCCGAACGCCTCCGTGAAGAAAAAGGGGTTGATGTAAAAACGCAGCATCGTGTTGAAAAAATTATTCCTTCACGACAGGTTATCACCGTCCGTGATATGAACCGCCGCGAAGTTGTCGAGGTTAGATACGACAAACTGATTCTTGCCACAGGCGCAACACCGCGCAGATTAAATGTTGATGGGGAGGATGGACGAAACGTTTTCCATCTTAATTCGCGAGAAAACACAGTAAATATTCTGAACTATATCAAGACAGAATCGCCCAAAAGAGCGGTCATTATCGGCGGCGGATATATCGGTATGGAAATGGCGGAAGCCCTTCGGGCAAGGGGAATGGATGTGACGATAGTTCACCGGCACCGGCTGCCTATGGGAGGTCTCGAACAAACTACCCGGGAACATATTGTAGGTGAACTGGAAAAAAATAACATCCATTTTGTGACAAATGCAAAAATTGAACAACTTGTTAAAGGCAAGAATAATAATATCGAACATGTCATAACAAACCGAGGCTCCTTTGATTCGGACCTTGTTATCCTCTCTTTGGGAGTGGAGCCGAACGTTGTTCTGGCAAAAAGCGCCAAACTCCGTCTCGGTCCGTTCGGTGGTATTGTGACAGATGAGCGACAGCAGACAAGTGTTGATAATATCTACGCTGCCGGGGATTGCTGTGAAGTAAAAAATATCGTTTCCGGTAAATCAATGTATCTGCCACTTGCGACTGTGGCAAGCCGTGCAGCATGGGTTGCCGGAGAGAATGCTGCTGGAGGGAAAGCGACATTCAAAGGCGCGATTCGCGCGATTGCGGTAAAAGTGTTTGGCATTGAAATCGCGCAGGTCGGATTGAGCTCGGAAGAAGCAAAAGACGCCGGCTTCAGAGTTGCGACAGAATCAATCACTGCATATTCCAAAGTTGCTGTAATGCCCGGCAGTAAAAAAACTACCCTCATGCTGATAGTTGATTTGCGCTCCAAGAGGTTGCTCGGGGCAAATGTATTCGGACCGGAAGGTGCTGTTCTCCGTGCCAATACTCTTGGCGTTGCCATCCAGCATAAACTGACGATTGATGATATCGCCCGGTTCGATATGATTTATGCTCCTCCCTTTGCTCCGCTCTGGGATCCAATTCTGGTTGCTGCAAATCAGGCAAAGAAAAAATTAACCAATTAACTATTCGTATGAAAAACCTCACTGTTATCGACCATCCGCTCGTTAAGCGTGATCTCACGTTATTGCGTGACAAAAAAACTCCCAGCAATATCTTCCGTTCTGTTCTGAGGAGGACTGCAAGCCTGATGGCGTATGAGGTAACGCGCGATTTAAAAACCCGACGCATTTCGGTCGCGACACCGTTGGAAAAAACAAACGGTACTGTCGTTGTCGACCCGATTATCCTTGTCCCGATACTCCGGGCAGGGCTTGGACTTGTCGGCGGCTTCGTTGAAGTTCTACCGGATGCGCGTGTCGGCCATATCGGATTGTATCGTAACGAAGAAACGTTAAAACCGGTCGATTATTATCTGAAGCTTCCTAAGAACCTTGGTAAAGCTGTTGTGATTGTGCTTGACCCCATGCTTGCTACGGGAGGGAGCTCAGCCTCAGCAGTAACCTTTCTTAAAATGAAGGGGGCAAAAAAAATACGGTTTGTCAGTCTTGTTGCTGCTCCGGAAGGAGTGCGCACGCTTTCCAGATCCCATCCCGGGATAAGAATATACACATGTTCTCTTGACCGGCAGCTGAACAATAAAGGATACATTCTTCCCGGACTCGGTGATGCAGGTGACAGAATTTTCGGGACAGGAGAATAGAGTAACGGTTAGATAGTATTAAAGACAGAAGAAAATTCCTGTTTGAAGTATGCGGGAATGTCATCGCCTTCGTTTTTTCCCCGTTCTATCCGTCATTCCGGAGTGCTGTAGTCCGGAATTCTCCCCGGACTACCACTCTTGACATTCATTTCGTCTCACATTATATTTTATATAGTAACGTTAGGGTTTTTATGAACTTACCTTCGTCCGCAAATGTTATAGAAGGTGGTACGATTCGGCAATGAGAGACGGAATTTACAAAAAGAAACTTGATGACCTCCTGACTGTTTGCAGAAAAAATCTCAAAACAGTCAATGAAGAATTAATACGCCGCGCGTTCGAGTTTAGTCTGGAGGCGCATAAGAATGATATAAGAGCTTCCGGCGAACCGTTCTTCAACCATCCCTATGAAGTTGCAATGGTCGTTGCAAAAGAAATCCCTCTCGATGATGTCTCCGTCGCAAGTGCCCTCATGCATGACGTTGTGGAAGATACGGATTATGAAATCAAAGATGTCCGGAAGGAATTCGGAGACACGATTGCGGAAATCGTCGACGGCGCAACAAAAATCTCGGATATCTTCCGCAGTCATGAAGTAACACAGGCAGAGAGCTACCGCAAAATGCTCCTCTCCATGGTCAATGACATTCGTGTCATGCTTCTTAAATTTGCCGACCGTCTCCACAACATGCGAACGCTTGAATATCTCCCGAAGGAAAAACAAGAACGACTTGCCAGAGAAACCCTCGATATTTACGCGCCGTTTGCTCACAGGTTCGGACTTGCAAAGATCAAATGGGAGTTGGAGGACCTGGCGTTCAAATACCTACATCCTCAGGAATATGAAGAACTTGCTCACAATCTTAAATCGAAGCGGAGAGAGCGGGAATCCTACATAAAAAAATTCATTGCTCCTGTCGAGAAACGGCTCGTCGAAGAGGAAATGAAGTTTGAAATCGAAGGAAGGCCGAAACACCTCTTCAGTATTTACAATAAAATGGTGAAACGCAGCAAACCTCTTGATGAAATCTATGACCTGTTTGCAGTGAGGATTATTCTCGACACCGACGACCCAAATGATTGTTTCACGGTGTACGGAATTCTTTCATCCATCTACATTCCCATCCCGGAACGGTTTAAGAATTACATTTCTGTCCCAAAGAAAAACGGCTACCAGTCGCTTCACGCCACCGTTCTCGGTTTGGATGGAAAGATGGTCGAAGTGCAAATCCGGACACTGGCAATGCACGAAATAGCTGAAAAAGGCGTTGCAGCCCACTGGAGATATAAGGAAAATCTCACAGCACTCGATGAAGAACTCGAGAACTGGATTTCCTGGGTGCGGGAAATATTCGAGCATACTGATGAAGAGCCTGCTGCAAAGCAGCTCATGGAGAGTTTCAAGCTCAACCTGTACCAGGACGAAATTTACGTCTTTACCCCGAAAGGGGAATTAAAAATTCTCCCGCGCGGTGCCACGCCGGTTGATTTTGCATTCGCAGTTCATTCGAACGTCGGATTTCATGCACTCAGTGCTAAGGTGAACGGAAGAATTGTGCCGCTGGATTCACAGCTTCGCAGCGGCGACCAGGTGGAAGTCATCACATCGAAGAATCAGACGCCGAATATCGACTGGGAACAGTTTGTCGTTACTCATAAGGCCAAATCGCACATCCGTCGCTGGATGAAGGATGAGGAACGGAAAGCGATCGCCGCGGGAAAAGAGCAGTGGGAAAAAAGGGCAAAAAAATTCAAGCTTCATATCAACGAAGATGAACTGATGAAATATATTCATCAGTTTAAAGTCGATAACCTCGGCGCATTTTTCACGAAAATTCACCATGAAGAAATTGACCCTGATCATGTAATTCAGGAAATCGAACTTCACCAGAAACATCCCCAGCAGGAGTCGGTTAAAGACAATAAGAGCGGCGGGTTGTTCAATTCCTTCATAAAAACAGCACGGACAATCACCGGCGGGATAACGTTATTCGGTAGTCATGACACATTCATGCATAGTTACGCGAAGTGCTGCAACCCGATTCCGGGGGATGAAATTGTTGGATATGTCACCGCGGGCGAAGGAGTCAAAGTTCATTTAAAAACTTGTAAAAATTTTATTACAATGTCAGCGGCGGATTCAAGACGGGTCGTTGAGGTCGGATGGCCGATGACCAACGGAGCGGAATTTGCAGCGGCAATCCGGATTTCTGGAGAAGATCGGACCAGTCTTCTGAACGACCTCACACACGCCATCTCGACGTATCAAAATACGAATATCCGTGGTGTGAATATCGACGTGCAGGACTCAATGTTCCACGGGACGATCATGATCAATGTAAAGAATACGGAACATCTTCAACGGATAGTTGAAAAACTTCGGAAAATAAAAGGGGTATCACGGGCTGAACGCTTACTAGATTAATGGGGGATATATGCAAACAAACAATGAACAGCCTCATACATACACAAAGAGGGATGTCGCGAAACAAATTGCCGATGTTACGAAAGAGAATCTCAATACGACGGCGCAATGGGTCGACCACGTTGTCGAAGCACTTCGGGACATCATGATGCGCGCAAAACCGGAACTCCGGATAGAGATCAGGGATTTCGGTGTGTTTGAGGTGAAGACGACAAAATCGAAACCGAAAGCGCGCAACCCCAAATCGGGCGAAATTATTTATGTGCCGGCAAGAAGGAAAACTCATTTCAAGCCGAGCAAGTTGTTGAAAAAATTTCTTTCAGAACCGCTCGATGAACGTCACGGATAACACCTCCGGACAGTTATTCACATGAACCACAACACGTAACGTTGACGACTAGAATTTTAGGCATCGACTATGGAAGTAAACGGATTGGCATCGCCCTGAGTGATCCGTTGAAGATCATTGCAAAGGGTCTGACTGTTGTTCAAAATTCTTCCCGTGCAATTGGAGAAATAAAACGCCTTGCGGCGGAGCATGATGTTGAACTTATCGTTGTCGGCATGCCATTGAATCTCAAAGGAGAAAAAGGAACAAAAGCCGTGGAAGTAATAAAATTTATCCGTGAACTGGAACATAAAACCGGACTCCGGGTTATAGAATGGGATGAGCGGTTTACCTCTGCCACGGCCCACCAGACTCTGCTGGAGATGCGTGTCACAAAAAAAGGGCGGCGCTCAAAGGAAACAATCGATGAGATGGCGTCTGCGCTTATTCTCCAGGGGTATTTGGATAGTATAGCAAAAACGGTTTCTCAGTAACAACGCCCTTCATATGAATTTTCATGATGTGACACCTCTGATTGAAGAGGGAGAGGGTTTCACCGTCGAATTTAAAAGGCGAATTTCTTCCGCAGAAAAAATTGCCCGCACGCTAATCTCATTTGCGAACACAAAAGGAGGCACAATTCTTTTCGGCGTCGATGATGACGGGTCCATCGTAGGCGTTGAGAGTGAAAAATCCGAGGTGGAGTTGATAGAAATTGCCGGCAGGGATTTTTGCGACCCGATCATCGAACCCAGGCTTGATATTGTTCCATTTGATGGAAAAGATGTGATTGTCTGTTACGTTACCGAAAGCAGAGTCAAGCCTCATTATTTCTTGGGAAACCGTGATCATGAAAATGGGGAAAACACACGCGTCTATATTCGCGTGAACGACAATACAGTGATGGCGAGCCGTGAAGTAGTAAAGATACTGGAGAATGAAAACCCGGATGCCCCGCCGCTCAAGGTATCAATCGGTGATAATGAAAGAAGATTATTCAGTTATCTTGAAACACACGAGCGGGTCACCGTTCGTGAACTCGGAAGGCTTATCAATATCAGTGACAGACGCGCGTCGCGTATGCTCGTCCAGCTTGTGCGCGCGGGAGTAATTCGTATACATACACATGAAAAGGAAGATTTCTTTACCTTGGCGTACGATGTACGTTACTGAGTGAGAATGCGTACGAATTCAAAGACCGCAATACCGTAGGCGACTGCAGCATTCAGGGATTGTTTCATGCCCAGCATTGGGATATCGATGGCGAAGTCGGACTGCTCCACGACTTCTCGGGAAACCCCCGTAATTTCATTTCCAACCACAAGACAGAGCGGAAAATCATTCTTTGTTAACGCATGATAGGGAACGCTGGCGTCGGTATGTTCGAGTACACATATCCGGACACCGCTCGCTTTCAGACTCGTGATAGCAGTCCGCGGTTTTTTCACATACTCCCATGGAACAGTTCTTGTCGCACCTAAAGCGGTTTTTTCTATTTCCTTTCTGGGCGGAAAAGGGGTGAATCCGGTGAGAATCAGCTTGCCGATGCGCGCCCCGTCTGACGTCCGAAACATCGACCCGACGTTATATAGACTTCGGATATTATCGAGCATGACAAAAATTGGTAATCGTTCGATTCTTTTCAGTTCATCAGAGGTATGACGGTTTTGCGCAATCTCGTCGTGCGTTAATTTTCGCATAAAAATAAATTTACATTTTAAGAAAGTTGAGTGATTTAATCGAACCCCTGTTCATTCATTCCACCAAAGAAAACATTCCGAGCCAGGGTGAATGTACGAAATCACAAACAAATAATCCTGCAGAACAAACTGTCGAAGGTTAACTGCAGTTCATCTCTCATTAGTAACTGTTCGTCTCAAAGAGCTTTCTTTTAAGGGAGGGATCCTGTACCTTGCCTCATCGCTCCTGTCGGTCGATAGGAGTATGATTTCATTCATTTTCGCTTATCCCAAAAGAAAGGAGTGCGTAATGAATAAATTACTTGCTGGTGTTCTGCTGGTCGCCTTGATCGTTCTGGCGGCTGGAATAAGTCAGATTTCAGCCGTTGCTGGAGGAAACTGTGGTAATGGAGGTACTTGCGGTTGCGGGACGGGATATGCGCCCGTTGTCTGCAACGGCAATTGCACATTCGTTAACATGTGTCATGCGATTTGCGCCGGTGCAAAAAACTGCAAATCCATAAGACCATAACGGGATAATCACGTCCTAAATTTCGTATGGCGGAGAACAATATGGAATCCGGGTTGTGGTGGATTTCTCCGTCACCGGCATGTTTATCCGTTACCCTGATGAGGGTGCCGCTGGTCAAATTCATAAAGCGCATCCTCCTTTTTTTTATCTTCGTAGTTCTGCTTCCTGCCAATGAGCAGGTCCATTCAGCTGTCATATCTGATGCACTCAAACATCGAATTGCTGCTCTCAGGCATGGTGAAATACTCCCGGTCATCATAGCTTTTCATAAGCACACGGATTACTCTCGCTTCTCGCGGAAGAGGTCGGGCGCTGAGACGATGATTCGTTCGTTGCAGGAAGATGCTCGCTTGAGTCAGGCTGGGACACTGAAGCTCCTGGCAGATGAACTTCACGCAAGCGGTGTCAGGCCATTCTGGATTAATAATACGATCTCTGTTGCTGTCACGTCATCCATCATCTCAAAATTGAATCGATTGCCGGAGGTTGAAAGCATTGATATTGATGATGCGGTTGGCGCCATTCAGGATTGGAGGGCGTCGAGTTCTCCTCCCATCGAATTCGGGGAGACTTCTGTACCATGGAACATCTCCAGGATAAATGCCGATTCTGTCTGGATGCAATACGGACTGGACGGTTCCGGGATTATCATTGGTATGATGGACTCAGGTATTGATACCTCCCACCCGGCTGTTAGAAGTCGTTGGCGGGGCGGGTCAAATTCATGGTATGACGCCATTAACTATCTGAAAAATCCATATGACGATCTTGGTCATGGTGTGGCGACTACTGGGATCGTACTCGGCGGAGATGGTCCCGGACCAGATGCCAATGATATCGGAATAGCATTCAACTCCCGTTTCATTGCTGCAAAGATGCTCTCATCCGGTTTCTCCACCATCTCACAACTAACAGATGCCGCGCAATGGATTTTGGATCCGGATGGTAATCCCTCGACGAATGATTTTCCAGACGTTATCAATAACAGTTGGATTTCGAATACCCGGGGAAGCACATATTTCTATACCGCTGCGTCGGCATGGAGGGCTGCGGGTATTATTCCTGTATTCATCGCTGGAAATTCCGGTCCCGATACCGGAACAACTCTATCACCCGGCGACTATAACAATTGTCTTAGTTTCGGCGGCACTAACTCAGCCGACGGCCCGTATTCCGCAACATCTGTCGGACCATCGGCTGCAGGCCCGCAGTTTCCGTCTGACCGGCGGAAGCCTGATTTCTCAGCCCCCGGAGAATTAGTCGTCACTAGTTTTTTGGGAGGAGGATATGGACAGGCGAGCGGTACATCATTTGCAGGCCCGCATGCTACGGGAACAATAGCGCTGCTCCTTCAAGCCGACCAGTCGCTCACATATGCTGACGTGTACTCTATTCTTCGTGACGCGAGTGTAGACCTTGGTGCACAGGGATACGATTATGTCTTTGGTTACGGCAGGATTGACGCCCTCAGGGCCGTTCGGCTGACGTTGGGTCGGCGGATCGTGATTTCACCTGACTCGGTTCTCGTGACAACTTCCGAGGGTGGATCTGCGTTTTTTGCCTTACGATTGGCAGTTCCCCCAACTGCAGACGTTACAATTTCTTTTGCCTCATCAGATACTGCGCAAGGAGAGCCCTCACCTTCTTCTGTCATCTTCACAACGACGAATTGGAATATTCCTCAGACGATACAGATCACTGGGCGTGGCAATACAAATAGTACGGTCGATGTTCCGTACCGGATCATCCCAACTTCTTCCAGCAAGGATCAGCTATACAATAAAATCCTTCCTCGAGAGATTCATCTGATAAACAAAGCAACTGGAGTAACGGGAGTTCATGGAGACAACATTACACCACACACGTTTACGCTATTGCAGAATTATCCCAATCCGTTCAATCCAATCACTGTTATCAGATACGAGTTGCCGGAAAACAGTATGGCTCAGCTCAATGTTTATGATGTTATTGGTCGGCATATCGCCACATTGGTGAATGAACGACAAAACCCTGGTTACAAGTCGGTGAACTTTGACGCGTCCAATTTGGCTAATGGAGTTTATTTTTATCGATTAGATGCCGGCACGTTTCATCAAACGAAGAAAATGATTCTCATAAAATAGCGAAGAGGCTTGTGATTGTTGAAGTAGGCTGTTTCAACAGACAAAAATACTAATAACACAGTCAACATTTCATTGAAAGGAGAACTACTCTTGAATTACCAGGCTATTAACCTTAAGGAGAAATTGTCGAAATTTGCAGAATATTGGTCTCCCAAAAATGTCGCGCAGATGGACAATTATCATTTCAAACTGGTTAAAATAAAGGGTGAGTTTGTCTGGCATGATCATCAGGAGACTGATGAGGTTTTTCTTATTTTGAAAGGTCAATTGGAAATTCAATTCCGCGACGGAAAGGTCCTGTTGCATGAAGGTGAGATGTTTGTTGTGCCGAAGCGTTTAGAACATAGACCCATTGCTGCTGAAGAATGTCATCTAATGTTGATTGAGCAGGCAGGCACGGTAAATACCGGTAATGTCGTGGATGTAAAAACCTCTGCATGCGATGTATGGATTTAGAAATGGAAATGCGCTAGAGAAAACGTTTCAAATTATCCCATAACTCTAACATAGGAAGTGCATCGTTTTCAAAATTTAACATAGGACAGGAATCCTTCCCTGTCCAGGTCCGGACGGAATAGGAATTCTATCCTGCCCCTGGGACTTGCTTTATTATCAAGTTGATTTGCTACCCTCCCATATATTGATTCCAATAGTTAATTTTTGTATATTAATTAGCCAAAAAATACCTTAAAACGAAGCGGATTTGAAGAAATTAGTTATTGCGATTGATGGCCCTGCTGCTTCAGGGAAAAGCACAACATCAAAATTAATCGCCAAACGTTTAGGGTATTTGCACATCGATACAGGCGCCATGTATCGGGCGATGACACTCATGGTGTTATCGCAAGGGATTCCTTTCGATGATGTTGTTGCAATCGGACGGCTTGCCGAAAAAACCAAGGTTCAGTTGCTTGAACAGAAGGGAATGTTAAGAGTTCTTTTAAATGATGAAGATGTCACCGAAAAAATTCGGACGCAAGAGGTGACGAAGGCCGTGAGCGCTATCAGCGCTATTCCCAAAGTTCGAGAAGTCATGGTACGGGAACAGCGGAGAATGGGAACCAAGGGAGGGATTGTACTGGAAGGGCGTGACATCGGGACGGTAGTTTTTCCGAATGCCGATCTGAAAATTTTTATGGTTGCCAGCATCGACGAACGGGCGCGCCGCCGGAAAAAAGATTTGAAGGCACAGGGCGTCGAAGTGGCCGTGCACGAGCTTGTGCGGGAAATCGGTGAGCGCGATAGGAAAGATTCAGAGCGAACGATCAGCCCGCTCCAGAAAGCGAATGATGCAATTGTTCTTGATACATCTGATTTAACGATTGAAGATCAGGCGGAGCTTATTGTTCAAAAAGCAAAGGAGATTCTCGAAAAGCGGAAATGACCGTCACCATCGATAAGAGCGCGGGTTTTTGTTGGGGGGTTATTCGGACAATCGATATCGCAGAGAGCGAGCTGGATACCCTGCAGGGAAACGAAACATTGTATGTCCTCGGCGACATTATCCATAACCCGAGGGAAATCGAGCGACTTGAACGACGCGGATTAAAAACTATTTCTAAGACGGACCTTCCGAACATCAGAGACGGTAAAGTTCTTATCCGAGCGCACGGCGAGCCGCCGTCGACATTTGAACTTGCAAAGAAACTTAGCGTCGAGTTGATCGATGCGACTTGTCCCGTTGTCTGGAAAGTCCAGGAACGAATTAAGAAATTTTATGACCAGGGATTTCAGGTCGTTATCTACGGAAAAAAGGATCATGCTGAAGTCATCGGCCTGGTCGGACAGACGAATGGGACGGCAATCGTCATTAATTCGTTGGAAGGAATCGACAATATTGATTTGACGAAGAAGACGGTCCTTTTCTCGCAGACGACGATGGACAAATTGACGTTCTATAAGATCAAAGAAGAACTTCAAAAAAGAATCAAAGAATTAGTGATAGATAGTTTCGACCAGCAGGCGAGCGAATTTCATGCAAAAGATACGATTTGCGGACAAGTGTTCGGGAGGGATAAAAAGCTCAGGGAATTCGCACAGCAGAATGACATCATGGTATTTGTCGCCGGCCGCAACAGCTCGAACGGGAAAGTCTTATTTCACATTTGTGAAGAAGCCAACCCCCGTACCTATTTCGTCGAGAATGAATCGGAATTACAACCAGAATGGTTCAACGGTGTGGAGCGAATCGGCATTAGCGGTGCTACTTCGACACCACAATGGCTGATGGAACGCATCAAGCAGGATATCGAAGACCTGATGAACGTTTCCTCATCAGTCACGTCACGCAATTAATAAAGTCATCTTAACAAACAAATCCAACAACAGATAACGTTGTTGTTGCAACGGCTGTGGTCGATGACTTACACACTGATGCAGCAATGATGGGGTATACATAATTCATAAATATTATAGGAGATTGAATGGTTGTAGAGCACAAGGAAAAGACAGGACAGGAAATGTTTTCATCGAACGTCGAAACACAACAACCGATGGGAGTTTCTTCTGCACAAAAATCAAAAAATGGAACGAAGTTTCGCGTTTCCGACATTGAAGAGAGAGAATACACTCAAGAAGAATACCAGGAGCTCTCCCGGTTGTACGATAAAACCTTTAGTACTATTCACGAAGGTGAAATCGTCAAGGGGAAAATCGTTGCAATAACGGATAACGGCGTTGCCATCGATATCGGTTTCAAATCGGAAGGCCTGGTTCCATTAGTGGAATTCCCCAACATCGACGAGTTAAAGCCGGGTGACGAGGTTGAAGTATTTCTTGAAAATGTCGAAAACAAAGATGGACAACTTGTGCTTTCCAGAAAGCACGCCGACTTTATCCGCATCTGGGAACGGATTACAAAAGCGTTTGAATCCGGCGAGATCCTTCACGGAAAAATTACCCGCCGCATCAAAGGCGGCTTGGTTGTGGATTTAATGGGACTGGATGCATTCTTACCCGGATCACAGATTGATGTAAAGCCGGTCCGCGACTTCGACCAGTTCCTTGGAAAAACAATGGAACTTCGCGTCGTAAAAATTAATCACCCTAATGAAAATGTCGTCGTCAGCCATAAAGTTCTTGTCGAAGCTGAGATGCATGAGCAACGGAGCGCCATTCTCGGAAGTCTTGAAAAGGGACAGGTGCTCGAAGGAACCGCCAAGGCAATTACCGATTTTGGCGTGTTCGTCGACTTAGGAGGAGTAGACGGGCTTATCCATATCACCGACCTCTCCTGGGGACGCGTCAATCATCCGTCTGAAGTCGTCAAACTCGACCAGACAATTAATGTTGTCGTTATTGATTTTGATGAAGCAAAAAAGCGTATTTCATTGGGTTTAAAACAGCTGCAGCCCCATCCCTGGGAGAACATCGAATCCAAATATCCTATTGGCACGAAAGTCACAGGCAAGGTTGTCTCGCTCGCCGATTATGGTGCATTCATCGAAATTGAAAAAGGGATCGAAGGACTTATTCACATTTCCGAAATGAGCTGGACACAGCATATCAAGCATCCATCGCAGGTTGTCTCGATGGGACAAATGGTCGAGGCCATTATCCTGAGCCTGGATAAAGAAAACAAAAAAATCTCGCTCGGGATGAAACAACTGGAACCTGACCCCTGGCTCAACCTCATGGAAAAATATCCTGTTGGCTCGAAGCACACTGGCATCGTCCGTAACCTGACAAACTTCGGCGTATTTGTTGAACTGGAGGAAGGAGTTGACGGGCTTGTTCATATTTCGGATTTGTCATGGACAAAGAAAATCCGTCACCCCGGCGAAGTTGTCAAAAAAGGTGACCGGCTCGAAGTCGTTATTCTCGGAGTTGAAGTTGAGCAACGAAGAATTTCTCTGGGGCATAAGCAAGTTCGGGAAAACCCCTGGGATGCGTTTGCGGAATCCTATAAAGTCGGTATCGAAACGACAGGGAAAATCGTACGCATTATCGAAAAAGGGGTCATCGTAGAACTTCCCCTCGGGGTCGACGGTTTTGTGCCGGTTTCACAGCTTGCGACAACCCAAATTAAAAATATTGCCGACATGTTCCGCGTATCGGATGAACTACCGTTACGGGTGACGGAATTTGACAAGGAAAGCAAGAAGATTGTTCTTTCAGCGGTTGAATACTTACGCGGAAAGGAGCAGAAGGCAATAGATGAGTACGCGGCGAAACATAAGCTCCCGCCGATGACGTTGAAGGATGTAGCGACTGTTTCCGGGAAATCGGCCGATACTGTACCCGATATTCTTCCGGACCAGCCACCGACATCCGATTTCTTGATGTAAGGATTCGACATACGTGATTACTTCAAAGAGTTGTCTTTTCAGGCAACTCTTTGTATTTTAATGCATGAAGAAAGTTGCCATACATACGCTGGGGTGTAAGCTCAATTTTGCGGAGACATCAACCATCGGTCGTCAGTTTATTGACCATGGATTTTCCGTTGTACCGAGCGGTGAGAAGTGCGATGTGTTCGTGTTGAATACGTGCAGCGTTACCGAACGTGCTGACAAGGAATGCCGTCAGCTTATTCGTCGAGTTCTTCGAGACTCTCCGGAGGCGTACGTTATAGTTACCGGATGTTATGCGCAACTTCAACCTGATGAGATTAGCACCATCGATGGTGTCGACCTTGTACTGGGGACAAATGAAAAGCTTCGGGTGTTTTCTTATGAGAACGATTTCACCAAGCGCCAGAAATCCCAGGTATTTATTTCGTGCATCGACAGCGTTACGGAATTCGAGCCCGCTTATTCCGCGGAAGTCGGAGGAAGAACCCGTGCATTTCTCAAAGTACAGGATGGCTGTGATTTCAATTGTTCCTTTTGTACGATTCCACTCGCCCGGGGAACCAGCCGCAGTGCGTCGCGCGAGGACATTGTGCTTCAGGCAGAACACCTTGTCGCAAACGGTTATAAGGAAATTGTATTGACCGGTGTGAATGTCGGTGATTACGGGAAGAACAGCGATTTGAGCTTGAAAGATCTCCTGATATCGCTTGAAAAGATCAAGGGACTTCAGAGGATTCGTATCAGTTCGATTGAACCGAACTTGCTCACGAGGGAAATGGTTGACTTCTTATACGATTCTGAAAAATTCTGCAACCACTTCCATATTCCTCTGCAAAGCGGCAGCGATACGATTCTCAAACGCATGCAGCGTCGTTATCTGACAAATCATTATCGCTCACTGATTGAATACATCCGCAGAAGCGACCCGGACGCTGCAATCGGTGCCGACGTTATTGTGGGGTTTCCCGGGGAAACTGAGAAATTGTTTGAAGAGACCCAAAAATTTTTGATTGACATTCCGGTTTCATATTTGCATGTCTTCACATATTCGGAACGTGCGCATACTCCAGCTGCAACGTACTGCGGAATTGTGGAATTGACTGAACGGTATCGCCGGAATAAACTGCTCACGGTATTGAGCCAAAGAAAGCGTCACGCCTTTTATCGTTCATTTATCGGAAAGGCAGTTTCTGTGTTGTTTGAATCGGAAATGCATGACGACAGAACTTCCGGGCTGACAAAAAATTATCTCCGAGTCGAATGTCCAACCAATGTTCCACTTGTCAACCAGATACGAAATGTTCATATTACCGGTGTTGACGACGATGTGTGCGTTGGCAAAATCATGGATGATGTGATAGAACATATCTCCTGCTATTCATATTCACCGGGTTTCAATCAAGCTGTGGCGTTGTCATAACTTATCTTCATTCTGTGAGGAAACGATGAAATACTTCTTGCTGCTTACATTGACCATGATCCGATTTGCTTCAGGACAGACGTCGATGGTGGTACAATCTCACCGGTATGGAACAACCTCCCTTTCCCCCGAAATGGGGACGTTTACTGATAAATTACGTTTGATGCAGGATGAAATGTCGGGGCCGCCGGAAAAGAAAAACGTTACGACTGCAATCGTTTACTCACTTCTTCTGCCAGGTATGGGAGAGTTGTATACCGGCAATTATTCCATGGGTAAATTTTTTACAATCGCCGAAGGCGCTCTGTGGCTAACGTTGGGCGCTTATGACTGGCATGCCACTTCATTGCAAGATGACGCACGTCGTTTCGCCATCCAGCACGCTCAAATTAATCTGGACGGGAAAGACGATCAATATTTTGTGGATATCGGAGAATTCCAGAACGTCTACGACTACAATGCGCAGATTCTCCGCAACCGGGAACCGGATAAATTGTACAACACTTCGACTTCTTACTGGAATTGGGACAGCAATGCAAACCGGCAATATTTTGATGACATGCGCGTTACCAGCGATGAACGGTTCAATGACATGAGGTTTGTTGCCGCCGCAATAGCTGTCAATCATATCGTCAGCGCAATCAATGCTGCACGAATGGCAATCGCTCATAATAATGCCATCAGCGAAGCGGACCAGATTAATATTCATGCAAATGTTATCGGCGGACTCGCCCATCCCAACGGCATTATGATTTCGCTTTCAAAACAATTCTAGCGAATGCTCCTGGCGAAGGATCGCCGTTAGTGACAGAGCCCCTTTTGGTCAATTACGTTGCTTCCCTATGTAATGGTGTTCTGCATATACTTTTCTATCCAATCCCATTCTGTCAACCATGCGAAATGTAAAACTCCTTGTTGAATACGACGGTACGAATTATGCGGGTTGGCAACGACAGGAAAACGGCCGGACAATTCAGGGTGAAATCGAATCGGTTCTCCGGAACATTCTTCAGGAAGAGGTCAATGTTATAGGCGCGGGCAGGACGGATGCAGGTGTGCATGCTCGAGGACAGGTTGCAAATTTCAGAACGAATACTCGACTTGATAATTTTGCCATCCAGGGGGGACTCAATGGACTTCTTCCGGAAGATATTGTCGTGCATGAAGTAGCTGACGTGCCGTTTGATTTTCATTCCCGTTTCAGTGCAAAAGGAAGGACATACTCGTATTCGATTATACGAAAACCCGCTGCGCTCCTGCGCGGCATGTCATGGTATATTGGATTTCGGCTTGACGTGAATGCAATGCATCTTGCTACGAAGTCAATCCTGGGCACACATGATTTCGAGTCCTTTTGCAAAAAAGATGAAGATGTTGAACATTTTCGGTGTACAGTCACTGATGCCGTCTGGGCAGAAGAGGAAAGGTCTCTTATATTTACCATCAGCGCGAATCGTTTTCTGCACAATATGGTGCGCACGCTCGTTGGAACACTTGTCGACGTGGGAAGGGGTTATATTTCCGTCGAGAAATTTCTGGAAATTATTAAAAAAAAAGACAGGACTATAGCTGGGTTAAACGCACCGGCAAAAGGGCTTGTGTTGGAAAATATTCTGTATTGAAGTATATTAGGCGTCAACTTCGTCATTACGTCGAGGAACTATGAAAAAAAATGCCGGCGTCATTACATTCGTATCATGTATCCTGTTATCCTCGTTGTTTGCAATACAATGCGGGGTAAATATTTTTTCAGACAGTGATGACATCAAACTCGGCCAGCAAATGGACGACCAGATACGGAAGGACCCAAAGGAATATCCTATTCTTATCGGACACCCTGAGGTGAAGCAGTACGTGATGGATGTAGGGAACAGAGTGCTTGCATCCCCTGCAATCACGAAACGCGGTGTGTATGCTTACAAATATGAAATCATTCATGACGATAGCACCATCAACGCATTTTGCACGCCGGGTGGTTTTATTTATGTATATACGGGGCTACTGAAATTTGTTGATAATGAAGCGACGTTAGCGGGTGTGATTGGGCATGAAATTGCTCACGCAGAACGCAGGCATGCGACAAAAAGAATCACAACCGCGTACGGTGCACAGATTGTCCTTTCAATTGCGCTGGGGCAGAACCCTTCACAGATTGCCGATATGACGGCAAATCTTTTTACCGGGCTCGGATTGCTTGCGAACAGCCGCTCGGATGAGTCGGAAGCGGATGAATATTCGTTGAAATATCTTTCAGGCTCGAGATATTTTCCAGGCGCAATAACAAATTTCTTTGAGAAAATGATCACAAAAAAAGGAGGGAAGAGTGGCGGAGGACTTGACCGGTTCCTTTCGACCCATCCTCTTGACCAGGACCGCATCGACCACGTTAACATGCTCCTGCAACAGATGGGAAATCCAAAACCATCGGATGCCAATCTCTTTACGAAACAGTTTCAGGATTTCAAAAAGAAATTGCCATAAAAGCTGCTTTCAAGGCAAGAACGGATATTATAAGTAATTTCCCGCCGTTTGATTAATTAGTCTCTTTCTTGTACATTGGCTAATATCTTTTCCTTAAATCTTTCTAAAACAAGAGGATACCGTTCTATTGCATGATAGCCCAGGTCATTGTCGATATTGCGTTTATCCTTCTTCTTGTTTTAGCAAACGGATTTTTTGTCGCGTCGGAATTCGCGATTGTCAAGGTTCGTTCTTCCCAGATTGCCCAGCGGATAAAGAGTGGTCACCGCAGAGCCTGGCTTGCCAAAAATATCGTTGAACATCTCGACGCGTACCTCTCTGCTACACAACTCGGCGTTACCCTCACGAGCCTCGGCCTCGGGTGGATTGGTGAGCCTGTCATTGCCGACCTTCTTCGGGAGCCGTTTGCCGCAATAGGTATTTTCGGAGAGCATGCCGTACAGGCATTTGCCTTCGCGGTAAGTTTCGGCATCCTCACCTTTCTGCATATCATCCTGGGAGAACTTGCACCGAAATACCTTGCCATCCAGCACGCCGAAGAGACGACGCTGATAATATCAGTTCCGCTTCAATTGTTTTACCAGGTATTCAAGCCGATTATCTGGCTTATCAACAGGGCGGCGAACCTTCTGCTGAAATTGGTGGGAATCCCCTCTGTGAGTGCAAGCGAGCTAATTCATTCGGCAGAAGAACTGCAGATGATTGTTAATGAAGGCGCAAAAACAGGCGTCTTGAATAAGACAGAACAGGAATTGATTTCGAGCATTTTTGAATTTTCAAACACAACCGCTAAAGAAATAATGGTGCCCCGGACTGAAATGGTCGCCGTCGAAATAAAGACGCTCCGTGACCATCTTATCCGCATAGTTTCTGAAGAGGGGTATTCCCGGCTGCCAGTCTACAAAGAATCGATCGATAACATCGTCGGCATCATTTATACGAAAGACCTTATCAGTTTGCTTGAACATCGCGACCTCATTGTGTTACAGGATATTATCCGGCCGGCATATTTTGTGCCGGATGCTATCAAAATAAGTCAGCTCATGAGAAATTTGCAGGAAAAGAAAATTCATATTGCCATCGTAGTGGATGAATTCGGCGGAACGCAGGGAATTATTACGATGGAGGATATCCTTGAGGAAATTGTCGGCGAGATTCATGATGAATACGACGAAGTGCTCAAGGACGTTGAACAATCTGCGGATGGTTCTGCGCTGGTGAATGCGCGGATCAGTATTCATGAATTTAACAAGCGGTTCGGAGTGGAAATCCCCGAGGACCCGGAATATGAAACGCTGAACGGTTTCCTGTATAAAATTACCGGAAGAATACCCGAAATCCAGGAAGAGATCGAGCACGGTAATCTTCATATTACCGTAATGAAAAAGAGCCAGCGGCGTATCCGTCAGGTACGGGTGAGAAAAATATCCACGACATCCGCTCTCCAATAAGTATGCTCGTGATCTTTTCCCGTTCTTCTTACGGATGTGGTTGATGAACGTGCTCGTAGTTTCGCATAGCAGCATCGTCGGTTCCTATCGGGGAAAGCTTCATGAGTTAGCGCAATTGCAGGATGCGCACGTTAGGCTTATCGTTCCTCCAGAATGGAACGAAGGGGGACGTCGCGTTATTGCCGCCGAACATGAACCATCTGCCCTTCAAACGGCTGTTCTTCCCGCATACAGGTTAAACCGCGTTGCGTCGTATTTTTATCATCCATTTGTTTTCAGGAAAACGGTCTCTTCGTTTGCTCCAAACCTTCTTTACATTGAGGAAGAACCGTGGAGCGTTGTTGCGTGGCAGGCAACAAGATATGCAGAAGCTCATAATGTAAAACTTGTTTTTTTTACATGGGAGAATATCTGGAAACGGTACAAGAACGTTTCCGAACGAATTCTGAAGTATGTCCTGAACACTGCTGCAGGCGCGGTTGCAGGTTCGCATGAGGCGGCTTCAATTCTGGAGCGACGGGGATTTGCCAAACCCGTAACGGTTTTTCCGCAATATGGCGTTGACGTTATTATGTGTGAAAAGAGTGAACAAACCTCCCGGATTGATTCGCTACCGCGACCTGTGATCTCCTACATGGGCAGGCTCGAACATGAAAAAGGAATACACCTCCTGCTCGAAGCTGTGGCGCGTCTACCTGGAAACTGGAGCCTCCTCATTATTGGAACTGGAACAGCAAAAGATGAGTTGAAGCTGCTCGCTGAAAGGCTGCATATCCATCATCAGGTGAAATTTGTCGAAGCTGTACCGCATGAAGAAGTACAACGCTACCTACAGCAGGTTGATATTCTTGTCCTCCCATCCCTTACAACTCCCGAATGGAAAGAACAATTTGGGAGAATCCTCATCGAGGCGATGGCATGCGGGGTGACGGTCGTGGGGTCAAATTCCGGCGCGATTCCTGAAGTTATTGGGGATGCCGGACAGATATTTCAGGAGAATGATTCGGCTGACCTTGCAGGGAAGCTCTCGTTCTTGTTAGAAAACACATCCGTACAAGATGAATATATCAGCCGGGCGAAGGTCAGAATTCAAAACTTGTATACAAATAAGGTTCTTGCGAAAAAGCTCCATGATTTTTTTAACCGCATTTTGTCCCCATGAAGTCTGGATTTTCGCGCAAACATCTATGTATCACTGAATGAGAACCGGACAACTCCTTATCAAGAACCTTTTTTCACTTGTGACGGCCGAAACTGTCGCAAGGGTTGTCGGCTTCATAACGACTGCTTATCTTGGGCGTATCCTCGGTGTGGATGGATTTGGAAAGCTAGGGTTTGCGCAATCGTTCTCGTCTTACTTCATTATCGTTGCAGTGCTGGGGCTCAACGCGTACGGAATCCGTGAGATAGCGAGGCGAAGAGATAGGTTGCAACAGCTGGTCGGACAAATCTTTGGAATAAAAGTGATTACAACGCTTGTATCATTTGTAAGCTTGCTGATTATTGTCCGTTTCCTGGATCGCCCGCAAGATGTTCGGTGGTTGATGGCGCTCCTTGCGTTGTCGGTGTTCACCAACGGATTGACTATGGAATGGGTCTTCAGCGGCGTGGAGAAAATGGAATGGCTTGCCATCGTTGCCCTTGTACGAAATGTACTGTACCTTGTGCTTGTATTCACACTGGTGCGTGGAAGCAACGACCTCGCACTCGTTGCCGTCACAATTCTGGTCCCTGAAACTGCCGCTGTGATTTTCTTCTATGCCCTGTACAGAAGACATTTTGGTAAGATATCCGCTTCGTTTACCACGACAGATTGGAACCCAATATTATATGCGGCTCTTCCGCTGGCATTGACCTCTTTCGTGGTTCAGATATTTTATCGTATCGATATCGTTATGCTCGGGTTCCTCACAACCGACCGTGTGACAGGCTGGTATGTTTCTGCATCGGCAATCACCTTATCGTTGCTGGGACTGGGGTCGTTATTCAGCTCAGCACTGTATCCGACACTTTCGAGACTGTTTCATGAATCCCCTGAGCGGGCGCAACTATTGCTTCGGTATTCAGCGCGCTTTCTTATCTCCGTCAGCCTGCCGATAGCAGTGGGAGGGGTAGTGATTGCACCGAAAATTATTCAAACGGTGTATGGTCCTGGGTATGAAGGGGCGGTGTTACCGTTTCGCATTTTGATTCTTAGTATCGTGACGTCATTTTGCAGCGTTCCCTATATCACCGCGCTGATTGCCCGCGACGAGCGGAAGTATTTCGTTGCCGCAACTTCAACCGGTGCGGCAGTGAACTTTTTTTTGAATCTGTTCTTGATTCCACGGTATCAGCAGGTGGGCGCCGCTGTTGCAACCATTATTGCGGAAATTGTTGTGTTCTCGATTGCCTACGTGTATGGCCGGAAGGTTGTGCATTATTCTTTCGCAGGAATGTTCCCGAAACCGATTGTTGCAGCTGCTGTGATGGGTTGTGTTGCCTGGTTGATTGACTTCAATACCGTCGCCGTTATCACGATTTCAGTTGTTGTGTATATTGTTATTATCGGGGTAATCGGAGGTGTTGAGTTTTCAGATCTCCAGGTCCTTCGTTCTAACCTTTTCAATAAAAATTCCTGAGAAATGTTTCGTGAAATGTTATATTGTGTATGAGATGCTCAAATAATCAGGCTCATCGATCCGTGTTTCTGCCGGAGATAAACTCTTAAAGCTATGCAACTCATTCAACCTGGAAATTTTGTTCTCGAAATCGGGAGCGGTGATAATCCGAATCCTCGTTCGCATATTTTGGTCGATAAATTTTTTGAACCGTCACCTCATCGCAAGAATACACCGATGAAAATCGATGACCGTCCGGTTCTTGTTGCGGATGTCGAGAGATTGCCATTTAAGGATGGAGCATTCGATTATGTGATTTGTTCTCACCTGGTTGAACATATTCCGGATGTCGGGCAGGCTTTTCGGGAACTGATGCGTGTTGCCAGAGCGGGATATATTGAAACTCCGTCTGTCTATGCCGAGCGGATCGTCGGTAAACATGATATTCATCTGTGGTATGTGTACTCCGACGGAAAGCAATTATTCCTGAACCGGAAAACACCGCAAAATGCTTCCCCCTATACCATCCCCGAAGTGTTTGATTATCTTTTTTCCGACGTATTCTGGGCATTTCCACGTCTCTTTATCGTCCGGTTCGAATGGTCGGGAACAATCGATTATAAAATCATTTCCGATAACGACATGGAAGAGAAATATAGGCAGTATACGAATTTTATAGGGAGCGAGGTGAGAGGGTTGAAGGAATTTGACCGTCGGCGATTGAAATTCGGTGCGTTTCTTGCAAAACGCGAGATTTTCAATTTTTGTCGGAAATTTTTTCCCGCAATTGTTGAAAAATACGATAGCTGGGAAAAATCCCGTTTGAAAATAAAATGGCGGTTTCAACCACAACGTCAGGCTGAGAATATCCGTTCGAAATTGGATTCGGTATTATGTTGTCCCGGTTGCCACGGCAATCTTAAGAACGACCTCTCAAGTTATCTCTGCATATCGTGCGGGTGCCGCTTTGAAGTCAACGATGGTGTGCCCAATTTTCTTCAATAGCCTGTCCCTGAACCCGCGGTGCAAGCAATCATGAATGTCTCTGTCATTGCCACAGTCTTGAATGAACAGGATTCAATCCGGTTGTTTCTCAACGACCTCGTATCGCAGTCACGCACACCTTCAGAGATCGTTATCGTCGATGGAGGTTCGACCGATGGAACGATCGACACAATTGAAAGCATTGCTTCCAAGCACCCGATGTTGAGACTCGTTGTTGAGAAGGGATGTAATGTAGCGCGTGGAAGGAATATCGCCATTGAGCATGCACGGTATGATTACATTGCGATGACCGATGCAGGCTGTCGGGTCAATAAACATTGGCTTCAGGAATTAATCAAGCCGTTCGAAGGGCAGGATGATGTCGATGTGGTTGGTGGGCGCACAGAAATTGATGCCCGCAATTCATTTGAGCGGTGGGTGGGTTATCTGAATAAACCTTTTGAAAAGCTGGACATTCGGGACTATCTCCCTACCGCGAGATCTCTCGCATTGAGAAAAAGGTGGTGGGAGAGAGTAGGAGGATTCCCGGAAGGTTTATCGATGTGGGCTGAAGATGCGGTCTTTATGCTTCGGCTGAAAGCACAACATGTGCGCCTTGTGCTCGCTCCCGGCGCGATTGTCTATTGGCGGCCGAGAGGTAATCTTAAGGAATTTTGCAGGCAATATTTTGAATACGGAATCGGTGACGGAGAAGCCCGCATTCATTCGATGTTGTTTCTCAAGAGGTTAGGGTTGTTCCTCAGCGTAATATTTTTCTTTGTGGGTTTCGCTATTGATCCAATTGTCCCTCTCATGTGCCTTGTGGTGTTGCTCGTCGCGTTTATCCAAATCGTGCTGCCCTTGAAAACGGCTTCCTTGCCATGGTGGAAATTAATTCCCCTTTTTTTTCTCACATTGGTGAAAGAAGTTTCCCAGTTGTTAGGATATTGCGTCGGCAGGTCGAAAGCGAAGAGAACGCTTGCATGAAAAAGCAGATCCTCATGTTCATGTTTAGTACGCTCGATGACATTCCCCCTGTCATCAATGAAGGCACGAGCCTCACAAAAAGCGGTTACACGTTCCGATTTCTGGGTTTGCGTTACCATCCTCATCAGCCCGGGTTTGAGGAGGCTGTACCGGGCTTTTATATCCACAGGATGAAACTCATCACTCGCACAATCCTTGGCGAGAACGATCTTTTTCAGTCCTTCCGTTATGCAGAGTTCGCATTGCGAAGTTTTTTGTGGGGGTTGTTTCGCCGGGCTGACCTCTTTATCGGATACGATCTTGTGACGTTACCGTATGTCTATCCACTCGCCCTTCTGAAGAGGAAACCGGTCGTCTATCGTGCAGGTGAATTGTGGGGTGAACAAACCCCCGGCATTCGTTGGGATAATTTCTGGAAACGGCTCGACAGGTTTTTTTGTCCCAGGGTTGATGCGCTCGTTGCGCCAGAAGTCAACCGGGCGTCAATTTATTTCAAAGAGTATGGAGCTGTTACATTTCCAACCGTTGTGTTCAACTGTCCGGTGTTCATTCCTCGGCCCGCAGGTTCACACCTGCGGCAAATTCTCAAGGAGAAAGGAATACGGGGTAATTTTATTGTTTACTATCAGGGAGGCGTCGGGTCTGCGCGAAAAATAGATAAACTTATTGAAGCGATGAGCTATATGCCCGACGATGTGGCGTTGGTGTTGGTTGGCCGTATCACCACCTCGTTTGAACAATGGATGAACGATACTATCGCACAAAGGAATTTCAGTAATAGGGTCCTCTACATGGGCTTTCTGACTGACGGTTCTCAAAGGTTTGAATTATGTGCAGGTGCCGATGTCGGCGTTACATTCGTCAGAGAGGACTGCAGAAACTATCAGTTTCATGCGACTGCTTCCAATAAACTATTCGAATACATGATGATGGGATTACCGATCCTTGCGACTGATTTACCGAGCTATCGCGATATCGTTGAATCAGAAAAGATCGGTGTTTGCGTTGATTCTTCAAGTCCTCGGGCAATTGCAGACGGAATTCTACAACTGTACAATAATCCGGAAAAGGTCAAACAGATGAGGATGAACGGGTTGCGCCTGACTGCCGACCGGTACAACTGGGATAAGGAATTCCCGAAATTGCTTCAGCTGTATGAGAATTTGATGAGAAGGAAGTGATAACGAGGGAACGGCGATGGTGAGAATGATATGAAGATTCTAATGATATCTTTCACATCATTAATTCAGGAACTCTATCACGGAAAGCCGCGTGAGATTGCAAAACTTCCCGGAGTGACCCTGACTGTGCTTGTCCCGCCATACTGGAAAGAACTCTGGAGTCGCCAAAAGCGCTTCCTTGAAGTACGTGATGCGGAAACTTACACCATCAAAATTTGTGACACGTACTTTAGCGGCAACCTGCATTTATCGGTCTTTAGAGAAAAAATTCGTTCTCTTCTGAAAAAAATGCGCCCGGATATTATTGATATAGAAGACGAACCCTTCAATCTTGGAAGCGCCCAGATAATTTTGTTACGGAATATGTTTTCCCCGCACAGTCGAATAGTAATGCACGTTTCACAAAGCGATTATAAGAAATATCCAGTGCCGTTCAACTTTATCGAACAGTATGCCTACAGGAATGTTTCTGCATTTCTGGCACGCAATGAAGACGCTGTCGCTGTATTGCGGAAGAAAGAGTACACTGGTAAAGTTGAAATCGTTCCTCACGGCGTCGACCCCAATCAGTTCTCCTGGACGAGGCACGACGCAAGAAAGAGTCTGGGCTGGTCAAATGACATGGTAGTCGGTTATATCGGTGCCCTCGCGGAACACAAAGGTCTTGACACATTATTACGTGCTGCAGCGGGACTGAATTGTAAAATTGTGTTTGTGGGTGACGGGACCTATCGTAAAGAGATTGAACGACTATCGGGGCAGCTAAACCTTGGTGACCGACTTCAAATGATTCCGCCGGTGCCTCATCGTGAAATTCCGAAATACCTTGCCGCGATGGATATATTCGTTCTCCCGTCGAGGACCACAGAACGCTGGCGTGAGAAATTTGGCAGAGTTCTCATTGAAGCAATGGCATCGGGGACGCCGGTAATCGGGTCGGATTCCGGCGAAATTCCACATGTCGTTGGAGATGCGGGCATTATATTTCATGAAGGTGCGTCAGAGGAGCTCGCAAACCGGCTTTCATTTCTTCTGACCCAACCGCAGGAGCGTCGGCAAATGGCTGAGAAGGGGAGATTGCGTGTCCGTAACCATTATTCATGGAGTATCATCGCGCAAAGGACGTACGCATTGTACAGAGAGGTTCTGGGTCATTGAAGAAGGTCTTATTCCTCAATCATGAAACTGAGCTCGGCGGAGCTGAATTGACGTTGCTCGGTTTCTTTCGCTCGTGCGACAGGGAAAACATTTCCTGCGAGTTGATTGTGCCTCAGGAAGGTCCGCTTTCCGAGGAGGTAAGGAACATCGGTGTGAACGTACACACCCTTGCTCTCGACCGGGAGTTATTGACCGTCAGGAGGAAGTCGGCTTCATTTTCTTTTTCCCGAATAGTATCGCTGAAGCGCGGAGTGATGGAGCTGCGGAAATTTATTCGAGAACGATCACCCGATGTCGTTGTCTCCAATTCGATCAAATCGCATGTGTACGGTAGTTTTACGATGCGTGGATTGTCGATTCCATACGGGTGGAGACTGCATGACATTATTGACAGACACAACTTCAGCATGGTCCAGCAAAAGTTTCTCTTTTGGCTGGCGCGGCGGTGTCCCAAAGCGATAGCAGGAGTTTCAGAAGCCGTATGCCAACCCCTTCGTGCAGGTGGAGCAGCAGAGGAGAAAATTTCAGTTATTTACAATGGCGTAGATGTGAGAAAATTTGAAACCTCTGAAGGGAGTGGATTTCAATTTACCCCCGGTTTTACCAAAGAACATTTTATCATCACCTTACCGGGCAGGATTATGCGGGAAAAAGGAGATGAAGTATTGATTGAATCTGCAATTCGGGTCGTCAACGACATACCACAGGCAAGATTTGTTTTCGCAGGAAAACCGTTCCATCTTGAGAATGATTACCAGACCCGGCTTGAACATCGGATAGAACATTACGGGTTAGAAAAATATTTTTCATTCATTGGATTTCAGCGCGAGATGGCGCACGTCTATGCATCGAGTGATGTTGTAGTACAGCCTTCACTGGTTCCCGATTCCCTTCCTACTGTTGTCCTTGAGGCTATGGCTTCCGGAAAGGTGGTCATAGCTTCGGATGCTGGGGGAGCTGGAGAGATCATTGACCACGGATCAGACGGCTTCATCCTTCCAGCGGGAAGTGTTGATGCCCTAGCGGATAAATTGATTGAAATAGCTTTAAATAAGGAGAAATACGGGACAATGAGAATGAAAGCCCGGTTAAAAATATCCTCTAAATTTAGTATGCACACGTACATCGAAAAAATGCAGTCATGGCTCCAATATCTCTCGACACTTGCATCTTAAGAAGAAATTGATATTTTTTTTATTATTCTTGATATGAAAAGACAGAATAAAGCCATAGTGCTCTTTTCCAGAATCCCCCAGATCAATCGGAGTAATCGCGACGAGCCGTTCGCGGCTCTTCCGTGGGACGACCTTGATACGCTCTTTACCGCAATGCTCGGAGATGTTACGGAATCGTGCTGCCTTGTCGAAGACGCTGATGTTTTTCTCTACCGGGATGGTGCGGAATTCTCCGATGACCTGCTGTCACGGTTTCGTCCACGCATCACAATTTGCGATTTACCGTCGGGCTCATTTGCAGAGCAGGTACAACAGGCTGTTGAATCCGTCTTTCTTCAGCATTATGACAGGGTTATTGTAATTCTTGATAATCACCCCTTGTTTTCCACAAAGTTTTTGATGAGTGTGTTTCACCAGTTGGAGTATGAAGATAATTGTATTGTTCTGGGTCCAACCGCTGAGGGGAAGTGTTTCTTTCTCGCATTGAAATCGGATATTCATATATTGTTTAATGTCGACGAAGGCGACCCGCTCAGTAATTTTAATCTTTTGATGAATCGCATGTGCAGGTCAAATGCTCTTCTCTTTCCTACGCCGACCGGTTATTCGCTCGATTCCGGGTTTAACCTGGCTCGGCTGAAAAACGACATCGAGGCCCTTGCTGCCACGGAGGAAAAATTTCCGCACAGGACGCACGAGATGTTCAAGATGTTTGATAAAAAATATAAATCGAAAAAGTCCGCTCGATGAAGCTTGGAATTTTTGGTGGCACGTTTAATCCTCCGCATGTCGGCCACCTGATTGTCAGTGAACATGTATGCGACCACTACCATTTCGATAAAATTATTTTTATTCCCTCAGCCAATCCTCCCCATAAAAATGACCCTTCAATGGCGTCCGCGCACGACCGCTTTGAGATGACGCAACTGGCCGTGAAGGGGAATTCCTTGTTTGAAGCTTCGAGGCTGGAAATAGAGCGAAGCGGCCTCTCATACACAGTCGATTCATTGGCTGCACTGATTTCGCTCTATCCGAGAGCCCGGTTTAGTCTTATTATCGGATACGATAATTTTATCGAATTTGAAACATGGAAATCACCACACGAAATCATAGCAAATGCGAACTTAATTGTCATGAACCGGCCGGGTTTTTCCTCTTCTGATGCCAGGAGTGAGTTTTCGAAATCGGCTGAGTTTGTAACTGTACCACAGATTGGTATTTCCGGAAGCGATATTCGCCGGCGCGTTAAAATGGGACGTTCCATTCGATATTTGGTTCCGAAAGCAGTTGAAGAATATATTGTCCACAAAGGGCTATATCGTTAATGTATTTGCAACTCAAACAAAAATTTCTTAATTCTATTGAAGGAGAAATTTGCCGCAGGATTGTTTTTAAGGAAGGTTGGAAATGATCTTATCAGTAGAAAAGGTTACTTCATGAAACAGGTTATCTACCTTGCCTTGATGGTATGGCTCGGTTTTCAAATCGCCGCATTTTCGGCGACGAAGCCGGGAATGCAGACAATTTCCGACCGACCCCTTACCCAATCAGGCGAGGTTGTCCCAGGTGTTGTCATTGTCAAATTTAAACACGGGGTCGTTATGCAGGAGGGGAAGGCAGTTGACCGTTTCAGTCCTGCAGGAAAGATCTTGTCGAAATTCAGTGTTACTTCTGTTGTGAAAATGTTCAAAGGAGTGAAACAACCGAGTGACCTCGACTATGCATCCGGCAAAGTTGACCTTTCAAATATCTACGTTATCGGTTTTGACCGCTCATTCGATCCAAGAAAAGTTGCACAACAGCTAAGTGTGTCCGCCGACATCGAGTATGCAGAGCCGCAATATGTAAACCGCTTGTTCGATGTCCCGAATGACCCTTTCTTTGCTACGAATCAGACAAACGCATTTACACGTATGAACGCGATGAACGGATGGACGATTGCAAAGGGTGACAGTAACGTTGTTATCGCAGACGTCGACGGTGGAACATACTGGCAGCATGAAGACATCAAAGGGAATTTATGGATCAACCCGTTGGAGGACATCAATCATAATGGACGTTTTGATCCTGGTCCTCCGCCTGCCGGCGATGAAGACGGGATCGACGAGGATGGCAACGGGTTTACCGATGATGTCATCGGTTGGAATTTCGCCAATAACAGTAATAATCCTCAAGGCTTACCCGCCGACAGTATCAGCGGGGAGCATGGCACACAAACTGCTAGCATTTTTGGGGCGGTGACAAATAATGCAACTGGTATGGCGGGTTCGAGCTGGAATTGCCGCATTATGCCGATATGCGCGGCGTCATCATCACAAGATGGTTTTCTCGATTATCCTTATCAGGCGATAACGTATGCATACCAAAACGGTGCAAAGGTCATCAATTGCAGCTTCGGCAGGGAAGGCGCTTTTTCCCAGGTGGAACAGGACGTTATTAACGCTGCGACGCAGGCAGGTGCGCTTATTGTCGCTGCCGCAGGAAATGGAACAAACGACAACAGTATTCAAAAAAATAATGACATCGTACCGACATTTCCCGCAAGTTATCCGAACGTCCTTGCAGTTGGCTCGACATTCTCGACATCGGATATTAAGCCGGGGTTCTCCAACTACGGCACAAAAGTTCCCGTATATGCGCCCGGCAGCAACGTCTGGACGGCTTTTCAAACAGCGATAAATGGTTATGGAAACGGCGGGAGCGGGACTTCATTTTCTACACCGTTCGTCTCAGGTCTTGCGGGGATTGTCACGTCGTTGCATACTGGCTGGTCGCCGCTGCAGGTTGCCGCCCAAATCCGGGTGACATCGGATTCTATCGATGCCATGAATTCAATTGCTCTCCGGGGAAACCTGGGACATGGTCGTGTTAATTACTACCGTGCCTTTACCGAATCACATCCTGGAATTGACATTCTCTCCTCCTCGATTGTGACCACCAAAGGTAAATCTCTTTTTCTTGCCGGTGACACAATTGTCGCTAGTCTCACCGTAAGAAATGTATTATTTACGGATGCGAATAATCTTACGTTTTCAGCGACGACATCCGACACCGTTTCAGTAGCAGTACTTCAGGGAACCGCAAATGTTCCACTGCTTGCCCAGGGAAGTCAAACGGTCCTGCCGGACCTTAAATTTGTTGTATCGGGATCACTGGGTTCCTCAAAGAATGTCGCTCTCAAAATAACGTGGATTTCAAACACGAATGACCGCGATAGTTATGCCTTCAGTATTATCGTCTACCCTACGAGTCCGCTCTGGCTGCTGCAAACGAGTCCTACGCATACATCCTTAACAACAGTAAAATCTGTTAATCAGAATATCGTCTGGGCAGGCGGAGGAAACGGCAGCTCAACTGCACCTGTCGTTGTAAAGACTACTGATGGCGGAATGAACTGGTCAATTGCTACCGGCAATCTGGCGAATATTAATGTTCTCTGCATTTCCGCTACTGATGAGAACCATTGCTGGGTCGGTACCGACAGCGGGAAAATATTTGCTACGACAAATGGAGGAACTTCCTGGTCACAGCAATTGTATCCCGGAACGCAAACTCCTTTTATGGATGGCATTGCGTTTATCGATATGAATAATGGATATGCAATTGGCGACCCGGCAAACGGTAGTCAGTTCATCGTTCTCAAGACTACCAACGGCGGGCAAAGCTGGTCTCATACCTCTCTTGAGCCGACCGGCGCGAGCGGCGAGTTCGGGTACAATAATTCTGACTGTTGGACGGACATTAACCATGGCTGGTTTGGAACGAATATGAATAAGATATGGCGAACGACTGATGGCGGGGTATCCTGGTCATCAAGCCCGACGGGAGGCCATGCCGACACGTATGGTGTTTCGTTTAAAGATAACAGCAATGGCGTTGCGGCTCATTCGGACGGCGCAGTGTCGGTTTCAACCAACGGAGGAGCGACGTGGGCGACAACAGCGTCCATTTCAGCCTACCCGCTGATTGGCGCGACATTTATTTCCGGCACAAATTACGCGTGGGTCTCGGATTATGTCGGTCCCTTTCGGAGTACCGACAACGGAACGAGTTGGGGAGCTCAATCGCTTTACCCGTTCAGCGGATCCATTCAAGATCTTTCGCTTCCGGATACGCTTCATGGCTGGGCGGTCACCTCGGATGGAGAAATTTTGGCGTATAATCCGCTTGTAACCTCGGTGAAAGGAGGTCCTCCCGGTGAAAACATCCCACGCCAATATTCTCTCTCTCAGAATTATCCGAACCCATTTAATCCAACGACGTCCATAGTCTATGCATTACCAACTTCCAGCAAAGTCGTATTGAAAATTTTTGACATTGTGGGAAGAGAAGTTTTCACACTCGTCAATACCGATCAACCTGCTGGAACGTATACAGTTTCGTTTGACGGTACGAATCTTGCAAGCGGCATATACTTATACCGATTGTTCGCCTCCGGATCGGTGTCCGGGTCGAAACAGCAATTTACAGAGACGCGAAAACTCGTGCTCGTGAAATAAACTCATATACCATATTACTGATGCAACAGCCAATAACAAGGAAAAGACATGAACATTCTTGTCGTTGATGATGAGCCATCATACAGGATGCTAGTGGACCACTTCCTGAGAGAGCAGGGATGGTCGGTGTTTACTGCGCCTGATGGTGAAGAAGGGTTGAACCAATTACGTAAAGAGAAAATAGATTTCATTATCTCGGACGTTTACATGCCCGTGATGGACGGTATCAAATTCCATAAAGCAGTTCTTGCGTCCCGCGAGTTTGCAAAGATACCATTCCTGTTTGTCTCCGCGTATGATGATGATCATACACTCGAAGCGGTGCGAGCTTCGAAGAGTGCTGGATTTATGAAAAAATCGAAGCCGGTCGAAGAGTTCAAAGAATGGATTATTTATCTGACAACGCCTATCGAACAGAGAAGCGGGCTGCCGCCCGGTACTGAAAAAAAAGCCGATCAGGGCAACCGGATAATTAGAAAAGAATATAGACCGACCAGGAAGTAAGAGAAAAATCTTTTTGAATCTAAATTGGATTCAATAGTATAACGCTCTGTCAGGAGCCTGCATTACTGCCCTCTCTTTCTTTGCTGGCCTATCTATCTCACCTTAAATTAACCCTTCCTCAACTAACGTTTCACCGAATTATGAGCAATGCGGCAGTGTAAAATACATGGTTAGAATGGATTCCTCCTTACGCAGGAATGACGGGGATAGTTGTCATTCCACACTTGATGCGGAATCCATTCCCAGACTTTTCTATTTCAAAGGCACACCAAATAATTCTGTATAGTACCCTCCAATTCGACTGTCTCATTATTGATACTTTGGTTGAAGTTTATTACTTTTAGGTACTTTACCTGCCGGTAGA
>CAZAFL010000023.1:0-57197 GCA_964484465.1 uncultured Chlorobiaceae bacterium
GACGAGATGTATGCTAACTCCCGGGCAAGCACAAAAACAGAAACAGAAAAAGAATGGCAGCAAAGTTTTGTTTCCATGTCGAGCGCAATTCTCACTTCCCTGACGGTGATGTCCTATGTTATCATCGGAATTATTTTGCTCGTACTGACAAACACGATCGTTATGGCAACCCGCGAACGCATCCGGGAATATGCGGTCCTGAAAACTCTTGGTTTTTCCAGCAAGCACATCATCGGGCTGATTGGCGGCGAAGCGATGCTGATTGCGCTGATTGGCGGAGGGATCGGGCTGTTCCTGACGTTCCCTGCGACAAGCGGGTTCGGTAAAGCTTTCCCGACATGGTTTCCCATCGTTGTCGTTGAACCGTTGACCGTCATTCTTGCGATCGGCTCGGCAATTCTTGCAGGGGTTGTTGCCGCATTGTTCCCCTCGCTGAGAATAGTTCAGATGAAAATTGTTGATGGTTTACGAACAATCGGATAAGAATCACGATGAAAATTCCTCTTTCTTACACGTGGCGAAGTCTTTGGACGAAACGATTGACGACTATCCTCACGCTATCGGGCATCTCTCTCGTGGCGTTTGTCTTCGCCGCCATTCTTATGATGGCACATGGCGTCGAGCAGGCAATGATCGACAGCGGGTCTGAAGATAATGCGATCGCCCTCAGGAAATCTGCAACGTCAGAACTCGTCAGTCAGATCGACAGAGACGCGGCGAATATTTTACAGACACATCCTGAAATAGCACGGGCTTCAGGCGGGAAGCCAATTGTGTCAACAGAAGTCCTTGTCGTGATTAACCTGTTTAAAAAAGTAAGCAACAATTTGAGTAATGTTTCTGTCCGTGGTGTTTCTCCGGAAGCCCTGGAATTACGGCCTCAGGTCAAGCTTACCCAGGGACGCATGTTCCGTTTCGGCACCCACGAGGTTATTATCGGCAGCAGTGTTGCAAGCCGATTCAACGGTTGCGACGTGGGGGCGACGATCCGTTTCATGGGTGACCAGTGGCTCATTGTCGGCGTCTTTAATGCAGAAGGAAATTCGTTCGAATCTGAAATCTGGAGCGATGTCGAACAGCTGATGCCTGCAGTCGGCAGACCCCTCTACTCTACCGTGACTGTGCGGCTTGCGAGTCACGATCAATTCGACGCATTGAAAGAAAGTTTGCAGAAGGACCCGCGCACGCAATCGATCGAATTAAAGCGTGAGAAAAAATTCTATGAAGAGCAGTCACAGTCAATGGCTACCTTCATTCGTATCCTCGGCACGATTGTCACAGTCATCTTCAGTGTAGGCGCTGTAATTGGAGCGGTTATAACAATGTATGCTTCCGTTTCCAACAGAACTGTAGAAATTGGAACATTGCGCTCGCTGGGATTCCTGCGACGGAGTATTCTCACGGCGTTCCTCATCGAATCGATTATTTTATCGTTACTCGGCGGTTGTATTGGAATTGCACTGGCTTCATTCATGTCGTTTATCAGAGTTTCTACCGTAAATTTTGGAACGTTTTCTGAACTCGCCTTTGGGTTTGAGTTATCTCCCGCGGTCATAGTTACAACATTGGTGTTTGCAGTCGTTATGGGAATTTTTGGCGGCTTCTTCCCTGCAATCCGGGCAGCGCGACTGAACATCGTAAACGCCCTCCGGGCTTCGTAACATTGTGAAGAATTTGTTTTGCTTGGGAGACATCTTTTTTGTATATTAACATTCATTCCTGACAAGAATTTTTACTATAGAAAGTAGCGTATGGCAAAAGTTTGTGAAATTTGCGGAAAAAAGCCGGTTAGCGGTAATAATATCAGTCACGCCCACAACAAAACACGCAGGCGTTGGATTCCGAATTTACAACGTATCCATGCACAAGTGAATGGACGCACGACCCGCATGCGTGTATGCACGACTTGTATCAAGCAGGGCAAAGTTCTGAAGGCTGCATGAAGTAATCTTTTGCAGGGTTTTAACCGTCAAAAGGTGTATTGATTCGAGCCTTCCCGGCAGCATTCACGGGAAGGCTTTTTTATTCTGGTGCATCTCATCTGATTTGAAAATCCTATCAAAAATTGTACATTGGGAAAATTAAAACAAGTATGTCCGTACCCAATTCTCTGACAATTCTCCGCATTATTCTTACCCCCGTTTTTATCATTCTCCTGTTTTCCGATTCTTCGTTTTTGAAACAGATTTCTCTTGTAGTGTTCATTGTTGCTGCACTGACCGATTGGTATGACGGTTGGGTTGCCCGAAAATACGGATACGTATCACGCTGGGGGAAATTTCTCGACCCCCTCGCGGATAAAATTCTTTCTGCCGCTGCGCTGTTTTCATTTGTTTATCTCAGGCTCATCGATGCATGGATGGTGTGGATTGTGGTGCTCCGTGATTTTCTGATTACCGGCTTGCGCAGTTACGCTGAAATGAAAGATATGCCGATCGTGACCTCAAAGACTGCTCAGGCTAAAACATTCGGTCAATTTGTCGTCATCTATTATATTCTTATCCTGTATGTCGCAAGTAATGTTCCGGTCATTAGAAATGATTTCCGGCATCTCATCGACAGCCTGATACAGCCACAAGTCCTTTTCGGCATGATGCTAGTCGTGACACTCTCGACAGTAGGAACAGGACTTCTCTATCTCTTCGACAACAGAAAATTTCTTCTTGAACAGTACGTCAAATTCTTTCATGTCGCAAAACCCGAGTAACGACAACGTTTCTTTTTTTTCACGGTTCATAGCGACAGGCTTCCTCTCAGGATATTCTCCCGTCATCCCCGGAACAACTGGCAGTCTTGTCGGCCTCGCACTGTACTTTATCCCGGGTATTGAACAACCTTTAACTTTTTTATTGACCATTACAAGCGTATTTATGTTAGGGGTATATACATCTCATCAGATGGAGAAGAAGTTTGGAAACGATCCTTCCATTGTCGTCATCGATGAAATCGTGGGAATGTGGATCTCGCTTTTCATGTTACCAAAGAATATTCTGGTCGGGACAATGGCTTTTCTCCTCTTTAGAGTCTATGATATTATCAAACCTCCTCCGGCAAGAAAACTTGAACACCAGAACAAGGGCTGGGGAATTATGCTGGATGACGTTGCGGCGGGCATATATGCGAACGTTACGATGAGGATACTCATACTTCTTTTTCCGGCAATAAAATAGTAGCCTGATTTCCCGTTGCCATGAAATCAATTATTATCACTATCGGTGATGAGCTGCTCATTGGACAGGTTGTCAACACCAATGCCTCCTTCATCGCGGAGCAACTGAATAGCGTTGGAGTTGAAGTCTCGCTCATGCTAAGCATCGCCGATGATGAGCAGGAAATTCTTACCACACTCCAGGAAGCGTATCAAAAATTCGACGTCATCATCGTCACCGGCGGGCTTGGACCCACACACGATGATGTGACAAGGTCGGCAGTTTGTAAATTGTTCAATACCGAACTCGTGGCAAGCGAGGAGGCGCGAACATATGTTGAACAATTCCTGCGCCGACACCAGCGGCCCTGGTCGGAGGCGGCAGAAAACCAGGTTCTGATTCCGCGTGGAGCAACCGTTATTCCCAATACACACGGTACTGCGCCGGGGGAATTCTTCGAACAGGAGAATCATTACATCTTCGTAATGCCAGGAGTTCCCTACGAAATGCAATCGATGATAGATAATTTTGTCATACCGTATTTTAAAAATAAACGCACTGACCGGGTCATACTTCATCGGACACTAAACACGACGGGCATTCCTGAATCTCAGCTGGCATTACGATTAGGCAGCCTGGACGAACTTCTCGGAGATGCAAAACTTGCATTTCTTCCTTCTCTTACCGGCGTTCGTCTCCGCATTTCATTGATAGGAACCGACCTTGCACTATGCGAGAGCAGGATGAAACAGATCGAGCTTCAGATCCGCATCAAGGCTGGAAAGTATATCTTCGGTGTTGAAAATGAAACGCTTGAAGAAAGTGTCGGAAAGTTGCTGACAGAAAGAAAGCTGAAAATTTCCGTCGCCGAGTCATGCACCGGCGGCATGATCGCACACCGTATCACGAATGTCCCGGGAAGCTCGAAGTATTTCGAACGCGGGGTCGTCGTTTACAGCAATGAATCCAAAACCGACCTTCTTCATGTTTCCCCGGAAATGCTTGCGCAGCATGGAGCAGTCAGCGGGGTCGTTGCGGAAGCAATGGCGCGCGGAATTCGGACCGTTTCTTCTACAAACATCGGAATATCCACCACGGGAATTGCGGGACCCTCCGGAGGGACAGAAGAAAAACCTGTCGGACTCGTATGGATAGGATATTCGGACATTAACGAAACAATTGCGCTGAAATTTCAAATGGGTGAAAGCCGAACGCGTATAAAAGAGCGCGCTTCACAAGCAGCTCTCGATATTGTGAGGAAAAAAATTCTTAAAATCGACTAACATGCTCCCTCTCCGGACATTCATCGCGTTCGATTCGCCTAAGCCTGTCCGCGAAGAACTCAGTAAGCTCCAGCTGCAATTACGAAAATCGAACGCCGATGTTCGATGGGAATCGCCGGAAAAATTTCATGCAACTATTAAATTCCTTGGAGATGTGCAGGAAGGTAACCTTCCAAACATCCTGTCCAAAATACAATCGGTAGTACAAATTTATTCACAATTCGAAATTGTTTTCAAAAACCTCGGATGCTTTCCCCACCGCAAAAATCCACGGGTCATCTGGGTTGGATGTGAGAATGCGGACGGCGAGCTGGAAGTAATGAAAACACAGCTGGATATCGAACTTCTTCCTCTCGGATTTGAAGTCGAGAACCGCCCCTTTCACCCGCACATCACGCTGGGTCGAGTTAAAAGCCCGAGAGGATTAAAAAACTTGACTTCGATTCTGGAAAGTCTTACCTTTCAGCCTCAAAATGCAGTCATCAAAGAAATTCTGACGATGAAAAGCGTGCTCAAGCGGGAAGGCTCTGAATACTCTGTTCTCAAATCACTGCAATTGAAAACGTCATAGCATTAAGGAACCATGCCAAACAAGAAAATGGCCAAGCATAAAACGGTAATGCTGGTCGATGACGAAGGACCGTGGCTTCAGGTCATGAGCGTCGCACTGGAAAATGACATCTTCGACGTTATCACGGCTGATAGCGGTGAAGCGGCGCTCAAGCAGCTTCACTCGAAAAAGCCTGACCTCATCCTGAGCGACGTCCGCATGCCTGTCATGAATGGTTTCGATTTATTTGAAAAAGTGCGCAGTGATTCGAAACTGAAAAAAGTTCCGTTCGTGTTCATGTCCTCCCTCGACGACTATGATGCGAAGCGAGTTGCCAAAGAGCTTGGCGCCGACGCGTATGTAACAAAACCGTTCGATGCGAACGAAGCAAAAACAATCGTATTAGATTTACTGACGCGCTTTAAGGAAAAGAAGTAACCGATTGTTCATATCTCCCGGATGCCACAACCTGCCTTTGGATTTGAGAGGCGAAAACGCTACATTTTGTTTTAATTGATCCCCCCATAATCACGTAGTCAAAGGAGTATCCCATGACAGAAGAACTGAACAAGGAGTCCCGGCTGCAGGCATTACGCATTGCGGTGGAACAGATTGAAAAGCAACATGGCAAAGGAGCGGTCATGCGACTGGGTGAAGGTCCCATTGCCAAAATGGATTGCATCTCGACCGGTGCAATTTCCCTCGACGCTGCCATCGGCATCGGCGGAATTCCCCGGGGACGCGTGACGGAGATTTTTGGACCAGAATCTTCCGGCAAAACCACGATTTGCCTGCATGTCATCGCAGAAGCTCAGAAAAGAAACGGAATTGCAGCATTCATTGACACTGAACACGCCCTCGATGTGACATACGCCAAAAAATTGGGTGTCGATGTCAATAATCTTCTCCTCTCACAACCCGAATACGGCGAGCAGGCGCTCGAGATTGTTGAGACGCTAGTCAGGAGCGGGGCTCTCGACGTCATTGTCGTGGATTCCGTCGCAGCGCTGACTCCGCGCGCAGAAATCGAAGGGGAAATGGGGGACCCCTCAATGGGTGTTCAGGCGCGGTTAATGTCACAGGCACTCCGGAAGCTTACGTCTGCCATCGCTAAATCGAAAACCTCCGTTATTTTTACGAATCAGTTACGCATGAAAATCGGCGTTATGTTCGGCAACCCCGAAACGACAACGGGCGGGAATGCGCTCAAGTTTTACGCTTCAGTGCGGCTCGATGTACGAAGGATCGAAGCCATCAAAGACGGGCAGAATGTCGTCGGGAGCAGAGTTCGGGTGAAAGTCGTTAAGAATAAAGTTGCACCTCCTTTCCGCGAGGCACAGTTTGATGTATTGTACAACGAAGGAATTTCAAAACTCGGTGACATGATCGATGTGGCTGTAGATCAGAACATCATTTCAAAAAGCGGTTCGTGGTTCTCGTATAAGGATGAACGGATCGGACAAGGAAGAGACGCGGTAAAAAAATATTTGCAGGAAAACGAAAAACTCGCAAAAGAAATCGACACCGTCGTACGTAAGAAGCTTGGGTTGCTTGAAGAAAACGGCCAGTCGAAAGAGGTCAAAGCAATACCTGTCGCAAAACCAGAACAAACCGGGGTACGGAAACCCGTGAAGGCGTAAGCTCACCGCAATTGGAGAGGGTCATGCTCATCACAAAAATCGAACGGCAGCTGCGGCATCGGCGCCGTGTCAACGTATTTGTCGATGGCGCATTTGCGTTCGGTCTTCATGAAGAGGTCCTGGGCAGGTTCGGATTACGGGCTGGGGATACGCTCGATGAACATGCACTCAAAGAAATTGAATCGGAGGAAGAATTCAATCTTGCCAAAGAATATGCTCTTCGGCTCGTGAGTTACCGGCTCAGGAGTGAGAAAGAAGTTCGCGCAAGGCTCGCCGAAAAAGAATTTCACCCTGCGGTCATCGACCGGGCAATCGGACACCTGCAGTCATCAGGAGTTCTTAATGATAATAAATTTGCGCGCGCGTTCGTGAACCAAATACTTATGCGCAAACCTTCCGGGAGAGCGCTTCTCCAGCGTGAACTGCGTTCGAAGGGAATTCCAAGGGAGACAATACAAGACATCCTGCATGAGACATTGGGTGAAGAAGAAGAATTACACCTTGCCCGTGAAGCCGTAAGAAAGATTCTCAAGCGTTACCGATCCTCACGTATACCCATGGATGAGAAAAAAAAACAAAAGCGCATTGAAAGCTTTCTCGTGCGCAGAGGGTTTCAGTGGACAACGATCTATTCCATTCTCCGGACACTGAATGACAATCAGATGACATTGACTGAAGCCGAATAATGCATGAAGCGTGTTGTCTTCGATATTGAAACGCTGGGTTATCCACTTGAGCAATTCGACGAAGTTCAGCAGGAATATCTTCTCAAATTTGCGGATACGGATGAAAAACGTGAAGCCGAAATTCAGAAACTCAGCCTGCATGCCCTCACTGCCCGGATTATTGTCATAGGGATGCTGAACCCCGACACCCGGGCGGGGAAAGTCTTTTACCATTCAAATGTCGCAGAACAGTTTTCATCCGACGATGGTAAGGTGGAATTTATATCGGGAGACGAGAAACAACTGTTGAAGAATTTTTGGGAAACAATAGAACACTACGATCAAATCATCACCTTCAACGGGCGGAGCTTCGATTGTCCCTTCATCATGATCCGGTCAGGCATCCTTGGAATAAAAGCGACAAGAAACCTTATCCCCTATCGGTACGAATCTGCAAAGCACTGCGACCTTCTCGAACAACTTACATTCTACGGCGGAACACGGAAATTCAATCTTGATTTTTATTGCAAAGCGTTCGGCATAAAAAGCCCCAAGAGTGAAGGCATCACCGGGTTGGATTTGGGACCCCTTTTCCAGCAAGGCAAATTCAGAGAAATAGCAAAATATTGTTTGGGTGATATCCAGGCAACGGGAGAATTGTTCAAGCGGTGGGATGAATTTATGAATGTTCAATAAAAGGTATTATCCTGAATCATTCGTGATAAATGAAGCGTGAGTCTTCTCAATCAAAAAATCGACGAGACCGACTTCGCTGTCGTCGACGTCGAGACGACGGGATTGTCGACCGAATACGGCGACAGGGTGTGCGAAGTTGCGGCGGTGAAATTGCGCGGCGGAGCTGTCATGGATTCCTTTGCAAGCCTCATCGACCCATGCCGGCCTATCTCGGCGGGCGCGTACGCTGTCAACAAGATCTCTGTCGAAATGCTTCTCGAGGCGCCTGAATTCTCTGAAATTGCTTCCCGTCTCCATCAGTTTATCCGGCATTCAGTGATTGTCGCATACAACGCGCCATTCGACGTCTCGTTTCTGAATAATGAATTCCGTCTTGCGGGCTATCCTGCAATGACTAATACCGTTGTCGATGCGCTTGCCATCGCTCGACAGCTTCTCCCGGGTCTGGCAAAATACCCGCAGGAAAATGTTGCTCGCGTTCTCGGCATCCCCTTCCCGGTGAAACACCGCGCGTTCGAGGATGTCATGGTCACGGCAAAAATCTTCTCTCTATTTTCATCGATGCTCAAAGCGTACGATCTCTCCATGGTCGCGGATATGGTGCGCCCGGACGTTCAACAGCAATTGCGGGCAAAAAGGCTGACAATTGTAGAACAATCGTTAAGCAATGGGTTCAACATCTGGATAAAATACCTTTCTCCCGCTGAAGCTGAAATTACCGACCGGGTAGTAACGCCAAAAGAGCTTGCGTTTCACATCTCCGATAAAAAAACACCAACATATCTTCTAGCATATTGTCATTCTGCGCACGCAGAAAGAAATTTTCGCATCGACCGGATTCTCGATATCCGGCTTATTCCTCAAACTTCAGTCTGATTGCAAGATGAACTGCTGCGATTCGTCACAAGTCCAGGGAACGAATAAATTTTTCTCCAAACATTCTGCCAGGTATCTGAAGCAATTCCGTAAAAAGGGGCTTGCAAAGGAACAGAAATATATTGTGGAAGGAATCGAAAAAAGTCCTGTGGGCGGGAAATCCATTCTTGATATTGGATGCGGTGCGGGCGGGCTGCATATCACCATGCTGAAGCACGGTGCGGCCTCCGCCGTGGGTGTTGACATGTCGGAAGGAATGCTTGAAGGAGCGAAACATTTTGCAAGAGAATTTGGTTTTGAGAACCAGACAAAATATCTTCTCGGGGATGTCGTTGAGATGAACGGTACCATTGGCAATGCTGACATTGTGGTACTGGATAAAGTTGTCTGCTGTTATGAGCACCTCGACAAATTGCTGGATGCATCACTCTCCAGGACTAAAGAGATTTATGCCTTATCATTTCCTGCCTCGAATCTGATGGTGAAGATATCCTTTTATGGTCTTATTTTCATCAGGAAGCTGTTCAAAGCCCAGTTCCGTCCGTACTGGCATGATTGGGAAAAGATGGTGCAGAAGATCCGCGATAATGGGTTTTCTCCTGTGCATACTGCATCTACTTTTTTCTGGTCGGTATACGTTTTCCAGCGCGGATAAACTAAAGTGAGAGACTGCTCTTCTGAGAGATGAAAACCATTTTTTTGCTCCCAGGCGGAGCCTGGGAACAAGGTGACGACCTCGTTGTTTTCTTGACATTGCGGTGAGGAAGAAGTAAATTAAACCGGTAGTCTTGTAGATCGGAGGATTAACCAAATGCGACATATTTTTCCTACCCTCGCTTTGCTGATCTCAGTGACATATGCAACCACGCCATGCTCTGCTCAGTATGTTCGAATAAACATTCCTCTGTCGATTACCGATACCAGCGGTGATTTGAGAGTCGTCCACTTTGGCGTTGACGATCGTGCTACGTATTGTTTGGACGTCACCTTGGGAGAATTCGAACCACCCGACGTATGGTGTATTGGCCGAATTTGTGATGTATGTCCAATTTTTCGAAATCCAAACGGGCCTGATACCAATTGCTTCGGCCAGGGAACATTCGCGGATTTCCGAAAATATTATAATCCTGCGCAGCGGGACACGTTCTTGTTGAACCTGCATACATGTGACGCGCTTTATCCACTCACAATACGCTGGCCGGACACTCTTCTGCAACTGTTCGACAGCGCGAGAATAATTGATCTATTTGGAGGGACGCATTGTAACGCTGATATGCTCTCGAACGATTCGTTGATCGTCGTTTCTTCTTCAGTAGAGAGTTTGTTGATTTTTACCACTGGCCCGAAGACGACGTCAGGCATTTCGGAGTGGTACGATAGAAGACCCACCCGGTTTTCCCTTGCACAAAACTATCCCAACCCTTTTAATCCTCAAACCACAATCCGGTTTGAAACACCCGTCGTAAGTGTTGTTAAACTGGAACTTTACAACCTCCTCGGTGAGAAAGTTCAAACGATACTGAATGAAGAAAGACCACCGGGAGCATATACAACAAATTTTCCCGGAGAAAACCTGGCCAGCGGGGTGTATTTCTACAAACTCACAGCCGGAAAGTTCTCTGCAGTAAAGAAAATGTTGTTGATGAAATAGGAATCGTTCTCATAAAAAAGCCCGGATAAACTGTCCGGGCTTGCTCACGCTTAAATGCAACCTTACTTACTTCAGGAGTACCATCTTCCTCATTTCTGCCTTCTCACCCGTCACCAATCGATAAAAATACATTCCTGAAGCCAGCTTCGAACCGTCAAAGCTGACACGGTACGAGCCGGGCTGCTGGACTTCATCGACTAATGACTGAACTTCCTGTCCAAGGACATTGAAGATTTTCAACGATACGTTACCCGGCTTCGGGATCGTATAATCTATGACTGTAGAAGGATTAAACGGATTCGGATAATTTTGATCAAGGTGAAATTCTTTTGGTGTTGCTTCCGGATTGACTGCAATAACCTTCGGCAGTGAGCCGGAAAGTATCGGCAGCTCGATGTAGCTCGGATGCGAAGCATCCATGCTGATCCACGTCTGGCTTCGCTCAAAAACCGGCACAACAAAGGGATAAAACCCGAGCAGTTTACGGTTCGTGATATCAAGGTTTGTGAGCTCTATGCGGATTGAATTGCCCTTCTTGAATTCGTGCGCATGCGCATTGCCATCCGCGTCAATCACATGGAGCACGCCGGGTTGATTTTTCCTTCCTTCATAATTAATCCTGTTGACAAAATACTTATGCCCTGCGGGATCAACTTCATACACCTGCGCATTGATGGGAAATTTGTCGCCATCCGAATTCACATACAAATGCATTTTAGGAATTCCCACCCAATCAACATCGTTCTTAAGAGGAACAGTCTGGAAGACAAGCGACTGCTGGTGAAAGGAAGAATCAAACCAATCTCCCTGGAAATCATCCCAGTACGCCCAATAGAATGTGTATGTCGGGTCGCGATAATCGTTAAGCAGCATCCTGTTTGCACTCGGAGCTGTGGGTGTTGAATACGAGAGTGCACCGTCAGCAGAAAGGTAGAATCTCACCGGTGTAATTCCCGCCGGCGGCCAGGAGTCGAGCGTTCGTTCCGCCCAAGTGAAGTATCCATTCGTGTCCATCGGCAGACTGCTGAACGCATAGGTGATATCCGGCTTTTTCAAAAAGTTTGTGCGGGCACCATTGAGGAATTCATTGAACCACGACGTGATCCACCCGAATTGATAATTCCATTCAGCCCACACGTCATCGGAATAGTGTCCTCCAGTTCCGATGTACAGTTTTTCTGCGTCTTTCTTGGCACGATACACTGAGTAAGCGCTGATTCCTTCATTCGCCCGGAAGTAATGGTCCTGCCATTTCCCAAACAGCATCAGCGGCGTTCTCGCCAGCGTGAAGGCTTTTCTGTTAATGTCTCGCTGGGGTACAAATTTGTTGGTCACCGCGTCATAATTATCATCAAGCAGATAATTATACAACGTGTCATGAATCGGTCCAAAACGAACAGTGTTTGCAGAAATCAAATACATCATCGTTGTCCTGTAACACCCGTTCGCCAGCAAATCGGAAGCCCAGCTCGGACCGATGACATCGGCGGTAATCGCTTTAACCGGCAACCGGTCTGCCGCTGCCCACAAGCCGTGAAGACCTCCCTGCGAGCCGCCTGTGATTCCAATGGAATGCGCGTCAACCATCGGCAGGTTGCCGACATAATTCACAATTGTGGCAAGGTCGTTACGTTCCGGATAGGACATAATCGAAGAAACACCTCCGGAATTACCGTGACCTCGCACTGTGTACGCAAACGTAACATAGCCCATCCTGGCATAGGCGAGGGCGGAAGGCTCCGTTTCAGCTTTGCTGAAGGCAAAACCGTGAATAAATATGATCGCCGGAAATCCCCCCTTCGGCTGTGGACCTGAAGGGACAAAATAGGACGCATCGAGGAGAATGCCATCCGAAGCGGGGACATTCACTACATATTTCGTCTGGCTCAAACCGAGTTCAAAACACAAACCGACAAGGATGAACACTTGTATTGCTAATTTCATAATAATCCTCTGAGGATTTTTTTAATGAAGATGATTGAATGTAATAATTACAAGGAATAAAGACAACGCCGGATTCATACGTTAGACATTTGAACAACGAAGGGACAATACTTGTTTCGCTCAACTGCAGTGAATTAAACGAAACGGTTTTTTTGAAAAACAAGAGGTGTCTTGTTTCTTCTAAATGATACAGGATCCGCCGACATGTCGAAGTGACACAAGCCACATTTTACTCATTTTTCTTGAAAAAACCCTTTGAAGCATCAAAAAACAGACGTTTCGTATTATTAGACCTAATGACTATATTCAGATAAGGAACAATAACCAACAAATGACAACTCTTACCATTCGAAAAGCAAATCGGGCAGACCTGAATGATATTACTCGTTTGCTCTCTTCTGCAAAACTCCCCAAAGAGGGAATTGCCAGACATCTTCAAAATTTCCTCGTGGCGGAAGTGGACGGGAAGATCGTAGGGACTATCGGACTCGAAAAATACAATGCTGTTGGCTTGCTGAGGTCGGCATCGGTCCTCCCTTCGTTTCAGAACAACGGAATCGGTACAAAATTATTCAACATGATGATGGATTATGCCAAGGAGGAGGGAATCAATGATGTTATCCTTCTGACCACTACCGCAGAGCGATATTTTGAAAAGAAAGGGTTCATGAGGATCGATAGGAAGAGTGTCAGTGGCGAGGTTCTCCGGTCGGAAGAATTCAACGGAGGTTGCCCCTCGACTGCAATCTGTATGAGAAAAATTATATGAAACCACGAGTGCTGATTATCTGTACAGGCAATTCATGCCGCAGCCAGATGGCGGAAGGTTCGGTCCGGCATCTTAGTAAAGGCAACGTCGAAGTTTATAGTGCAGGAACGCATCCCTCGCACGTTCATCCGATGGCAATCCGTGTAATGAAAGAACTCGGCATCGACATTTCCCATCATACATCCAAATCAGTTAACGAGTTTCTGGGACAGGATTTCGATGTTGTTGTTACCGTGTGCGATTATGCGCGAGCCATATGCCCGGTTTTCCCGGGAGCAAAAAATCTGTTTCACATCCCGTTTGAAGACCCTATCTCATTCTACGGAGCTGATGAAGATCAACTAGAACGATTCAGGGTTGTTCGTGATAAAATATATAGAACGATGGATGAGTTTCTGAAGAAAGAATTTCCGGCTACTTCAAACACCTCTGCGAAATTTCTCGCGTAGTTCAATAATATGCACGGCGATGGCATTCCGGACCTCCGTCGCTTCGTCGAGCAACTCCCGGTAGAGCGAGCTTCCGATAATATTCTTTTCGCTTATCTCACGAAGCGCAGCTATTGCAAGGTTGGCCGAGACAAGTCCTCGTTTACAAAACGCAATGTTCCCTCCCAATTCTTCAATATCCTGTCCGATACCAGTTCCACCGGCAATCTTTGCGGATGCGATCATTGCACCAGACACAAAATCGACGACGGATGAATCTTTGCCGACCTCATCGGGTAATTGTTCAGCGATATGAAACGCCTTGATGGCGAACTCATGCGAGCGGCGGTACACCGGAAGATGTTTGTAATAATGGAGCTCAAGAGATTCGTCATTCTCAACCCCAGCAGCTGCTTTCCATTCTTCGCCTTCCTGTACTTCATCGCTATCGGGGTCGTGCTCACCCGCTTGACCATCATCCAGCATCCATTTCCACCCCATTTCCCTGAAAATAATATCATCCCGGTTCGGGTTATCACGAAATCGATAAAAGAGCTCCATGTACCGGTCCAATCGCCTGTCCTGTTTCTTCATGAACTCCTCCCATCGAAACTCATCCCATATTTCATGGTCACGCATGACTATCTTCTCTTCAATCAAACCGTTATGGTACTTTCAGCCGGATATTCATTTCCGGGAAATTTTATAATATATAGTGGCCGCAGAGAGAACCTTTAATGCATCCCACCAAGTAAAAATCAAAAATCCATTTGTAATCGAATAGGACCACTGGTGAATATAAAGCATATTGAGATAGATTGTTCCGAGGCTAAAAATGATAAACAATCCCACTGTCATTGAAACCAGACTCCAGACAAAACTCTTCTGTTGACCGATCAGATAACCGATGACGAACGCTGCAACAGGAAAGCCAAGGAGATAACCTCCGGTCGGACCGACAAGTTTGAGAATACCGCTTGCCCCTCCTGCAAACACCGGCATACCAAACGCGCCTGCTGCAAGATACAAGAGCTGACTCATTCCCCCCTTTTCCTTTCCGAGAATTGCTCCTGATAGCAACACAACAAAACTCTGCAGCGTGTAAGGTACGGGCTGATGCGGAATTTCGATTTGTGCCCCAATTGCAGTGAGCCCTGCGAAAAGGAGAACTTTCAATGCCTGAGCGACTACAGTGCTGCTTTGAATTGCGTATGAACTGATGCCCGGTGTTTCAACTCGATCCATAAATGCTCCTATGTTAAATGATTTTTTAGCCAACCTGAGGTTACATGAAGAACGTGATTAAGAGTTACATAATGATCATCCTGCGGGGAAGCGGCATTGTATAAATGACCAACATGGTCAAACATCAATAGTTCTGTTGAAGATTTATTGGAAGCGGAATATAACTTTTTTGCTTCAATGGAAGGAACAGTAATATCCGCCTTTCCATGGACAATCAACCAGGGGATTGCTACCCGGGATGCTGCTTGTAAAATATCAAGCTCAGCGTGGTGAGCGTTCAAATCGTCGAGGAGATTTTTTCCAAGTCTCAACGGACTTACCGACTGGTCTTTTGCAAGCGGGAGAAAACCATTTAGTTCCCATTGTTTTTTCTGGTGATCTGTCCATCTGTCAAAAGTAGCAACCGCCGATAACGTCACAAGTCCACGAATGTTCCGGTCCGAGGCCGCGTAGACGATAGCATCTCCTCCGCCGCGGGAATGTCCGAGTAATGCAATCTTATCAACATCACCTATCCCTCCTGCGAGCTTCTCCTCTTTTACAGCATGTACGATGGTTTGCAAATCTTCTAATTCCTTTGAAAAAGTATTGCTGGAAAACTTCTCGTAGTCCCATATTTTTTTGTAATTGCCCGAAATTCCATTATGCGAGAAATTAAAGATAATCGTCATGAATCCTGCTTCTGCCAGAACAACTCCGATGTGAGGGAAAAAGCCCCAATCCTTGAACGCCATGAAACTATGACATATAATGATAACAGGTTTTCTTTTATCATCATCAAGAAAGCGAATGTCTCCGTAAATGAGGTCGTCTGAACTACTCTTGAGCGTAAACGGGACGACTGTTAGAGGTACTCGAGGGCTCATTCTGAAGCAAAATACGAAATCGACCCGCGGTTGTCAAGAATTCACCAACAAAGTCGTGGGGATTATTCAAAGCAAACACCTAAATAATTTCAACCCCTGAGCCAAATTATGCGAAAATTCAAAAAAAACGTTTCTCCAGCATCAAAACTATCCTCTTGAGATTTTACCTGACTTTCTCTATATTAGTTTTGGATGGTCAAGCATGATTTTTGATGTTATTCTGTCCAATGCTGCGCGGGTTTGGTGTGCCTCTTTTTTTCAATTAAATTTTTTTTATAAATTTTTTATGAGGGGTAGGGTGATGAGAAAATTTTTTCTTATCGGGCTTTGTTGCGTAGGAATGATTTCGATATGCGTTTCACAACAAACACCATGGGAATGGGTGAATCCTCTCCCGCAGGGGAACCCTTTAAATGGGGTCTGGGTAATCAGTCAGGATTCAGTAGCTGCTGTCGGTTCTTATGGGACTGTAGTACGGACATCAAACGGCGGATTGACATGGCAGGTTGAACCTACATCGGGGGGTATTACCACACAACTTTTTGCAACACAATTTATTTCGCCGACAACGGGTTGGGCGGCAGGCGAAGGTGGCCTCGTCCTTAAAACCGTCGACGGTGGTGCAGGATGGTCCGATTATAGCGCCCCGACCTTCCTCGACTTGTATGCAGTATATTTTATATCGAGTTCAACAGGATGGGTTGCGGGAAGTTCAGGCCAAATATTCGAAACAACAAACGGAGGCACATCCTGGGTCGCGGAAACGAGCGGCACAGCGTCGGCTCTTTATTCGATATACTTTGTTTCACCGACAACTGGCTGGATTTCGGGGGCAGACGGAAAAATCTTAAAAACAACAGATGCCGGCACAACCTGGACATCTCAAACCAGCGGAACAATCCAATCATTATTTTCAATTACGTTTACATCTCCGACGCTCGGCTGGGCTGCTGGAGTGTCGGGAACCATTTTAAACACTGTTAATGGCGGTACAACCTGGGTGCCACAAACCACAGGGTCGTTAACGAGCTTCTTTAGTATTCAGTTTGCCAGTTCAATGGTCGGCTGGGCTGCAGGCGCCTATGGGACGATAATGAAAACAACCAACGGAGGGATTAACTGGTTTCAACAGGTGTCACCGACGTACAACGACCTTTTTTCCATGCAATTTATTTCTGCGACACAAGGCTGGGTTGTAGGTGATTTCGGGACCATTCTGGCAACGACAAATGGCGGTTCATTATGGATGAGTCAATCAACCGGACCAAAAAATGAACTCTATGCTGCTAACTTTCCTACCCCAACGACTGGCTTTGTTGTAGGTGACGAGGGGGCGGTATTGAAATCCACAAACTCCGGTCAGTCATGGACAAAACTCAACGTCGGATTGTATCTTCCTATGTTTGGCGTCAAGTTTGTTAATGCTTCGTTCGGATGGGTCGTTGGTGACAGCGCGGTTATTCTCAGAACGACAAACGGTGGTAATACCTGGGTTGAACAAAACAGTCATACGGATATTACACTCTATTCAGTAGATTTTGTGAGCACTACGACCGGGTGGGCGGTTGGAGACGGCGGAACAATTTTAAAAACGATAAACAGCGGTACGACCTGGACCCCTCAAACAAGCCCTACAGGTGTAAGCCTTCTCAGAGTTAGATTTCTCAGCGCGACCCTGGGATGGATATCAGGAGACGGGGGAGTTATTCTAAGAACGACGAATGGAGGGACCACCTGGGTACAGGAAACAAGTGGAAGCTATCAATCACTTTACTCGATCAGTTTTGCAAATGCAAGCACGGGGTATGCATCGGGAGATTTCGGTACAATAGTTGCGACAACCGATAGCGGTTCTACCTGGTCCCTGCAGAATACCAACGTGGATGCAAGCTTATACGGCCTTTCCTTTAATACGCCAACCAGCGGCTGGGCTGTCGGGGATGACGGAACTCTCATCGCCACCATCGATGGAGGAGCTACATGGTCGTTACAAACGAGCGGAACATCGAACACTTTGTACGAAGTACAATATGTCCCGGGAACCTCCGGGGGTGTTGTGTTTGCTGCAGGCGTTGGTGGGACTCTAATCTGTTCAGGAATTACCCCATTTCCGGTTCGGACCTGGACGGGAGCTTTTGACTCCTTGTGGTCAAACGCGAGCAATTGGTCTCCCGTCGGCATTCCCCAGAAACTCGACAGCGTCTACATACCCGCAACTGCAATCAACCCGGCAATTCGCGACATAAGCCAACAAATCAATATCGGCGCACTGAAAATTGCGGCAGGGACAAAGCTCTCCATCGGACCGGAACTGGCACAATTAGTCGTCAAAGACAACATTGAGGTAAACGGGACACTCTTCATTGATCCGGCCGCTTCCACTGAGCTTGTTATGGGAGGAGGTTTTATTGTCAATGGTGCGGGCAAATTCATTCCGAACACATCTACGGTGGCCTTTACCAGTCAGGGACAACTCAAAGGCACATTCTACAACGTCGTCGTCAACGAAGGCGCTACCGTCCAGACATCAGGTAATGTTCGAATAAAAAATAAATTATTAAACCTCTCCAACTTTTTCCTCCGTTCTCTCGATACTTTAACAATTGAAAATTCGGACCCGTTTGCATTTGAAGGAACCGGATTCACCGGAGCCGGCACGATCAAACGAGCAATCCAGCCAGGCTCGACCCAACCTTATCGATTTGAAAGCGCAGTGACATTCTTAAGATTTTATCCAGGCGGAACCCTTCCGGATACCGTATGGATGACAGCTTATCCGGGAGTTCTTCCTCCGGGACAAAGTGACAGTCTGTTCGTAAGAAGGTCGTATTCAATATTCGCAAAAGGTGGAAGCAACTACAAAGCGTTCATGGGATTACGGTACGATACTTCTGAAACCCAAATTCCTATAGATGAAATCGCCATGTTCCAGGATTCGAGTTACGTGCTCACGAATAAAGGGCAAACGGATTTTCTGGACAGTGACCTTGTGGCGATCTACCTCGATTCGGTCGGAAGCTTATCGGCAAACTGGTACCTCGGACAGATCGATTATATTCCGAAACATCCTTATTCATTTACGGATTCTCTCATTATCAAGGATAATGGCTCAGGATTGGATACATTGATTTTCGGAGCGTTTCCCGGCGCCACCGATGGAATTGACACGGCTCTGGGCGAATCAGAACTTGGCACAAAACCTCCTGCAGGAACATTCGATGTACGCTGGTCGATTCCTTCCAAACGCGGCTCACGAGTTAACATTTTGGACGTGATGCGCGGTTCACGCACCCAAAATATCTACAATTGTGACCTCCAGCCAAGCGGTGCTGGTTATCCTATGACATTGCAATGGAATAAAAATTCCCTGACTGTTGGTTCGTATTTTCTGCGCGACTCTTCGACCGGAGGCGGACAATTTAATGTGAATATGAAATACCAGAATTCGTTCGTCATCTCAAATTCTGGAATTAAAGTTGTCCAGATTGTGCATTCGATCCCCTATTATTATACCTTCGGGAGGCGATGGAATATGGTGTCGCTGCCGATAACCACATCGACAAATGGTCTTAAGACCAGTATCTTTCCGACCGCTACCTCGCAGGCTTATAAATTTTCCCATGGTTACCTTGCCGCTGACACACTGAAAAATGGCCCTGGGTACTGGCTCAAGTTCCCGGATCCCCAGACAGTCATTATGGAAGGTTTCGTCCTCCACACGGATACCATCAGTGTCATTCAGGGCTGGAACATGATCGGTTCTATTTCTTACCCTGTTGCCGTCAGTAATATTACCCAAATCCCATCCGGTATTATGTCATCGACTGTTTATCGATATTCGAACGGTTATGTTCTTGCCGACTCGATCAGGCCGTCGGTTGGCTACTGGGTAAAAGTGAGCCAGGCAGGAAAACTTGTCCTGTATTCAGCCGGTACTGCAGCTCCCAAGCAATCTGCTGCAGAACTTCCTTTGAATGAATTACAGCAATTCAATATTTTTACTGTCACGGACAATGATGGAAACAATCAGGCGCTATATTTTGGAAATTCACCAGCCTCATCTTCATTGCAGGATGAGTATGAAATGCCGCCTGTTCCACCCGAAGGGATTTTTGATGCCCGATTCAGCTCAAACGGCTTGTTGAGCACATGGTCCGAGAAACCCATGCCGGCGAACATTGAAGTTCATTCCGCGAAATTCCCTATAACCATTCACTGGCATATCGTCCAGCCAGGTGCGATGGGTTTGAAATTCAGCGATGCGCTGACTGGGCAACAATTAGCGGCTTCTGCCGGTGACGACGGCAACCTACGCCTTGTCAATCCTGCGATGACATCGATACATGTCGACTTTGCCGCGCTCGGGGAAACGCCAAACGAGTTCTCGCTGAAACAGAATTATCCGAATCCGTTCAATCCATCTACGACGATCGAGTTTGCGCTTCCGACTCCATCGACGGTAACTGTCAGGGTATTCAATATTCTCGGACAGGAAATAGCAACCCTCGCAGACAACAGGCAATATCAGACAGGAGTTCACCTCCTTACTTTCGATGCAATGAATTTTGGTTCGGGCGTCTATTTCTACCAGCTTTCCGCACGCGGCAATGACGGGAAGGCATTTCAGGTAACCCGCAAAATGCTTCTCTTGAAATAAGGTATTTACAGCAAGCAGCGAACATACTATTGCAAAACCCCGGGAGGCGGATCATCCCTCTCTGGAGGCAATTGGAATAAGACGAATTATCCTGTTCGACGATATTCTTTCCTGCATTCATCATGGTAAGAAATAAAAAAGTTATTGTCGTCCTCCCGGCGTTCAATGCAGAACACACGCTCAAGCAAACATACCAAGAGATCCCTTTCGACATCGTCGATGAAGTAATACTGGTGGACGATGCAAGCTCCGACAAAACAGTTGCCATTGCAAAACAGCTCGGCATCCATGTCATCGTTCATCAAAAAAATCTCGGATACGGCGGGAATCAAAAGACATGCTATACCGCAGCAATCGTGCACGGAGCAGATTTTGTTGTCATGCTTCATCCGGATTATCAGTATACGCCAAAACTTATCTCTTCGATTGTCTATTTGCTCGAATGCGGGGAGTTCGATGTCGTGTTAGGATCCCGGATCCTCGGTGGAAAGGCGATCAGCGGTGGCATGCCCTTCTACAAATATATCAGCAATCGTATTCTCACGTTCATCCAGAATATTCTCCTTGGAGCAAAATTATCTGAATACCATACGGGATACCGGGCATTTTCACGCATCGTGCTTGAACGTATACCCTGGCAGAAAAATTCGGACGACTTTCTATTCGATAACCAGATGCTGTCCCAGATTATTTTTCATGATTACCATGTCGGCGAAATTACCTGCCCCGCACGATATTTTCCGGAAGCTTCATCGATTAACTTCTCCAGGAGTTTAACATACGGAATCGGATGTCTCCTGACTGCGGTACAGTTCCGGCTGAATAGACTACACCTTATCAAATCAGACATTTTTTCCTTCACAGGTAAATAAAACCTCAGCTGTGATTTTCGGTGTAGGCTCAATATGCATTAGAATGCCTCTTCGACTGCATCGGTTGACAGAATTTCAGGGCAGATACAAGCAATCCAATTAGTCTCAACAATTCCGTTTTTTCTCCCTGAAATGTTCTTGCAAGATTTGGAGATTTTCATTATATTTGTAGGCTTAAAAGGCCCCTGAAACCTTTTATTTTGAGGGTTTCGGGAGAAGAGCGCACGAGCGTACACCGCCCACTTTCGCAACCCTACATGCCTGTGCTAAAACTATTTGCCGGTCGGTCTAACCCACGGCTTTGCAAGAAAATTGCTGATCATATCGGCAATCCTCTTGGGAAATGCGAAATTAGAAATTTCAGCGACGGGGAAATTTGGGTTAAGTACAGCGAGAATATCCGGGGCAGCGACGTATTTATCATTCAATCGACCAATCCTCCGGCAGACAATTTGATGGAGCTGCTGATCATGGTCGACGCTGCAAAGCGAGCATCAGCGCGAAGAGTAACAGCGGTCATACCGTATTTCGGATATGCACGTCAGGACAGGAAAGACCAGCCGAGAGTTTCCATAACTGCGAAGCTGGTTGCAAACCTGATTACCAAAGCCGGTGCTGACCGTGTCATCACGATGGATTTGCACGCGCCACAGATACAGGGATTTTTCGATATCCCGGTGGATCATTTATATTCTTCGGCAGTGTATACATCGTTCTTTGAGAAGAAGAAAATTCCCGACTTGACTGTCGTTTCTCCGGATGTCGGCGGGATTAAAATGGCGCGGGCATTTGCAAAACGCTTAGGCGCCGACTTGATTCTGATTGATAAGAGACGACCGCGACCGAATCATGCTGAGGTGATGAATATCATCGGCGAGGTGGCAAAACGAAATATACTTATCGTTGATGACCTCATTGACACGGGAGGGACATTTTGCAATGCGGTCAAGGCGTTGAAGCAGGCCGGTGCAAAGGAAATTTACGGCGCGTGCACTCACCCATTACTTTCCGGGGGTGCAGTCAGTCGAATAACGAAATCGGGCGTGGCAAAATTATATGTTACGGACACCATTACACTCAATTCAAAGTTCAAACAAACAAAAAAAATTGAGGCGCTCTCCGTAGCAGGAGTATTCGGTGAAGCAATAACAAGAGGCTTCAAAAATCAATCCATCAGCTCATTGTTTGACGTTGATAAAGGGTAAGAAAAGGAACACGTATGCGTGAAATAATATTACAAGCGACAATTCGAACCAATCTTGGCAAAAGGAATAATATTGTCCGTCGTGAAGGCAATGTCCCCGGTATTTTTTATATCCACGGTGAAGAGAACATTCCTCTCACGGTGCAGGAGAAAAGCCTGAAGCCGCTGATTTTTACTTCCGAAACGCATGTCATCAATCTGAAATTGGACAACGGAGAGCAGAAAAACTGTATCCTCCGCGATATTCAGTATGACCCGGTAACGGAGCGTCCGCTCCATTTTGACCTCCAGGGACTTCGGGAAAATGAGAAAATAAATGTAGAAGTCCCGATAGTTATCATCGGCGGAACTCCCGTGGGAGTACGGGATGGAGGCATTCTGCAGCATGTTATCCACCGACTGAGGATTTCATGTCTCCCGAAAGACATCCCCGAACATATCGAGGTCAACCCCGAGAATCTCAAAATCAATCACTTTATTCACGTCCGGGACCTCAAACTCGAGAATGTCACTATTCTTGAGAATGAAGCTAGCTCAATTGTCGGTGTAGTTCCACCTACTATTGAAAAAGAGCCAGTGCCCGGCGAGGTTACAGCTGAAACTCCGGCTGAACCCGAAGTCATTGCAAAGGGTAAGAAAGTCGAAGAAGAAGGTGAGGGCGAAGGTGCGGCTGACAAGAAAAGCGAACCTGGAGCAAAACCTGCCGCCGCTCCTGCAAAAGAAAAAGAAGAGAAAGAGAAGAAGAAATAATTCTTTTGCCGCATCGCTAAAACCGTGCTCTTCATTATTGGACTCGGGAATCCGGGAGACGAGTACATTGAAACCCGGCATAACGTAGGATTTGCAATTGTAGACACCCTGGCAAAGTTGACAGAAACCCGCCTCGATGAACACCGGGGAGAATGTATTATCGGTTGGGCAAGGTACCATCAGACAACATTCGGTCTGGTGAAGCCGCAAACATATATGAACAATTCCGGAATTGCGGTGAAAGATGTGCTTGAAACATATAATTCTTCACCTCATGAATTGCTTGTCATAACTGACGATTTTCACCTCCCGCTGGGTGCGCTCAGGTTGCGCCTCAGGGGAAGCGACGGCGGACACAATGGTTTGTATTCGATCATCTATCATTTACAAACTGAAGATTTCCCCCGTATGCGCTGCGGTATTTCGGGCGCTTCAGTGCCCGCAGCGAAAAGTACCATGGCAGATTATGTCCTTGCTCCATTTGAACAGAACGAGCAAGAGATCGTTCGTCGCATGATTCTCCAGGCGCGTGATGCGGCACTCGCAACAACGGAACATGGGATTCAATTTGCGATGAATCGTTACAATACAAAAGAACTTAATTAACCCTATTCCGGAATTTGCCCCGAACCATCGGGGCGATTATTCCGGGGTCATTCATCAACGTCCGAAGGGATTAACAGTGAACCAGTCAAAACATCTCTACGAAACAACCTATATTGTGAACGCTTCGCTTGAGGATACTCAAATCGAAACGGCTCGCACCCACATCGAAGAAATCATCACCCGGAACGGCGGCGAAATTAAAGCCGTCAATAAATGGGGCAGAAAGCGCCTCGCTTATACCATCGAGAAAAAAAACAACGGTTTCTACATCAACACGGAATTTGAAGGTCCGGGTTCGATTGTCTCCCTGCTGGAACGTGCATACACGCTGGATGAAAACATCCTGCGCTTTCTAACAATCCAGCTTGACAAGAAAGCGATAAAAGCACGTCAGATGCCTCAACCGGCACCTGCTTCAACCGAAATAGAACCGGTTATAATAAAGGAACCAGCAGCAATTGGCAAGGCTCCTCTTTTCAACGATGATATCGAAGAGCCTGAAGCGTCATCAAGTCCAATTGGTTGATTGAATCGTTCACATCCGAAAGAGAATCCCATGGCAGACCTGAAAATGCCCGAAATCAACAGCATCGTTATCGCTGGAAATTTGACCAGAGACCCTGTATTCCGTCAAACGACCAACGGAACACCCGTTGCTAATTTTTCCATCGCTTCCAACCGGAAATACCGTGATGCGAATAATCAATGGCAGGAAGAAGTATGTTACGTAGGAATCGTGGCATGGAACCGACTGGCGGACAGCTGTTCGAACAGATTGAAAAAAGGGAGTGCTGTCCTGGTCGACGGCGAATTACAAAGTCATTCACTTAAAAGTGAAGACGGGTCCATCAGAAATGTTGTCGAAATCAAAGCCCGGCGAATCCAGTTCCTGAACAAAAAAGGAACCATGACCGAGGCTTCGACATCGGCGAATCATAATAATCATCATGATGAAGAACCGGCGATTGTTGAGGACGATTCATTCGATAAGTTTTTGACAAATGAAGAGGCCCAGTTACTGAAAACCCAATCAACGACACAGTCACAAAGTTCATAAGGATAGTTCATGCCAAAACAGGATCAACAAACAAAAAAACGCCGCACGTGCCGCTTTTGTGAATCGAAAGAGGTGTATATCGATTACAAGGATGAGAAACGGCTTATTCGATTTATCTCGGAACAGGGTAAGGTGATTCCGAAAAGAATCACCGGCACATGTGCAAAACATCAGCGACAACTCGTTCAGGCAATAAAGAGGGCGCGCCATCTTGCGCTACTCCCCTATGCCTCCGATACCATTCGATAATCATTGAACGTTTTTTGAAGAGGATGATACTATGAAAATCATTTTACGTCAGGACCATGAGAAACTCGGCAAACTCGGCGATATTGTGGAGGTAAAAGACGGGTACGCTCGGAATTTCCTTCTTCCCCATAATATCGCGTTTATCGCAACCGCAGGAAACCTCCGGGCGCTCGAGGAAGAAAAGAAACAACACACTGAACGGGAGAAAAAAGACCTGCACCAGGCTGAGAAACTGGCAGCGGAGCTGGAAAAAATCTCCGTCACCCTGCAGACGAAAGTCGGCGAAGATGAAAAACTCTTCGGTTCGGTTACGTCCCAGATGATTGCAGATGCTTTAAAGACGAAGGGCTACGATATCGATAAACGAATTATCGAACTTGAAGCCCCTATCAAGGCGCTCGGCATTTACACCGTCAATCTGAAACTTCATACAGGCGTTGTAGGTAAAGTAAAAGTTTGGGTAGTACGAGAGTAACTTTTCTCGTACATACTGTACCCGATTAATTCTACCGATGACACGAAAGGTTGATTTTTCGCCCAAAAAAATGTATTTTTGAGTTAGTGTATGATTATGGTGCAGAATTGATGGAAAACGTAGGAATTTTAACTGCATTTGTTTTTGGGTTACTTTCGTTCATTTCTCCGTGTGTGCTCCCCATTGTTCCTGGCTACCTTTCATTTATTTCCGGTGTGTCGTTTGAGGAGATGCAGAATTCAGACAGCCGATCAAGGGTGCGAAATCGCATCGTAGCGAATTCGGTCTTTTTCATCGCCGGCTTTTCAGCCGTCTTCATTGCACTTGGTGCCTCTGCCACTGTCGTCGGCTCGTTCCTGCATGATCAGCGGAATCTGCTGAGCAAAATAGCCGGCGTTTTGATCATTATTTTTGGTTTTCATATGATCGGTCTGTTCAAAATTCCTTTTTTAAATTATGAGAAAAGGTTTCATGCCGACAGCCGCCCGCTCGGCCTCCTTGGAGCTTTCGTAGTCGGCCTTGCATTTGCGTTCGGATGGACGCCCTGTATCGGGCCAATTTTGGCAACAATACTCGCAATTGCCAGTCAGCAAGACTCGGTCGGTAAAGGGATCATCCTGCTCTCATCATACTCACTCGGGCTCGGCATTCCCTTTTTTGTTACCGGGCTAAGCCTCTCAGCATTCTATAACTTTTTTAACAAGCTTAAACAGCACCTCCATAAAGTCGAGGTAGCCGGAGGCATACTGCTCGTAGCCGTCGGAGTGCTCATAATGACAAATTATCTGACAATAATCTCAGGATATCTTGCACGATGGTTCCCATTCTTAAATGAACTTGGATAACATTCTATTGAACACAGCATACTACGATCGTACATGAAAAAAGAACTCAAAAATTTACAAGAAGTGACAATACGGTTTGCCGGAGACTCAGGCGACGGCATGCAATTGACCGGAACTCAATTTACGACCACCACTGCACTGCTGGGGAATGATCTCAGCACATTCCCGGATTTTCCCGCGGAGATCCGCGCGCCTGCGGGAACATTGTTCGGCGTCAGCGGGTTTCAAATTCATTTTGGCGCGACAGAAATCAACACACCGGGCGATTTGTGCGACGTGCTTGTTGCGATGAATGCGGCAGCATTGAAGGTCAACCTGCGAAGTCTGCGGGACGGCGGCGTCATCCTTGCGAACACCGATGGTTTTAATGAAAAAAACCTCAAACTTGCAGGATACGGAGCAAATCCGCTCGAAGATGAATCCCTCTCGAAATACCAGCTTCACGCAGTTGACATAACAAAGCTCACGCATAACGCGCTTGCCGACCTCAACCTCTCGAACAAAATTGCAGAGAGAAGCAAGAACTTTTTTGCGCTCGGGATCATGTACTGGATGTTTACCCGTCCGATGGATTCAACCATCAACTGGATCAAAGAAAAATTCAAAAAATCCCCTGAGCTTATTGAGGCAAATACTCGTGTTCTCAAAGCAGGCTATGCGTTCGGCGAAACGACCGAAATGTTTGCAGCCAGATATGAAGTAAAACCGGCTGCCCTGAAACCGGGAAAATACCGGAGCGTTATGGGGAATGAAGCAGTTGCCTGGGGATTGATTGCGGCATCTGTAAAATCTGGTTTGGACCTGTTCCTGGGGAGTTATCCTATTACTCCCGCGAGTGACATCCTTCATGAATTATCCAAACATAAGAACTTCCGCGTCAAGACATTTCAGGCTGAAGACGAAATCGCTGGCATTACTTCGGCGATTGGAGCAGCGTATGGCGGCTCAATAGGTGTTACTACGACTAGCGGTCCCGGATTGGCACTCAAAGCCGAGGCCCTTGGGCTGGCAGTCATGCTGGAACTTCCTCTTGTCGTGTGTGATATTCAGCGCGGCGGACCCAGTACCGGCTTACCCACGAAAACAGAACAGGCAGATTTGCTCCAGGCAGTATACGGAAGAAACAGTGAAGCACCTATCCCGGTCATCGCTGCCTCTACCCCTGCCGATTGCTTTTATACCGTTTTTGAAGCAACACGGATTGCGATCAAATATATGACCCCCGTTATTTTCCTTTCTGACGGGTATCTTGCTAACGGTGCGGAACCATGGCTGATACCTCAAGTGGATTCTCTACCGGACATTTCCCCCAAGTTCCGTACTGAGGTAGAAGGATTTCAACCATATCTTCGGGATAAGAAAACGCTTGCGCGCCCCTGGGCAATTCCGGGAACCCCTGGTCTTGAGCATCGTATTGGAGGACTGGAGAAGCAACACATTACCGGTAACGTCAGTTACGACCCTGAGAACCATGAGTTCATGGTGAAAATGCGGCAGGCGAAAGTAGACGGCATTGCCGACGATATTCCTCTTGCTACCGTAGATGGCGACACAAAGGGAGACCTTCTCATCCTGGGATGGGGAGGCACGTATGGTGCAATCAGGTCTGCCGTAGAATCAAAACGACGTGAAGGCAAGTCGGTCTCTCATCTCCATCTGAAGTATCTCTATCCGTTTCAGAAGAACGTGGGAGAAATACTCTATAATTTCAGAAATGTTCTTATCCCCGAACTCAACCTTGGACAGTTGTCAAAATTGATTCGTGCAAAATACCTGGTCCCGACAATAACGATGAGTAAAGTCCAGGGACAGCCTTTTAAGTCAACAGAAATTGAAGACAAAATTGATGAAATTCTACTAACTAGAAAGTGAATATGAATCTCGTTGAAGACCTCCTTAAGCAATCCTCGAATACTCCGCCAATGAAATACACGGCGAAGGATTTTCAGTCCGACCAAGACGTTCGCTGGTGTCCCGGATGTGGCGACTATTCCATCCTGGCCCAGATTCAGCGGGTAATGCCGGAACTGAATGTTCCGACACACAACATTGTGTTTGTTTCCGGTATCGGATGCTCCAGCCGTTTTCCGTATTACATGAATACGTATGGGTTTCATTCCATTCATGGACGTGCGCCGGCTATAGCGTCGGGCTTAAAAATTGCACGACCCGACCTGATGGTATGGGTTGCGACTGGCGATGGTGATGGGCTGAGCATCGGCGGAAACCATTTTATTCACATCTGCCGCCGTAACCTGGACATCAAGATCGTGCTGTTCAACAACGAGATTTATGGCTTGACAAAGGGACAGTACTCACCCACATCGCCTTTCGGCAAGGTGACAAAATCGACACCCTATGGATCCGTTGACCATCCCTTTACCCCAATGCTTCTCGCTCTTGGCGCTGAGGCTTCGTTCGTTGCACGCACATTAGATCGCGACCCCCGGCACATGCAGACGGTCATTAGGCGGGCGGCAGAACATAAGGGGACTGCGTTTATCGAAATTTATCAGAACTGTAATGTGTTTAATGACGGCGCATTTTTTACCTGGACAGAAAAAGAAACAAAGGATGAAAATGTTATTTTCGTTGAACACGGAAAACCGATGGTATTCGGAAAGGAAAAAGATAAAGGTATAAAACTGGAGGGATTCACTCCAAGAGTCGTATCGCTCAAAGATGGATCGCATTCCGTCAATGACCTGATGGTTCACAACGAGAAGGACACGATGCTTTCGTTTATACTGGCGCGGATGTCGAGCATTCCCGACCTTCCCCGACCATGCGGAGTGGTCTATGCCGTTGAACGCCCGCTGTACGAAATGGAAATTACAAAACAAATCCAGCAGGCAACCCAAAAACAGGGTGAAGGAAATCTCGAAAAGCTGCTTAACCATGGCGAAACATGGGTTATCCAGTAATCGACAGTCTTGAGTAACAGTCAAATCGTGTTGAAGGCGAGAAGAGGTTCTCGCCTTTTCATTTTGTCGTCAGTTATTACATGAAGCCAAATTTTGACCGCATCAAAACAATCATGAACGCCCACCAAACGTTCGTGCTGACAACACACGTTAACCCGGATGGCGATGCTCTGGGTTCTGAACTGGCACTCGCCTACTTCCTCAAAGCGGCGGGGAAAAAAATCACGATTCTCAATCATAATGTTACTCCTGAAAACTACTCCTGGCTCGACGAAGAGAACCTCATCATACCATTTCATGCGGATCAGCATAAAGAGATCATCCTTCAAGCAGATGTGATCTTCATTTTGGATGTCAACCAGCCGGATAGATTGCGCTCGCTTGAACCGTATGTAAAACAAAGTACCGCGGTGAAGGTCATTATCGATCATCATCTTGAACCACAGCAATTTGGCGATGCGTATGTGATTGATGATGAAGCAACTTCCACAGGAGAACTCATTTACAAGCTTATAACAGGTATCAACGGGAATGGAATCGACCGACAAATCGCGCGCGCGCTGTATACAGCAATTATGACCGATACGGGATCGTTTCGATTTCCCCGAACGGATAGTGAAACACATATGATTGCGGCACATTTGGTAGATTGCGGTGCAGACCCGACTGAAATTTATGTTCATGTCTATGAAGGATGGACACTCGGGAGAATGAGATTATTGGGGGAAGTGCTGGATTCGATGAAACTTGAGTACAACGGGAAGCTTGCCTATGTTGTCTGTACACAGAAAATGTTCTCCGAAACCGGGACCACGGAAGTTGAAACCGACAATTTTACAACATACCCGATGAGTGTGAAAGACGTCGTCATCGGTATCCTGTTCAACGAGCTGAGGAATGGTGTGAAAATCAGCTTTCGTTCGAAGGGTTCGATACCGATCAACCAGCTCGCAAAGGAATTCGGAGGGAACGGACATCTGAACGCCGCCGGCGCCCGGTTGTACGATGTCAACCTCGACGAAACAGTCAATTCAGTTATTAAGAGAGCTGGCAAGTATGTGCATCTATAATTAATCAATCATCTTGTCCATACGTACATCAACCATAACAGTATGAAACTGACCGTTCAAACAACAACTTTGCGAAGAGCAAAAGCTGACGCAGTTGCAATCTTTATAACCGCAGACAGTTCAATCTTCAAACATCAAATACTCGAGATCGGTAAACATCTGGGAGACCGTATCGACCGTATTGTCGAGCTTGAAAATTTTAAAGGCAAAGAAGGGGAAATTGTCACCCTGCTTACGGATAAACGGCTCTCCACCCCTCGCATATTTCTCGTCGGGTTGGGAGAATCGAAAAATCATTCTCTCGAACGGTACCGTCGTGCTGCAGCAATAGCAGCAAAAAAAGCAATGGCGGCTTCGGTCCGACACCTGGGAGTATTGTTGCCTTCAATCTCCGGAGACAGTCATGGTTTTTCGGCAACCCCTTCTGAGCTAGCGTATACGCTTGCGGAAGGAGTGCTGCTCTCGCTCTACAAATACGACAAATATTTCACTGAAAAGAAAAAACAAAACGTCGTCGAATTACGCTTCATCGTTTCCGGTAAGAACATCCATAAAGATGTGGCAAAGGTGTTGTCGCGGGCCCGCATTGTCTGTGAAGCAACCCGATTGGCAAGAGATCTGGAAAATGCACCGGCAAACGAAATTTACCCGGAAACCCTTGCAGCTGCAGCTAAGTCGTCTGGCGAAAAGTACGGATTCAGAGTAACCATATGGGATAAGAACCGCATTGAGCAAACAGGCTTCGGAGGACTTCTTGCAGTCAGTTCCGGCAGCGACCGCCCGCCAAGGTTTGTCATTCTGGAACACAATGCGGGCAGAAATGACCTCGACACTATCGTCCTCGTTGGAAAAGGAGTTACCTTTGATGCAGGCGGGATTTCCATAAAGCCGGCGAGCGGGATGTCTGAAATGAAAATGGATATGAGCGGCGGCGCAGCGGTCATCGGAACAATGGAAGCTGCAACGCGCCTCGGCCTTCCGGTTCATCTCGTGGGACTCATCCCTTCCACTGAAAATTTACTCGGCGGCTCCGCAATGAAACCGGGTGATGTGATTATTCATTACGGCGGGAAAACTTCCGAAGTAGATAATACTGATGCAGAAGGAAGATTAATTCTCGCAGATGCACTGGCGTACGCCGGCAAATTTAAGCCGAAAGCGGTTATCGACCTTGCGACACTGACCGGCGCATGCGTCGTTGCACTCGGGCATCATGCCACCGGTATGATGGGAAATGATAAAGAGTTGATGGCTCAATTAAAGAAATCCGGAGAAACAACTTACGAGCGGGTGTGGGAACTTCCCATGTACGACGAATACGAAAAACAGATCAAGAGCGATATTGCTGATGTAAAAAATGTCGGCGGACGATGGGGTGGCGCAATAACTGCAGCATTGTTTCTAAAAAAATTCATCGAAAACTACAAATGGGCTCATCTCGACATTGCGGGGACGGCAATCCTTGAGGAAGACCTTCCCTACACACCGAAAGGCGGGTCTGGTGTCGGAGTGCGCCTCCTTATCGATTTCTTAACCAATTGGAGATGAATTTCGTTCTGATACGTGCTCACCATGCAATACCTGAATGTATTTACATATATCATACTGCTTATAACATCCTGCAGGCTGTCAGTCGCTCAGGGAGATAAGCGCGTCAGGCAGGATCAATTCTCCCCTGTATATTTTCAAACGCAAAATTTTGTTTCCGACAGTATCGGAAAAAGCAGGCTTGACGTATCATTTCGTATTCCTTACGATTTCTTTGTGTCTGTTGCCAATACTTCCCTGCAATCCAGATCAGCATTTATTGCAACCGGCGACATAACAGTGGAAGTTCTCGACCATTCTAATGTCTCGGTCGCGCGACAACTCACGAGAAAGCAAATCACGACCGACATGCCGCTCACAGCTGCGGCCCGACAACAATTCCTGGAGGGAATATTTACCTTCAACCTGGCACCGGGCGACTATTCCCTCGTCACGGAGGTCACCGACCCCGAGTCTCAGCGGCATTACTTCGATAATAGCCGGAAAGTAAGATTACGGAATTTTTCACCGGATAGTCTTACTCTATCGGATGTATTGTTTTTTGATGTCTCTTCATGGCATAGTTCCGGCAAATTACTACCGCTCAATTTTGGCAGCGACGTCCCCTTTGGGAAGAGCTTCAGGTGCGTCGCCGGAGCAACAGTACCCGCTTCTGAAGAGACTCTGAAGGTTTCATACCGACTGACAAAACCTGTGTCCGATGAAGGAGAACAGTCAATACTCGTTCAGGGCACTCTTCCGGATAGCTCCATTCTGCACGGAAAAATTGTCACTCCGGCATTGGAGGAAAACAGGCTCACGTATCAAATCAGTGATGGACATGCGAAAGGAACATACGCTTTCCGGATTAATATTAATGGTGATACACTGGAGGAAGGACTGTACGTACTGGAAATAACAGCACACGCTGGCAAGTTCACTTCCGTAGTTCAACAAAAATTTCATTTGCTTTGGTTCGACAAGCCAAAATCCCTACGAAATCTCCGGTTTGCTATCGATGCGCTTGAATACATCGCTACCCACGATGAATTCAAACACCTGAATTCCGGTAACCCTGTAGCGCAGCGACGTGCCTTTGAAAATTTTTGGAAACAGCGGGACAAGACACCGTCGACCTCCTTCAACGAGGTCATGTCGGAATACTATAAACGGGTCGATTATGCGTTTTCCAATTTTGCCACCGTGAAAATAACCAACGGAGTGAAAACTGAACGTGGAAAAGCGTATATTCTCTACGGTCCGCCAACCCATATCGAGCGTGAACTTTCTCCTTCATCCGCACCGAAGGAGGTCTGGTCATACGAATCACTGCACAAGAGACTTATTTTCATTGATAGCGACAGGGACGGAAATTATAAACTTGCTTCAACGGAAAGTCTTTAATTGTCGCTAAAACCTGTCATCGCAATCACGATGGGAGACTTCAACGGGATCGGGCCTGAAGTCTCATTAAAATCATCCGTTCATCCTTCAATCCAAAAAATTTGCACCCCGGTGTTGGTTGGATCTATTCAGGTGTTTGAATGGTATGCACGAAAGTTGCGCATGAACATCGTTTTGCGGGAAACTGAAGCGCCACCCTCCAGAACATCACCCAGTATTGTCCACATACTTCCAGTCAGAAAATTTGAATCTCCGGTTATCCGACCCGGAACAATAGAACGCACTGCAGGCACATATGCGGGTGAAACGATAGAGATAGCGGCGCGTTTATGTTCACGACAAATGGTCGATGGAATAGTTACAGGCCCGGCGTCGAAACAATCTATGAACCTTGCAGGCTATTCCTTCCCCGGACAAACAGAATTGCTCGCAACACTTTCCGGCAGAAAAAACTTCGCGATGATGCTTGTTGCAGGGTCATTAAGGGTAGGTTTGGTCACCATTCACCTTCCTCTCAAAAAAGTATCACAGGCGATTTCCAAACATGTTATTGTGAACAAACTATCAATATTTCAGAGTACTCTTCAAGAAGATTTTGCCATCCGATCCCCAAAGATCGCGGTGATGGGGTTGAACCCACATGCCGGCGAGCACGGGGTACTCGGGGGGGAAGAACTCAAATCAATTATTCCCGCACTTCTCCAGGCCCGGAAGAAAGGACTGAAGGTTGAAGGTCCGTTCCCCGCCGATGGGTTTTGGGGAACCCATCAATACAAAAAATTCGACGCAATTCTCGCAATGTATCATGACCAGGGGCTCATTCCACTGAAGATGACAGGCTTTGACATCGGTGTTAATGTGACGTGCGGGCTTCCTATAATTCGTACGTCTCCCGACCATGGTACAGCATTCGATATTGCCGGTAAAGGAGTTGCCAACACGACGAGCATGAAAGAAGCCATTCACCTGGCGGTAAGAATAGTAAAAAACCGAAGAGCATTCTCACGCCGATAATACCTGAAATTTAATTCATTAGGATGATCACACTCTCAAACGTCTCTGTTTCATTCAACTATCAACGCGTGCTCGACAATGTCAGCCTGCATATCAAACCGGGCGAGTTTGTTTCTCTCGTCGGGGAAAGCGGCGTCGGAAAAACTACGATTTTCCGACTGATTTATTTCGACCTTATCCCTGAAACCGGGACAGTAGAAATCGGAGGGTACGATTCTTCGTCAATTAGTAAACGCGAGATTCCGAAATTACGCCGGAAACTGGGGATTGTTTTTCAGGATTTCAAACTACTCGAGGATCGCAACGTCTACGAGAACGTGGCATTTGCGCTTCAGGTAACAGGTACTAAACATTCTGAGATCGGTAACAGGGTATTGCGCGCGCTTGCCGACGTCGGATTGAGCCACAAACGCAACAATATGCCGAATGAACTTTCCGGGGGAGAGTTACAACGTGTGGTAATCGCGCGGGCAATTGTCAACGATCCGGTTGTTCTCCTTGCAGACGAGCCGACAGGCAACCTCGACCCCTCAACGTCAATAGAAATACTCGAATTGCTTCAAACCATCAACAAAGATGGTACGGCAGTTATGCTAGCATCGCATAATTACGATCTGGTTAAAAAATCGGGTAGCCGGGTAGTACTGCTAAAAGAGGGGAAACTTTCAGATTTCCAATTGTGGTAATGGGAGGGAGATTGAGGATAATCTGTCACAATTCATTTTGAAGTTAGAGCTTCAACTCTTTTCATTTCAGGCGCAAATTTCAGGATTGCCCGTTCGATTCCTGCACGCAATGTCATCCGTGACAGCGGACAGATCACGCACGTCCCCTGAAACATGAGCTCGACAACTCCGTCTGCGCCTATCCTCACTAATTCGACATCTCCGCCATCTCTCTGCAAAAATGGCCGACAGATGCTCAGTGCGTGTTGAATGCGTTCCTGCAATGAGGATGAATCTTCCATCGATAAAAAAAGACTAAACGTTCAGGTTAATCTCAATTTCAGGTTTTGTCGCTCGGGAAAATTGACGAATGCTAACCTGCGCTGCCATCGTTCTGGAGATCTGGCGAATGATTTTTGACTGCTCCGCTTCCGGTTCTGACACAACGATAGGCGTTCCAACATCTCCCCCTACTCTGATAGGAATATAAATTGGAATCGCGCCGAGGAACGGGACTTGTAATTCCTCCGCTGCTTTTTGTCCGCCTCCCGTGGCAAAAATATCTTCACGGTGGCCGCAACTGCTGCAAATATAGTAACTCATATTTTCGATAATTCCCAGAACAGGAACATTGACTTTCTCAAACATCTTGTACGCCTTGCGGGCATCCGCAAGAGAAATATCCTGCGGGGTTGTGACCACCACTGATCCTGTCAGCGGAATAGTTTGTACGAGGGTAAGATGAATATCTCCGGTTCCCGGTGGCAAATCGAATATAAGATAATCGAGCTCCCCCCATTCGACATCAGACATAAACTGCTTGACAGCCCCGCTTACCATCGGACCGCGCCAGATGACCGCCTGCATCGGATCGACCAAAAAGCCAATCGACATCACTTTAACACGATGCGCTTCGAGTGGCAGTAATTTCTGATTTCGCAATGCAGGGCGTTCGTTAATCCCCATCATTAAAGGAATGCTAGGACCATAAATATCAGCGTCCAGCAATCCGACATGCGCTCCATCCAGCGCTAACGAAACGGCGAGGTTCACGGCGACGGTCGATTTCCCTACACCCCCCTTACCACTCGCCACGGCAATTGTGTTTTTCACTTTCGGCAGCAGGTCCGCCTGATTTTGACCCTGACTTGACCTGACATTAGAAGTCATCTCGACTGAAATCGTTCCTATATTCTCAATGGTGTTATTGATAGCCTGCATCGCAGCAGCTTTCAATTCATCTTTCACAGGGCAGGAAGGAGTAGTCAATTCAATGGTAAAACTAACATTTCTGCCGTGGATAGCAAAATTCTTGATGAAATTCAACGATACAATGTCCCGGTGGAGGTCTGGATCTTTTACTGTTCGCAGCGCTTCAAGAACATTTGCTTCGGTCAGGGGTCTCTTCATGAACATTCCAGGATAATACTTGATTCTTCGATTATTATAATCTAAAAAAAACCGTAACAATCTCAAATGATTTTCATTTTTTTTCCGATACGCTCAAACACATCGAGAGCCCTGTCAATATCTTTCTTTGTCAAAGATGCAGATAACTGTGCCCGAAGCCTTGCTTCGCCGCGGGGCACAACAGGAAACCATAATCCTTTAATGTATACACCTGCTTTCAGTAAAACTGCGCTCATTTCCTGAGCAACGGCAGCTTCTCCAAGCATAATCGGAACAATCGGATGAACGCCGTCCAGGATGGTAAACCCAAGGCTTGCAATTTCTTTTCTGAAATATGCTGTATGTTCATGCAGTCGCCGTACAATTGATTTGTCCTTCATCAACAGGTCGAACGCCGCCATTGCTCCATAGATAATTGACGGTGGAAGTGAATTGGAAAATGTATATGGGCGAGACTTTTGCCTGAGATAGGAAACTATTTCTTTGCGTGCACTGATATACCCTCCTGCGGCACCACCGATGGCTTTACCGAGTGTTCCGGTAAGGACATCAATTTTTCCGAATGTCCCGGTTGCCTCCGGCGTACCACGGCCTGTTGTACCACATACACCTACGGCATGTGAGTCATCAACGAATACAATTGCATTGTACTTGTTTGCGAGCTCAACAATGGCAGAAAGAGGGGCAAGGTCTCCCTCCATACTGAAAACCCCGTCGGTCACAATCATTCGAAAACGATAGTCCTTCTCCTTATCTTCCTGCAGCAGCCGTTCAAGGTCAGATACATCAGCATGGTTATAAATTTTTTTATCGACAAGCTCCGAACGGCAGAGGCGCTGCCCGTCGATAATACTTGCATGGTTTAACCGGTCGCTGTACAAGACATCTTTGTACGTTTCACAACCTAATTTTTCATTCACCAGTGAAGCAAAGAAGCCTTCGTTCGCAGAAAAGCAGGATGAAAACAGAATGGTATCTTCCGTACCGACGAATCTAGAAATTTTTTTTTCAAGCTTGAGGTGGATGTCCTGTGTTCCGCAGAGAAACCGTACTGAAGCAACGCCGTATCCGTATTCCCGGATGCCCTCCAAGGCAGCCTTCTTAATGACGGGATGGTTGGACAGCCCCAGATAATTGTTCGACGCGAGCATCACTACATCTTTACCGCGCACTTTAACGACACCGCCCTGCGGACTTTCCAGAGCAGTTTCGTATTTCAATGTATTTGATTCCTCGAGGCGTCGAAGTTCGTTAGTGATAAGTTGTAATGTATTCATCGACAGTTACCTTCCAACATCAATCGTTCCCTCAAATAATAAATTGTGTTAACTTATGGCCGCAGGAGAACTTTCAGTGCATCACCATCTGCAATTGCACGAAATCCTTCTTCAAACTGAGCAAGAGGGAACTCATGCGTTACAAAACCTGCCTGGAGGAAACGTTGTGCCAGCCCTTTCTTCAGCAACGCCGTCATCATGTCCCATGTCGACCAGACTCTTCTTCCAATAACTCCGTGGAGGGTAACACCCGGGAAAATAATATTTCGTGCGAAATCAATCGGCATTGTCCCGCTCGTTAATCCCAAGAGAGAAATTTCTCCTCCCTTACGCAGAACTTTAAATGCATCTTCATAAGCATGGTAACTGCCCGACATTTCAAGGACGGCGTCTACGCCCGCGCCATGGTTTTGTTTTCCTGCAACTTTGTAAAATTCTTTCTGTTCATCCGGAAGAGAAACATCAAAGCAGTAATCAGCACCCAATGATCTTGCTATTTTGAACCGTTTCTTTACAAGCTTTTCATGTGTATTCACTCCATGGGATGCATCGGTCACCAAAATTCTCTTTGCCCCCGCACCTTTAGCGATTGCCACCGCCATGAGCCCGATGACGCCGATACCCAGCACACTGACCACTTTACCTTCGATACTTGATAGGGATTGCACGGTATGTGTTGCATTCCCGATTGCATCCATGAATGCAACAATTTCTTCAGGAATTTCCCCATTCCTGAAGATCAATATATTTTCTGCAGGCAAAACCACGTATTCTGCAAATGCGCCATCGTCATGAAGTCCCCTGATAATTGTATTAGTACATACGTGATACTCCCCGAGCTTACACTGAGCGCAAACTCCGCACGTAATGTGCATCTCCGCAGTAGAAATAAATTGTTCTCCCAAAAAATCAAGAAGGGATTTATCTTTGGCGATTTGTGCTGCTGTTCGGTGTTTCGTGAATTTTTCGACAACAGGGTATTCGTGGGCTTTTTTGATGAGTAGCCCCGCGAGATGAGCTTTCGCTTTGGAACCGGCGTCAGTAATTCTCCCGCAGAATTCATGTCCGATAGTAACATTCTCCTTTTTCAGCGAGGACATGTTATGTTTTAATGAATCTTTCGAATTGAAAATTCCCACGTCGGTTCCACAGATTCCAGCTGCGACAACTTTGAGCTGTACATCGTTTGATTTTTCAACAAGCGGAATCTCTTTTTCCACTAATTCAAGACCATGACGCCATGCCTTATACAGTTCCGGTCGTTGTTTGACAACTGCTTGCATATTCATCACAATATTGGCCTCAATTTTTCATTAGACGAGCGGCGAACGACCCGTCAAGGTGGTGGCGGTGAGGGAAGGTCTCAATAAATCCTTCCGGCGAGACAAGCGATTTATTCACGACAGTTGTCGCATTCACAATATGAAACTCAGGGTGGTTCGCCAAAAACGCCGTAATGATGGAGATATTTTCCTCCGGTTCTGTTGTGCAGGTGCTGTACACAATCACCCCTCCCTGCTTCACAAGTTTCGACGCATTGTTTAAGAGGTTCATTTGTTGTGCAGCTAACTTGGGAATGTCTTCAGGCTCCCGTTTCCACTTGATATCTGGCTTTTTCCGCAACACGCCGAGTCCCGAACAGGGAACGTCGACAAGCACTTTATCGGCAGGTTGAAGAACAAGCTCTGATGAATCAGCGGCAACCAGCCGAACATTGGTAATCCCCAATCGTTCAGAACTGAGCCGGATGAGGTTGAGTTTACTTTCATACTTATCGACAGCAAAGATCTCTCCTTCATTCTTCATTAATTCGCCAATGAAGGTTGTTTTGCCCCCGGGAGCAGCGCACATATCGATGACCCGTTCCCCGGGCAACGGAGCAAGCAACATCACCGGCAACGCTGCACTTTCATCCTGTATCGAAAAGTACCCTTTCTGAAAAATCTCCAACTGCGAGATACCTGAAAGACTTCGTACCTTGATAAAATAATCGATAAAGCTCGACCCCTGATACTGGATGTTCTTTTGATCGAGCATCGAAAGAAATTCTGGTGCGGCAATTCTAAGCTTGTTAATACGAAGCGTCAACGACGGTATTTCGTTGTTCACGGTCAAGAGCTTTTCCGTCTCCTCTTTACCGAACCGGTTGACCCATCGTTTCACCATCCACTGCGGATGAGAATAGTATGTCGCTAAATACTGAACCGGGTCTTCAGCGCCATTGGGGTAATGAATGCCGTCGAGGCTCCGGATAATATTGCGCAGAACAGCGTTCACGAGGTTGGCAGACTTCTCCCCCCGGAGCCTCTTCACAAATTCCACCGCTTCGTTCACTGCGGCATAATGCGGGACATGATTCAGAAAAAAAATCTGGTAGAGTGCTACGCGAAGGCTGTTTTTGATGTTGATTTCCGATTTGGAAAAATTTCCGTGGGTAAAACCGTTGAGGACCCAATCGAGACGCCCCTGCCAGCGCATGACTCCGTGGACAATCTCCGCCATCAGACTTTTATCAATATCTGCAATCTCCTTTGAACGCAGCTCCGCGTCGAGCGCTTTGTCCAGGTAGGCATCCGTTCGCTCCACACGATTGAGGATCTTAATTGCGGTTCCTCTTGGCCCGCTGTAGACGGGCTGTAATTCAACTGTTTCCATTCGTCGCCGAGATCTTATGTCGTTGTCTGTCCGCTTCAGTAACGGCGAACACATTCCGTAACAACTTCTCATATGCGGGGCTGAGAACAACGGACCTTCGTTCCATCACCCTGCGTGCCGTCTCCAGGCTTTTTTCCAGTATAAACGTGATAAATTGCTCTCCTCCGCTCCCCCATGCAAATGAAGGCAGGAATTTTGGAGGCAATCCTGCGCCAAAGATATTGCATGAAACGCCCACGACGCTCCCCGTGTCGAACATGACATTGATGCCCGTCTTCGAGTGGTCTCCCATCAACAAGCCCATAAACTGCAATCGTGTGTCGATCAGCGATTTGCCGTTGGATACTTTTATAGTTCCATATGTATTCTTGAGGTCGCTCGTGTTTGTGTCCGCGCCAATATTCACCCAACTGCTGATGTAGGAATGTCCTAAAAATCCGTCATGCTGTTTGTTAGAGTACGATTGTATAATCGAAGCATCGACTTCACCGCCGACCTTACAATGCTCGCCCACAGAAGTGCCGTGATAAATTCTTGCGCCAGCCTTGATAATAGTGTGGTCACCAATGTATGCGGGGCCTTCAATGAACGCGTTCGGCATGATCGTGACGTTCTTTCCTATGACGATAGAACCCTTTGCTGCATCCAGCACTGCACCCGGTTTGATGACGGTTCCGTTGCCGACGATAATATTCTTTCGATTGACGAGATGAGAACCAGGCAGGCTCTTTACAGTTCCTCGACGTTTTTTTATCAGCTTGGTTCGCACATCTTTTTCTATTTCTTCGGCTGTACGCTGAATGAAATCCCATGGATGCATTAACAAATCAGAGGAACATTCTTCATGAGGAAAATGGTCAACAAGACCGGGTTCAAAAGGTCCTGCCGCCAGCTCTCCGGTAACTTTGTGCAGGTCTGACCGGTCGACGTACACTGCAGCCACATCTTTCCCCCTCACGAAAACTGTCGACCTGGAAGTCCGTTTTCTAAAAAAATTCGTTAACCTGTTATCGGTAAGAATACGGCCATTGATGAACCAAGCATGATCGTCCGGAAATTCGTTTACCAATATGCCGGGGTTTTGTTCCCGCACACAGTCTGCAAGATCTCCACGCACATGAAGAACAACCCTGGTTCCGGGAAAAAGAGATTCAAGTTTTGCCCGCAGACTGAGGACCCCGCAGCGCAGCTCATATACCGGCCGGAAATACACCAGCGGAAGAAGGTGAGAATACTTGCTGTCTTCAAAAATACAAACGTACATGCGATATTACCGATGAGAGTAAAAAACGGAATCCCGTCAACTCAGGATTCCGTTTCTACATGTCCAGAACAAATACTTTTTTGTTATGCGGTAACCGCTTCTTTCGCGGATTTCTTCGCGTACTTCTTGTTGAAGCGTTCAACTCGTCCGGCAGAGTCGACGAGTTTTTGCTTGCCCGTAAAAAAAGGATGGCATTTTGAACAAATTTCGACCTTCAGGTTACCGACTGTCGACCGTGTTTCAAACGTATTGCCACAGACACACGTTACAATTGATCGTTTATATTGAGGATGGATGCCGTTTTTCATAAAAAATCTCCAATTCTATCAAGATTAACAGAATAAATATACGAAGACTTTTGCTATTTTACAACATCGACCCAGTATCCATTTTCGAATGCGGTTTTGTATTTTTCCGCCGTTTCACGGGCTTCATTTTTTGTCGTATAACGACCTAAACAAACTCGATAGAGCATACTCGCTTTACCAGAAAACTCTCTGACAAATGCCTCGTATCCTGCTTCGTTCCACCGTTGCGCTTCCTGCTCTGCAATTGATTTTGATTTATAGGTGCCGATGTAAATTGTAAACTGAGCGGTGTGCAACTGCCTGGGTGCTGATTTTTTTTCGATTCCCGTGGTGGTCTGAGCTTGAAGTTTTTTAACAGAAGTATTGTTGATATGCGACGTCTTATGATCAGACTGTTGGAGAGATTGCTTCTTGTAAGCTCCTTGCTCAACTGCGCCATTTTGTGCACGTTCAACCGGAGTGGCAACAGCAGAAGACTCTTCAAAAGCAGCCTTCATTGTATCTACCGGGCGAAGAAGGTATTGCTCCGAAGCATTCCTTTTATTACCCAGATGTTCTGTTTTATAAAGAATACCGGCTACTATAATCACCACCACAACAGCAACAGTGAGACCGATCATCTTTGACCGGCGTGACATGCTTTCTTTTGGCTCGTGAAGAATCGGCCCGGATGATGAGCCGCTCTTATTGTGTTGGTCACGATTTTCACGTAAACTCAACGGCATTCTATTCCCCGATCATTGTTGAACAATTTGTGCAAACCATTCCTCACTCTGCTATTGATGTACTACTTCAGTAAGACCATTTTCTTTTGAAGAGTTGTCAGTCGCCCGTCGACAAGAGAAACAGAAGAGAAACGGCAGATATAGACCCCTGTCGATACTTTTGTTCCAGCGGTATTTGTTCCATCCCACTGTGTTTCTCCCACTCCGGATTCCTGAAGCTCATCGATCAGTGTTTTTACTTCATTCCCGAGAATGTCATACACCCGGATGGTAACCTTGCTCTTTTCAGATACATGGTACCGGATCACTGTTGAGGGATTGAACGGGTTTGGAAAATTCTGTTCCAGAGCGAATTCTTTCGGCACTGATCCAGTATTATTCTTTACACGAATTTCAAGAAATGCGACAGAAGGATCGATGATTGTTAGTTTCCCATTTCCCTTCAATGTTGTGGTCGGGAAATCTCCCTTCGTTCCAGTATTTCGTAATTCATATTGTACATCGTTGTTCTCTTTCACTACCCATGACACTGAAAGTGGATACGACTCCGCATGGATTTGCAGAGGAAACGCAACGCGTTGTGAAGCGGACCCGTACAACTCAACCAACTTTTGTGAGGCGAATCGCATATCAAAAATGCCCGGGGGCGGAACCGGAGGCAGATCAAAATATGATGAAAAAGGTACGCCTTCATTCTGTTCACCGAAGTACAGAGTCTGATGGTTCCCCGTAGCATCTTCAATCATCAGCGAGTTAAGAAAATTCGGAACATCATGCGCAATACGTGCTACCTTATTTTGCTTTGATATGCCCGGTGAATTGAGAATCAACATCCCGTCTTGACTCACTTTTGTCCAGTATCCTTTGCCCGGCTGGATAGAAAACGAAGCCTGATATCCGCCGTCGAAACTGTAGTATGCAGATGAATCGCTGATGCCGGCCGGTATGGATTCGACAGCGGATGTGGATATACTGTCACTGATTGAACCTATGAGGTTCCACCCTTTTCGAACAATTATTGTATCGCGGCTGATAGGATTTCCTGTGAACGTAACTGTCTGCGGAGAGGGGAACTTCAAGAAATAACCAATTCCGTTTTGTAAAGTATCATGTTCGGTGTATGTTCTCTCAAATGAATATGCAGCTGAAGCAGCATTCGGAAAGAGCGTGCTCTTTCTGTAATCAGCAACACGCACCGGCACTGACAGCATATTCCATCTCTGCCTGTATGAGGATAAAACTGCTGCCGGGAATTTCGGTAGTGAGCGCTCATACACCCCGTTGCCGAATGTGGCGGCTCGCAACATCCTATTCTTTGGCGAAATACCCAAGTCGAGTACCATTGCCGGGGGCATACCGTTGTCAAATTGATGCCAGCTTGTTCCTCCGTCAAGGGTCCTGAATACTCCTAAATCCGTACCGACATAAATATTATTTGAATAGGCGGGGTCGACCACCACAGACTGTACCGGGATATCTGGAAGATTAGATGAGATATCAGTCCAGGATTGCCCAATATCACTCGTCCTGAAGACATGAGGAGTCCCGTATCCTGAATACGTGAGATAACACGTTGAACCCGAATTAGGGTCGAAAGAGATATCGGTCGGATACCGTTGAGGAAGCGTATGAGTAACATTCGTCCAAATTTCCCCGCCCGTCGTTGTCGCAAAAATCTCAAACTTGGGTGCAGCTCCGCCGGAAGTACTTCCGCCGGTACCGGCAAGCACTGTATCGGTGCTTACATATGAAACGCCAATGCATGATACGGAGGTGCCGTTAAAACTTTCCGGGGATGTTAATGAATACCAGTAATCTCCGCCGCCGTCCGACCGATAAACAATTTTAGCACCTGCATAAAGAACACTTGGGTTAGACGGGCAAATAACAAATGGAGCGATAAAGTTCGCATACGTTCCTCCCGTCGGCAATCCGGAGGTTCTGGGAGACCAGGAATCTCCACCATCTGTCGACTGCGATATCGTAAGATATACATATTCTTCATACAGTGTGCCGGCATTTGTCGGGTCAATCGCACACCAGCCGCCGTCTCCACCGAAAACCTTATTCCAGAGTTTCGAGCCCTCATATTTTATTGAACCGTTATCCTGCAGACCGCCAAGGGCAATGAGCGAATCCGTCACTGCATTTGCAAAACCGTTATAAAATTGCGTGGTGACGTACCCGCCGTTACACCCTCTGAATGTTGCAGCACCGTCGCCAGAAAAAAACACTCCGCCGTCGTTGCCAAAATATATCCGTTGAGGGTCTGTCGGATCAATAGTAATTGTATGATGATCGGCATGAGTATAAAGAGCTGTCCCCTCCGGACCCCCGTTTTCAATGACCCCGGTAAGACCCGCAAACCAGTAGCTTTTTTGAAGTAACGTGTCTCCGCCATCTGTAGATTTATAAATATCCAGTCCGGCGCAATATACGATGCTGGAATCAGCGGGAGAAACTGCTATTGTATTGTCATACCAACCCTGAGAACCGAGATAATTCGTCCGGGTCATGAGCGACCAGGTTGCACCACCATCCGTTGTTTTATACAGCCCCAGGAGCGTCGACGAATATGCATCACTGATTCCGGCATATACAATCTGAGGGTTTGGGGGATAAATAGAAAGAGCTGTCCTTCCGAAATATGCCGTCGGCAGTCCACCAGTTAACTTTGTCCATGTAGCTCCGGCATCAGAGGTTTTATACAAGCCCGGATTTGCAGTCGTATTCCTTTGTCCATACGCGGCGTAAAGAACCGTAGTATCAATCGGGTTGATAACGATATCCATTGCCATTAACACACTATGAACTTTTGTCCATGTCCCTCCCCCGTCGGCGGTCTTATACGTTCCCTCAGTAGTAGCCGCGTAGAGCGTATTGGGGTTTTGGGGATTGATAACAATTTTCTGTACAGCACTGATTTGTGAAAAGGTCCAAACTAAACCGGTGAGTATCCATGATGTTCCTCCGTCCGTAGATTTCAGAATCCCCAGGCCGTACGTTGACCGCGCACCGGGTGTTCCGATTTGCCGGAACTGATAGCCTGCGCCCACTTCACCGGTGCCGATATATATAGTATCCGGATGAAGGGGGTCAATGGCAATAGAGCTGACAGCCAAGGTAGGATAACCTGTATTTACATATGTCCAGGCGTCAGGGCCAAAACCACCATTCACAGACTTCCAAAGCCCGCCGCTTGCTGAACCAGCCCACACGATGTTGTGATTATTCGGGCTTATGGTAATCGAAAGCGTGCGTCCGCCGACATTATTCGGACCGATAGAAACCCAGGCAGAGCCGTCGGTAGCGAATTTATTCGTAACGCCTTGTTCTTTCGCCATTGCGGTCTGAACATATTGCACCGCACGAAGATAGTTATCTTTGGGAATGGCGTCGTAGGGAATAGCCCGTTGATTATACCAGAATTCAAACGCATCCAGCGCGTGATCCTCCCTCTCCTCTTCGCGGGATGCAACACGAGTGTTGTTTTTAACGAAAAAAAAACAAATAAAAAACAACAGTATCGGAACACAAATCTTGAATACCATCCCCTTCATCATCAAACCTTCACCAATCCGTATAAATATATTTTATTATGAAAGAATAGTCAAGAATACTTACGAGATGTGTGTGCGGGCATCAATTACTATTTCAAATTTTACTCTTTATTCGTTCTATTCATGATATTGTTTCAGCGAGATGTTACAGTTTTCCCTTTCGTCCTTTGTTCATATTTTTAGCGGGACCACAACGATGGTCTTCATTCATAATCCTTGAGACATTGTCTCGGGCCGTACAATATGGTATAGCATCACCGTCATCATGAGCCTTGGGTCGGAACCCGTTGATTTGAGAGCTTCGTCAGTCTCAAGCAGTGACCTGAAACTCCGGTCAATTTGCGGTTTGGTATACAGCCGTGAAGCCTCAATATATTCATCAATAAAATAAGGGCTGATGCCGAGGTGTGCCGCCACCTGAAATTTCGTTGAGGACGGTCTGAGGGTATCCTGAACTAGAGCCACCTTCTGAAAATACCGCGAGAGCATGATAATCAATCCGAGAGGTGATTCGCCAGCATTCAGCATGCGCTCAAGAATTTCTAATGACCGGGCCATATTTTTTTGCCCGATAACTTTCTGAAGCTCGAACACATTAAACTCGCGCGACATGCCGACAACCGCGCTGACGTCTTCGGGGTCAATCAATTTTTTTTCTCCGACGTATATAATAAGCTTGTTTATTTCATTTTGGATTTCGTGCAACGATGACCCGACATGTGCCTGGATAAGCTGACATGCATCCTGGGAAATTTTTTCCCCAAGGTCCGATACCCGCTGACGGATCCACACCGGAACTTCACTATCATACAATTTTCTGCAATGAACAAGTTCGGCGCGTCCGACAAAGGATTTGAAAAATTTTGTCCGGAAATCAGGCCTTGATGAACTGCAGCAAAGAGATGTCGATGAAGAACTCTTCTCGATGTATGGAAGAAGAAGGTCTCTGTTCGAAAGCTTCTCAACCTCCTTGACGATGACGATGCGCCGGTCTCCCATCATCGGAAATGACGATGCAAGAGAGACAATATCCTTTGCGTCAGCATCCCCGCCGTAGACAATATCGAGGTTAAAACTTTTTGTCGACTCGTCGAGTACTTCATGCGTCAGCAGGTCGAGGGATTCCTTGATGAGGAATTCTTCCTCACCGTAAAAAAGGTAAAGAGAGGCAAATTTTCTCTTCTGCAGAGAAGTCCGGAACTCTTCGAACGATATGCCTTGCTCTTTACCTCTCACGATAGTGTTGTCCTTATCCTTCCACTACTTATTCTCTTTTGACACTTTCTCGTGCTTGACATGTTTTGTATCCGCCCGTCGAACGGATTCAACTATTACTTTTGATTGCGGCACGTCCTGAAACGTAGTCTGGACTTCCTGTTCTCCGGCAAGCGCTATCGCAGAACCATTGCCGGTAGCAACATTACGTATCTTATCGACAACATCCATGCCCTCGGTCACCTTGCCAAACACTGCATAACCGTTGGGGTCGGCAACGCCACGATTGAGGCTGTTATTGTCGACAACGTTTATGAAAAACTGCGACGTAGCGCTGTTCGGGTCGTTCGTTCTCGCCATCGCAATTGTGCCACGATCGTTTTTTAGCCCGTTCGTCGATTCGTTCGTAATTGGCGCGCTCGTTTTTTTCTGACGCATCGGGTCGCTGGCATCAAAGCCGCCACCCTGAATCATGAAGTTCTTGATCACACGGTGAAAAATGGTGTGGTCAAAAAACTTCTGGTCGACATACGCCAGGAAATTCTTCACCGTCACCGGGGCCTTGTCCTGGAATAATTCAATCTTTACCGCTCCCATCGATGTCTTCATGACAACAACAGGGTTTCCTTTTGCTTCCATTGCTTTCCCTTCTTGCTTTTGAGATGTTTTAGTGGAATCGTTGCCCTGAGAACGCAGGGGAACAACATACATGCATGCCGCTATGATGCAGAACCAGAAATATTTCATATGGACTCCTACTTAATAGATATGATACGTGAATTAATATTATTCAAATTTGGTAATGCCTCAAAAATAATAAATCATTCCAAATTTCAAACCTAAGCTGAGGAAATTCATCTTCACATGTTTACCGGAATTCGGGATAACTAGGGGGTTGTCATTGGCATCCTTTATTTCGCTCATGATCGCACTGCGAATGTCACCCGTAATCACACCAAACAGATGTTCATCAAATTGAGTATTCGCCTCCGCTTCGACCTTCATCCCTACTCCCCTCGACGTATAATCGATGCTGCCGAGGGTACCATAGTCCAGACTGAGATGAGAGACGCAGTACCCAATGCCGCCTCCGAATTTAAAGACATACCCTTTGCCCGCTTCGAGATACTGTACCAACACCTCCGGCATATGAACACCAAACGAAACGATGTAATCCTGAGGCCCGGAATTTGCCACGGTATATGATTTGACCAAGTAAGCATATTCAAGTTTAACTCCCCACTCCGGATCGAGGCGAAATTCGGACGTGCCAAAGAATTCCGCGGCAACACCGAAATCATCCACTCTTTTCGCGGACGAAGAAACACTGTTGATATAATCTACGACATCCACTGGCCTGACCAGCGACACCCCTAATCCCGCCGAAATGCCAAGAAATTTCGAATTCACTGTCGCAGAATCATGTTGGGCACAGGCGTCGGGACAACACATGAGAATGAAACAACCGGCACAAAAAATGTTACGGTACATTATTCACGCTTTCGGGAATCGGATCCTGCACCCGTTCTTTTTTCATCACATCTCCCATGCGGAGATTGTTTCTGAAAAAATAGTAGACTCCAACGAGTGTGATTCCGATAAACCCTACTGCATGCGTCACCATAGCATAACTCCGCGCAAGTTCATCTTCCACCCCGTACAATTTCGTCAACGTTTGTATGGTAAAATAATGATACGGCCCTGTAGCCCCGGGTGTTGGAACAAGGATACCAATGCTCGAAATCGCCTGGACGATCAGCGCAGAGCTCATATCGAGAGAATATTTTTCAGTCAGACCAAACGCGTAAAACGGCACATACATCATCACGATATACAATCCCCACACGATGATGCTCAGGATAACAATCATGAAATAGTTTTTTTTCTCCTTGAGAAAGAGAAACCCATCCAGAAATGAATGGACGATACGGGCAACAAGCTCCGCGCGGCGCGGAGAAAGATGCCGCACAAAAAGATTGAGAATCCGCTCAACAACATCCCGTCTCAGCATGAGGAACGTAAATAACCCAAGGAATCCGACCGTCAAGACCATAATCCAGATCCCTGTTTCTTCAAGCCACGGGAATGTCTGGTTCAGCGGCCCCGAATACACCAGCGGAACGAGCGCAAGAACCACAACCATCGACAAAAAATCGAAAATGCGTTCAACCATGACGGTCCCGAATGCGGCACTCCGGGACAAACCCTCGAGTTTGCCGATTGCGTATGGGCGCACTAATTCACCTGCACGCGGCAGCACATTGTTCATCATGTAACCGACCATCAACGAGGAAACAAGGTTCCGGTACCGGATATCACGCTTGATCGGCCGGAGCAGATACTCCCATCGCCACGCACGGAAGAGATGGCTGACAACAAGGATGGGAAACATTGCCACCACCCACCAGTAGTTTGCATGAGAAAGAACCTGCCACAACTTTTCAAAATCCGTCCCCTTAAATGCAAAATACAAAAACAGGATTGTAAGGAAAATGCTGAAGATGTATTTCAGAATTGCCCGAAGGTTCGTGTTCATTGATCCTGCAGAAAAGATGCGATGAGGATTAACGGAGGTCGATCACTTCAACATCTTTTGGAATCCGAAATTCAAACTCATCGTCCTTCAGGGAATTGTTGAGTTTGATCGCCATAATGCCATAGGTCGTCAGATTATCGCTGACATCCAGGTATTGAATCTGCCGCATCAGCATTTCATCATCATCTACCCATACCTTCATCCATTGTATATTCGATTTCGCACTTTTGGGGATGAGCTTGAGGATGTTTGTCTCTCGGTCCCGGATTTTCTCTTTTCCCAGCATGACCGCGGAATAATTATTCGGGACATTGACGAGCACCTTATCCGGAGAAAACGATGCCGGGTCTTCTTTATATTTATCGATAAGCACCTGCTTGTTGATTTTCGAGTACGACCAGACCGAAGTCCCGTTCGTCACAATCGTTTGATCTTCAAGCTCGATGCGATATTTATTTCCCTTTTTCATCAGGAGTTTACCCGCAAACGATTGTTCCGATTGTGTGACTCCGAATTTTACATGCTGAGTGAAGGTGACTGAAGCATCCCTGATGCCGTCATATTTTTTTTGAAGTTTTTCGATAACCGCATCAGCGTCATTATCGGCAAGCATCAGGGAAGAGAACAGAATAATATATCCAAAAAGAACCCGCAGACGTATCACAGTATGTATGGCCAGAACCATTTCTATAATCCCTTGAGAACTCCATCTAATTCCTGTTCATTTTCAATCAATACTTCCCGCGCTTTGCTTCCGTCGAAGGGCCCGACGATGCCGACTGCTTCCAGTTCATCGACAAGCCTTGCGGCGCGCGAATACCCGACCTTAAGCCGTCGCTGCAGAAGAGAAACAGAACCCTGTTGATGGCGCACGATCAAACGAGCAGCCTCTTCAAAGAACTCGTCCCGTTCATTCGAGGTTCCGCGGAAACTGGCACGTTTGCGTTCCAGCACCGAAGGTAACTGGAACGATTTACTGTATCCCTGCTGACGCGCAATATGTTCTGTCAATCTCTCGACCTCATCTGTGGAAAGGAACGCATTCTGAATCCGCACCGGCTTGGGGCTGCCTGAGGGCAGGTAAAGCATATCGCCATTGCCGAGCAGTTGCTCCGCACCGTTCATATCGAGGATCGTGCGCGAATCCGTTTTCGACGCAACTTGATAGGCAATTCTTGCGGGGAAATTTGCCTTAATAACCCCGGTGATAACATCAACGGAGGGGCGTTGTGTAGCAAGGACAAGATGGATACCGACGGCACGGGCGAGCTGAGCAAGACGCGCAATAGGCTCTTCGACTTCGCGTGCCGCAGTCATCATCAAATCGGCAAGCTCATCGATCACGAGAACAAGATATGGTATCTTTCGATGAATAATCGTTTCGGTGTTCTTTAAACGTCCTGCTTTAAACCGATCGTTATAATCCAATATGTTCCGTACACCGGCAGCCGCAAGCCGCTCGTACCTTTTTTCCATTTCCAGTTCGACGCTTCGCAGCGCATTGACCGCATTTTCCGGAGACGTGATGATTTCCTCTTCATTATCCGGCGAAACAGCAAGAAAATGATTCTTCAATTTACCGTACTGCGTCAGTTCGATTTTTTTTGGGTCAATGATGACAAACTTAACTTCGGATGGATGAAGTCGGAACAACAAACTCGCAAGAATGGTATTAATACCGACGCTTTTTCCTGATCCTGTGGAGCCAGCTATCAACAGGTGAGGCATTTTTGAAAGATCGTCGGTATATACTTCGCCTGAGATCGTCTTGCCGAGGGCTATCGGGAGCGCTGCTTTTGCTTCACGGAATTTACCGGAATTTATGACGCTCCGTAAATAGACAATCGACGGATTGCGGTTGGGAATCTCCACTCCCACCGCGCTTTTTCCCGGAATCGGCGCCATGATGCGGATGCCTTTTGCCGCAAGTGCAAGAGCAAGGTCATCTGCCAGGCTAACGATCCGACTTATTTTCACACCGGACGCCGGCACAAGCTCGTACAACGTAATAACCGGACCGGGGGTAACGCTCACGTTTTCAATTTCAACTCCGAAATTGGCAAGCTTCACGCGTACGAGTTCAGCATTTGCCTTCAATTCGTCATCAGCTATGGTGTCCGCGTGTCGCGGCGGGTCGAGCAATTCCACTGAAGGAAATACATAGTCAATCTCTTCAAAATCATTATTAACCGGTTCCGTGACGACCTCTTCTTCAAGGTCTTCTTCTACTATAACCTGACGTTGCAATTCAATCGGAAGCGATGCCTCTGAACGCTCGTCATTAATTTGCTCAATTTCCTCGGGCTCTTTTTCATCAAATCGTTCTTCTATTACTTGAGTCTCCGGTTCCTCCTGCTGGTAGATTTCTTCCTCGGGCTTGCGAATCATTACTCCGGTTCCCGATTCGGGGCCTTCTTCCACATCTTTATGCTTCCCTGCGTTTATTCTGCTCAGGATAGTGATCCACAATGTCGTGAATCGTTCGAGCGTCGTGTGAATATCCAGGTCGATTGCAAAAACCGTTGTCAGAAAGAGGGCTACGACAACGATAATTGAAGCACCAATGTTTCCAAGTAATTTCGTCAAGACGTCTGCAGTAAAAGCCCCCGTGGTACCGCTCCACTCCTTTCCGAGCCAATCAACAAAGAGGTTAAGGACACCGAACGTCGTGGAAAAAAGAATCGCTATGACCAGCGCGTAATTCGTGAACGTAATTAACTTCCTGAACTCTCTCCTGCTCAACATAAACCATCCCCAGAGGATCATGAGAACGGGAAAAACGAGAGCGGTGTAGCCAATCGTGAAATTGACAAAAAAATCGGAAACGAGTGCGCCGATGAGACCGAGGCGATTGTGTAACTGAGCGGTTTGTGCCTTCACCTGTTCATTAAAAGGAAGGCGGAAAATATCTACAAACGAAAGCTTGTCGAGCGGCGCTTCATCCGCAGCGGAGTAGGAAAAAATACTCAGAAGGATAAAAATACCGACGACGATAATAAGAACCGCTGAAATTTGTATTCTATGTCCGGAATTATTTTGTTTGGCAGACTTCTTAGAAGGATTCGGAATATTTTTTGATTTCACCGACATGCTGAGAAGTGATTACGCAACGACTCTGGCAGGAGATTTCCTGGGCTCTTTGGCTAAACGGATAACATTACCGGAAAGCGTCGGCAACACGGGAATGGAATCGATTCCGGCGCAAAGCTCGAGATCTTTTTCAAAGCCAATCTCTGACAGATACTTTCCATGGAGAGAAGTTTTCAACATCTTGAGGATATTTTTGCCGAGTATCTTGTCGAGGGTGACTGCCGCTACTGCTGCATCGTTCAGCACGAGATCCTGTTGAGACTCATGCTCAAACTTATTGATGATCTTTCCCGCACATACCGCGTCCTCAATACAAAAATCGTTCTCTTTCCCCGCACACATGATCATAAAATCGCCGTCGAGATCTTTCAAAAAGGAGACAACAGCAGAGAGATTCACAAAACCAGCAACGACAAGGTTCTTTGCGTGGCGTCCTTTCACCATCGCCACGGAGCCGTTCGTTGTCATAAAAATGATTGATTTCCCCTTCACATTCTCTTCCTTGTATTCCGCAGGAGAGTTCCCGAGGTTAAATCCTTCAATCATCTTTCCGTTCCGTTCTCCCGCCCGAAGTGTCACATCGCCAAAGAGACTTCCGGAAATCTTCACAACACTCTCGACATTACTGACGGGGATGATTTCTTTCGCGCCATTCTGAAGAGCAGTCGCTATCGAAGTGCTGGCCCGCAGAACATCAATCACGACAATGTTCTTGTCTTTCAACCTCATCTCATCCAGCTGAGCGAGTGTAAAATGAACTTCCACGTTAATGTGCTTCATTGCAGCCATTTTCATTTCTTAATAAATGGTACTTTCACTATCCGGGCTTCCGCATTTTTATTTCGAAGCGCGATGGTAATTGTTTTCCCCGGCTCAGCCAATCCCGCGCTTACATATCCCATCCCGATTCCCTGTTCAAGTACAGGGGAAACGGTTCCGCTGGTAACCTGTCCCACAACAGTGCCGTTGGAGCAAATGTCGTATCCGTGACGCGGAAATGCCTTCTCTTCCTGCAGCGTGAACCCCACGAGTTTTCTCTTCAATCCTTCTTGTTTGAACTTTATCAGGGTATCCCTACCCAAAAAATTTCCCTTGTCAATTTTCGTTATCCAGCCCAGCCCGGCTTCCAGCGGGTTTGTCGTCCGGTCGATATCATTTCCGTACAAACAAAACCCCATTTCCAATCGGAGAGTATCCCGCGCACCGAGACCGACTGGCTGAATAGCGAATTCCTTCCCGGCATTCATAATTGACGTCCAGACGTTCTCGGCGAGAGAAACTGAAGATTCAAAATAAATTTCGTATCCGAGCTCGCCGGTGTATCCCGTCCGCGAGATTATCATGTCGGTATCCGCCAGCGTTCCACGCACAAATGAATAGTAGGGAATAGCGGCAAGGTCGACATTCGTCAACTTCTGCAGGGTCGCCATCGAATTCGGTCCCTGAATTGCGAGAAGTGAATACTCATCGCTCCTGTTCCTAACCTCGACGTCAAGATCATGACTGTTAGACTGAATCCATTGAAAATCTTTTTCAATATTTGCCGCATTCACGACGAGCATGAACCGTTCGCCAAGATGATAGACAAGTAAATCATCAACAATGCCGCCATCGGGATAACACATCGACGAGTATTGCACTTTGCCATCGGCAAGCTTCGAGGCATCGTTCGTCGTCACGGTCTGGACTAAGTGCAGGGCGTCTTTTCCTTTCACTTCAAATTCCCCCATGTGCGATACATCGAACATTCCCACGCTGTTTCGTACACATTTGTGCTCGTCGATGATGCCCGAGTATTGCACGGGCATTTCGTAACCGCCGAATTCCACCAGCTTCGCGCCAAGCCGGCGATGAATATCGTAAAATGCTGTTCGCTTCACTGAACTACTTCTGAACCTTTTTCCAATCCGCGAGAAATCGTTCCAACCCGATATCCGTCAACGGATGCTTAATCAACTGCACAAGTACGTTAAACGGCATCGTCCCGATATGTGCTCCCATCAATGCCGATTCAACGACATGAAGAGGATGACGGATGCTCGCAACCAGCACCTGCGTCTCGAAACCATAATTGTCATAAATCGTTACGATTTGCTGGATGAGCTCCATCCCCGATGTGCTGATGTCATCGAGCCTTCCAACAAACGGGCTGATGATATACGCTCCGGCTTTTGCCGCCAGCAACGCCTGGTTCGGTGAAAAACAGAGCGTCACATTTGTCCTTATCCCTTCAGCTTTCAAACATTTAACAGCCTTCAACCCTTCTTTAATGAGCGGGACTTTCACGACAATCTTGTCATCGACCTTTGCGAGCTCGCGTCCTTCCTTCATCATGCCGTCAAGGTCCATGGCAACGACTTCAGCGCTGATATCGCCATTGACAACACTGCAAATTTCCTTCAGCAGTTCTTTAAAATTCTTTCCCTCTTTTGCCACAAGGCTGGGGTTTGTTGTAACGCCGTCGAGAATCCCCATGCTGGCGGCTTCTTTGATCTCATTGATATTAGCTGTATCGATAAATATTTTCATAATGATTTCCTTACCGACTCATGACCGGAATTGCTCGGTGATGTCTTTATCCTGTTTACGTGAGATAAAATGAAATTCTGCAACGGCTAATTTAGGGTCTTCCTCCAATTTGACGCTCACAAAAAACTTGAACTTGATTTTTGTCATCCGGCTCACTGTCCCCTCTTTGAGATACCCAACGATACTCGGATGGGCGCGGAGAGTAAGTCTGAATTCCCCGGACTCCGATTTGAACCGACGAATCCAGCGCTCGATCTCATTGACGATGCTCGATTTGGATTGAACGAGTCCCGCACCGCCGCAGACCGGGCACGGCTCGCTGAAACTGTGGAGAATGCTCTGACGAATCCGCTGGCGTGTAATCTGGACCAACCCGAATTCTGTCATCGGAAGGACGGTAACTTTAGCGCGGTCTTTCCGGAACTCCTTCCGCAATTCATCATAAACTTTTTTCTTGTTCCTTTCATCCTCGAGGTCGATAAAGTCAACCACAACAATTCCGCCAATATCGCGGAGGCGAAGCTGGCGGCAAATTTCACGGGCAGCTTCGAGGTCTGTCCGTAGTGAATTCATCTCCTGCTCACGCTTTGCCGCATACCTGCCGCTGTTGACGTCAACGACGACCATGGCTTCCGTCTGTTCGATGATGATATATCCGCCGCTCTTCAACCAGACTTTCGGACTGAGGCAGATCGCAATTTCTTTCTCAATACCGTAAACATCGAAGATCGGTTCCCTGTCTTTATAATGCTCTATTTTTTCGACAAGTTGGGGTGAAACCAGCTTCAGGTAAGCACGGATTTCTTTGTATAGCTTTTTGGAGTCTGTCACCACCCTTTCTACGTCATCGCTGAAGAGATCCCTGATGACGCTTGATGTGGTAGACATATCCTTATACAGAATTGAGGGGGCCTGCTCGGATTTGACGCTCTTCTCGATTTCCCTCCATGTTTCAACAAGACTCTCGAGGTCCTGTTTCAACGAAGCTTCATCCTTCTCCTGAGCGACCGTACGCACAATCGCACCGAACCCTTCGGGCAAAAGGCTCCGGACGATACGGCGCAATCTTCGTTTCTCTTTGAAGTTGAAGATTTTCTTGGAGATGCCAACTTTGCCGTCGAATGGCAGGAGAACCAAAAAGCGTCCGGGCAAGGAGACTTCGGTTGTTACACGCACCCCTTTTTTCCCGACCGGTTCTTTCGTAATCTGGATAATAATATCCTGACCTTTGACCAGATTGGGAGCCTGTAGCCGTTGACCGTTGTCCCGGTTGCCTCCTTGATCGCGGCGGGATTCTATCGGTTTTGTTGGAGGAGGAGCCGGCTGCGTAGCCACTGATTGCTGATCACCGGCAGAAGAAAGTTCCTCTTCACCGTTATCTTCTTCAGTATCGACCTCGGAGTCCTCGTCATCGATGAGTGAAGAGTATTCGCTGAATGTGCTTCCAATGTCGGAGAAATGAAGGAAGGCATCTTGTTTCATGCCGACGTCGATAAACGCCGCCCTGATTCCCGGCATGACTTTAGCAACTTTCCCCAGGTAAATAT
>CAZAFL010000024.1:0-52252 GCA_964484465.1 uncultured Chlorobiaceae bacterium
AGTTCCAGTAAGACTCTGTTGAGGGCAGCTGGAATAATTTAAGCGTTGCCAGAAGCAGGGGGGAGTGGGGACCCTTGTTTTTGGCAACGCTGTTTTTGTATAGCAGTTTAACTGTGAAAATATTGAACATGAAATAACGTTCATACTCAAAGGCTTGTGAATGGGACAGCAGCAATTATTGTTATTGGTTCTCGGAGCAATCATCGTCGGTATCGCCATTATTGCCGGCATATTTCTCTTTTCCAATACCAGTGTTTCATCGAATAGAGATGCCATCATTGCTGACCTGCAGAGCCTCGGACAGTATGCGTACCGATACAAGTTGCGGCCGGAACCCCTCGGCGGGGGTGGGTTGTTTTATACCGGGTTCACTATTCCGTCCAAACTTGCTTCAAATGATAACGGAAGCTATAGTTCCACCGTAGCAGCAAGTTCTGTAACACTCATCGGACAGTCGGCGTTCGGTTACGGCACAATAACGGCAGTTTTGGACAGTACCGGAGCGCTTGGAACATTTACATATTCCGGTGATTTTCAATAATTCTTGATTATTGAAGAAAAATTGATGTATTCCCCTAATCGACATATAAAGCATTGCTCTTATAGAGCAACTGTGCGCTGTCATAACAAACAATATCCCACTCAGGCCAGGGATTTGTTTGTTCTCACAGCGCATTTGTATTTCAATATAGTACACTCTAAATTGAGCCGAGTAAGTTACACGATACATACAATTAATTAGGACGCCACTATGCCAGAGTTTCGTATCGAAGGTCTTTCGTCAGTCGGTAAACCCGTCCAGGGAGTTATCGAAGCTGAAAATCCACGTGTCGCCAAACAAAAAGCCCAGCAGATGGCGACGCAGAGGAAATTTAAACTGTTACGGGTACTTCCGCGAACAACATTTGTCTACAGGGTTCAGCGAGTCGGGGAAAAGCCGCTCACCGGTGAACAAAAAGCATTTACGAAGGAAGAGGTTCAGGACGCTCTTTCAAAGATGGGATTCCGCGTTCTCAGCGTCAATAAGAAATTGATCGACCTGAAACTCAAGCCGCCGATGACGGAAATTGTTTCGTTTGTTCGTGTGAGCTCGGATCTGATACGGCAGAAACTTCCCTACAATGAAATTCTGCAACTCATGACGAACGATATCCAGAATAAAACCCTGCGCGACAGTATTCGTGAAATCAATACTGAATTAAAACAGGGAAAAGACAGTGAGAAAGTATTTATCAAGCAGGAAGGAGTTCTCGGTCGCTTTACCGCTCACATGCTCGGGCTCGCTTCGAAGAGCGGTAACATGGCTGAAATTTATGACAGTACGGCAAAGTTTCTGGAACGGCGTGCGGATTTCAAAAAGAGTCTGAAGAGCGCACTCATTATGCCGATCGTTACTCTTATTGCTCTGTTCGGGGCAGTCGTGTATTACGTCGGTTATATATTCCCGGGAATGGCGAAAATATTCGTTCAGTTAAAAGTGAACATGAAACAATTTCCGATGACATACGCAACGCTTCAAATGAGTGCGTTTCTCCAGGATCATGTCGTCATCCTTCTGCTGTCGTTTATCGTTCCAGTGATTGTTGCTGTGCGTTTTTTTACGACCGAACGGGGAAGGTTTATTCTCGATAAGTATATTTGGAAGATACCCGTGTTAGGTTCTCTGCTGCACAAAACGAGCATAGAGATTTTTTGTCGCGTATTTTATGCCCTCTACAGCGGAGCCGGTGAAAATATCGACGTCATCAAAATGGCGGCGGAAGCTTCCGGCAACAAATACATGGAACATCAGATCAAAACGGTCGCAATTCCCATGATGATTGAAAAAGGAGCTGGAATTACCGAAGCATTTGAAGCGTCCGGAGTCTTTACGAAAACCGCAATTTCCAGGTTTCACTCGGGAGCAGAAACGGGAACAGTGAAAAATACCGCGCTCCAGCTTGCGGAGTATTACGAAAAAGAAACTTCCTACAAAATGCGGAACGCGATCGATTTTATTCAGCTATGGATCAGCTTAATCATTATGGTTGTTCTTACTGCCTTAACGCTGGTGTCGTCAGAAACGGCCACCTTCCATCCAAATACGCAACCGGGCGGTTGATAGGCGGAAGAAACAAATCATGATTCCCCGAAAAAATTTGAATGACAACGATGCCAGAAGTTGACATAACTGATAAAATAGGCTACACACTTCTCAAGAAAGGTATTATTAATTTTGAAACGCTCGAGAAATCCCTTCATGTCAAGGAAACCGAAGACAAGAAAAACCGAAGGAATTTAGGACAGATTCTTGTCAACGATTTCAGCGTTGACCATGACCTTGTGTTTCGTGAAGTCGCAAACCTTTATGCCTTCAGGGAAATCTATCTTGCCGATGAACAGGTCGATGAAGCACGAATCGGATTCATAAAAAAATATGTCGATGCGCTTCCCGACCAGTACCGTGACATGCTAATCCAGGCAAAGATGATGCCGCTCAAGTTCGATGAGAAGCAACCCGATAAGCTGATCATTATCGGCGCGGACCCGACCGACAGAAATATCCCGACCATCGCGCGGAATTTCGGCGTCAAGAAATATGAAGTGTGCTATTGTCGGTTGAAGGACATTCAGGGATTGATGGAACAGGTTGTTCCCGTAGAGAATGAGTTCCTGAAACTCCTTCAGAATGTGGAAGTCGACCTTTCTGCGGCGGCAGATGAGGAAGCGCTGGATGAGGAAGCCCTTGAGACGGAAATTAATAAGAGCGCGTTGGTGAACCTCGTGGAAGGTGCACTGGTAGAAGCCGTCCGCCAGGGGGCGAGCGACGTTCACATTATCGGAAAGGATGGCAACAAAACGGAGTTCTTGTTCCGCCTCGACGGAAATCTAAAACCCTGGCACATCCAGGAAAATACAATGCCGGAAGCCATCGCAGCAGTGGTGAAGGATAGGTCAAAAAATGTTGACCGGTTCGAGCGCGAAATGTCACAGGACGGATTTATTCAGCGCACGATCGACGGACACCAGATCCGGTTTCGTGTTTCCATTATGCCGGTCATTGCGACAGAGTTCAAGCACAAGTTTGAAAGTATCGTCATCCGTGTTCTCGACGACAGGAAGGTCATCACAGACCTTGAAAGGCTGGGTTTGCAGGGGCCGGCAAAAGAATTTTTCTACAAGGCAATCTCCAAACCCCAGGGAATTGTAATCCTCACGGGTCCAACTGGAAGCGGTAAAAGTACAACACTTATTGCCGCTCTCCATCAGGTGATCGACCCGACGGTGAATGTCCTTACCGTCGAAGAACCCGTCGAGTACATCATCAAAGGTGCACGCCAGTTAAAGATCGGTCCCAAAATGGATTTTGACCAGGCGATCCGGGGAATATTGCGTCACGACCCGGACATTGTGCTGGTCGGAGAAATGCGCGATAAGGCAACTGCAGAAATTGCGATCAAGCTTGCGAATACCGGTCACTTGACATTTTCGACACTTCACACGAATGATGCTCCGAGCGCCATCGCGCGTCTCTATAAAATGGGAGTCGAACCATTTCTTATTGCGTATGCGATCAACATTGTGGTGGCACAGCGCCTTGTCAGAACGCTCTGTGAAAACTGCAAAAAGCCGATGAAGATGACGGACCGTGATCATCAGATTTTCCTGAAATTCGGCTTTACGGACGAGATGATCAAGCGGGGCACTTTTTTTGACCCGGTTGGATGTGAAAGGTGTAATGATGGATGGAAGGGGCGGGCAGCGATCCACGAGGCATTATATTTTACACGCGAAATCAAGCAGCTCGTCGTGACTGCCGGAGGCGAAATTAACGAAAATGCGATTCGTGAACAGGGAGTGAAAGACGGGATGTGGACATTACGCAGGTCCGGCATGGAGCGCATGATAGAAGGCATTACCACGCTCAGCGAAATACTTGCAACAACGACAGAAGATTAACGGCAGACATTTGACCGCCCTCACATAGGGTATTGCTAAAACCCCATCTCATTCATACATTGGGGGCAGAAAGAGGGTATTGAGATGGGATTGGGTCAAATTTTGATGGTTTTAGGCGCCGTGATGCTATTGTCGCTGGTGAGTCTTTCCATTAATACAATGATTGTTGGAAAGACAACGACAATGCTGGAGGCAGAAGCAAATCTTACCGCTATTTCACTTGCCCAATCAATGATCGATGAAATCCAGCGAAAGAGTTATGATGCGGTAACTGTCAGCGCATTAGTATACGACCCCTCCAATTTTACCGCAGCGGGTTCATTGGGCTGTAGCAGCACAGAAGCAGCAAACGTACCGTTGCCGGATGCCACCGTTCCTTATAAATCCGACACGTACTATAATGATGTCGATGATTACAACAATTATCGTCGGACTGCTTTCACATCTCTACTCGGAAATTTCACCATTGTTGATTCGGTCTACTATGTTTCGGAATCAGACCCGAACCTGAGGTCAAGTACGCAGACCTTTTTTAAGAAGATTGTCGTCAAGGTAACGCATCCAAACATGTCGTATCCGATGACGATTTCCGATATTGCAGTCTATCGCCGTTATTTCTAAAAGAACGATGAATAGCAAACAATATATTCTGCGCTTCGGCTCGATTATTCAGAAGGAACGAATATGTCAATAATGATCGATATTGTAGGCTCTGCGATTCTGGTCGGTATGTTGATGTTGACAATCATGAATGCTAATGTCAACATGAGCACGGAGACATACAAGTCCACCAGCGAGTACCATATCCAGACCGAGATCATCCAGCTTGCGAGAATTATGGAATTCGATTTTTATAAAATGGGATACAGTGTCACGAAGCCGGGTGTCGTCTTAGTGGCGGAATCATCTCACGTAAAATTCAAAACGAACCTGCAGAACAAATTTGTCGGCGGTATCCCGACCATCGATACGGTTGAATATCTTCTCGGCACCCCCAACACGCTTTCTCCAAACCCGCACGACAAGCACCTCATGCGTGTTGAGAATGTGACAAAAGGGTTTATCAGTTATAGCTGCACACGTTTTTATCTGACGTACTACAATGCAAACGATGTAGCGATGACTGCACCTGTGACTGGCTCCAGCCTTGACAGCATACGGTCGGTCAAGATATTACTGACTGCTGAAAGTCCGACGCAGTTTGATTCTACGTATGCCAGCGCATATTATGAAAAAATCATTTACCCGAGAAATTTGCAGTAAGGAGAATTAATATGGGTAGGATGGCATTGATAATTGTGTTAGGGTTAGCGTTCACGGTCGGTATCGTCGCGTATTCGCTTAATATTTCCAAGTCCGGAACGGTATCGAATGTCGGCGGATTCGGCAAGTATGCCACCGCGCGAAACATCGCTCATACTGCCGTGAACATTGCGCTGAGGTACCTTGATAAGAACGATAGCACTTTTGCCGCTTCGAAAACATTGAATGTAAACGTGATGAACGGTTCCGCAACAGTGACATTTCAATATGACTCCGCAGGATATGTGCCCGGTATCTCCACAGATACGATGAATATGACCTGCAATGCGACGTTCATGGATTCAACAAGAACTATGAATCTTCGCTTACAGCGTTCACCAGTTCCATTCCCGACTTTAGGTGCCGCAATCGGGATACGCGCGAAGCCGGTAAACTTCAACGCATCGGGACATCCTACCGTTGACGGTAGGAATTATGATATTACGGGAACAACGCTGGTCGGCTCGGGAGATAAGCCCGGTGTTACCACGCTTACGTCGAGCGATTCGGCAAATGTTATGAGTTCCGGTGCGACGTTGAATGGGTCTCCTGCACCAGTGAAAGTCGATACGACAACTCAGGATCCTCTTCCTTATCTTCCCCAATATGAGAGTGCAGCAGATTATTTTTTTAATACAGCAGGCACGTATGGCAGTAACCGAACGTGGGGAACTTCAACAAATCCTGCAATAACATATTGCAACGCAGGAGATGACACGACATTTAGTATAAAGTTTACTGGAAACATAACGGGCGTGGGTATCCTGGTCGTGAGAGGAAATATCCAGTTTAACGGAACCTTTAACTTCACCGGTCTTGTAATTATAGATGGTTTCAATACTTCAGTAACATTCAACGCATCCGGCACACCGAAGATTGTGGGGGGAGTCATTGTGGCTGGAAATGCCGGTGCGAATGTCAGTCTGAAAGGAACTGCAGCCAATGCAAAGGTGCTGTACAGCAGTGCGGCATTAAAGCAGGCCCAGTTCATAAATAAGCTTCAGGTATACAGAGTGATGCGCTGGTTCGAATAGAATGGAAAACTCCATCGCATCCTCTCGAAAATATTCTTCAAATAGTTAGAAAAAGCCTTGAACAGGAGCCAGTGGGGGTTGTCTGTTTAAGGCATTTTTTTGCGAAAAATCATAAATATTAGCGATAGTCTTCAAAACAAATGATTTTTCAAGAACACTATTGACATCTGAAAATCTTTTACATATATTAACGCCGTATTTAATAAGGGAAAATTGCCAAACATATAAAGAATGACTCTAAATAAGAAACTGTAAGATAAATGGATGAAGCAAGAGCTATATTAAAGCAGATTGTAAGCAATATTCCTGAGACAGCGTATGGGGTGGAGCGACAAATGCTTATTGGAGACCTGGTGTCGCGACAAGCCCAGGAAGAGCGTGTTCTTGTAAAACGCATGTTTGACAGCTTTTTACTCCGCATGGCAGATACCCAGGCTTCTGATATCGATTTGGGGGGATTTGGCTCCCAGGGCAAAATTTGGTACCGCATTCATGGTCAAAAAAAGCCGGATGCTACCTTGCCCGCATTTACGTATGATGAAGCCAATGTTCTCATCCAGAGCATTCTCCTCGAGCGCCAGCGGCAGTTCTTATTTGAAAACAGAAACCTTGACTTTTCCTATACAATCTTCAAAGATGACCAGATGTACCGCTTTCGCGCTGATGCGTATTTCGACCTCGACCAGATGGCGCTGAATATGCGTGCGATTAATGCGATGGTTCGTCCGTACAAAAACCTGGACCTCCATGGCAATGTTACAAAAATAGTCAGCCTCTCTCATACAAAGGAGGGGCTTATCCTTGTCACCGGTATTACGGGATCAGGAAAAAGCTCAACCTTGGATTCAATCCTCGATGCGAACAATCATACTGTCGACGGTCATTGCGTAATCATTGCATCCCCCGTTGAGTTTGTTCATAAATCGGACAGATGCATTATCCGTCATCGTGAAATCGGCAGAGATGTCCTCTCGTTTAAGGAAGGCGCGGTCCAGGCGCTCCGTCAGGACCCTGACATAATTATTATCGGTGAAATGAGGGATCCGGACACCATCCTCACTGCGCTCGAAATTACGGATAGCGGTCATAAAGTGTTTTCCACGCTTCACACTTCCTCGGCCGTGGAAAGTATAGACCGTATTATCGGCGAGGTTCCTCCAATTGAACAGGAGCGCGTCCGGAATCGACTTGCCGATGTTATCAAATGTGTTATCTCACAAAAATTGATTCCGAGTCTCGATGGAAAGCGTGTTCTTGCTAAGGAAGTAATGGTCGCGAACCCCTCGGTGAAAGCCGCAATCAAGAATAATAACACCAGCGAAATTTACCAGATGATGTCAGAATCGAGCGACCAGGGGATGACTACGATGGAACAGGATTTGAAACGATTATATCTCGCAAAGAAAATATCCCTTGAAACTGCTATCAATTTTGCAAACAATAAACGGAGGCTCCAACAAATTCTCAACCTTGTCCCGCAAGGAGACTAATCACTGATTATTCATAAAGGATATCTGGATCAATGGCTTCACTGAAGGGTGGTAAAAGCTCCGCCATCGGATTATTTGTCGATGGACTCGAGGTCAAGCTCGCTAAACTTTCTCTCAAAGGGGGTAAGGTCATCCTCGATGAACTCCACACCGGTACATTAGCGTCAAAGCTGGAGGAACGCCAGGTCGCTGAAGTAACGACAGATACGCTGACCGATACCGGCGAAGCGTTTGCACTTCCCGCAGGAGAAACTACAGCAGAAGTCTCAGGCGATAACAATACCGTATTGCTCGGAATGTTGTCGAAATATCCTGTTTCAAAATATGTCCTGAGTTACGCAATTGCCGAGCCAAGCATTTATTACCACGTGTTTGAAAGTGATTTCGGCCTTAAGGACAAGAAGTTGAAACTTCGCATTTTGGACGAGTTGCGGAATGTCAGGGCTGTCCAGCCTTCCGTCGACGCAATCGATACATTTACATCCGCAGAAAAAAACCTTGTTTGCGTAGTGCGCGAAGATGGCGTGACGATGCTTCGGGCATTGGAAGAAATCAAGCCGTTCATGGGAAACAAGCTTCCCAGAATTCCACTTATCGAAAGCGCGGACATTGCATTAATGAACCTCGCGCGCGCGAATTATGGGTTTAGTCCGGATGAGATCACCGCGCTCATTTATGTCGGGGTCGAGTTCACACGCCTGATTTTTATGAAAGGGTCTGAATTTTTCCATTTCGCACCGGTGCTCGGTGAAGGATACGATTCATCCAACATCCAGAATACAGTTTATAGCCGGCTACTTCTTGAACAGGATAACATGGGAATTCCCCGTATCGACAAGATTTTGCTCGCCGGGGAGAGCAAGCGTATAAAATTCGAAGAGTTCGTCCGGGAACAGCTCCCCGATGTCGAAGTGCAGTATCTCCGTACCCCCTACATCGATACGAGCATGCTATCATCAGAGTTACAGGAACAAATCCCTGAGTATGCAGTTGCAATCGCCACAGCATGGAAGGTGCTGGATGATGACCACCCGGCATTCTATTCTGTCAATCTTCTTCCGGAAACGGTCCGCGAAGGACAGAAAATCTTCAAGCTTGCATGGCATGGCTATTTATTGTTTGCTTTGGTTTTTGTTGCAACACTCTTTTTTACATCGCGATACAGCTCGCTTGAGGCGGATTTGAGCAAAAAGCAGGCGACGTTTGACCAGCTGTCGGAGAAGGTGGCAGAGAATGAAAGATTGCAGGCGGCAATCAGCAATCTTACCGACCAGATCGGAAGGTACAATACTGCCCTTGCAGTGTATGATTCCCTTGTACCGGGAGTGGGTCGGTGGAATAAATCTCTCGCACAACTGGCAAAGGGAGTCGAAGACGTCGGCGCAATTTGGATTACCGAAGTTCGCGCAACACCCGACGGCTCCATGCAGATTCAGGGATATGCCCTCTATCGCGCGCGTGTTCCCCGTATCTCAGCGTTGTTCGAAAATTCTACCCTGACAAAAGTGGAGGTCAAGGAAATCCGGGATAAAACTCCTCCGGTATACAATTTCATTATAAGCGTTCCTCCGCAGAAAGAAACGTTTGAGCAGCTTTCGAACCCGTCGGGCGGTGAACAATGAACAGGTTGATGAACTATAATCGGAGCATACATTGTCATATACAATAAGAAATACTATTGTTCTCGGCATTGCGGTATTCATCATTACCGCAGTGGGAAGCTTTTTGACGATGGTTTCCATTCCGAAAAGAATCAAAGTCCTCGATGAGGAAATCAAGCAGATTGAGATAGACCTTCAGAATACGCCCGACCTCGCGAATGAATTTAACGCGAAGACAGCTGAACTTGAAAGTAAGAAAAAACGCTGGGAAACCCGTAATAAGGATGTCCCCCCAAAGGATGTTACGGGAGAAACGTACAGCTATCTTAACCGAACCATCGACGTGAGCGGTGAGGTGAAATTAGACATGGTGTACGTTGGTCCGCGCGATTATGGCCGTTATGGCTTCAACGTGTATTCCCTGAAAGGTGAAGCGTCGTTCGACAATCTCTTTAAATTTATCTCCTATATCGAAAACGGAAGGCGCTTGTATAAAATATCGGGGATAAATCTGCGGGAATATGAATCGAAAAATAAGGACACGCAGGAGACGAAAATTCTCGTGCTGTACGAGATGGAGCTCCAGGCATATTACTCTTCAATCGCTGAGCTGAATGCGGCGCCGGTTCAAAGGACATTTGTCCCCGTAAACCTCACTGCAAATCCATTTCATCCGCTTATTATGAGAGAAATTCCTGCACCTCAGCCGGGGGAAATCGAGATTGAACGTTCCGACTTGAAGGCCGTTATTCCCGGCAAGGCGTTTATCACAGATCAGGATTTGAAACCTCAGGTCCTTGAAGAGGGGAGTCCGGTCTATCTCGGTTATGTAACAAAGATCCTTCCGGATCAGGGGAAGATTGAGTGCCTATTGAACAAGGGCGGAGTAGCAGAACGTTTTGAATTAAGTATTCGAGTTGGTCAACCGATTAAATAGCACAAATTACGGAGCATCCATGAAACACCGATATACAGTAATTGTCCTTTTCTTGTTTGTACTCACGCAGGCAGTGTTCAGCCAGGGGCGTGATGCTCGATTGAAATCCAAGGGATATACAAATCCACAGGAAATTGTATCCCTCGACTCGACCACGCGGATGGACCAGGCGTTGCTGGTCATCGGCGAATTGAGTAAGCAATTTGCCGGTAAAATTATCATCGATGTGGAGAAGCGAAAAAACCCCATCGGCGTCTATATTGTCAACCAGCATTGGCGGGATGCCCTCGAAATGATCCTGAACGCGAACGGGTTATGGTATGATGAAGAAGCCGATTACATCCGCATTATACCGGCAGGCGGTGCGGTCACCGGCGGGGCCGCCCCTCTGCCAGGTGAAAAAGTCGGTGAGCCTAAACCGACACTTGACAGCAAGGATATCAAGATTTCTGCAGTGTTCTTTAACGCGAATGCTTCAAAACTCCAGCAGTGGGGCATTAGCTGGAATTTCTTCCGGTCGAAACCGAAAGAACCGTCAATCCAGCAGTATATCAATGCCGGACTAGGCGGTGGAGATACAACAGCTTCCATTCCCCCATCACCTGCGGGGAAAGGAAAATCGTCGTTAGATAACGCGTTGACGGTTCTTCACTCACCGCCTGAATTTACGTTCGCAAATATCGACGCGCTGTCAAAATTCTTTGCAAACAACCAATTAGGGGAGGTTGTAACGAGCCCTGAAGTGGTTGTTCGCAACGGGAAAAAAGGCAGAATCCAGGTAGGACAGGACATCTTTGTTACGACGCGTGATATTGCCGGAAATGCAATCAGCCAGGAGCTGTCGACAGGAACGATTATTGAAGTGACTCCAACGATCTATACGCAAAACGACACTGATATTGTATATCTCGATTTAAACATTGAGCAGAGTGACGCGCAACCGGGTCCTGTCATTAATCGTACCTCCGTGAAAACATTTGCACTCCTCTACGATGGTGAGGAAACGGTTATCGGAGGATTATATACAACTACCGAAAATGAAACACGGGAAGGCATTCCCTTCTTAAAGGATCTGCCGCCATGGTTCTTCGGACTACGGTACCTTTTCGGGTCGGAGAGTAAATTCAAGCAGAAAAACGAGCTGATCGTCTTGTTGAAAGCAGAACTGCTCCAGCCGGTCCGTTCAAGAATATCGTCAAAGGCAACTCAGCAGAGTATTCTTGACGCGAAGCGAAAAGAGTTCCAAAAAGATTACGAAAAGAAATAGTTGGCAGATAGTTACCAAAAACCTAAGCATGACGATTTTATTCTGAGGAACTATGCTATGAAATCAAAACTTACGATAATACTCGCTGTGATATTGGTTCTCCTTAGTTTGAGCGGGTGCGTTGATAAACCCACTGGTCCTACCGGTGCCGGCTCAACTATTGCAGAACTCACCGGCAGGGTTACCGATAGTAATTCAAATTTACCACTTGCGAACGTCACCGTTGATTTTCTCTCTCTCGATCCGACGGGCATAACGGCTTCGACAGTGACAAAAGTAGACGGAAAGTTCACGATAGACATCGACCTGGCAGGTACAGGAGTGACTTCCGTATTTGGCACATTGACATTCAAGAAAAATGGTTATCAGGATCAAAGTACATCAGCGACGGGAAACGTGGGCAAAATTACCACACTGCTTCCCAATCCTTTTACTCTCGACCGGGACACAATCACGATAGTCAACCCCGGCTCAACCGGCGGCAAAGCGCATTCATTGGCATTCATCGGAGCTACAACGAGAGAAATTTCGGTTGCAGGAGTAGGCGGAACAGAATCGGCGATAGTGACCTACGAAGCGCGTGATTCATTAGGATTTCCCATCACAATCGATAATCAGGACACCGTGACATTTACCCTGATTGGGACTCCGGTAACAGGACCTCTTGCAGGAAGAGCGTATGTTTCTCCGCCGAGCGCTATTACGAATGCCGCAGGCAGAGTCGCGACGACGGTCAATAGCGGAACAGTCTCCGGTGTTCTTCAGTTTGTTGCGTCACTGCGCCGCGACGATGGTGTGGTCATACAATCAACGCCTGTAATTATCACGGTCAACGCCGGCTTACCGGACCAGGTGCATTATAGTCTCGGTATAGAGCGATTCAACTTTGCCGCACTTCACTGGCTGGGAATATCGAGTGCAGTGACCGTTCTTGTTGGAGAGAAATACTTTAATCCTGTGAAATCGTGTACCGCGGTCTACTTCAACACGACCGGCGGAGTGGTCGATGCATCAGGCTTTACAAGTGCCGATGGATTTGCGACCGTGAGTCTCTTTAGCGGCAACCCCGACCCGAGTGATCCAACACTCGCGCCGCCCTCCCTCTTTGGTACCGGCGCAGGATACGCACATGTCCGGTCATATACAATCGGTGAAGGTGGTATTCAGGTTGCGGATAGCATTATTGTCCTCTTCTCCGGATATGCGAATATCAATGCGCAGACCTATGTCGTCCATATCGATAGTTCCGCTGTCGACCCGTGCGTCGATGTCCCGATTAATATTTCCGATGAAAACGGAAACCCGCTTTCTTCCGGTACGGTAGTGACCGTTGAGGCAATATTCTCTCCTCCCGAAGGGACAAACTGGAGCGTGAACGCGACCGGCTTGCCAACCGACCCGTTTGATGATTTCATAACTCGTGGACCTGGTCACACAGATTTCTTGTTGCATATCTGTGACGCGACGCCTGGACGGACACCGGCGCCCATGCCGTTCAGCATTAAGGTTGCAGTAAACGGACAGAACGGTCGAACCGCAATCTTCATTAACGGAGACGTCGGCCGTCGGCAGTAAGATTGATGAACAGTTGAGATCGATAAAAAAGCTACCGGCATTCGGTAGCTTTTTTATTTTATCTTTTTCAGAGCAGCTTTTTGGAGACGAATAGTTTGCTCGATATCCTTCGTCGAATGTGCTGTTGAAATGAATGCCGCTTCAAATTGCGAAGGTGCGAGGTAGATGCCGGAGGTCAGCATTTCACGAAAGTATTGTGCAAACTTTTTTGTATCGCAGGAGAGGGCGGAGTCATAATCAACTACTTCCTGCCGGGTAAAAAAGAGCGTGAACATCGAGCCCAGGCGGTTCAGCCGGTAGTGAAGACCCAGGGTTCGTAGGTTCTCTCTTATGCCTTCTTCAAGCTGTTCCGACTGTTCTTCGAGCTTATCGTACATCGATCGGTTCTTTGAAAGACGCGAAAGCATTTCATACCCCGCAGCCATCGCAAGGGGATTGCCTGATAACGTTCCGGCCTGATACATCGGTCCGCTAGGAGCAACCATTTGCATAATTTCTCTCTTGCCGCCGTACGCCCCCACGGGTAGCCCGCCTCCGATAATTTTCCCCAGTGTTGTTAAATCCGGTTTGATGTTGTATCGCTCTTGTGCCCCGCCAGGCGCAACCCGAAAACCGGTCATGACCTCGTCAAATATAAGAACGATATTGTGTTTTGTGCAGAGTGTCCGTAATCCCTGAAGGAATCCCGGCTTCGGAGGGATGCATCCCATATTGCCGACTACCGGCTCCACAATAATTGCGGCGATATCGGATGGATATTGCACAATGAGTTTTCTTACCGATTCAAGATTATTAAATTTCGCGTTGAGTGTTTCCTGAGCAATTGCATTTGGTACGCCAGGGCTCGTGGGGACGCCGAGTGTTGTTGCACCGGAGCCGGCTTTGATTAAAAAAGAATCCCCATGGCCGTGATAGCATCCTTCAAACTTGGTAATTTTATCCCGTTTGGTATATGCGCGCGCGAGTCGTATCGCGCTCATCGTTGCCTCAGTGCCCGAGTTGACCATACGTACCATTTCTATCGACGGCATGATCTTCGTGATAAGCTCTGCCAGCTTAACTTCAATCTCAGTCGGAGCCCCGAAGCTTGTTCCATGCTTTGCCGCCCGTTGAACCGCACGGACGATATGCCGATTTGTGTGTCCGAGGATCATCGGTCCCCACGAGCCGACATAATCGATATATTTGTTTCCATCGACATCCCAGATATAAGCACCATTTGATTTCTTGATGAATGGGGGGTCGAGCCCGACCGATTTGAATGCGCGAACCGGAGAGTTTACGCCGCCAGGAATGATTTTTTTTGCTCGTTCAAATATTTTTTTAGACCGGGTTGTCTTCATGGGAATGAAAAGTTTCTTTCGGAAGAAAATAAACGAAATATCTAAGCAGGGAAAAGAAATGCTATAACAATTTTGCAGCTTCTTTTGCAAAGTATGTCAGAATAAGGTCGGCGCCGGCACGCTTGATTCCGGTAAGCATCTCCATCATCACGCGCTGTTCATCGATCCATCCCATTTTACCTGCAGCTTTCACCATAGAATATTCGCCGCTGACATTATACGCGGCCGTCGGCATGTTGAAGGTATCTTTCACCCGCCGTATGATATCGAGGTACGGGAGCGCGGGCTTGACCATAACGATATCGGCTCCCTCTTCAATATCGGTTTGCACTTCTCGCAGGGCTTCATTGGAGTTTGCCGGGTCCATCTGGTGCGAGCGGCGGTCGCCGAATTTTGGCGTGCTTTCCGCCGCCTCACGGAATGGCCCGTAAAAGCCGGAGGCGTACTTGGCGGCGTACGACATGATTGGGAGCGAGTTGAAATTGTTTTCATCGAGAATATGTCGAATCGCTTTCACACGCCCGTCGAACATGTCGGATGGTGCAACCATATCCGCTCCGGCTTGGGCGTGGGTCAGCGCTTCTTTTGCAAGTAGTTCTATTGATTCGTCGTTCACGATCTCGTTTCCACGGACAATGCCGCAGTGTCCGTGGGATGTGTATTCGCACAAACAAACATCGGTGATGACAAACAATTCGGGAACATCTTTCTTGATTGCATGAATCGCTCGCTGAACGATGCCGAGGTCGTCGTATGCCTCACTGCCGACGTCGTCCTTATGTTCAGGAATCCCGAACAATATCACCGCAGGAATGCCGAGGGATTTCACTTCGGCACATTCGCGCACAATTTCGTCCACGGACATTTGATATACTCCTGGCATGGAAGAGACTTCCCGCTTCACTTTTGTGCCCGGGCAGACGAAGAGGGGGTAGATGAAATCATTTTTTGATAACTCCGTTTCGCATACCATTGAACGGAGTGTTGCGGTCATTCGGGTTCTGCGAAGGCGCTTGAAAGGTTGTGTTTCTGTCTGACTATAAAAGACAATTCCTGGTTTTTCGGTATTTTGCATGCTTGAATTCCTTCTGTTAAATCGATGCCGTACAAATTTAGTAAAATCTGAAATGAACTTCAAAAAATGGAAATGGTTATTCAACAAGAGGTTGTGTCTGCCGATGAAAGTAATTTCTGACATAAATACTTAGGTAGGAATAAAATATTTTGTCGTACTATTGACTATTAGTCGGAAATATGTTATATATCCTACATCATATTAGAAGGAGTTTCAATGGAAACAATCGCAAGGAAAAAGGGTCTCATTGTGATCCCGTCAAAAATTCGTCGTGAATTCGAAATCAAAGAGGGGACACGGATACAAATTGACATCGATGAAAAAGACCGCTCCATAGTTCTCAAGCCGATAACGAAAGAGTACATTAATAGCCTGCGCGGCAAATTCAAAGGTAAGGGGCTGATGAAAGAATTGATGGAAGAGAAAAAGCGAGAGAGGGAACTCTGATGGCAAAACCAAGAGCCTTGGTTCTGGATACATGGGCAGTCATCGCTTATTTTGAAGATGAACCGGCGGGTGAAAATGTTGCACAGCTTATCGTAGAGGCAAATGAGGATGCTACGCCGTTGTGGATGAGTGTGGTTAATGCTGGCGAGGTCTGGTATGTTGTTGCCCGAAAGACATCGGTAGCAGATGCGGATGCGGCTATCAACGATCTTCGCAAGCTGGGAGTACAGTTTGACGATGCCGATTGGAAAGTTGCACGGCAGGCCGCGGTGTTCAAATCGAAACATAAGATGTCATACGCTGATGCTTTTGTTGCCGCTTCAGCAGTACAGAAGAATGCGCACCTTGTAACTGGCGATCCAGAGTTCAAAGCGTTGGAGGTAGATGTGAAGATGCTGTGGTTGAAAAGATAGGGAGGAAACAAAAATGCGGAAATTCATATAGAATACAACGGTGTAAACTCCATAACGAAGAAATATCTCTTTCATCACCTCCCCTACAGCTGGATTATCTTGTTAGCTATATTTGCTGCGCTCACAACACAATCCCCCACAGCAATGCCACCCCGGTAATTACTGCAAATGAATGCGCCCCTGAAATTCTGTTCGAACCGCTCTATCGCTTTCAGGATCTTGTGATATCCCAGATTATATTGTGGGATGGCGCGGTCCCACCGGATAATGGTTCTGTATATGGGTTTCCCTTCTATTCCCATTATTGAATTTACATCCTCAAGCACGAGCCGCGCAAGTTCTTCGTCATCACGCTGAATGAGTTCCGGCTGGCGGGCACCGCCGATGAAGCTTGTGAACGCGACAAATCCTTCTGGTGCACGGCGTGGGAAGAGTGATGATGACCAGATCGAGCCGAGAATATTTCTCTGCTCGACTTCAGGGACCAGAAATCCAAATCCGTCGAGCGATTGCCTGACCTGTGATCGTTTAAACCCGAGAAAAACCTCGGCAACCGGAGGGTAGTAAATTGATTCCAGCTCCCTCGCCATTTCCGGGTCGATTGGGTAAATGATCCTGGCAGATGCAAACGCCTGCGCCGATAACACAACGGCAGATGCTTCTGCTGTCATGGAAACACCATCCTGACGGTATGAAATTGTGTATGACGGATAACGGCCCGCACGCATCGGAATGATGCGTTCAACAGAACAATTGAGCTTGACCGACTCGCCAAGAAAGGAGGCAATAGCTTTGGGTATGGTTTGCATGCCTTCAACAAAAGAAAAAAGTCTTGCACGGTCCTTGGCAACTTCCTTCCGCGCTTTGCGTTCTTTATGCGAGAGTATCGCACCTTTAAGAAGACTCCCGTATTGTTCTTCGAGCGCGTACAGTTTTGGAAAAGCGGACTGAACCGACAATTTTTTTGGATCCCCTGCATACACTCCCGAAACAAACGGGTTGACTGCATAATCGAGAAATTCTTTTCCCAGCCGCCGCCGCACAAAATCTGCGACGGTCTCTTCAACGTTGGCTCGCCCGCGGAAAGGTTCGCCGAGTAATCTGAGCTTCCCCTTTACCGACCATAACCTTGAGCTCAGAAAAGCAACCGGGCTGAGGGGCAACGGGAGGAGTTTTCCTCGTCGAAGAATGTACCGCTTTGTGGACGAAGGATTCGCATAAAGGAATTGTTTCTTGATTCCGAGTTCGTCGAACAACCGGGCAAGGAGAGGTGTTGTTTCCAGAGCGCTGTTCGGTCCGGTTTCGATGAGCCACTGACCGTCGCGAAGTGTTTTCATTGTTCCCCCCGGTTCGGGATCCTTCTCAAGTACAAGGACATGAGCGCCCTGCTTTTTCAGCCAGTAGGCGGTGCACAGTCCGGAAATACCCGCGCCGACGACGACAACTGATTTGGGCACTGATTCAGGCACGAAATTATTTTTTCAATATCGGATTACACATTCTTCATCACGAGGTCCTTAAGACATGCGATGAATTTCGGGTAGTCGTTTAGAGCAGGCATCATTTCGAATCGCACAATACCAAGGTGTTCAGCTTCTTCCCGGGCCTCAATATTAATCTCATGCAATGTTTCAATATGTTCCGTCACAAATGCGATAGGGACGACGAGCAGATGTTTGCGGCCTCTTCCTGCAAGCTCACGAAGCATTTCGTGGAGTGAAGGTTTAAGCCATTCCGCAGGCCCGACTTTACTCTGATAACAGAGGAGATGGTGTGATTTCCATTTTCCCTGTTCAATGACCAGCCTGACAGTTTCTTCGATGTGTGACTGATAAGGGTCGCCGGCCTGGATAAGGCTTATCGGTATACCGTGCGCACTAAAGACGATGTCGATGTCATCGGCATTGATACAAATGAATTTGTTGTATGCTGCATTGATTCTATCGACTATCGACGCGATGTATAACGGATGGTTATGATAGCAGCAGATTGTCTCTGCAGGAATATTTTCATAATCCCGAAGCGAACACTGTCGTTTCCATTCATTTAAACTGGAAACTGTCGTCGCTTTTGAATAGTGCGGGTAGAGCGGGAGGAGAATCAGCTTATCATAGTGTTCTTTTTTTAATTCATCAATGACCTCCTCGGTGAGAGGATGCCAGTACCGCATTGCAACTACAACCCTGGCGTCCAATGATTTGCTCAATTCATGTTGCAACGCAGACGCTTGCGCATTCGTCAGGTCGAGGATCGGAGATTTCCCTCCGATTTCTTTATAGTGTTCGGCGATTTTTTTTGAACGGCGTGACGAGATAAACTTTGCAAGAGGTTTCCGTGCAAGAAACGCTCCGGGGAAATCTATGATATCGGGGTCGCAAAAAAGATTATAAAGAAAGGGTTCAACCGCCTCGAGCGAATCGGGCCCGCCGAGCTGGAACAATACGACCGCAATTTTGGATGGCTTCATGCCCAGTCTTTCGGTTGCCTGAGTACGGCGACGAGAGCGGCTTCGCGCGAGTTCGGTTCCGGTTGGTGATTGTATTCCCAGCGAACTTCCGGTGGCAACGACATGAGAATGGATTCGGTCCTGCCTTGTGTTTCCAGGCCGAACAATGTTCCCCGGTCGTACACGAGATTGAACTCCGCATACCGACCGCGCCGGAGCATCTGCCAGTTTTTTTCACGGTCCTTCCACGGTTCATGTTTTCGACGCTCAACTATCGGCAGGTATGCTTCGGGAAAAGTTTTCCCGAGATCCCGTACAAAGCTGAAAAATTTTTCAAGGTGATCGCGTTGATAGTCAAAGAAGATTCCTCCGATGCCGCGGGATTCTCTCCGGTGCTTAATAAAAAAATATTCGTCGCATGATTTTTTGAACGCCGGGTAAAAATTTGTATTGTGACGGTCGCATGCGGATTTTAGGGTCCGGTGAAAATGTGAAGCATCCTCCTCGAATAGATACCATGGTGTCAGATCCGTTCCTCCCCCGAACCATGCATCGCCGTCTTGAAGCTCGAGGTAACGAAGGTTCATGTGAACGGTCGGAATCATCGGGTTGAATGGATGTGTAACGAGGGATACTCCAGTTGCGAAAATATTTTGAGGCCGGACGTGCAATCGCGCTGCAAGATTATCAGTCAACTTGCTGCGAATAGCTGAATAATTGACGCCTGCCTTTTCAAAAATCCCCCCCCGTTGCAGAACCCGCGTGATTCCTCCTCCATCATTATTGTGTTTCCACTCATCCTGGTGAAAATGTTCTTGTTCGTCAATCATTTCCAGCTGATTGCAGATATCATCCTGCAATTTTCGAAAATAAGCTTGTGTTCGCTGGTTGAGAGTACCCATGGTTCCTGTATGATCATGAAACGGTTATGTCTCGGCGGTAAGTTTTTTCAATCGAAGCCATTGAAACATGATTATCGCGATAAGCAGAATCGGAGCAATGATAAACAATGAAGAATGGATTCCCACGTACGATGGGTAGCAGAACCAATAATCGAGCGTGTGCCCGAGTGCGGAACGAGACTCTTCCTGAAGCGGTATTCGCTGGGTTTGCTGGTCTTGTTGCATGATGAGGTTCGGCAAATTTCCGGAAAGATGTTCCTTGATATTGCGGATCGCCATTCGCCAGTGACCAACGAGAGGGGAGTAATTGGGAATGAAGTGGGTCTTGTACAAAAATTCCGGATCATAAAAAGATTTTGTGTACGGGAATTCTCCGATTTCACGGATATACGTGCCTGCATAAATCGAAGTACCGCCGAGCTGAATGATTACTCCAAGTGCAATAAGAATATATGTCGCACGTTTCCATAGCAAGTTACCTGCCTGAAGAATAACGCCGACCGGCAGGAGAACAAACGGAAGTAGTGCCATAAGGTAACGGGGACCCCAGCTTCCATCGCCGCCCCATGCAAAATACTTGCAGTAGAACAACAGGTAGGTAATGATCAATCCGGTCCAGAGCATTGCAGATGGATGCCGTTGGCTGAGCATTCGCGATAATCCGACAACGCCGATGATTGCAACGGGGGCGAAGTAAAAAAAACCCTTTCCCGGACTTAATAACAAGCCGAACAGGCCGGTGTAAAAAGGGATATTAAATGCTATTCCGGCATTACCATAGCCAAGATCGAATGGGTTTCCGAATCTGGCAACGTTATACCATATAACAATGAGTCCAAAAAAAATAATTGGAAGACATAGAAAAATAAATGATGTTACAATACTCTTCACGCGATGTTGGTGATATCTCAGGATATAGATGATAAAGATGAAAATGGTTGGGAAGTGGATAATAAAAGCGACTCTCGTCAGAACGCCGAAGCCTGCAAATATTCCTGCAAAAACAAGTAAACGCATTGAATCCGGTTCTGTGCGCCAGCGTTCTAAGTAGTAACAGGTCCCAAGCAAAGCGAGAGCAAGGAGCGGCTCGCGTAAGAATGTTTTGAAATACGGGAGCGCGAACGTACCGATGCACAATCCCAGAGTAAGCAGGAACGATATTCGTGTTGAATAACCCAATCTTCTCGCAAATGCGAACATCAACGAAGCGTAAGCTGCGCCAACGAATGCATTGAATGTCCCCATGACTGCCTTCAGGAAAAGGGTTGTTAATCCTTCCGGGAGGTGTATGACCGCAGCCGCCGCAGAACCCACAAGGTACAACGGAATTGCAGTCAATGCCTGTCCTGCTTCATACCAGATATAAAATTTCCCGTCATGCATGGAACCATTTTCGACAATCCCCTGGGGAATATCGAGGGAGTGACGTGTTACGATGCTTTCGACGAGAAGGAAAGTTGCAGTTTCATCGCTTGAAGCTATTCGTCCGCCGGTAATCAGGAGGTTGATGAGAAGGAAAAAGAGGAATATGTTGAACGATAAATTCTTCACCCGGAAAGGAATCTAAAGAAAATTCAGTGGATTATCAACTGTTTCAGCTTATGATGGATCTGAACCGTAAATTTCATCGAGGCATTCGGAAGGCGGCAAGAGTGTAATGCCAAGGCGGTCGAGGTCGTTCCGCGTATCGACGAAATGCAGGTGTTGAAGACCAAGTATATTTTCTGAGGAGATAGGTGTCGGTATGTGTAAGGCCTCAAGAACTTTTATGAGATACAATATCGGTGTGGATGGCACTGAAAGAAAAATTGTTTTCTTACGCATACGTAAAGAGACTTGCTTTAAGAATTCTTTCAGTGAAATCCCTACCGGATCGGCGACCGTGATAATCCCGGAAATATTTTTTGTCAGCGTGCTGTAAACTGCTCTGCAAAGGTCATCAATGTGAATCGGCTGGATAATTTGCTGCCCGCCGTCAAGAAGAGGAACGAAGGGAATTGCTTTTAACGGGGCGACCATTCTGCTAAACACTCCCGCTTCGCCGCTTCCGATGACCAATCCGGCCCGAATAATGACGTCGTTGGATTGATCAAATTGGTTTTCGAGAGCGAATTTGCTTTTGCCATAATACGATTGCGCCTGTTCATGTGCAGATAAGGAGGACATAAATACCAGGCGCATGACACGGGCTTTCCGGCTCAAACTGATAATATGTGATGTTCCTTCTTCATTATCACGCCTCGCCTCGGTAAGTGAACGGTGCCTCGTGCTGTACGCACAATGAACAACTGTTTCCACATTCTCAAACGCCGAAGGGTCAATAGAGTCCGGCAAATCTCCTTTGAAGAGGCGTTCATGGGGAATAGTGCCACCGCTCTGTTCGGGAGAACGGACTAATCCTCTGACTTCATATCCATGCCCGCTGAAATGAACGGCGAGGTTTCTTCCGATGAAACCATTCGCGCCTGTGATGAGGAGGATTTTTTTTCGCGAATTATCCATGGAGCAGATGGTCCCGTACGTATGACCCGACCCGGTTTGCATTTGCCATCATTGTAAATGTCGGACCTTTTGCCGGCAGATACGGGAAGACCGACCCGTCGGCAATATAAACACGTTTCGTCGGACGCAGGAGGCAGTCCTTCGTGACGGTCATTTCAGCCGGGTGTGGAGTAATCGGAAATGTCCCACCGTAGTGAATACTCGAGCCGTTTCCGTTACGGATTTTTTTCAAACTGTAGCAACCCAATTTCCTGAAACTCTTCAGCATCTGGAGTTCCAAATAATTTTGCCGTTGTTCTGTTGCTACGTCAAGCGCAAATTCAATCTGCAAAACATCGGGAGTACCCGCTGTTCCCTTTCGTAAAAGGCAATATTTTTCGGAAGAGGGACGGTCTTCGTGGTGGATGCCGAGAATGCAGAAACTGGAAAGCAGCATTCTGACAATTTCCATAGAGGTGCGATAGGGGAGAGGGATTTCCTTGATGAGTTTATAGTTGAGTAACGACCTGTAGGAGTAGAGTTGTGCATGAAGGATTGCTTCATCCGGGTCGGATTGATAAACTGCACACAGTTGTGTGAGACTGTAGCGTGAAGCATCATCGGTTTTTCCCAGCCGGGAAAGGTTTACCATCGGAACATACGTGTACGGATTGCTGACAATTGGAATCGTTCTGTCGTATTGATTGAATGAGCGCAATACAATTCGCGCAGTCCCGAAAGTTCCTGCTGCCAGGATAGCTGTTGAACACGAAAATTGTTCTCTCGTCTTCGATGAGGGGCGGAACGCGTGAATGATGACGCCGTCGTTGTTCTCTTCAAAACGTTCTACAAGATATCTTTCGCGATACTGGAAATTCTGTTTTTTCTTCAATTCCTCCAGTGTAAAAGTTGGGCGGTAAACACTCTGGTCGAGGTCAGCCCAAAACTCCATCTCATAATACCGGCTTGCAGGCCGTGCTCGAAGAGGTTGTGACAGCACTGCCAGCCTCGGGTAACCGAGTGTGAATCCGTTTGAGCGATAACGTCGGGCGTTGGACTGATATTTTTCCAGAATTGATTGCGCATTGGCATCAATGTTGAGCGATGGCTGGAGATATTCCGCTTCTCCGTAAAACGGTATTAAATCGTCGTTGCAACCACTGACGCCGATGCGGTTTGCAACTGCAGAATAATGAGGTTCAAGTTCTGATCGTGATAGATAAAAATCGGCTAACTCTTTTTCTGAATAGGGAAAGCATCCCGCACCCCAGCCGCTCGCAAGTCCGCCTGCAGCCAGGCTCTCCATAAAAAAAAATGAGCTGCTTCGCGTCGGGGTCAGTGTTTCAGTCAATGCGGAAATGTATTGTCTCGGCGGGGTGAGTTGAGCGCCCACGGTTACATCGTCGAATTGCACACCTTCAAAGTGTTCCCCGAGAAAGTATCGATGCTGATCAGATTCATGATACCGGATATCACTGAACGAGCGCTTCGGTATTAATGAACTGTAATGGTCCTCACGGGTTCCCAAATCTAACGTGGTCACTTGAATCCCCGCCTCTACAAGGGGCCATGCGGCACTGACTGCGCTTGCCCCGGATCCGACGATGATAACGCTCGTGTTCATTGTCGCTGTAGCTTTACTGCTGCAAGCAGAATGAGACCGACGAACGCCTGAATTGATGTTTTCAGAAGGAAGGCGAATGTTTTGAATATAAACAGACTCTTGCTGAAACGGGTCGGGAAAAAATAACCGCAATATTCAGGTGTGGTCTCAAGGATTGCGACCATGAGGAGGATTTTCTTGCGAAGCAGGCGCCTTGGATACAAAATTGCACTCGCTGCATCAATACAGGAAAGGGCAGAGGGATATTTTTGAATGAATGATTCTATTGCTCGGTCATTCGTTTCTGCCATGTTGCTGAATTTTGTGTGTACGCCCGATATATATCGGTCGATGATGAATTCCTCCGGTTCGCGACCTGTAAGGTATTTCGCAATCGCAATTGCTTCTTCGCGAAGCAGAGTATGGTCACCTGCGGATACCGTCATGCTCATCCGTGATTGTCGATACTGGCTCGTTTTCTGACGATGATGTACCAATGCAATGCGAACAACCGGTTCAGGGGGAGGAGGAGCATATCGATTCCATTAATCAACGGAGTAAGAAAATTTGGGATGAGGTATGGTTTTGTTACTCCTCCGCTGACGAAATATGAGAACCATGGAAGCAGGCGCATTTCGCAGATTTCAAATTCCGGGAATAATGTCTGAAACCGTTGAATATCCCGTTTAAAAATAATCCAGCTTAATGCCTGGTTTGAATCGAGCATCGCATTTTCTTGGTTAAATGTCCAGTGCTGTGCACGAGGAAGAAATGGTTCAGGATGAAAGTTGCTGAAAAAAAACCTTGCGAAGGGAGTTGCTGCCACCTCCACCATCGCAATAATTCCGCCGGGCGCAAGGACGCGGTTTGCCTCACGGAAAAACAATTCGGCGTTCGGGATGTGATGCAGAACGTGTGTCATATAAATGGAGTTTAATGATCTGTCCCGGAATGGAATATGCTGTGCGTCGATGACAGTTTCGACTCCACGAACAGGAACAATGTCCGATGTAATCACCCCGGGAATAACGTCGTGAAGAAACCCGCCGCCGCTACCGAATTCAAGTGAGTGTGTGGAATTTAGCGTCCCATAGCGGACGACGGCGTTGTGCATCGTGCGATACCACGTGAGGTATGTTTCCTTCACCAGCTTTCGGGAAAGAATAATTTCCCGTTGGATGGTTAAATATTCGGGGGATGATGGGTCAACATTCCGGAGTTTCGATGCCTTCAGGAATGAAAAAAGATTCACGCAATATTCTCTCTGTTACGCACGCTTACCGGCTGGGCTTTCAATCGAAACATTATTTTTTGAGAAGGCGTCGGAGCAGTTCATAGTTTTCATTATGGTATTTTGAAATCGTTTCCAGAATGACTCCGATGCTGAGACTCAATGCGGAAAGGATGCCCGTTCCTGTGGCAAGGATTGCGAACGGAATATGATAGACATACCGGTATTCAAGGTAATCGAGAATCGGCCAGATTCCCGTCCCGACGGTAATAAGAAGGAAAACGATGCTCAACCATGAAAAAAAAATCAACGGTTTGAAATCTTTAAAGATCAGAAGAATCGATTTCAGCACCAGATAGCCATCGGAGTAGGTGTTGAGTTTGGAAAAGCTTCCCTCCGGACGCGAACCATACTTGATGGGGATTTCCTTTATCGCGAAATTCTTCGCAAGCGCCTGAAGAGTCATTTCGGTTTCGATTTCAAACCCTTTCGACATCAACGGGACGGTTTTCACGAATGTTCTTGAGAATGCCCGAAACCCCGACAGGATATCAGATATTCTTGTAGAGAATAGTCTGGAAATCAGACCTGCCACCAGCCCATTGCCGAATTTATGAAATCGCCGGAATGAACGTTCGTCGAACGATGAAACTCTCGCTCCCACAACCATGTCAGCTCCGCTTTTTGCTAACTCAGCCAAAAGATCTTTCGCTTCACCGGCTGGATATGTATCGTCCCCGTCTACCATGAGATATACATCGGCATCCACCTCATCGAACATCTGTCTGACAACATATCCTTTGCCCTGCCGGGGGGCATGAATAACCGTTGCTCCCTGTTCTTTCGCAAGAGCCGCAGTCCGGTCTGTGGAGTTGTTATCGTAGACCAGGATAGTGGCAGCCGGCAACGCCTGTTTGAAGTCAGCGACAACTTTACCGATTGTGACCTCTTCATTGTAACATGGGATAAGGACCGCAATGCCCTCGCATTTCACCCTGCGTCCGGCGTTATGCGACCTACCGACAAGATCGTTCATTGTGTGCATAAAGATTTTAGGATAGGAACAAACGGTAGATGCTGCGCTACATTCCCTTTAAAATGCGTTCGAGCTGTTCGGCGTGTGCCGTTTCGTCCACAATTAATTCTTCGAGTTTGACCTTGAGTCCGTATTCCCCGGCTTCATCGGCTTGAGCAGCCCGGGCGCGGTAATTTTCGACTGCTTCCCTCTCAAGTTTAAGGTCGTATTTTAACATTCCCTTCACGTCTTTAGGACATTTGTGCTGGACAGGCATGGTGGTCGGTTTGCCGCCGAGGCTAGCTATTTTCCCTGCAAGGAAGACTGCATGCTGCATTTCACCGGCGATTTCGGGCGTAAGAAATTCCCGGAGTTCTTCGCCGTCCCATCCTGTCGCAACAGAAGTTTGATAGAGATACAAAATAGATGCCCCCAGTTCGTTTGCGAGGTCCTGATTCAATCCTTCAATGAGTTTTTTCTTATCTGCCATTAGATTGTTCTCCTCAATAGATATGAATTATGTATGATATTGTCTGCTTTCTTCTTTTACCGCTCGAACAAATTCTTTTGCATGCTCGACAGGAGTATCGGGTGTAATTCCATGACCGAGGTTAAAAATATGTCCCGGGCTTTTGCCGAATTTTGCAAGAAGAGATTTTACTTCCTGCCTGATTCGTTCAGGTGAAGCATATAGTACCAGGGGGTCGAGGTTTCCCTGTAACGCTACAACCTCACCGATGAGTTTCTTTGCATGACCGATGTCGACAGTCCAATCCAATCCGACGACACTACATCCCGTTGCCGCTATATCCGTTAATGAATGATTGCAATCCTTGCAGAACACTATAAAGGGTTCCTGAGAGTGTTTTGTTTCGGCAATCACTTGTCTGATATACCGCAAAGAAAATTCCTTGAACGCATCCGGCGTCAGGATTCCGCCCCACGTATCGAACAGTTGAACCGCCTGCGCGCCCGCTTCAATTTGTGCGCTCAAATACGAAGCGACAACGGCTGTTATTTTTTCAAGTAGCGTATGCAGCCGGCGCGGGTTATCGTACATCATTTGTTTCGTGTACCGAAAGTTCTTCGACCCCTGTCCGTCTATCATATATGCAGCAAGTGTCCAGGGCGAGCCGGAAAATCCAATCAACGGGACACGTCCGTTAAGCAGTTTCCTGGTCAGTCGCAGGGCATCCATAACGAATTTAAGTTTGTCTGCCGGGTCAGGCACCGAAAGTTTCTTAACGTCCTCGTCGGAACGCACCGGCGAAGGGAAACATGGCCCGCCTTTCCCTTCTTCGACTATGAGCTCCATCCCCATTGCTTCCGGGACGACCAGAATATCGGAAAAAATTATCGCTGCGTCAACATCCAAAATGTCGACAGGCTGAATAGTGACCGCGGCCGCAAATTCAACAGTTTTACAAAGTGTGAGGAAATCTGCCTTCGCCCGCACCGCACGGTATTCAGGTAAATATCTTCCCGCCTGGCGCATCATCCATGCGGGTGTATAGGCCGTGGGTTTCCGGTAACATGCCTGCAGAAATACGTCGCTCTTCATTGTGCTATTTCGCGGTGAGAGGAGTTGACGCTCGATTGAAAATAGGAGAGGAGGGATTGTACCAATGAATCGACCGATGAATGTTCGGCGACGACATCGACGGTCAGGTCGAATTCCCCGGCAGTTTTTGCAGTCACCGGTCCAATGACGGCGACTTTCATGTGTCTCTTGATTTCCTCAACCTCATCCGGAGAAAACAGTCCTAAGAAATTTTTTATTGTCGACGGGCTGGTAAATGTTACCATATCGACATTTCCCTGCAGGAGCATTGTCCGCAGTCGACGGATATCGTTCTCCTTCGGCTTCTCTGTTTTGTAAACGATGATCTCGTCGACGTGTGCGCCGAGAATTTTCAGATGGTCAGAGAGAATATGACTTCCTAAATTTCCCCGCGGGAAAAGGAACGACATGCCCTGAAGATCTTCCAATTTCATTATTCTGGAAAGTTCAACTGACGTGAATTTGTCCGGCATACCGGTCACGGTACATCCATGATGCTCGATTGCCTGTTTTGTTTTCTCTCCAACGACAAAAATCTTTTTTTCCAGCAATTGTTGAAGAGGGAAGTCTCGCTCGACCATGCGACGTGTAAAAAAATCGACTCCGTTGATACTTGTAAAGATTAGTCCGTCATACATATACAGCCCCTCAAGTGCACGGTCGCATATTTCCCATGAATCCGGAGGGGAAATTTCAATGGTCGGAAATACAACGGGATGGCCGCCGTGGAGTGTTATTAGTTTCATGAACTCTTCGGCCTGATGAGTTGCGCGTGTGACGAGGATTGATTTTCCGGTTAGGCCAGTGCTCATTGATATGGTAGTTATGAAACGGGATGTTCGTTCATGACGGAACCACGAATGTGTTCGAGAATTTCTCTTCCACCCCCATCGTACAGGGTCCTCGCAAGTTCGACGCCGAGCTCTTCGGAATGTTCCATCGGTCCCTGAATTTTTCCCCGCACGATTTTCCGCCCGTCGATCGAACCTATCATCGCATCGAGCCTGAATTCATTATTTTCAATGCGGCCGTATGTTCCGATGGGAACCTGACATCCGCCTTCGAGGTAACGCAGGAACGAACGTTCCCCCCGCGTTGCAATGGTCGTGGACTCATTTCCCAGGCGGCTGACATAGTTTAACATTCGTTTATCATCTTCGCGCATTTCAATTGCGAGCGCTCCCTGACCGACGGCAGGAAGTAATTTTTCAACCGGAAGAATTTCTGTTATGCGAGCATCCATTCCAAGGCGGACGACACCGGCACGGGCGAGGATCATCCCGTCCCAGTCTGATGCGTCCAGTTTAGAAAATCTGGTATTGAGGTTTCCACGGATGTCAACGATCTGGAGGTCGGGGCGTTGTCCCATCAACTGAGATTTACGCCGCAGGCTCCCGGTTGCTATCGTTCCTCCGATTGGAACGTCATCAAGTTTGTGGATCTGTTTTCGGGGATGAGCAATAAATACATCCCGTACATCCTCGCGTTTTGTGATTGCACCTATCGAAAGCCCTTTCGGCAATGTTGTTGGTAGGTCCTTCAGGCTGTGCACGGCGAGGTCGATGCTTCCTTCAAGCAGGGCGTGTTCAATTTCTTTCGTGAACAACCCTTTGTCGCCAATTGTTGAAAGAGGGGAGTCGAGAATGCGGTCACCGGTTGTTTTGATAATCTGCAATGTTACCGTAATGCCGCGGAACATCTTTTCCAGCGCATTCTTCACCCATTCTGCCTGCCAGAGGGCAAGCGGGCTTCCGCGGCTTCCGATGATTATGGCCGAAGGTTCTTTTTTCATTGTGAATGTTTCTTGTCCAGGCCAAAGAGGTGCCGCAAAAAATGAACTTTGGCTTTTGTATCCTCATGTTCCGTACCATGGTTGTTTTTAAGATTCACCATCGGCGTATGAAGGATCTTGTTGACGATGCGTTTTGTCAATATCTCGACCTCATCTTCCTTTGCTGTAAAATGATGTAGATGTTTTTCAACCTCCGATTTTCGGATTGATTCAAATTGTTCACGCAATTCTTGGATGGTTGGGTTAACCTCAAGCGCGTTATACCAGGTATTGAAGTTGGTGACTTCGTCGAATACAATCTGCCGGACTTTTGGCATTTCCGCTGTGCGATGGGATAGGTTATTGTCGATAATGGAATTAAGCGCATCGATGTCGTGGAGGAAAATGTTTTCAATGCTGTTTGCAGTCGGGTCGATATTGCGGGGAACGCCGATATCGATAATGAACAATGGTTTGTTCCTCCGGGTGCGCATGATTGTTCGAATATCGTTCGCCGAAAGAACATGCGTTGGCGATTCCACGGAGCTGATAACGATGTCGACGTTTTGGAGTTCATGTATTATTTGGCTGTAGTCCACAACAGTGCCCCCGATGTGTTTTGCTAACTCCTCTGCTCGTGTTCGTGTGCGGTTTGCCAGGAGCAATTTACCGAGGTTTCGCCCTGCAAGGTGTTTCGCGGTGAGTTTCCCCGTTTCGCCAGCGCCAATGAGAAGAGCTGTACATGTGGACAGGTTCTCAAAAATTTTGGAGGCGAGTTCGGCGGCCGCGTAACTGATGGAGATGGCTCCTTCTCCGATTTCTGTTTCGGTGTGGGAGCGCTTCCCGACATGGAGAGCGGTGTTTGCCAGTCTGCTCAGCACCGGGCCGGCAGCGTGCATTTCCTGAGCAATGGAAAAAGCTTCCTTGACTTGATTGATAATCTGGACATCTCCCAGCACCATCGAATCGATACCGGAAGCTACGTTACAAATATGCTTCACAGCGTTGAGAGAAGAGAGGAGATAAAAATGTTTCTCTTCGACAAACTGCTCTGCCTGTTTGAACGTTGCAAGAGTGTTCCACAATGGTGCACCATTGGATTTGTTCTCGAAGGGGACATAATAGAGTTCGGTCCGGTTGCAGGTGGAAACAAGGAGGCTTTCTTGAACGTGCAATTCTCTCAGCCGGGTCAATGCGGAGCGTGTTTCATCGGCTGAGAACCACATTTTTTCCCGGATATCGATGGTTGCCGTACGGTGATTGATCCCGAGGCAGAAAAGGTTCATGATGCCGATGTTCCAGTAATAATGGTACGTGTACTGCTATATTTCATTGTCGAAAATTCACTCGGTTTAAAAACTTAATAAAATTTATGGAAGCCGCTGAAGAACATATTGATGACAGTCATTGAAAAAAGGGCGACAGCAAATCCGAGGACGGAGAAAACCATGATTCTTCTTCCGCCCCAGCCTGCCATTTGTTTCGCTGAAAGGCCGATACCATAAATCATCCATATAACCAGCGTGCCGACAAGCTTGGGGTCGGCGTATGAAAAATTCTCAAATGCCTGCGGGAGCCAGACGATGCCGACAATAATTGCGATTGTCAGGAGCACGAAACCGAAGACTGTTGCGGTGAAACTCATTCGTTCCAGCATTTCCAGATTCGGAAGTCGCTTGTAAATAACTCCGAACTGGCTCGACTTGATTTCATGGTACAGCATCAGATAGAGAAACCCATACACAGCTGCAATCGTTATCGCTGCATATCCCAGCATTGCGCTTAATACGTGAAACCCGAGAAGGTTGCTCCTCAACATGGGAGGAACTTCGGCAAGTTCACGTATAAAAATAGATGATACGAGTTGAAAGAAAAACGGCAGGACAAGAATAAAATATCCCGTCGATTTTATTTTGGTGCGCACCTCGATGTAGCTGTAGGTGAGAGTGATGGTAAACGCAATGAGTGACAGGATTTCGAATACCGTCGTAATCGGCGGATGATGAAATTCCACAGCGCGTATGATAATATAGAGACCATGGACGAGAAGCGTTACAACAAGGAGGGGTGTTTTTGTGGCCTCAGCAATCTGAACACTGCGGAAAAAAGCTTTTGCGTACGCCCAGGTGGCTGCAAAATAGAGAACCGGGAGTGCTATTTCCAGTACGCTGATAAGCAAAAGCATATCAAAGGTCAGAAATTTTACGTAAGATACCGAATAAAGGGGGGATTCGCAAGACTCCCTCCCGCAGGTTTGGAACCTGAGGGAGGTTGCAACTCCCTCTTGTCTTTCTTATATTCACTTACTTTTCACATCAAACATCAACAATCAAGACCTCAACATTAATTTGGATGAACACTCTCCTGCAATATATCGAGAATAATAAACAACGTTATCTTGAAGAACTCAAACAGTTTCTCGCCATCCCCAGCATTAGCACAAATCCTGAAAATAAGCAGGACATCCAGCGTTGCTCAGATTGGGTTGCAGATCATCTGAAAACTGTCGGAATGGAGAATGTGTCGGTTTTTGTAACGAAGGGTCATCCTGTGGTGTACGGAGATTGGAAGAAAGCACCGGGCAAACCCACTGTTCTGTTTTATGGACATTATGATGTCCAGCCCGTCGACCCGGTTGAATTATGGACGTCACCCCCATTCGAGGCGACAGTCCGTGGAGAAAATCTTTATGCCCGCGGCTCCGTTGACGATAAAGGGCAGGTATTTATTCATCTGAAAAGTATTGAAGCCTACATGAAGAACTTTGGAAGCCTGCCGGTGAATTTGAAAATGATCATCGAGGGAGAAGAAGAGATCGGAAGTGAACATCTCGAAGACTTCGTAAAAGAACATAAGGAACTGCTTAAAGCCGATATTATTGTCATTTCCGATACATCTATGTTTGCAAAAGGTATCCCATCGGTGTGCTATGGTCTTCGCGGGCTTTCGTATATGCAGGTCGATATTGTCGGGCCGAATAGCGATTTGCATTCCGGTTCATTCGGCGGGTCGGTACATAACCCGATCCAGGCACTCTCGGAGATTATTGCCCGGTTGCACGATACCAGTGGAAGAATTACCATTCCCGGATTTTATGACAATGTCAGGCCTCTTACAAAAAAAGAACGGAATGAGTATAAAAAACTTCCATGGAACGATAAATCGTACGCGAAAAAATTAGGCGTACGCTCGCTCTACGGAGAGCGAAGCTTCACAACGCTTGAACGGTTGTGGGCTCGTCCGACGCTGGAGTGTAATGGCATTTGGGGTGGTTTTACGGGAGAGGGAGCAAAGACGGTACTGCCTTCACGGGCATCCGCGAAAATCTCGATGCGCCTTGTGCCCGATCAGAAATCCGCTACGGTGGCGGCACAGTTTGCACGGTACATAAGAAAAATTGCACCCAAAACCGTCCGGGTGAACATACAGAATCTTCATGGAGGCGAAGCCGCAATAACACCAATTGATAGCCCTGGCGTCAAAGCCGCCGCCGCTGCCCTCGAAAAGGGATTTGGGAAAAAACCTCTGTATCAGCGCGAAGGTGGCTCAATCCCGATTGTCATCCAGTTCAAAAACATCCTCAAGCTCGATTCAGTGCTGCTTGGTTTCGGATTGCCGGATGAAAATTCCCATGCACCTGATGAACATATCAATCTTAATAATTTTTTTGGGGGCATCCGAACCGTAACTCATTTCTATAACGAGCTTCCGCATTTTATGAATCGTAAGGAGAAGTAAGCGTCCGATGATCGATGATGAGATGATTCCGATACTGGCACTTCTGCATACTCTCGCCATTTCCATGATGGTGGGGATGGTCAACCCGTTCTCTCTATTCGAAAACATATCCACAGTATTCGGCTTTGAGCCGAAAGAAACATCGCAGGTTGTTGTTGACGGGCAACTCACGCCAGATACCGTAACGACGCCGTGGAAATTGGCGTCGGATTTTCCAGCGAAAAATTATCTCATAGCGGTGTGTTTCGCCGATTCTATGACCGGCACTATTGTCGGCGCCGGCGGTATTATTGTCCGCACTGCAAACGAAGGCAGATCCTGGTATACGGAGACTAATACTACAAAAGAAGACCTGTACGCTGTCAGTTTTTGCGACAGGCGGAATGGCACGGCCGTGGGGCTGGATGGGACAATCCTCCATACCGTGAACGGAGGGGCGACGTGGGACCACCGGCAAAGCGGAGTAACTACCCATTTGTTAGGTGTAGCATTTGAATCGGTAATGAACGGTATTGTGGTGGGCTCTGACGGCGTTATTCTCCGCACGACAGACAGTGGAATTACCTGGGTGAAAGAACCCAGCGGGACTGCGCAGCGGCTTAAAGCGGTCTGCTACCGAAACTCAAAACTCTGCACAGCAGTAGGGTTGAACGGTACTATTTTGCAATCCCAAGATGGAGGTGTAACATGGAAAAGCCAGAACAGCAATACCAAAAATAATCTTTTTGCAGTTTCATTTCCCGATGTCAACACGGGCATCGCCGTTGGCTTCGGCGGCGTTGTTGTGAGAACAACTGATGGTGGGAAGACCTGGGCCGAGCGGCCTTCCGGTACAAAGAAACATTTGTACGGTATCTCGATGGTAAACCCCCGCATCGGTACAGCAGTAGGGGGGGACGGAACGATTATTCGTACGACCGACGGAGGAATCACATGGATGACTCAAGTGAGCAGCACAAACGATTACCTCTACGGTGTTTCGTTTACAAATCCCAATGTTGGCATAGCAGTCGGGAATAACGGCGTTATCCTGCGCACGACAACGGGCGGCTGGTAAATGAAAATTTATACAAAGACCGGAGATAAGGGGCAGACATCATTATTTGGAGGGAAGCGTGTGCCAAAAGACGAGTTGCGCATCGAGGCATATGGTACAGTTGACGAATTGAACAGTCTTCTCGGTATTTGCAGGTCGATGAATCCTCCCGGGGAAATTTCTGGAATTCTGGAAAAAATTCAGAATGAACTTTTTATCCTCGGTGCTGATTTGGCTACACCCGGTGATTCTTCCAGGTCATCCGGCCGGATACAACCCACCACTGTTGCAGGTCTTGAACAACATATCGACGCTGTTGAGCCTAAGCTTGAACCGTTAAAGAATTTTATCCTCCCGGGCGGGAATCCTGTCGCTTCGACGCTGCATTTTGCCAGAACCGTTTGCCGGCGTGCTGAGCGCCGCACGGTACAGCTTGCCCGCGAGCAGGAAATAGACGAATTGAATGTTGTTTACCTCAACCGCCTCTCCGATCTCCTTTTTGTGCTCGCCCGATGGTCAAATGCGATCAGCAAGACGCATGAGACCAAATGGAGTCCGTAGGTTTTTTTCGGCTTACCCCTTCCCCTGTTAATAAATAATCAGGTTAATGCAGATTATTCATTCCTATCACCGCTGAGGACCATTTCAAACGGTATGAACACGGGAAAAGAATATAATGGCACAACCATAAAGCCAGGAATGAAAATAAAAAGAGCATGGGGTGGGTTGGCATTCCAACTTGGGAGGCGAAGTCAGAAACCGTGGTTCCCACCACGCATGCTCATGTCAAAGATAAAGCTTTCGTCAAAAAAAATCAAGTATGAAATTTCAGGTTGAAATTTTAATCAGGGAATTTGTGTATTCTTCTTTCTCGAATTCATAAAATTATTTGCGGAGGCAATGAAATAAGATGTTTATTGTGGCTGGGCTATATCCCTCTGTCAGAAAAGGAGAGATGATACCATCCTCGATGTTGTTTCTTCATTTGCAGAGTGCAACTTTCGAAAATTATCGTTACATTATTTGCGAGACACTTCTGTAAATCTTGCGACATATTACTATGAGGAGAAATATATATGCCTAACCAGTCTCTGCCTTCCTTAGCGGATAAGAAAGTCATCTCAAATAATGGGAAAAACACGCTTACAATTACTGATAACCGAACGGGGAAACAGTATGAAGTTCCAATCGAACACGACACGATCCGTGCGATGGATCTCAGACAGATCAAGGTTCAGAATGATGACTTTGGCATGATGACCTATGACCCCGCGTTCATGAATACTGCATCGTGCGTCAGCCGGATTACCTACATCGACGGTGATAAGGGGATTCTGCGGTATCGCGGCTATCCGATTGAACAACTCGCCGAGAAAAGCACCTATATTGAGACCGCTTATTTGCTTATTCATGGTGAGCTGCCGACAAAACGGGAGTATGAGGAATGGGAACACAACGTCATGATGCACACCCTGGTTCACGAAAATATCAAGAAATTCACCGACGGATTCCATTATGATGCACACCCTATGGGAATGCTCATCAGTACGGTTGCCGCTCTATCGACATTTTACACGGACGCAAAAAATATCGTCGACGCCGACCTGCGAAAATTACAGATTTATCGTTTGGTTGGAAAAATGCCGACGCTGGCTGCGTTTGCATACCGTCATAGTGTCGGCAGGAGATATGTTTACCCCGATAATGAGCTGAGTTATGTCGGGAATTTCTTGAGCATGCTTTTTAAGATGACAGAATCACGCTACAAAATAAATCCCGTACTCGAACATGCTCTTGATGTGTTGTTTATTCTGCACGCAGACCATGAGCAGAACTGCAGCGCGAATGCGATGAGAAGCGTCGGGAGTTCCCATGTCGACCCCTTTTCAGCCACAGCGGCTGCCGCTTCAGCATTGTACGGGCCGCTTCACGGCGGGGCAAATGAGGCAGTCCTGATGATGCTCGATGAGGTCGGGACAAAGAACAATGTCCCCTCATTTATCAAACAGGTAAAAGATGGAAAAGGAAAATTGATGGGGTTCGGTCATCGTGTGTACAAGAATTACGACCCGCGTGCCAAGGTTATCAAGAAACTTGCCGACGAGGTGTTTGAAGTTACCGGGCGAAACCCAAAGCTCGATATTGCACTCGAACTTGAACGGATTGCTCTTGAAGATGAATACTTCATCAAACGTAAACTCTATCCGAATGTCGATTTCTATTCCGGCCTTATTTATCAGGCTATGGGTTTTCCTGTTGAAATGTTCCCGGTCCTTTTTGCAATTCCCCGGACCTCCGGCTGGGTCGCGCAGTGGGAAGAGATGCTATTGGATGCCGAACAGAAAATCGCACGCCCACGTCAGATTTATCTCGGTCATGATACCAGAGATTATATCATGATGGGAAAACGCGACGAAATCAGAAAGTCGAAGTAACATCGCAAAGCCTGATTTCCTGTACAAGGTACGTTCTTTCTCAAAGTGTGATCCATAGAATCCCTTCAAAAGATGATGAAGCATCGTGTACGACCAAAGTTCGGGTGAACCTTTAGTCCTCGCGCTGTTTGGAGTTCTGGTGATTCTCATGCTGGCGCTGGATCTGGGAATATTCCAGCGTCGGGCTCATTTCCCTTCGATGAAGGAAGCTGCAATCTGGAGCGGCGTATGGATTCTGCTCGCACTGATGTTCGATCTGTTCGTCTGGTTCAAACTTGGCCAGGTCAAGGCGCTTGAGTTTCTTACGGGCTACCTTGTCGAAGAGGCGCTTTCGGTAGATAATATTTTTGTTTTCATCATCATCTTTACCTACTTCGCAGTCCCGGCGCAGTTTCAGCATCGCGTGTTGTTCTGGGGAGTGCTGACGGCTGTTGCGCTGCGTGCGATTTTCATCGTCGCAGGAGCTGCTCTGGTTTCACAGTTCCACTGGGTGTTGTATCTCTTCGGGGCGTTTCTTATCGTTACTGCGATTAAACTTATGCGCCAGCAGGAAACGGAGGTGCATCCGGAAAAGAATCCATTTGTCAGGTTTAGCCGGAAATTCTTTCCCGTCACGGAAAAATACGAAGGTGCGAAGTTCTTTGTCACGCGCGAAGGAAAACGGTTTATTACTCCTCTTTTTCTCGTCCTTGTGATGATAGAGACGACCGACCTTGCCTTTGCCACAGATTCGATACCGGCGATTTTTGCCATTACTCGTGACCCCATTATTATTTATACATCCAACATTTTTGCGATCCTCGGCTTGCGGACGTTGTATTTTGTCCTTGCAAACGTCATGAAAAAATTCCGCTACCTCAAAGTTGGTCTTTCAATTGTACTTTGTTTTATCGGCGTGAAGATGCTCGTCGAACCGTGGTTCAAGGTTTCCATCGGGGTGTCGCTTGTTGTAATTTTTGTCGTGCTTCTGGTTTCTGTTGTCGCATCAATGAAGAAACGAACATTGCCAGCAGAAAAATCGTGAACGGCCGTGCATCATTAACCTCTCTTTCCCGGGATCATCATGATGCACTCCTGCATGCTGCGAAGAGCGTGTGTTGTTTCCAATGTGTGAAGAACAAATTCCGTCCGGAGCGCTGGAGACGGTAAGTTTGAAAATCGAACAATATTGTCCGCTCGGGAGAACACAATGAAAACGGTGATTAACGGTATCGGAATTGAATATGAACTCTCAGGACCACGGACTGGAGTTCCTGTTCTGTTTATTCATGGGTTTCCGTTCAGCAAAGAGATGTGGCGGCCGCAGGTCGAAATTCTCAAAAAGGAGTATTATGTTATCACCTACGATGTCCGCGGTCACGGGAAAAGCGATGAGGGTGACGGACAGTACTCTGTTGAATATTTTGTAGATGATCTGATTGGATTGCTGGACCACCTGAAGCTTTCTTCGGTTGTTGTCGTCGGTCTTTCGATGGGGGGATACATTGCGTTACGTGCAATCGAACGGCATCCGGACCGTTTCCGTGCACTCGTTCTTTCTGATACACGGAGCGAGTCTGACAATAACGAGGGGAAAGTGAAACGCGCGAACCAGGCGGTGAATGTAAAAAAAGAGGGAAGCAAAAATTTTGCAGATACATTTGTCAAGGCGGTGTTCTATGAAACGACGCTCAGTGAAAAACCGGAAGTAGTTGAATTCATCCGGAATATTATTGCGCAGACTTCACCGCTTGCGATTGCGGGAACACTCCTCGCGCTTGCGGCAAGAACAGATACAACCCCATCATTGTACAATATTAAAGTGCCGACGCTTATTCTTGTCGGACACCACGACGTCCTGACGCCGCCTTCCGCGTCTCACGCGATGAAGGAAAAGATATCGAACGCAAAACTTTATGTTATTCGGTCATCCGCTCACATGGCCAATCTTGAAAATGTTGAAGAGTTTAATGGTCGCGTGTTAGAATTTCTGGATTCATTGAAGAAGTAGACTCTTGTTTGGATTTTTTGACTTTTTTCCAAAATCTTTCTATATTTTACCGCATTTGAGAGAAAAAGTCGTTTTTTATTCTCAATAACTTTACAAAAGATTGCGTTTCTCATTAATGCCTACAGTTTCTCACTGCTGATGCTCACCGATTTCGGACGCATATTTATTTTCTTCATTATTGGCGCAATCTTTGTCGCGGGAGGACTCGTTACTGCCTGGTTTGTAAGACCCCGTCGCGGGTATCCGAATAAACTTACTTCCTATGAATGCGGCGAAGAGCCCGTCGGCGACGCTTTCGTGAAATTCAATATCCGGTTTTATGTCGTCGCTCTCATTTTTCTCATCTTCGATGTCGAAGTTGTCTTCCTCTTTCCGTGGGCTGTGGTCTTTCAAAAACTCGGAACGTTTGCATTTGTTGAAATGATGATTTTCCTTGCTATTCTTCTTGTAGGATACGCATATGTTTGGGTGAAAGGAGACCTCGACTGGGATCGACCGTCGCCTACGATTCCTCAAATCGAACGAAAAGTCTCTCCCGTTGTCAAACAGGAGGAAGAAGTTACTGTTTAAACCGAACTTCAGATTATGGGACTCTTAGATAAACAATTCAATAACAGCAACGTTATCATTACCTCGCTCGACAATCTGCTGAACTGGGCTCGTCTCTCATCCCTCTGGCAGATGCAATTCGGTCTGGCGTGTTGCGCCATCGAGATGATGGCTGCCGCGGCGTCCAACTACGACTTTGACCGATTCGGAGTAATTCCCCGCGCAACGCCCCGCCAATCGGACGTTATGATCGTTGCCGGCACTGTAACGTTGAAGATGGCGACAAGAATAAAGCGCCTGTACGACCAGATGTCGGAACCGCGTTATGTCATCTCCATGGGAAGTTGTTCCAACTGCGGCGGTCCGTACTGGGAACATGGCTATCACGTGCTGAAAGGCGTTGACAGAATCATTCCTGTCGATGTGTACGTCCCCGGCTGCCCTCCGCGTCCTGAAGCCCTGATGGAAGGGTTGATTAAACTTCAGGAAAAAATCCGGAATGAAAGCTTAGTGAAAAAAACCGCCTGACCGAATGGCTCCCCAGGAAATTTCCGAAAAAATCAAAGCTGCATTTCCCGACGCAATTCTCGAATCGAAAATTGAGGGTGTGCTGGACCCGTTCATAAAGATTAACCCCGTGAAGATCGCTGAAGTAGGACTGTTTCTTCGCGATGACGCAGACCTTCAGTTCGATTTTCTCATGTGTCTCAGTGGTGTAGATTACACGAAAGGCGTGTTGGGTGTGGTCTACAATTTGTTTTCCATGAACAAACGCCACAAAATCACACTTAAAGTTGATGTGGCCGTTGATAAACCGAACGTGCCAACGGTTACACACATCTGGCCCTCTGCCAATTGGCACGAGCGTGAGGCGTACGATATGGTTGGAATTATGTTTTCCGGTCATCCCGACCTGCGCCGCATTTTGCTCCCGGATGATTATCCTGGCTATCCTTTGCGAAAAGATTTCAAAGTCCCCGAGTTTTACCAGGGAATGAAAGTACCCTACTGATGCCCGAAACGATAACTGCACCACTGACAACATCTACCGGCAGGCCTCTTCGCACCGAAGAGATGATCATCAACATGGGTCCACAGCACCCGTCGACTCACGGTGTGCTCCGCCTTGAACTCGTGGTTGACGGTGAAATCGTCGTTGATGTTATTCCTCACATCGGTTATCTCCATCGCTGTTTTGAAAAACATTCAGAGGCAATGACGAACTACCAGCAGGTAATTCCGTATTGCGATCGGATGGATTACCTTGCATCGATGAATATGGATTGGGGATACGCTCTTGCCGTTGAAAAACTGCTCGGCATCAAAATTCCTGAGCGTGTTGAATACATCCGGGTTATCATGGCGGAACTGCAGCGGATTGCTTCGCATTTGATCGCTCTTGGAACTTACGGACTCGATGTTGGGGCATTCACTCCATTCTTATTCTATTTCCGTGACCGCGAGCGGATTCTGGATTTGTTTGAAATGACATGCGGTGCACGTCTCCTCTATAATTATATCTGGGTGGGAGGAGTTTCTCATGATTTACCCCCGGGGTTTATCGACAAAGCGAAGGCATTCTGCAAATATTTCCGGCCGAACATCAAGGAAGTGAACGACCTGCTGACGTACAATGAAATTTTCATCAAACGCACTGCGAACGTTGGAGTACTTCCGAAGGATGTAGCAATCGCATACGGGTGTTCCGGTCCCATGCTCAGGGGTTCAGGAGTAAATTGGGATTTACGCCGCGATGACCCGTATTCGATTTATGACCGTTTCCAGTGGGAAGTTCCTGTCGGTAAGGGTGAGGTCGGAACTGTGGGAGATTGCTGGGACCGGTACATGGTCCGCGTGCGCGAGATGGAGCAGAGTCTGAATATCATCGAGCAGGCGCTCGAACAAATTCCCGACGGAGATGTTGCATCAGCTATTCCCAAGAGAATACGGCCGAATGCGGGAGATGTGTATGTACGTTCTGAGTCCCCGCGCGGTGAATTTGGCTTGTACATCATCAGTGACGGCACAACAAGTCCGTACCGGGTGAAAGCGCGGTCTCCGGCGTTTGTTAACCTCAGCGTCTGTCCGGAGATTTGTAAAGGATATATGATTGCGGACGTCGTAGCGATCGTGGGAAGTGTTGATATTGTGCTCGGCGAAGTCGATCGATAAGAATGTATGGAAGAACTCCTCAGAAAAATTGCCGATAATCAGCTCATCATTTATACCGTGATGGCGGTGGTGCCGCTGTTGTGGGTGTTACCGTACGCACTTTTCGCGGTGTGGCTTGAGCGAAAAGTTTCGGCACACATGCAGGACCGTCTCGGTCCTATGCGCGTCGGCGGCTGGCATGGCTGGGCACAGACACTCGCGGATATCCTGAAGCTCATTCAGAAAGAAGACATTGTTCCTGCTGCAGCGGACAAGAAGCTCCACTTTCTTGCACCGTATGTTGTGTTTATCGGATCGTACGCGGCGTTTGCGGCAATTCCTTTCAGCAGTGCATTCATCGGTAGCAACATTAACATCGGTTTGTTCTATATCATTGCGATTTCATCTCTCGTTGTCGTCGGTATTTTGATGGCCGGGTGGTCATCAAACAATAAGTGGTCGCTGTTCGGTGCGATGCGTTCAGCCGCACAGATTGTGAGTTATGAAATCCCGACAGCGCTGTCATTGCTTGCAGTTGTCATGATCGCCGGCACGTTGAACCTCCAGGAGATCAACCAGATGCAGGCGGGCTGGTTCTGGCACTGGTTCCTGTTCCGAAAATTTCCCTTTGTGTTCATTGCGTTTGTTATATATTTTGTCGCCTCGCTTGCTGAAACTAACCGCACGCCGTTCGATATTCCGGAAGCGGAATCGGAGCTCGTCGCCGGTTACCATACCGAGTACAGCGGTATGAAATTCGCTCTCTTCTTCCTTGCCGAGTATGCGAACATGTTTGCAGTTTCAGCAATCGGCTCGACGTTATTCCTTGGCGGATGGAACAGCCCGTTCGGCGATGTTCTTGGCGGACCGCTGTGGGGCGTTTTTTGGTTTCTGTCGAAAGGAATGTTCTTTGTATTTGTGCAAATGTGGCTTCGGTGGACACTGCCGCGCCTGCGCGTCGACCAGCTCATGTACGTTTCCTGGAAGGTTCTGACCCCATGGGCTTTTGCCTGCATCGTCGGGGTAGGATTTTGGATGATGATGTGAGATAATTCAAACAACAATGTCTCAGTATTTCAAAGATATTTTCAGGTCGGTCTGGTCGGTGCTTATCGGAATGAAGATTACATTCCGGCACCTGTTCACCCCGGCGGTGACGATTCAATATCCCGACGTCAAGCTGAAACTTCCCGAACGTGCGCGCAATCGCCTCTATGTGAATATGGATGATTGTATCGGGTGCGACCAGTGCTCGAATGCCTGTCCGGTCGATTGCATTGAAATCGAAACGGTAAAATCTCTTCCGACCGAAGATCTGGGAATGACGTCGACAGGACAAAAGAAGCGGCTGTGGGTGACAAAATTCGACATCGATATTGCGAAGTGCTGTTATTGCGGATTGTGCGTTCCCCCGTGCCCGACAGAATGTATCAAGATGACAGATGTATATGAATTTTCTGAATTCAACAGGAATAATCTTGTTTACAATTACGCCACAGTTACGAGTGATGAAATAGGACATATCAAGGCAAGAGCTGCTGAATTTGAAAAAGAACAGGCAGCGAAAAAAGCCGCCGCTGCTGCTGCAGCGGCACAGGCAAAAGCGGCGCAGGCTGCTGCCGGCACACCGGCACAACCCGCGGCAGGTTCTCCACAACCACCGAAACCAACGCAATAATGTCCGGCATGAATTTGTTCGATGTAATTTTCTATTTCTTTGCGGTCATCACACTGATTTCCGGCGCCATCGTTGTCTTTTCCAGGAATATCGTGTATTCTGCTTTTGCACTGCTGTTCACATTCTTCGGGGTAGCAGGTATTTACGTTCTCCTGAATGCAGATTTTCTTGCTGTCACGCAACTGCTGATTTATGTCGGCGGCATCCTGGTCTTGATGCTGTTTGGAGTTATGCTGACAAACAAAATCATCAGCGTCGAAATGAAATCTGGCACAATGCAGACCTGGCCTGCTTCGATTATTGTTGCGATGACAGCTGGAGTGTTATGCGGTGTGTTTTACATTACCGACTGGAATGTTGTTCGTGGTTCTGTCGAGTTAAATTCCACGACAGCGACACTTGGGACAATGTTCATGACAACATACCTGCTGCCGTTTGAAGTTGCATCAGTTGTTTTACTTGTTGCGTTGATTGGCGCTGCCATGATTGCGCGGCGGGATAAAAAATCCATGTATCTTTCTTCAGGGTCATAACCGGTATGCCGGAGCATGTAGGCCTGACTCATTTTCTGATCATTAGCGCATTTCTGTTTTCGTTTGGCATTTACGGTGTCGTGACGAGAAGAAATGCGATTATGGTCCTGATGGGAATCGAGCTGATCCTGAATTCGGCAAATATCAATTTTATCGCTTTCTCACGGTACGGCGGGATGAAGCTCGATGGTCAGGCAATTGCGGTGTTCGTTATTATTCTTGCGGCAGCAGAGGCGGCGATTGCGCTCGCAATTGTTCTCAATATTTATCAACGGTTCAAAACCGTGAATGTCGACGAAATCAGTAAACTGAAGGAATAAGAAGTTGTCGCCTGAAACGCTCATAACACTTTCTCTCATTGTACTCTTATTACCTCTTGCAGGTTTTCTTCTATTAATATTCTTTGGGAAGCGCCTGCCGCGTCAGGGCGATTGGCTTGGGACAACATTCCTGTTTGTTTGTCTCGCATTTTCTTCCGTAATCCTCATCAATAAGCTGGGCATCGAAGAACCTGTCTCACTTAGCTTTCAGTGGATCGATTTCGGGAATGTGCCGGTCATCGGACCCCTCCAGGTGTATCTTGGCTTGACGGTCGACAATCTTTCCGCGGTCATGATGGTTGTGGTTTCACTTGTCAGCTCATTGGTGCATTTATTCTCCATCGGATATATGCACGACGATGTGCGCTATTCCCGGTATTTTGCGTATCTCGGCATCTTTACTTTTTCGATGCTGGTGATCGTGCTGACAAATAATTTCTTTACGATGTATGTCGGGTGGGAACTTGTCGGTTTGAGCTCCTATTTGCTTATCGGTCATTGGTATGAAAAGCAATCTGCCTCCAACGCCGCCAAGAAAGCATTCATCGTCAACAGGATCGGCGATATCGGGATGTTCACCGGTATCATGATTCTTTATTATACGTTCCGCACGTTCGGGTTCGCCGAAATTTTCTCCGCAATCGGTTCGGGGAAAATTCCATTGGGGAGCGAAGCGTGGCTTACGGCTGCCGGTATACTTGTGTTCTGCGGCGCAGTGGGGAAGTCGGCACAATTTCCCCTGCATGTCTGGCTTCCCGATGCGATGGAAGGGCCCACTCCGGTCAGTGCTCTGATTCATGCTGCAACAATGGTCGCCGCAGGTGTCTATCTTGTGGCACGCACATTCCCGATGATGACCGCCGACGCACTTTTAGTCATTGCGTATATCGGGGCGATCACCGCGTTTATCTCCGCAACGATTGCCATAGCACAGAATGATATCAAAAAAGTTCTGGCGTACTCTACAATCTCTCAGCTTGGATATATGGTGATGGGGCTTGGGGTCGGCGCTTACACTGCAGGCTTTTTCCATCTCGTTACACATGCCATGTTTAAAGCGGGATTATTCCTCGGTTCGGGTTCTGTTATCCATGCGATGCATCATGCGCTTCATCATCAGGGCGACCACCACACCGACCCGCAGGATATTCGAAATATGGGTGGATTGAAAAACAAAATGCCGGTCACGTTTTTCACGTTCCTGATGTATACGCTGGCGATCAGCGGGATTCCGCTCACATCAGGGTTCTTAAGTAAGGATGAAATTCTTGCAGGAACCCTTGCATACGGCAGCCTGACCGGACAGTATCTCATTCCGATCATCGGTTTTTTAGTTGCAGGGCTCACTGCATTTTATATGTTCCGTCTTGTGATTATAACATTTTTAGGGGAACACGCCGACCACCATCGTTTTGAACACTTGCATGAATCACCGGCCACGATGACGATTCCCCTTATTGTGTTCGCGATTCTAAGCTTCTTCGCGTTTTACTCTGTTAATCCGTTCGGCGCTTCATCCGGATGGTTCTATCATGCTATTGAACGACCACATTCTGTTGTTCCTGCATCAGTTCAGGCAACCGCCATCGAAGCGTTTGAAGAAGCAGTCCATCACGCGCACCTCCCCGCAATGATACTTTCATTGACAGTGGCTAGTCTCGGAATCCTCATTGCGTTTACAACGTATCGTTGGAAGAAAATCAATGCGGATGCATGGGCAAACCGCTTCAGCGGTCTGTACAATTTCTTGTTGAATAAATGGAAATTCGATGAGCTGTATGGAGCCGTTATTGTAGGAGGGATGCTTGCCTTGACAAATCTCCTGCGCTGGATTGATACAACCATCGTCGACGGGATTGTGAATGGCTCGGCAAGCTGGACGCGTGCGATAGTGTTCGGGTATAGCAACCACTGGAAAGAGAAACACTTCGGCGCACGGATGTTTTTGTTCATCGGCGTGTTTGTTGCGGGCATAGTCGGCGTCCTGGCGTTTAACTGGCTCCTCACTTCACCGCATGGCTTCATCTCGATTCTGACATCGGGCATCGGGGCTGTGTGCGCCGGCCTGTTGACGATGTTCTTTTTCTGGGCAGGTGCAGGCGGTTTCGATAAGTATATTGTCGACGGGCTTGTCAACGGTGTTGCGTATTTCTCGGGCTTCTTTGGAATTTTGTTCCGAAAATTCCAGACCGGGAAGGTGCAGACCTACATTGTATTTGTGTTGATCGGCGTGATGGTCTTTTTCTTTTTGTTTCGCTGATGAATAAAAGTCTCATGAAATCAATCTACATGAATAGCAAAAAAGGGTATTAACAAATGCAAGTTCTCGGAATAGGCATACTTTCGTGGATTACATTCCTACCGGTAGCAGGGATGGTGATTACGCTGCTGCTGCCAAAAGAAAACAAAAACGCGATACGAGGGACCGCTGTAGTGTTCACCGCTCTCCAGGTCATTCTTTCCGTCGTCATCTATATGAATTTCAACAGAGGTATGTCCGGTATTAATACGCCTGAAGGATTCCAATTCATGGAGAAGGCAAACTGGATCGACATTAAATCGGTTGCCTGGTTTGGGAAAATCCATATCGATTACTTTTTGGGAATTGACGGCCTCAGCGTCCTGATGGTTATCCTTACAGCGTTGATTTCGTTTGTCGCGGTATTCGCATCATTCAGCATCGAGAAATCATTGAAAGGGTATTTCGCATTGTTGCTGTTGCTCGACGCCGGAATGATGGGTGTGTTTGTTTCTCTTGATTTTTTCCTCTTCTATGTATTTTGGGAAATCATGCTGTTACCGATGTACTTCCTGATTGGTGTCTGGGGCGGTCCTCGACGCGAGTACGCTGCGATAAAGTTCTTTCTCTATACTCTTTTTGGCAGCGTGCTGATGCTGCTTGCGGTGATTGCGTTGTATTTTAGCGTGTCAGTCGTCGACCCTTCGACTGGGGAGAAGGTGCACACGTTTAACATGCTTGCAATGATGAACCCCGCAAATTACGACCCCGGTTCGATCCTCGCCGGTTTTCATACAGTTCCAAGATATCTCGCGTTTATAGCGTTGTTTATCGGATTTGCCATCAAGGTTCCGATATTCCCTTTCCATACATGGTTGCCGGATGCGCACGTGGAAGCGCCGACCGCCATCAGCGTTATTCTTGCAGGCGTATTGCTGAAGATGGGGACGTACGGCATTCTACGTATAAGTTACCCGATGTTTCCCGATGCTACTGTGTATTACCAGATTCCACTCGCGATTCTCGGGTTTATCAACATCGTGTATGGTGCACTTGTTGCAATGGCGCAGGAGGATTTCAAGAAGCTCATAGCGTATTCGAGCATCAGTCACATGGGAGTTGTGGTCCTTGGCATGGCGGCCCTGAATACACAGGGAATTACCGGCGCTGTTATGCAGATGTTTAATCATGGAACCATCACCGCGATGCTCTTCTTAATCGTTGGAGTGATATACGACCGCGCCCATACGAGAGGATTAAATGAATTCGGCGGTCTGATGAACCAGATGCCGAAATACTCCGGCATGATGACAATCGCATTCTTTGCCGCCTTAGGCTTGCCCGGGTTGAGTGGCTTTATCAGTGAAGCATTCTCGTTTATCGGCGCGTTCCAGCCCCCTCAGATCCGATGGATTACAATTGCATCGACAGTCGGAATCGTTCTGACAGCAGCATACATGTTGTGGACTTTGCAGCGGGTATTTCTCGGGACGCTTCCTGAAAAATGGAAAACTCTCCCCGACATCAACGGTCGTGAATTATTTACACTCGTTCCTCTTGCGATTATTGTCATCTTCCTCGGCATTTATCCGGCTCCGGCAATCAACCTTCTCACATCATCAATCAATACGCTTGTGGATGTGGTGAATAAAAATGGCGGTCTGGCGCTCCTTGGACGTTAACCGGTTAATCTAAACCATGCTTCAGCAAATCATCCATAGTGCTCAATTCATGTTGCCGGAAACAACCCTCACCGTCACATTTTGTGTGGCGATTGTTGCGGACCTGATGTTCCGCCGTTCCCGCACATTGGGGGGATGGATTGCGCTCATAGGTTTAGCAATAACGACTATGTATGTTTTCAAGCAATTTGGCATCGGGACTGCTTCAGTCTTCGACAATATGTACACGGTCGACCCGTTTTCGATTTTCTTCAAGATGATCGTCCTCGTCACGGGCTTTTTTATCCTTCTCTTCTCCATGCAATCGAAAGAGCTTAATAACGGTTCGAGAAAACTTGGAGAATATTACGCTCTCCTTCTTGCAATGACGCTGGGTATGTTCCTGATGACGGGTGCAAGCAATCTGTTGATGATGTATCTTTCACTCGAGCTCACGAGCATCAGTTCATACATTCTCGCCGGGTACACAAAAGAAGCGGATGATTCGAGCGAGGCTTCGTTAAAATATGTCATTTATGGCGCGTTATCTTCAGGTCTGATGCTGTACGGGATCTCGATTATTTATGGTTTGACCGGAACAGTCGATATTTACAGCATCAATCAGGCAGTGCATGCCGGAAATATCAACATTGTTGCGCTCATTATCGCAGGGGTTCTGACCGTAGCGGGGTTTGGGTACAAGATATCCGCGGTCCCGTTCCATTTCTGGACACCCGATGTATATGAAGGTTCACCTATCACGATTACCGCATTTCTTTCCGTTGCCTCGAAAGCAGCGGGCTTTGCTATGATGATCCGGTTTTTTATGGTATCAATGCTGAATACGACATTGGCAGATGTTACAAAGGGCTCCTGGACAATGCTTCACGGATTCGAATGGAATCACCTTCTCGCCATTATCGCAGTCCTTACAATGACGCTGGGGAATTTGATAGCTGTATGGCAGAATAATATGAAAAGATTGCTGGCATATTCAAGCATTGCACACGCCGGATATATGCTGCTCGGTGTAGTAGTACTGAATAATCAGGGTATTGCGGCAGTCCTGATTTATTTTGCGGTGTATCTCTTTATGAATCTCGGAGCATTCTACACAGTCATGCTTGTTGCCGACAAGACCGGCAGTGAGGATATAGAACACTATAAGGGTCTTGGTTACAGAACACCACTCCTCGGTGTAGCGATGACAATTTTTCTCCTCTCACTTACCGGCATTCCGCCGACTGCAGGTTTTATAGGAAAACTCTATCTTTTTGCCGCGCTCATCAACGCTAAGCTCATCTGGCTGGCAATTATCGGAGTATTGAACAGCGTTGTCTCTCTCTATTATTATGTTCGTGTCTTGAGGAACATGTTTCTTCGTCCGCCGGATGGTGGACAGGAATCTATTCAGTTTTCAACGCTGCAGGTAGTCATTCTTTTGGGATTGCTCGTTCCGACAATCTTACTCGGGCTTTATTTTGGCCCGCTTGTCGAATACGCTCAGGCGTCGGTAACGATTTTCGGAGTTCACTGATTTTTTGTTGAATCTTATCCAAAGCATCCCGAACATGGTAGACGTTCGGGATGCTTTTCCTGTTTATGACATCGATTTCGCAGAAGTAATGTCATAAACTTTAACATTCCACCAAATTGTCCGACTAATTGATGTTGATTTGAAAATTTTGTAGCTTTGACTCAATCACCGGAAGCCTATGTCGAAGAAGCCCTTGCACGAATCCAATGCATTTCACTCTCCTGCCGCGAGGGAAATTCATCTTCTTGTCGTTGAAGATGAACAACACCTTGCTGACTCCGTCGCCCGACGGCTTGAAGAGGAGGGTTATTCTGTCGACATAGCACAGGATGGGGAAGAAGGGTATCGGCTCGCTTCCTCGAAGAAATATCATTTGATCGTTCTCGACCTTCTTCTTCCCCGGAAAGACGGCATGCAGGTGCTTCGCGACCTGCGCCGGAATAAAGTGCAGAGTATGATCCTAGTGCTCACCGCGAAAAGCGCAGTTGAAGACCGTGTCGACGGTCTTCGTATGGGAGCCGACGATTACCTCTCGAAGCCGTTTGCGTTCGCGGAACTCACCGCAAGGATTGAATCGTTGTTGCGGAGGCAGGGGTTCGAGCAACGGTCCCTTCTTTCCGTGGCTGATCTGGAGCTTGACGTCGAAACAAGGAACGTCCGCCGCGCCGGTAAAGACATTCATCTTACAGCAAAAGAGTTCTTGCTGCTCGAACATCTGATGCGGAATAAAAATCGTATCCTCACGCGCGCCGCGATTGCAGAGCAGGTGTGGGGATACACGTTCGATACCGGAACGAATATCGTTGACGTGTACATCAATTATTTGCGTAAGGCTATTGACGAAGGCTTCCCTTCGCGACTCATTCATACCGTGCGCGGAGTGGGGTTTGTCTTAAAGGAGGAATAAGTGTTTCGGACTATTCGCTTTCGCCTTGCTGCTTGGTATACAGGCGTTATCACACTCACCGTTGTCCTGTTTTCTTTCGTTATCTACGTGTACCTGTTCCAGACCCTCTCTGCCTCGCTCGATGAGTCCCTCACCAGCGAGATGAAATGGATTGGATCGAGATTCGAAAAGCAAGCCACGCGCGGAGAAACCGATGATGCTGTGCGGGAAGATATTCGTGAACATGCCGCATTCTATCCCATTAAGGAGTATATCGAAATCTGGAGACCGTCCGGTGCCATGATGTATCACAGGAACCTCTATGACGATACACTTGTGCATTATATTGCAATTCCTCAGGATTCGAACGTGACAATCCAAACGGTGAAAAATTTCCGCGATTACGAGATTCGTCTGACAATGCAAAAAACATCGCAAGCCTTCATGTTGTTAGCGATGCCTACGGAGAGCGTCGGAACACCTATTGACCACCTGCTGCGCATATTTATCTGGCTCGGGCCGCTCCTGCTGGTCATCGCAATCGGAGGAGGGACGTATCTTGCCAATAAATCCTTTGCAAAAGTAAACAAGGTTATCGAAACAGCAAAGCATATCACCGCGGAAAACCTGGATGAAAGGATTCCGGCGCATAATGTCCGGGATGAGATTGGCGGCCTTGTCGCAACGTTCAACGAGATGATCTCCCGTCTCGATGTTTCGTTTCGTCATACACAACAATTTTCTGCCGATGCCTCACACGAGCTCAGGACTCCTGTCTCAGTGATGAGAACACAGCTCGAGGCCGCGCTGAGCACGAAGGTGTCTCTGTCAGAGTTGAAAACTATCGCGGCGAATTGCCTCGATGAAACGATCCGCATGACGTCGATTATCGAGAACCTTCTGTTGCTGGCGCGTGCAGATGCAGGGAAGGATGTCATTAGTCGCGAGCCGGTTGATCTGGATAAACTTGTTCGTGAAACGTACGATGAAAGTGTTATCATTGCCTCTCCCAAAGGGATCAACGTAACACTCACGCAGGCCGAGCCTGCAAGGATGCTGGGAGATGAACAACGACTTCGCCAGATGCTCTTGAATTTGATCGATAACGCCATCAAACATAATCATGTCAACGGTAAAATTGAGATAAGTCTTACACGGGAAAATGGAACCGGAAAAATACTCATTGCCGATACCGGCATCGGAATCGAAGAATCTGAAATTTCTCACATTTTTGACAGGTTTTATAGGGTAGACAGAGCAAGGAGCCGGCAGTTGGGAGGGGCAGGGTTAGGACTTTCCATTGTTCAATGGATTGTTTCAGCCCACGGAGGGACCATAAATGTAAAGAGTGAACTAAATAAAGGGAGCAAGTTTGAAGTAAACCTGCCGTTGATTTCATAAACCTTGTTCGTACAATATCAAGTTTGTTAGTGTAAAAGTAAGTAACCGATAGAAGTCGATTACGAATCGGGAAGGCTCATAGTTATCTTTACCAATTCCGTTTATCCTCATAATAGGTGTCGTCTTATCGATCATCATGTAATTGAACGTTACCGCGTTAAGATTTTTCCGCTGCTTGAGAGGCAAAAATATTTATGGATAAAACGGATACAGGTAAGGGAGAATGCTTGACATTGCTAAAGTTCCTGGCTACCTTTCTTTCGGAGTCTTTGATCTGCGCAGTTTGACCATTTCTATAATTCTTAACGAGGCGTAACACTTTTTTCTCGGGGAGCGATAGCCATTTCTTTTCTCCAGAGATCATAGAAATTTTAAGGCTATTGTAGCGCCATCAATTCTATTCACGTTCTTTTATCACTGAGTCTACGGCAGTGAGATTGACCCTTACATCTTTTTCTTCCTCTTCTTCCGGGAATTCTTCCCCGGAACATTTCACTTTAATAACCCATCAAATCATTTCATTTTTTTTAGGAAGGAGTGTATCACCCGTATGATGCACATGCATAATATTTGTAGAGCATCCGACAGAGTTGCCGTGCTTTGGTTGTTCTGTTTTGTTGTTGCAGTTTGTACGATTGCAATGACGGGCGGAGCTTCTGCGCAGG
>CAZAFL010000025.1:0-50622 GCA_964484465.1 uncultured Chlorobiaceae bacterium
GCGGAGAGGGAGAGATTTGAACTCTCGGTACAGGTTTACCCCGTACGGCGGTTTAGCAAACCGCTGGTTTAAGCCACTCACCCACCTCTCCGTGAGTTGATGCTTAACAACTGAAAAATGTACAAATTTTCGGTTTGAGTTGCAACTAGCTAAAACGGTGCATTCGGTTTACGCTGTTCAACTTCTGTGAGCCAGCGGCTGTAAATCATCCGTTCCTGAAAACTCAGGACAGGGGTAAACACAAATGCTGACCCTGTCCAGTGCCGTTTTTTATTCGGAATCAATAATACTTTGAGTGAATCGTACTGCCACTCGGTTCCGGTACTATCGATAATCTTCCCGGCGATGGCGTAGCCGTACTTTTCCCTTACATTTCTGTCGAAGTCAACGTATTCCGCGTCAAACATTTCCGCATAATGAACTTCTATTGTCTGGAGAGTATCGTGGTAAAATGTAAGAATGAGTTGATAGATTCCTTTAAACGGTCCTTTGCGATCTTCTGCCGTCGTTCTCCACCTGCAAATATCGATGCTATTCCCTTTTGATTCGCACTGCATTAATGGGAATATGCTTCGTACGTCACCATTGCTTTGGTCCAACTTAATACCCCCAATATTAATGGCAACGGGTGAAACGGTGCGGCGGACCGCATTGATAAGATCGCTCGTTTGGGGATGTTGTCTGCTGCAGTTCAGACACAAGACTGTGAGAACAAAAACCCCATACCGGGATACAAACTTCATCATACTCGACTCAATAAGACAATTTTTTCTGAAACGGAATAATCTAAATCCTTCGAATGACAAAGTCAATAGGCGGGTGACCTCTTTCTGTTGTTAAATCTAACCAAGAGGTAGGTGTGTAAGGTTGGAATACAAGAAATAAGATTATCGGGACAGTGAAAAAATGGCGACTTGACAGAATCTAAGCAATTAATGCCCCATTCGTTCTTTTGCTTCCTTAAATTTCTGCAGTTGCTTCCAATAGGAATCGTTGCCGGGTTCCTTGGTAACAAGGTTCGCTTCAATTGCAATTGCTTCTTCATAGTGACCGAGTCGATACTGACACTCGGCCATGGTGTCAAGAATATACAATTTTTCGGGGGCGAGTTTTGCGGCTCGTTTAGCAAGCTCCAGTGCTCGTTCCCTGTCTATGTCGTGGGTTGCAAGAACCCAGGCAACCGAGTTAAGGACTTCCGGGTCGTCCGGTTTTCTGTGAAGCTCATCATTTAAGTCATTCACCGCACGTTTCATTTCTTCCTGTGCTGCCGAAAAATTCTTTTTCCTGTTGAATTCGTCAATCGACCTCATGTGTGCATCGAAGAGAAATGTACCCTTCCAGAGATTATAAATCCGACGAAGCTCGACCAGAGGGAGAGAATCGTCATCGACACGAATATCGATATACCGATCGTTGAAACCGGAATACCCTCCTTTATCCCGTACCACAAGAAGTGCAGCTGATTGCCTGCCGCGCTTATCACCACCTGCTGCTTCAGCTGCCTCGAGAGCCGCCAGTAATTTTTCCGAAAGATCCCCGGGCGTGATTTCAAACATTCGCGCCATTGATTTTACAACTGATTCCCCGGCAAGTATGTTTCCCTGAGCACTGTATCCTCGGCCGGTAACGTGACCCGCCCAAGGTTGACATTGAATACCGGTATAAGCGAATGCGTTTCCATGGGCATCGACAACGCCTACCTGCCGCCGATTTGACCCTGTATCATTTTGAATCAGTGCTTGAACAACCTGTTCAGCCGTTTTTCCTTCTTCAAGCATATCTAAACCTCGGGGACCATACGTCGTGTTTGCCCATGCCTGGGTTGCAATTGCCCCGACATCTGCTTTCGCATACGGAACCACAGCCCCTACCCCAAGAAATTTTGATTGTACTGCAATCCCCAGATCACCCGTGGTTGAATCCCAACCGACAATCGAGTAAGTGGCAACATTAGAGGAAGACTGTGAGAATGAAGCGATGGTATAAACAACGGTGAGAAGAATTACGACTTTCGTCATAATATGCACCTCAAACGATTATCTGGAGCAACGAGTTTGGGTTGATATTTTGAAACGCCGGATTACCTTGTTTCCCGTATCAGCAACATACAATGTACAATCGCCGGCGAAAGCTATACCGCTCGGATTATTCAGTCCCGGAAAATCCTGGGAAGTTGTTTTATATTTCCCAAATGATTCAGGCTTGAGCTTTCCCGTTCTATCGAATTTGAACACACTGTCACGACCGGCATCGACGATAAATACTTCAGACCTGCTCTTGTCGAATGTGGCCGCTGACGCTCTAACAAATTGGTAGGATTTTGCAAAATCGACATGTCCACTTGCCGTGCTCGGATCATATCCAGCGACCCAATACTCACCGTCAGACCTGACGACATAAATCATATAAATAGCTCCATACGCAACTCCATCACTACTTTGGGTCAAAATGAAGTTGCGGGAGGATGGATACGCCATTAACCCCGTCAGATACCTGATATCGGTAATAAACGTTCCGCCAGAAGGTCGTGTCAGAAGTTCTGTCAATGGAGTGATCAGAACATCATCGGCCGTAAAATGGAGCACGCGTGTATCCGGGTCTATGAAACTCGTATTATCACTACCTGTTCTTGCGACCAGATATTCATTCCCCTTTATGATGCCAATTCCGGGGTATCTTCGTCCGGGACGGGAAGGCTCTTCCCACACAACTCGTGAATGGGCAATGTCAAGATTACTGTTGAAGAATATTGCCGTATCCCGATAATTATAAGTATATTCCCACCTGTTTCTTAAAGTATCAAATACACTATCAATACCTGCCAGATAAGTTGTATCCCATCGTACCAGACTGATGCGATAAACTGCGCCTAGTGTGTCTGTTCCATTTGGAGCGATCGCCTCTGCTCCTACATACAAATCTAACTTCGAATTCTGCGCAATGGAAATTGGGTGTGAAATCGAGCGCCTCTTTTGAACAGTGCCTCCTGCATCCAACATTACTATCTCATTAGCAGCGTAATCGGCAACATAGATGAGCTGGTCATTTCCAACCATTATTGAGCGAGGCTCCTGGAATCCTCCCCACGGAGGCATGATTTCTACGTAGTTTGTATCTCCCAATGTCGATGGCTGCCCTGTATCAACCGGCCGTGCAATTCTTTGTTCACATCCCATGATATAAATGACAGCAAGCAAACAGAGCAACAACACGTATTTATATAAGGTATTCATGGATTATTACAAGGTTAACTCTAAAGAAATTCTATGCACACTTCCTAACATATTAAAATTTGCAAAGGCATAATCAACATTGACGTTGCCGAATGAAAGCGGCGCGGAAACGCCTGCGCCAAATGTAATGTCACTGGAATTAGTATTATCACTGCCAAATAACGGCTCACCAATCGTTCTGCGGACACCGGTCCGAAGGGAAAACCAATTATTCCAATTATATTCGATTCCAAGATGAAGGTTTTCGGAATTATCGTTTGGATGCTGTAATTCAAATGTCGTCGTGATACGTTGATTTTCCATCGTCACTGGTTCCATGGCAAAGCCGATCTTGAACTGTGTCGGAGGAGAAAATGCCTGAAAGGAACTTACCTGCTGATTATTCAGAAGAGTCACTGACCCTGTAGGTGACACATCTGGTCCAAAGTTAGAAACGACAACAGCAAACCTGGAGGAACCAAGACCTGTCCAGTAATACGTCCCTAAATCGACCATCACCCCACTCATTTTGAGCATATCGAGGGTTTCCTCTGCGTACCGTACAGTAAGGCCGAAACTAAACTGGTCGGTCATCTTTCTGCTGTAGCTGACACCGAGCGCAATATCGCCGAACCTGAAATAGCGTCCTGTTCCGAAAGGCTGCAATTCTGTCGTTTCCTCCATCTCCGGCATATGCAATGACGTGATTGAAAATCCCAGAGCATCCGTGGGAGAAAGATGATATGCCGCAGTCAAATACTCATGTTGTATGTCGACCACATACAAAGTATGAGAAACCATAAACTGATTGCCGGAGAATTGCGTCAATCCTGCAGGGTTCCAATACGTTGCAGAAACATCATTGGCAATTGCAACAAATGTTTCGCCCAATGCAACTCCTCTCGCACCTGCGCCTATTTTCAGAAATTGAAACGAAGAAATGCCGACCCTTTGCCCGCCAAGATTAGGGAAAAACTGGGCGTGCGTCAAACTTGAGGTGCACAAAAAAATCAAGAACAGATATTTCATTCTGCTGCTACATTGTGTATGAGGTTTTCCAGTGTGCATAATCAAAATCTGAACTCCGTCCCGAAAAGAAATGTCCGTGGATTGAGATATCTCGCCGCGTTATACGGAAACGGATCCACCGGGTAAGACAGGTCAGGATACAAAGGATCATTAACAACAGGACTCGGATATTGTGTGGGATCACCATACTGATATGCACGTCCGGTCACCGGATTGATAATCTGAGAGTTTTGTCGGTTAAACAGATTCTTAATTTCGAGCGAGAGGACAAGCTTGCCTACGCCAAGATTAAAATATTTTTCGAAATTGAGATTAACATAAAACCACGGATCCGCAATTTCTGTATTCGGGTGGAGATAATCCGGCACGTATTCCGGTCTGCCGCTCGTCGGGTCATAGCCGAGAAAGATTTGTCGCGTGTATCGTTTTCCCGATTCATAAAATATTCTCGTGTAGAGATTATAGTCGTCCAGAATTCCCTTACCAATACCAAAAAACGGATGGTCCTTTTTTGCCGTAAGATTAATGTCGACTGAAAGCTGCAACGGCCTGCTGAAGGAAAGCGGCTGCTCCCGAATATTCTCACCAAGTCCTTGCTGGAGATTGTATAATGTTTCATCTGCAGAAGAGCTTTTTCCTGTAGAAACCGAATATGATCCGGAAATTGTACTCCTCAGCCACTCGCCAAGGCGCGTTTTATATTCGACTTCTATTCCCCTTATCCTGCTGTAATCCTGATTGACGTACGTCGTATACGTGCCTCCGGAAAATCGACTATTTAATATCTTAACACTGGCCGAAGTAATGTAATCGAAAATATCCTTGTAATATGTTGTGATGGTTAAGACATCACTTTCGCTCAGTTGATTACGTAAACCCAGTTCATAGGAAACAGTCGTTTCCGGATTAAGATCCGGATTGCCGATCGTCTGGAACGTTGACTTCGCACTCGTCTTGGAGAGCTTTGAATACACATACTGGGGATTCGGCAGTTTAGAGAAATGTCCGTAGGAAAAGAACAACGACTGATTGTCAGACACGGGGTGTGAGATCCCCAATCGTGGGCTTAGTCGCGCTTTCCACCGGTGCCCGAATAAACTGAATGTATCATCAAAATAATTTTGTTTGATTTGCTGGGGGATATTTATAGAATCAGCAGGCTTCGCAAGAGTTGTGTCGACGTATGCACCAGGAAACCAGTAATCGAGGCGCAGGCCAACATTCAGAATCATCCCCTTGAGTGTAATGTTATTCTGAGCGTAGAGAGCTCCCTGTGCCGGGTTCACCTGGTAGATATCGTAATTCAAACCTAACGGCCTGTACCATGGTGAGACAAGGTCGATCATTTGGAGGCTTTGAAACCGTGCTTCGAACCCTGTCTTGAATTTATTCTTTTCAGTAAAGTTACTTGTCAAATCTCCCTTGAACGAATATTCAAGGAAATAATGGTCTCTCCACCGTGTTGGATTTCCAATATCATACAAACCGTCACCGGGGATAACACCGATTGAATCAAGTTTGTTATCCCTGTCGTAATAATAGTACGAGAGAGGAAGTTTCACAATATCTTTCGGTTCAATATAGTCCGTATAGTTTTTCCCGTTTGCATCCCCGTGGACTCGAGCAGTGTACCTGCTGAGTTTTAATTCATAAAACGTCTTTGAGCTTAATGTCTGTGTTATAGAAATTGAATGCTGGATATTACGCTGAGTGAACGTATTTGCGCTGTCGAGGATATTCTGAAATTGGAACTGATATCCGGGATTCGGTTCCACAAACTCCAGCGTTGATTGAATAGTCTGCGAGTTCTGGTTTATGCCGATTGACGTTGTATAGCTGTACGAAATTTTGAGTGTCGCATCCGGCTTCCAGGTTAATTTACCGAGCCAAGACCAGCTGTTATTTTCACGCGGTGTAAGGAAAATGTTCCCACCCAGGAGCGATAGGAATTTTCCATCCTTGTACAATGAAGAATACACCTGATTAGGAACAGCAACATGATACCCTACGACCTGTCCGTTATTAATTGTTTCTGCCCATCGTGTAAAATCATCCGTGAAATTAGCATAGAAGGTTCCAAAGAAACTAAGCGAGCCGGGAATTTTTGCCCCGAGGGAAGGAAGAATATACGACGTAAAAGGCTCCGGTCCGCTCAAACTCGCTTCAATAATGTCTGTATTAAAGTTCGACCTGGAATTTTTGTTAAACCCGAAATGATCACGTTTATAGGATAATGAACCATTATAATTTTGAGCGCCTTCCCGTGTTGTAATATTGACAATCCCTGATGTCGCCTGCCCGTACTCGGCATTGTATCCCCCGGTGATTACCTCCACCTCTTGAATTGCGGAAGGACTTAACTGGAGACCGAACCCTGTACCCGCCAACGGGTCCTGCACTGATACTCCATCAAGAAGGTAAGCATTTTCGTAGGTTCTTCCACCACGAATGTGAATTTCATTATCAGCCTGAACAACTCCCGTCTGCATCGCAACAACGTCCTTCACACTTTGTACTGCGGCAGCTTTTATATCCTCGCGATTAATGGAACGTCGGCTTTGCGTCTCTTCGATATTAAACAACGGTTTTTCTCCCACAATCACCACTTCCTGTCCGAGGCTAAGAACCGTTTCTTCAAGCTTGACGTCAAGTTGTGCCGTCTCTCCAGCTTTGATCGTATATCCTGTATACTCTACTGCTTTATAACCCAATAACGATACCGCGATAGTATATTGTCCCGGATTAATGTTTGCTATCGTGAAATTACCGTCGAGGTCTGTCACTGCGCCATAGTATGTTCCTTTGATTGCAACATTGACATTCGGCAATGCTTCATTTGTCCTGGCGTCTACAATTTTACCTTTACATGACCCTTTAGTTGAAGGTTGCGGATATGCATTTACACCAATGAGCAGTAAACACAAACTTGCAACAACTCCCGGTTGAATAATGCGAGTGAGTATCGGAGAAATGGTCATATGTTATTCTCCAAATTCATTTGACAAGATATATTCGAGGAACGACTTCACATTACTTCCATCGCCATTGAGCAGGTGAAGAGGAAGACCGAGAAAGACAAAGCTTCTCCTGCCATCCGTGCCAACACCGTCGACAACGCCGACATTTATTTTCCCCCGGGGTTGCGCGAACCAATTCCCCCCGCTGTTTTCTGTACGGAGAATCATGCCGCCCGCGCCCACACTCCATCCTTCAAAGGAATTCACGAAAATAATATTATTAAGATTCCAATTTACGCCGCTCCCATTAACCGGAATGCTCCATGAGCCGCCACCATCCTGTGTGGTAAACATTAAACCCGAGGAGCCGCAAATCCAACCGGTTGAATTATCAATAAAATAAATTGACCGCAAGTCCGTGCTGGATGCAAAAACAGATTGCAACGTCCAGGTTTCCCCTGCATCGGTGGTTTTCAAATTCGTTCCGGATGCCCCTACAGCCCAGGCCGTTGCCGCATCGACAAACCGAACTGCGTTCAGGGTATTTGTCGTGACGGCGTGTATCAACCTCCAGCTGGCGCCGCTGTCGGTCGTTTTTATTATAAGCCCGTTATCACCGACCGCAAGACCGACATTGGCATCGACGAAGTGCACTGAACGGATTGTCTGGGTCAAATATGTATCAGTAGAGGGAGCAACCCAATTCGAACCTCCGTCCGTCGTGCGTACGAGGATTCCGTCTGTACCGACGATAGTGCCGGTCGTCGGCGTTGAAAAGTATACTGCCAGATAGTTTTCTGTACTGAGGGTTTTCTTTGTCCAGGTTTTTCCCCCATCTGTTGTCCGGAGAATGGTTCCCACATCGCCAACGGCATGCCCATTATCTGCATTGACGAAATTAATTGAAGAAAGTGAGTTTGTCGTCCCGCTTGTCTGGGAGGTCCAGGACACACCTGCATTTGATGTATAAAAAATTATCCCGCCTAATCCGCATGTCCATGCTGTCTCGGAATCAATAGCCGAGATTGAACGTAATTCACTTAACGTCGCAACATTGACATACCGTTGTGGTGATTGATCATCTTCCTGCAGTTTGTAGATGTACTTTGCGTCTGTTCTTCTGTAAATGGGGCGCATGTAGAGCGAACTTGTTCCTGAATTAAACCGCATTGCCGGGTAAATATCTGTTGCATCTGATGAATCCGGAAAAACCTCATACCCTCCGGGAATGCGATTATCTCCCGAAGTTGGCAAAGGCCTCGATGGGGTTGCAAGGTCCACTGAGCTCACGCTGTCAATCGGTGCAAAATCTTTCAACGCTCCTCTCGGGTCACTTGCCGTAAAAAACATCGTCGAAAAAATTACTTTGCCCCTGTGATTCGGGTCTCTGACATATTCAAATAAGGGGAACTGCGCAACTCCGAGACTCGGAAATATATCTGTGTACCAGAATACGACGTCGAATAGATGGAATGTAAAAATTAAGGCCGGGTCAATAAATGGAGGTACCATAACACCAAACTGACCGTTTCTTTTCAACAAAGCCCATTGCAAAACCGGAGCGTTATACCGCCCGATGTCGAGAACATCATAACTTCCCATTTCTCCACCGACACTAACACTGTCAAACTTGCTCTTGTAAAAGGCAAGGACAGCGTCACGGTTTCCCGAAACATTATTAATAAAATCGTTCACAATCAAAAGCTTACCCCGCGGCTTCTTCACAAACCACTTTCTCGGTGCTGTTTTAGCCGGCATCTGAATGATTGAACTTGAGTCTCCGGCAATATCACGCGCCCGGACATAAAAAACATTGAACGTGTCGAGTTTCATGTGTGAGATTGTACCAAGCAAGTGTGTCGTCGTTAGAAATGTACCGGAATAAACATCTGCAGTAACTTCTCCGGTCGCCCCATCGCTGCGCGTTCTTGGAACAACGAGCGAGACGAGTCGAATATTGCCGGGAACGGCGATCCACCTGGTTTGATCAGTTGTATCATTGAGCGCCATTTCATATTGTCGAATGGTTTGGTCCCCATCAGGGTCCGAGCCAATCCAGGAAAACGTTACAGCGGTGTAAGTCGTTTCCGGCTGCTGCATGAGGACTGAGGGGTCGTTGGGATCCTGTACGAACGTAATAGTCGGAGGCTGGTTGAGAACCGGTATTCCCAGTAACGCACCTCTGGGGTCGTATGAGCCTTTCAGTGAAGGAAGAGAGACGTCTCCACTGTCGAAGATTCCGTTCTCATTTTTATCCCAGTACGGAGGATTTGTTAGACGCAGTAGAGCTCCATCCGGAAGCGTTACCGGGAATGTGTTATCAACAGCACGAACCGCAACCTGAAACGTATCCCTTTTCACATAAAGAGGGAATGCAATCAATGTGTCATTCTCCAGCCTCCATCTCCATCCGACGGTATCGGAAATTTGGTGTGTGGAAGAATCGAAGAGTTTGCCGGCGGCGAACATATACCCTTTTACGATACCGTCCGCGTCATCACCCCACCAACGGATATGCTGCTTGCTCGGCCCTTCGTACAAACCTGAATCCGGGAATAGCCAGAGATATGTTCTGGGAGGCTGATTGGGATGAGGATGGTCGGGAATAGTTTTTTCACATCCAATAAAGAAGAACATTGTCGCGGCACAAATAAGCAGGAAAATTTTCATCATCATCGTCATTTAATGACTACAAATTTCCCGCGTTTTACTTCGCCCGTATTTTTGTCTTCAACGGTAAAAAGATACAATCCGGTTGCAATTGCCTGATCATGTCTTGTAATAAGGTCCCATGCATGTTCTCCTCCTGCAAACTGGGCTTTCGTCGATGGGTCTCCAAAATCATTGAACCAGTTGATGCCGCTGCCGTTATAGGTGGCAGCATCATGTTCAAGGACCGTTACGACGTCACCGCCAAGTGTGTAGATACGTATTTCACATCGTGCAGGAAGATTATAGAAGTAAATTTTTCGCTGCCGTTCTCGAGCACCATCCCAATACGCGTTTACGAAATAGGGATTCGGGTAAACACCTATAGAAGCAGATTTGTTCGACGTCGGGGGTGTCCCGGGAATCACACGAACGATTGATTTGGCGCTCTCAAGGCTGGGCACACCGTTCACAGCATCTCCTTGATCGTAGGCGGAAATACCATAGATGATTTGCCAACCGTTAAGGCTGTGAACGACAGTGTCTTTCGGAGGGAACCGGTACCAGTAATGGACTGTATCACCCGGAAACGTCTTTGCTGAATCCAACAGGATAGCATGAAACCCGGTATTGTAGCCGATCGAATCATCCGACCTGTCAAAATCCCCGACAAGAGACAGGTTTAGAAGAAAATCGGAATGATTCAGGAAATCGTTTCCCACAATTGATTGATAAACCCTGTATCCCTCAAAATCCTTTCTGTCGGAAATGGGATCTATCGATTCTTCAGCTGACGACTTATCCCAATAAATCGCCGAATACTGGTTTTTCACTTCTGCATGAACTTTAGGTTGCTTCGGCGGAGTAGGTAAGAGGTATCGCGTTATCTTACCGTCGGGTTCGTACCGAAGACCGTACTCCGTCGGAGAAACCGAATCACGCCGTGCAATATCTTCTCCCGGATCCAATTTATTGTTTCCATTGACATCCTCACCGTTGTACGCCTGTTGCGCCCAACGGATATTTGAAAGGAGATTCTTTTTCTGAGGGTCGGTATCGAGCCGCGCCGGGTCGTTGCCAAATTTTTTTGCACAGACAACAGCATAAACTACCTCGAGGGAATCACCAGGACTTAACCGGCTGAAAGGACCCGTCGATACAAGATACGTCACGCTTAGTGGAGCAACTCCTGAGGGCGGCGGGACGCGTAATCTGGCAACATCACTTTGGGGCATTGAATTGGACAGCCGATAATACCGGCTTGTATAGCCACTCCCACCATCGAATGCGGGCGAATAAAACACCTCTTCCCCAGTGCTGCTTCGGAAACGCCAGGCGTTAAAATATGTATGTCGATTTAGATTTCCCAGTGAGTCTACTCCAGATGGAAAAGGTGTGCACCCCAATAGTTTTATACCTATATAACTATCCGCAGGTGGAGGACTGGGTATTCCGTCATAATCAAATGAATACGCCATTCGCTGAGTGGTATCATACCCATGTCCCTGATGGTCAAAATACCCGGACGTTCCGGGCCTCACGAGATTTGTATTTCTTACTGCAGGGTTTGCCCAGAACCCGACATAAACTGAATCGAGTGTATCCGTACTTGCATTGACAATGAGATAACGCAGGATGACAAAAAAATCCGAGAACGGATAATTGTACGCGTAACTCTCCTGATGAACTTTGATTCCAAGGGGAAAATGATTTATGATCGAATCCCCCGTCAAGGGAACACGAGTATACTTGTCCGAATAATCGCACACCAAGTCCTGATGACTGATTGCCAGAACACTATACTGTGAAGTAAGGGGGCGGTTATCGGTAAGCGAAGAGTACTCTAAGATAGAGTCTGAAATTTCGGAATTGAATTCATAGTCCTGAATTGCTCCCGGGCTTGAGGGCTGGTCGGTAGCGCCGGTTGAAACAAGAAACTGGTTGTTGCGGGGGTCATTCCGATGTTTTGTTGTGTCGGCCTTAAATAATGCTCCTACCCAGAGTGCACCCTGTGAAAGATGTTCGATTCTTGAGCCGCGAGGGTATTCGCAGGATGGTTGGCTGGGCCAGAAGGCGTTACGTGTCCCCACTGTGCCAAAATTCGTGACCGTCAGTCCGATGTTTCCAACGGATGTATATCGCGTTAATATATCAACTGCTGATTTCCGGAAACTGTTTGGGTCGTCGCCAGCAAATGCAATTGTACTAAGAAGGCTAGTCGTAATTAAAATACGACACACCTTACCCACAACCTGTAACATCAATTCACTGAGAGATTATAACTATTGCGGAGGAAAATTTATTAAACTTGTACAACAATTATCTTCACAATCAAGGTCCTCATACCTCACATGGGCTTAAGAAGCGACTCAATGTGTTGTATCAAACTTTGTTCGTCAATATTCTTCTGAACTACGTCATTCACCCCGGCGATACGCGCTCGTTCCTCTATTGTCCGGTCAACAGCAGAGACAAGCAGAAGAATACTTGCATAGCACGTATCACTTTCCCCTCGCAGTTCTTCACATAGTTCAAACCCGTTTTGCTTTTGAAAATTGTCTTCGACGACGATAACATCCGGACGTTTTTCCTTCGCATGATGAAACGCTTCATGCAGATTCCTCGCGTAAGATATTTCGAATCGTTTCGCAAGCAATCCCTCAATCGACCGCTCAGCGTTGTGAGGCGCTTCAGCAAGGAATAGAATATTTGCTTTCTCCATCGGTGTCTCCCTCCCGCAAATGCTCAACCTTCTTCAATCATTGCTCAAGATAAATCAAATCCATTTTAAAGTCAATCTTTTCCAATATTATTTTCAAAATACTTCCGTGCGCATAGATATTGCAACGTCCATCAGTGTTGTAAGAAATATCCGGTGTAAAAGCTCACATTCTAAAATCGTCTCTTTATGTAAATTTCAAAAACATGCTAAATTTACTAATTTTCAAGGTTTTTTAACTTATATAAAAATATATAGGTTAGATTTCACATTTACCTCTTGACTTTAAATTAGGCTTTATTTACCTTTGTCAGGCAATTACGTCCATGGGGATCTAATTGTCTTTGTCAGTGAAAGAAATATGGAAAAAATAGAGAATCGAAATTTAATAACTAATACATAAATAACTCTAAACCTTAATTTTCTGAAAGGGTTGTAAGCATGAAACATGCAACAAGATTATGTATGGTTGTAGTAATGTTAGTAGTATGTGTCTGCTCGCTCTTTGCCGGTTTGGATTATGCCAAGAGTTCCGGAAATTGGAATGCAGCGACTACCTGGCATAGTAACAATGTTCCGGCAGCCACGGATAGTATATCGATCGGAGGCGGTTTTACGGTGACGGTCACCGCCAATGCTACTATCGGAAAACTGACTGTAGGTAAATCAGCAAATCCCAGTGGCGGTGCGGGAACATTGGTCATCAATAGCGGAGTCACCCTCACGGTTACCGGGAACGTATTCGTTGGAGATGGCGCAAATAATGGAACAATTCAGTATCAGACAGCAGGATCCGGCGAATTGAGCATGACCAGCAGCAACACGTTTCTGACATTTGTAACTGCCGGAAGCAGTTTTAGCGGGGCTTCAGTTATACGGCGGGCGGTAAGTGGTGCAGGTACATGGGTATTTTCGAGCTCCAATACAAGAATTGTAACTTCAGCGGGACAGGGAGCGATTAACGTACTAGTAAAAACTTATCCGAATACATTCATCCCAGTCGGGAACAGCTCGATTGCAATCAAACGATACTTATCGGTCACCCCTTCAGGTTCACTTTCCGGCACATTCAGATTCTCGTACACCGACCCGGGAGAACTTAATGGTCTGACGGAATCAAATTTAACTGCATGGGCTTATAATGGAACCGCATGGGTTAATCGGGGTGGCTCCGATGTTCCGGCAAGCAATTATGTTGAAGCTGCCGGAATTGCGAGTTGGCAGACATACTGGTCGGCTGCCGACCCTGCTAATCCATTGCCAGTTCAGATCGCATCCTTCAGCGGTAATGTAGAAACCGCGAATGACGTTGCAAACGTGAAATTAGAATGGATGACTGTTTCCGAAACAAACAATTACGGATTCTATGTAGAACGCAGGGCAAAAAATGAAACAGACTTCACAACACTTTCAAACAGTTTTGTGTCCGGAAATGGGACGACATTGGAACAACATGCGTATTCATTTACCGATGCAAATGTTGCTGCCGGTGAGTATAACTACCGACTGAAACAGGTCGATTTGGATGGATTGGAATCTTATACAAGCCCGATTGACATTGTTATTGATAAAGCGACGGGTGTTAAGGAAGATGCTGTTCCGGCTGTGTTTAAGCTGGACCAAAATTATCCGAACCCATTTAACCCTGCGACAACAATTACATTCAGCGTCGCGGAGACGTCTCCTACGACATTGAAAGTGTACAATTTGCTGGGGGAAGAAATCACAACCCTTTTCAACGGGATTGCAACAACCGGCAAACTCTACACTGTGAATTTTAGCGGTGCAAATCTCATCAGTGGAATCTATTTTTATCGTATTGAAAGCGGCAAAAATATATCCGTTCACAAGATGAGTCTCCTAAAGTAACTTTTGCGGGGCTTTCGCCCCGTACCACGTTTATCTTGTAAAAAAGAAACCCCGAGTTTTTACTCGGGGTTTTTTCTTTCCCACTATGTGAATTGTCATTATGTGTTTAGATAAAAATTTCTTAAAGAAATTTATTAAGGTTTTCTAATAATTTCGGTCTTGACACTATTCAATTCTTTACGTACTATTGCTACGGTGCTGATTGGTTAATCTCACGTTCTGTTCATGCTTTGTCCCTAGTGGCATGAACGGATCTTTACGGAGACGCTCAGGTAAGCCCCCGACCTGAGCGTTTTTCTTTTTTCTCCTGCTCATTTCGCTTTCGATAACTTCAACATCGTCTCTTGCGCACTGGAATTTGTCTTTATTCTTATTTTTGCAAAGTACGTACCGTTTGCAATTTCATCTCCTTCTGAATCTTTGCCATCCCATGCGACACTGTTGAAACCGACATGAAGCATGCTTTCGGAAACGGCGAGAGTCCGAATGAGTCTTCCGGCAATTGTGTAAATCTTGATTTCTAATGCATCGGGTCCAGTTGCGCCAGTCAACAAAAAGGTAAAGTGCGTCCCCTCGCGAAACGGGTTGGGGTAATTGTATGGTTCCAATAATCTTGTCACAGACATCACGTTAAACCGGATCGGGTTGATTGTAGCACCGGTCTGTCCGCTAGTAATTACAGATACTCCAAGTATATGTTCACCGTCTTTTAGTGAAGGGCGAAACTGGAGGAACCCGCTACCATGTCCGCCTGCAGAACCTGAACTTATCTGAAGAGGAGCGCTTTCCGGAGCTAACTCCTTTCCATCGAGAGTGACTTTCAATGTAGTAGTTGTACCTTCCAAACGTTTGTTTGCAGAGAGCGTTTCTACATGAATAACCGGCGTGGGAGAAACGTAATCTCCGTTAACGATATGTCTACCGTCAAAGAACACGTCTATAGATTCACGTACTGCTTTCCCTCCCCCGGCGATTGTCAACGGAATATAAACGACGTTATTGCCTGCGAAAGCATCATTATCTCCAACCGGCGATACTGTAATCCTTAGCGTCTGCGTGCCGGGAGAGACAGGAGGTACAATTGAGGAGTGGACTGAAAGCACATTGCCTGATGCGATGAGTCCAAAAGGACGCTCTCCAAGAGAACTATTCGCAGGCATACCCGTGTAGGTTATTTTTCCACTATCCAGATCCCTTATCCCGATGTTGTGCACTTCGACATTGACTGCTAATGAATCGCCTGGTTGAAGAATTGCAGAATTTGGATGAACCGACCATGGACTGATTGCTTCATCAGGCGGTGGCAAGTAAAGGACACTCCACGAATTCAACTCAGGAGTTTGTAACCCATCGGAATTACTGAGGTGTGCTTTCAAAAATATTCTGGGATACACAAACGGATTTATGGTAGAAAGATTTACGAAAGTTGTCGTGTTTGGGATACTCATCAATGAGTCTATAGTGGAATCTTGCCTCATTCCGAAGACTGACAATGCCGAAAATGTCAACATGGAAGGGACAAAACTGTCCCATGTCAGCGATACCCATTGATGTACTGGGCCGATCGGGGGCGTTGTAATCGTACCAGCTCCATTGCTATAATAATTCGGCATTTGATATTGGAGGATGGCTGTTCCCGAAGGAACGTAGCTTTCAAGCGGCACTATTAGAGGAGCGCCTGAACCTTTTCGGCTCAACAGACACCACGACTGCCCCGCAAGAACATTGCGGATATGTGTCGACCCCAGCGCTTCTATTTGCTGGTATAATGCCTCAGTAACATTTGTCTTCGCATCGAGCACAGCAGAAAGCGCTACATAAAACCCATACGGTGTATTTTGCAGAAAACTTAACAAACTATCTGCTTGACTGGAAACCCGTAAATCGTATCCTTGCGCCTGGTAGATGCCGGTTAAAGGGTCGATGCGAGCTACGATAAAACTATTCGCGCCGTAAAAATATAATCCGAATACGGTTACTTCACCAATTTTGATGATACTATAGTAATCAGAATCAGGGTACACTCTGTTTCCGACAGAGCGGACATATAACAGTAAGCCGTTCGACGAATGAAGAGTTACACCCGAGTCAGTAACCGCCAGGTTGGAAAGTGTATCAAAAACAAATTGCTTTCTGCTGGATTGTTTCCAGGTTACAGAATCGGCAGTACCGAGTAAGTCGTCCGTCATAAATGATGAAAAAGTCCATGCGCCGTATTTACTTCCGTTCCATGTACGGCAGCGCCAGTAAAATATCTGACGGTTGCTCATGGGTGGAGTTTGCCACATCACTGAAACAGGACCGGGAAGAACAGGAGAAGATACGAGTTTAAACGGGCTGATGAAATCTGCCACAGTATCGAGTTCGAAAAAAAATGATGTCTGCGATGTATCAAGGAGAGCAGGAACACTTACGACCAATTGCTGTACACCGCTTTTCACCAGAGCAGAGAATACCGGCGCGAGCGGTGTGATGACATTCTTGTACACATAGATGTTCTTTTCGGCTGTATTATTGTTTTTTCGTATTTCGGGAATCCTGCCCTGGGGGTCAAATGCAATTTTCACAACATGAACTCCCGGTTTGTTGCGGACATCCCACTGAACATTTATCGAGTCGATATTTGCAAACGGTGGTACCAAAAATGGAGAAGTGATATTTCCTTCGCCTAAATATTTTCCTTTCGGATCAGTATACGCATCGCGCAGAGTGACGAGAATACTGTCGTGCGGCAGAATACCGAAATTCCGGTATGTTACCTTCAGGGACACGATGCTGTCAGATGTCGGTTGGTCTGTACTGAGGTGAATATCAGCGGGCCCCACATCGATATCGGGTTTCAGAGGCAAGGCAAACAGAGAATACGGGTCTCCCAGTAACGGATGGAGCTGTAATGTTTGAACTACCAGCGGCGTCGTCAGACCATTGATTTGCCAAAAATACAACTGAGCGATAGTCGTTAACTGTCCAAAACTTCTCCCGAAATCGAGCGTCGCGGATGAAAGAAATTTCCCCGTCAGGCGCCATCCGACGTTCGCGTACCCGATGCTTGAAGCAGACCAGACGGCGATAGCTCCCCGGTTATCCGCCATCAAAAAATCTTCTGCAAGAACGTTGAAATTCGGCGCCGAAAAAAAACCGACATTACAACTGACGCTGCAGACGAACGGAAGTTTTCCTGAAATATTCTGCAAATCATTCGGGCTGCCGATATCGACATTCCATAACCTTCCTCCTGAATGACCGATAAAATTAATGTAATTGATTCCTCCGTTGATAAGGCCCTGCATGTAGAGCTTTGAATCTCCATCAATAATATCCGACGATGATTTGTACACTCTGTGTGCCGTTCCTTGCACCGGAGGTGAAGTAATATAATTGTTAATCAGGTCTTCGGAATAACTGTTAAACAGCGGCTGCTCGGTTGAATCCAGACCACCGGTAATGAACAAGGATTGCTTGTTCCATTCGTCGAGCGGAGCATCATCGTAATTCAGGATTTTTGTCACAAGCCTGTCAGCCTGAAGTGCATTTTCCACCGGTAGCCTCCCGATAAACATGTACGGCAAATAATTCTGCACACTGTCAAAACTCACAAGAGCGTTATCGCTCGGCGGATTGCCGAACGCAGGCACGAAATTCTTTTTGACTGTTGTGGAAAGATGTTTCTTGAAATCCAAGCAGGCATTTCCAAACATGACAACGAATGTCGCAGCCGGCTGCGGCCAGTTGTATTCCGGGTACTTGAGGAAATCCCTGATGGCGTCCGGTTTTAGTCCTCCGAAGTTAAATTCATCATAAATATCCTGAACATCGGTAACGATCACACGAAGATTATCGCGCGAAGCGCGGGCCTGTCCTAACCGTTGCGCGGCGTCGATAAAATCCCGATGGGTAATAATAATATAATCAGCACCGTAATTATTTTGGCGCAAGTTCCGGAATACTTTCTGCTCAACAAACGGAACGCGCAATCGCAGGCTTCTTGCCGACACAATATAATGCGTTGAACCTGAAGCCGTATCTTGAAACTGTACGATTCCTCCAACAACTGTGTTGCCGGTTATCTTCCGCGCATTGGTAAGATCGTAAATGTCGATGCTGTCTGTTGTAAAACCCCGCATATTGAATTGAGTAACACTACCTCCCGATACCTGGGGAGTTATAATTTCAATCTGATTGTTGAGAGCCCGGGAAATTCTGTTGTAATCAACTTCAAACCAATCCAGATAGAACTTATTTACCGGACTCGGAGTCGCAAAAGATGTAATTTTGATTATATTGTTCCCGTTTTGCAGGAGTGTATCCGGAAAAATGACCGAAAACGGAGCTTCCGTATTATCTGACCATGAAACCTGTCCAAGAAGGTTCCCGTTGATGCGCACTTCCGCGGTATGTTGAGAAGGAGTGGCTGTTTTCGTCATTCCAAAAAACCGCGCGCGCAGGGCGGCAGTTCCACCGACCACTCTCGAGATTGAATCGACAGCGAACGAATAACTCCACGTGGTCAAGGGAAAAAAATCAGCCCAGTACCATCCTTCACCCGGAACAGCATCGGTCGTAGATATTTCATCCTGGCTATAGCCAAAATAGTACTTAATGTCCTGCTCAAAATGAGCAGTACGAACAAATGACAACGGCTGGTATGCCGGATTTCCTGGGGCGGACGGAGTTTCCTGAAAACGGCTTGGGATATTATCGTTAACGGTCAACCAATAACAACTCGTGTCGGAATAAAGGTCATAATCGGAGTTTGTCCCGTGATTCCGCGAGGCATAGAAATCAATATACCATTGCTGGGGGTCGGGAGAGGAGGTATTCAGAAATAACGGAACTGAGCTGCCGTGATTGTATATTGCGACGGAATTCTGGTCGACTGATTGCAAATCAAGTCCCGCCGAATCAAGTTGCGAATACGTCAGTCTGTACAATCCATCCTGTCCGATCGGCAACCGATAATAAGTACGGTTCGGTACAAACCATCTCGTTGAATCAGGAGATAACGATTGTTTTGCCGGGAGGCTCTTCCCGCGGAATTGTTTCGCGTCGTTGTAGTTTATGATGAGATTCTTATATAACGGCTCGAACTGCGGATCATTCCCCGTCGGCGACCAGTTTGCGTTCGAAGTTTTATTCTCCTGGAAAAACGTGCAACGCACCCGCAACTGAACAAGTCTTTTTAATTGTCTGGTCGCGGGGTTATATTGGATTGGATGAACTGTAATTTTCGCAACGCGTTGGTTGCGAACTTGTGCAATTTCACTTACCTGAACAACCTGGTCCGGATAAAACTGTGTTTGCGTGTTGTAAAATTGTTCATCGCGGTAGAACACGCCGACGGCTTCATTGTTTTCATCAAACCTGTATTTGGGAGCCGGGAGAACATCATCACTTGTCCGGATATCAAATTTTGACTCTACGATTTCTATCCTCGCCGATGAATTGGAAGGAAGGCCAACAAGTGTTCCGTCTTCCGGAAGCTCGGGCTTCCCTTCTTCCGATAGGAAACCGCAGCTATCGCTCTGAAATCGGATAAACTTCAGGCCATGCAGTTGCTGCACAACCTGTCGGATTTGCGGAGGATTATATTCCAAAATAACCTCTGTTGGAGTGGAGGAAACGATCGAAAACCCTCCTCCCATCACTATAGAAGGATTTATGAAATTTATCATAACAAGGATGAGACCAACGCTTAAAACGTTTCTCACTATCGAACTCATGAAATGAATACCTTATTTCCGATGATTAAATGATTCCTGAACCACCCTCCACATGAAAAGGGGATTCCCTGTTATATATCTTCGGGATAATCGAATCGGCTCCTGGGCCAGTCTCCACGCCCATTCAAATCCCAACCTTCTTAAATTGTCCGGAACAGGCAGCCTCCTTCCAGCCAGTTCATCAATGCATCCTCCCATCGGTACAATGGCATGCACACAAAGCGCTTGCAGATTCTCCATAATCCATTGTTCCTGAAGAGGCATTCCAAACGCGACAAACAGGAAATCCGGTGACGCTTGGTTGATTTGTCGGACTATCGTATCGGACTCTTCTCCCTTTTTTTGAAAGTATCCATGATGGAATCCTGCAATGGTTAATCCGGGATATTTCATCTTCAAATTCTCCGATGCGGTTTCAACGACTTCAGGTTGACCTCCTAACAAGAAAACAGAATATTTTTTTTCCTCGCAGGATTTTAGAAGTGCCCAGATCCATTCGGTGAGCGGAAGATGAGGAGGAATCTGCTGTTTCGTCATGCGGCATGCGAGTCGGATACCCTGTCCATCGGCAACAACAAACCCGGCAACGCGCAGAAATTCCTTAAACCATGGAATCGATGATGCAAGATTAAATGCATGAGCGTTAACATGTGCAATTACCGTCTTTTTGTTCTCAGCTATGACGCGATCGGTTTCAGATAAAATTTCCCTTTCGGTATTGAGGTCAACCCTAACACCGCTGATGAAAACAGACCGGGCATTCACCCTGTCACCATCGTCGGTTTCTCGAGAACTGCAAAAGCCGCCTCAAGAACTTTTTCGGTTGAAATCAAATTGATACAAGGATGTTCAGGTCTGATACATATTTTTTGATCGCAGGGACTGCATTCCACCTTTTCATAAAAATAAATGTTTTTTCCGGAAAAGGGAGCCGTCAGGTCGGGTGAAGCGGGTCCAAATAAGCCGATACACCGTACCCCTAACGCTGTCGCGAGGTGGAGGGGACCGGAATCATTTCCTATAAATAATGATGCCCGACCGAGCAAGCCCATAAGCGTGCCTACCGGTTCTCCAAATAGTAGATGAACCCTCTTGCTTAGATGCAATGTCTTTTTTCCGAATGATGCATGATCCTCCCTGCTCCCAATGATAAAAGTATGAAGCCCCGCATTCGAAAGAGCGTCGGTCAACGATACATAATTCTCCAACTCCCAGCTGCGGAATTGCCAGCCTGAAAAAGGATGACAAACGATAAACGGAGCATTTCCGATAGCACACCCGTTAAGAAATTCATCAGTATAAGCGATAATGCGCGCAGGGAGAACAATCGATGGATATCCTTTGCAGACCGGGATACTCAGGGCAGTTGCAATTTTTTGAGACCGTTCCACAATATTCTCGAAATGGAACACCATCTTGCTATGCATTACACCACCGGTACCGATTACGTTCGCGGGACGTAAAAATGGTGTCGGTGTATCAGGAACGTCAAAATATCCGGCTTTGAATACACTCTTTGAACGCAATGTGAACAGGGCATTTCTTGCTGACGGACTCGCACTTATTGCAAGATCACACTCTACTTCCCTCAATCGCCCGGTTGAACGAAGATAACCCGCAACCGTTTGCGTTTTGGATACGCCAATCACTTCTGAAACGAATGGAACATAGCGGACAATATCTGTAAATGTATCATCAACCAGAGCCAAAAGATTAAGATGCGGGTACGCTTCATGAAACGATTGGATGAGAGGAAGCATAGAGACAACATCTCCCATCTTCGAGGTTTCAATAAACAACACCGAACGCAGCGAAGAGAGGGACACTGTTGATTTCTGAGGTTTGTGCTTATTCCAAAATAAAAATAGCCGCGTTGCAATTTGAGCAATCGGCTTTTTCATTTCAATCTCTCGCGCTGAATCATATCAATGGTACGCCAATGTAACCAAACACAGATTGAAAATCAATGCTGAATAATTAATTCAACGCATTCATGACAGTGTCGAAAACCGTTTCAACGGATATTTTTTTCATACAGGAAAATGTTCCGGTCGGGCATGTTATCCCACCGAAGGGGGTACATGGCCGGCACCAAAGATTTTCAACATCGAGAACGGCATGTCTCCCTTCCGGAGGCACATAACCAAATGCGGGGACAGTCGGACCCATCAAAATTACCAGTGGTCTGCCCATCGCTGCTCCGATGTGCATCGCCGCGGAATCGTTTGTCAACAGAAGATCACATCGTTCAATTAATGCCGCAGAACTTAAAACACTCAACCTACCGCAAGTATTGATAACCTGATCTGTGCCGACAGCCGAGCATATTTTTTCACACAATTCTGCGTCCGAATCGCCCCCGACAAGAACGACATAATACTTTCTTTGAATAGTTTTCCTGACTAATTCGATGAAATTCTCAGCCGGCCATCGTTTTGTATTCCATTTCGAGCCCGGAGCAACCGCGATAAGTCTCGCCCCTGCCGGAATAATCTCGAGACAGATTTTTTTCGCGCGATTCAAATTCTCAACATTCGGATATAAAGGTTCATACCGAATGCTCTTGTCAATGTTCGGACTCAAAGGGTCGAGCAACTGAAGGTAGCGTTGGATGGCATGGCGGAGAGGGTCCGGGGCGACTACATCGGTATACAACAATGAAATGAATGAATGTTTCTTACGTAATATTTTACGCACACGCGAAGTATACTTGAATAACGTACCATTTGGAATATCCCAGGACGCCGACGGAAATTTTACGTGATCCTGGAAAAGGCTGATTCCGGTACTTTGATTTGTTCCGATCCGCCGGCGAATGCCTGAAAAATAGACAGCAAGTGCAGCCCGGATCGATCCGGGGAAAATAAACGCTGTGTCAAACTTCATCGACCGGAGCAGTTTTGCAAGTGAAAATATATTCCTCAAATTTCCCCCCTCTTCCCCATTTTCAAAGACAATAACCGAAGAAACCACAGGAGAATTGGCTGCCACCTCCTCACTCTCCTTGCGTACGAGAATATCGATCTTCGACTGAGGATAAGAGGCCTTCAATTGTCTGAGAAACGGTAAACTCAGGATAGCGTCCCCAAGGAACAGCGGCTGGACAACCAAAATATGTTCCGGCTGACGTTTCACAGGTCAAAAGCAAATTGCCGATGGCGAAGCCCATAAAGAACGAGAAACGTTGTATCTTGCTGAGCATGGTCATCCCAGGAAATGGATTGGTAGTGATTCTCGAACCACTCACGTTCCTGGTCAGAATGAAAAATCCCATCGCCATAGCCATGAAACAGGTGGTTTGACGGTACTTCCCAGTTACGCAAAACAATAAAATCCGGTTTTACCGTCTGGACGAATTCCATAAACCACCTGTCGCTCGAATATTGCTGCCGAAAGCTCAATACGGAAGGAGATACTATTCCGATGTAATCGTAAATATATTTTTTTGAATAAAAACCGATATACCCTATCGGCTCGACCAGGACAGACTGGTTTGATGCCGCATGGGTCCCGAGCCATTCACCGAGAGATTTATTTTGTCTTTGAAAGAGACCCGAAAGGTTATCATTCCACCGCAACATACCAGCGATATTAAGAACAAGAAGTATTGTCACGCATCCATACCCGAGCAATAGTTTCATCTTCCGGCTACTGTTGCTCCTTCTGAACCATTCAAACATATACTCAGCACAATACCCGCAAACAATAAAGTAAGCAAGAAACCCCGGGAGAAAGTACCAATCTGCCATCACGACCCCTGCAAATGAAAATGCGACATTGTACATCACAAAAAAAATAGGAAATAATAACATGTACGATTTCGAACGAACTATCCTCATTGACCCTATACAAAAAGGAATCAGGAATAAAATGACCATACAATACATGAGCCATCCATTGTTATGCCCAAGAATGGACGAAGGAAGATAGCCCGACAAAACGCGCACCGGGTCAAAGGCAGGAAAGAGATGATGCCAGCTGATTCTTTTTGCAGTAATTGAATGGGGGAACCAGGAATTAAAGTACCAATGACTGAATACAGTCCAAATGCCTGGAACAATCACAGATGCAGCAACATATCGTATTCGGATTTCGGCTTCCCGGAAGAAAATGAATCCGGCGAGCAATACATCCCACAGAACAGCATCGGGACGGCAAAAGAAATGCATTCCCAAAACAAAAGCACACAGGTAATATCGTTTTCCAAGATAACACTGTAATGAAAAAAGCATCAACAGCAGCGCCAAAGAGGATTCCATCCCGGAAACACCGATAAGGACTGTTTTGGGATAAAGCGAAAAAAGACCGACGGAGACGAAACGAGCGACAACAAATTCGCCCGGAATTAATCGCCAGAGGATAATGAGAACGAACATATCAGAGATGAGAGACAGAAGAAAAGAAATTACAACAACGTGAGAACCTCCGAATGCAAGGCTGAGAAAAGAAAGTAACAGTGTATACAGGGGCGAAGTTGTTCCCAACACCTTTTCACCCTCATTATACAAATAACCGTATCCGGAAATTATATTTAGGACGTAACGATAGGTAATAAATGCATCATCACTCACATATTTTGTAGTGAGAAAAAAAATCAACCGTACAAGCACTCCTCCTACAACCAAAAACCAGAGGAAACCATTCGATGGTGCATTTGGTCGTTGTGCCGATGGGACCTGAAGTTCCGATTCGGAAAACGTCCTCATCTATTTTTTCTCGCCATAAGTACAATATTATAACTGAATCTCCCCCACGACAGGTCGTTTTCCCAATCTCCTAATTTCCTGAACAACCACCCCCAGTCGATGCCCAAATGCTTCCGAAAATAATTATTTGCCGCAAACGTCAGCGGATAGAGAATCAACCCTCCAAAATGTTTTCGAAGAAGAGTGAATTTGGGTTCCATTAACAAGCGCAACTCTTGTTCCGCATAATGGCGATGTTCGGTGCGGGAACTGAATGTTCCTCTCAGCTTCGCTGAAAGATTTTGTGGATCCAGGAAACGAAAAAGACCCTTATGAGGAACTGACATAATCAGAACACCTCCCCGGCGTAACACACGCCAAAGTTCATTAATCGCTTGACGGTCATTTTCAACATGTTCCAACACGTCAAGAAACAGCACTGCATCGCAGGAATCCGATGGGAGGCTTAACTCCGTTACAGATGATTCGATAACATGGATATGAGGGAAGTTGCGGGCGACCTGCAATAATGCATTCTTATCCGCATCAACAGCGTATACGATCCTCGCTTTATCCGAAATCACCTCCAATAACGGGCTTATCGAGCAGCCGATATCAGCTACGATATTGGAATGAGGCAGCCACGCAAAAGCCCATTTTTGCCTGTCAGTGAGTAGTGAATATCTGCTACTCATTTGCCGATGAACGAATGTTCACTCAATGCACGTCAGACATTTTCAAACTTGTACAGGTAATCCTGATTCCCTGCTGAACGACTTCAGGAATAATTTCGAACTTATTTTAACGCATGGAGTTTGACGTTTCCATGAAAACTTTTTCAATATAGAAAGATTCAAAAAAATTCCAAAAAATATTCCCGCCTCCAGTGAATAATCGCCCGTATTTTGAATTAGAATGATTCATGGCTTCAGGCGCTTCGCTTTCCTTTTTGCATAAATAAACATATATTTAACTGATTTACCGGAAAGGTGCAGGAGCGGTTTAACTGGCACGCCTGGAAAGCGTGTGTCCCTTTGCGGGGACCGAGAGTTCGAATCTCTCCCTTTCCGCAACATTCTTGAATTAACAATAAGCATTGTACTACAATTGCTCTTCTTATTCAGAGCTACCTGTTTTGCCTCAGACTGAAAGTTTTTGCTTGTTGAGACTATAGTTATATAAACTAACCCGGAGCACCCAGTGCGACGTTTGGTAATCCTTCTTCTAATATTTGGAACCTCACTCCTATTTTCACAGCAGCATTCTGTCTATGTCATTAATGTCGATGGCGCAATTAATCCCGCTTCTGCTGAATTCATCCATGATGGGATTGAATCAGCTTCAGGTGCACAGGCTGAATGCCTGATAATTCAATTAAATACGCCTGGAGGCTTACTCAAATCAACAAGGATAATTGTTTCCGATTTGCTGACATCACCCATTCCTGTAATCGTATATGTTTCTCCGAGCGGATCTCAGGCTGCATCGGCAGGAGTTTTTGTGACGCTGGCGGCTCACCTTGCCGTTATGGCGCCGGGGACAAACATCGGCGCCGCTCATCCCGTTACTCTCGGCGAACAGCTGGACTCGGTCATGATGGAGAAAGCAACCAACGACGCAGCGGCTTTCATCCGAACTATCAGTGAAAAGCGGAACCGTAATATGAAATGGGCGGAAGATGCCGTCAGGAAAAGCCTCTCCATCACTGAGACGGAAGCTCTACACACACACGTCATTGACACAATCGCCGCAAACATCAACGATCTCCTGAAAATGATTAACGGTAAAGAGATAGAATTAGTACGCGGTAAAAAAATCCTGCAGACAGAGCATGCTGAAATCATTACCATCCAAAAATCTTTTCAGCAAAAAATACTTGATATTCTCAGTGACCCTAACCTTGCATACATCCTCATGATGCTTGGCATTTACGGAATATTGTTCGAATTATATAATCCGGGGGCAATTCTTCCCGGTATCGTCGGCTTCATCAGTCTCGTTCTAGCATTTTACTCCATGCATACACTGCCGATCAACTATGCCGGGCTTTCACTGATCATTTTTGCGGTTATTCTTTTTCTTCTTGAAATCAAAATCGTCAGTCATGGCTTGCTCGCTATCGGAGGGATTATTTCCCTTATTCTAGGGTCGATGATGTTGGTGAGAGCGGAATCTGCTTTGGATTTCATCGGTATTTCATGGAAAGTTATTCTCGCGGTCGTCGTTATCACTGTGCTCTTCTTTGTATTTGCGATAGGCCTGGGTATTAAGGCTCAGCGAAGAAAGCCAACGACCGGAATCCAGGGAATTGTCGGCGAAATAGGCGTCGTGATGAATGAACTACAACCGGACGGCCTCATCAAAATACATGGCGAATTATGGAATGCGACGAGTCTCGACGGCGTTGTGAAAGAAGGTTCAACCGTTAAAGTGGAATCAGTTGAAAATCTTAAACTCAATGTTCGAAAAGCAGGATAATTCATAATCAGGAGGATATATGGAAACTGTTTCAATTTTTTTATTTATCGCTGTATTATTCGGAATTATTATTATATCAAACGCGATCCGTGTCCTTCGGGAATATGAACGGGGAGTAATTTTCCGTCTCGGGCGACTTGTCGGCGCGAAGGGTCCTGGGATCATTTTCCTTATTCCCATTGTCGACAGGATGGTGAAAGTCAGTTTACGGACAGTTGTCCTGGATGTCCCTCCTCAGGATATTATCACGAAAGACAATGTCTCTATCAAGGTGAATGCCGTTGTGTATTTCAGGGTAGTCCAGCCGGAAAAAGCAATCGTCGATGTTGAAAATTATCTGTTCGCCACTTCCCAGCTATCACAGACCACTCTTCGCAGCGTGTTAGGACAATCGGAGCTTGACGAATTGTTAGCACAACGGGATAAAATTAACCGGGAATTGCAGAAAATCATCGATGACCACACCGAATCGTGGGGAATTAAAGTCTCGAATGTTGAAGTGAAACAGATTGATTTGCCGATTGAAATGCAGCGGGCAATGGCGAAACAGGCGGAAGCCGAGCGGGAACGCCGCGCAAAAGTTGTCCATGCCGAAGGCGAACTTCAGGCAAGCCAGAAACTCTCGGACGCCGCTGCGATTATCTCCTCCACTCCAATCGCACTCCAGTTACGTTATCTGCAGACCCTTGTTGAAATTGCTGCAGACAAGAATTCTACAACAATTTTCCCTATTCCGATCGACCTTCTCACCCCCTTTCTCGACCGAGACAAGAAAAAATAGCGACGGTACATGATGGACCCCCTGCTTTTCGGTCATAATTCGGAAGAACATATCGTCGCGGTCCAGCATATCTCGGACGATAAAATGCGAATGCATGTCCGCACAATAGATGGTGTCCGACCGACCGATGCAGATTTTTTTCCTTTCTTGTTTTTGTCGGATCCTTCATATCTTGAAGGTTTTTATTCTAAATATTGGATAAAGGAACTGGCGGGAAACAACTATTTCCGATTCCTTGCCGCCTTTTCACGCTGGTCTGAAATGTGGGATGCCGTCCATCAGATAATCGACCGGTACAATGAACGAACGAAAAATCATGTAGAAAATTATAACGAAGTACCGGTACTCCATCTGCGCGCCGATGCGGTTTCACAATTCCTCATGCAGAGCGGGAGAACCTTGTTCAAAGGGATGGAATTCAATGACCTCTACAGAATGCAATTGGACATCGAGACCTATTCAAAACAAGGATTCAAATACAGCAACGCAAACCGTCCTGAAGACCGGATCATCGTGATAACCCTTTCGGATAACCGCGGTTGGGACTATATCCTTCATGGAAAGCAAAAAACAGAGCCTCAAATACTTGCAGAGCTTATCAATATCATTACCGAAAAAGACCCTGACGTACTGGAAGGACATAATATTTACGGCTTCGACTTGCCGTATATCCTGAAACGGTGTGAATTACACAACATTGAATTCAATATTGGAAGAGACGGTTCTCCTCCACGCTCGTTTGACTCACGCTCAACATTCGCGGAACGGTCGATAGATTATGTTTCGTATGAAATCGGCGGGAGACATATCATTGATACATATTTTCTTGTCCAGGCATATGATGTTTCAAAACGCACCCTTGAGAGTTACGGACTGAAGTATGTGGCACAGCACTTCGGCTTCGCCAGTGATAAAAGGATTTATATCCAGGGCGACCGGATTTCCTGGTACTGGGACAACGAACCTGATTTACTCCTTCGATACGCGCTTGATGATATCCACGAAACCAGACAACTCAGTGAATTCCTCTCTCCCTCCACGTTTTATTTAACACAGATGGTGCCGTACAATTACGGCACACTCGCACGCATCGGCTCTTCGGCAAAAATTGAATCGCTCATCCTGCGGGAATACATCAGGCACAAGTATTCCGTATCAAAACCGGAAACGGGGTTACAAACAACAGGCGGGTACACGGATATTTTCACAACCGGAATCTTATACCCGATCATTCACATCGATGTGGAATCGCTTTACCCGTCGATTATGCTAACGAAGAAGATTGCTCCAAAAAATGACTCTCTTAAGATTTTCCTCTCCTTGCTCGATCATCTCACAAAATTGCGCCTTGATACAAAGAAAAAAATAAAGACGGCGAAATCGACGGCAGAATCTACCACGCTCGATGCGATGCAAGCCTCGCTGAAGATATTAATCAATTCCTTTTACGGCTACCTCGGATATACTCGGGCATTGTTCAATGATATTGCCGCCGCTGACGCTGTAACAACAACAGGTCAGGATATTTTACGGGAGCTTATAGGAACAATCACAAAACTCAAGGGAACAGTGGTGGAAGTCGATACCGATGGAATCCTATTCGTGCCTCCTGCAATGGTACAAAATGAACAACAAGAAGAGGAATTCGCTCGCCTTGTTTCGAAATCACTTCCTCCCGGAATTAACCTCCGCATCGACGGCAGGTACAGCAAGATGCTGAGTTACAAAAAGAAAAATTATGCTCTTCTCGGGTATGATAACAGGCTGACCATGAAGGGTTCTTCGTTAATTTCCCGCAACATTGAAAAATTTGGAAAATTTTATATCCAGCAGTGTATCGATGGGTTGTTGAATTCTAACATCGACGGGCTTCACCGGCTTTACGCCAATATACATCGGGATATTTCGGAACATAAACTGGCAGTAACCGACTTTGCGAAAACAGAGACACTCAAGGAGAACCTTGAACGCTATTCGAATGAAGTGAGCATGGGCCAAAGGAACCGTGCTGCAGCATATGAGGCGGCACTCTCATCCGGCAGACAGTGGAGGTCGGGAGACAGAATAACTTATTACATTACAGGTATGGAAACAACGGTGAAAGGATTTGAACATTGCAAACTTGCCGAAGAATGGGATCCAAATTTTCCGGATGAGAATACGGCCCACTATCTTAGACGGCTGGACGAATTCTCAAAAAAATTCGAAATGTTCTTTTCAGCGAAGGATTTCCGCGCAATCTTCTCTGTTGATGATCTCTTTCCTTTTTCACCGGCTGGAATCAACATTATCACGACACCGGTCGAAAAAGAGATCATTCAGGAGAAAGAAGAGACTGAGGACATCCAACGCCACGAACTTACTATTCTTTTGGATGATGAATAATCGAAGAGAATCAGTTTGACCTGTGTTTCGCAACCCACTCTTTGATATAACTGCATATTTCAAGAGTAGATGCACCGGGAGTAAAGAGTTTCCCCACACCCATACGTTGAAGAGATTTTATGTCCTGGTCGGGGATAATCCCGCCTCCGAAGATCAGAACATTTTCTAACCCTTTCTCTTTTACCAGCGAAAGGATTCTCGGGAATATCGTCATGTGAGCCCCGCTTAGCAGGCTGATCCCGATAGCATCGACGTCTTCCTGTAATGCCGCCTCAACGATCATCTCCGGCGTTTTTCGGAGACCAGTGTAAATCACTTCCATTCCGGCATCCCGCAAAGCGGCGGCAACCACTTTTGCACCCCTGTCATGTCCGTCAAGACCGGCTTTTGCAATGAGTACACGTATTTTCCGTTCCATTGTAAATTATTTTCTATTTATGATGTGTTGAAACTTCTGCATCGTCACAAAAAATCTGGTCAACGGAAACCCCATAACATTATAGAAGCATCCGTTAATTCTTTCGACAAAGACTGCACCATAATCATCCTGAATGCCATAGGCACCGGCTTTGTCCATTGGAGAACCGGATTTGATGTAGTTATTGATTTCGTGTTGAGATAAAACGCGAAACTTCACGTTCGTTGCCTCCACATTTGAAACGGAAACATTCGAAGGACGGTCTATAATTGCGAAGCCGGTAAGAACTGTATGCGTCCGTCCACTCAGTGACATTAACATTTTACGTGCTTCACTCTTTGTTCTCGGTTTGCCTAAAATTCGTTTACCTAACACCACTATTGTATCTGCACCCACGACAACAGCATTCTTATATATTGCCGCCACTGTCGTTGCTTTTTCCAGAGCGAGGAACTTAACATTAGATGCCGGTGATTTCGATGAGTTAAATACTTCGTCAATGTTGCTCTCATGGACCTCAAATCGCAGTCCAATTTGTCGCAGAAGATGTTGCCGGCGAGGTGAGCCTGAGGCAAGAATAAGTCTCTTTCTAATGACCATCCGCCGGATCAACAAATAAAAAAAGCGATTCTTTCGTCTCGCTCTTCAATAATTTTCTGCAGGAACGCGGTACGTGGCTGTTCAACGAAACATTGCCTTGATGCTTCCCCACGTTCTGCGGACTCCTGAAACCGTATGTGAAACCGCTATAGGTCCGTCGTATAATGGACTCGAGTTATCTATAAACATAATTTTAAGCCGGTACTGATAAATGGTATCTGATTTCTTGAAGACAGAGTAATCGACGAACTGGTACGATGATAACCCTTTGGTATTCACTGTGGCGATGGTTTCGAAATTCCCGTCAGTGCCGGAACGACGCTCTATTTCAAATCGGGCAACGCTTGTTTCATCCTCTGTTGTCCATTCCAGGATAACATTTGTACCGTCACTGCTTGCCTTAAACGAACCGGCTTTAATGATGTCGGCAACAGCGATTGAACAAAAGAACAATATTGTTACAACTACGTAAGAGAGTAGACGCAATCCTTCGGACCGTAAATTTGGGGTAAGATAAAGGATAATTTGACAAATGTCAAGCATAATGAAGGAAAAAACGTGTAAGAATTACTGACAGGATGCAACGATAGATCACGGGGTTCATAATTGCTTTTTCACTTTTAATTGTTTAGCATTGTATCGGTTTTAATCCTTTTTTTAAAAAAATCCATCGTTTTTTAAAGGAAAATCTTTCATGAAACGATCAACTATCATCATTCTTACAATCGCCGGAGTGTTTATCCTTTTAGCGTTCGGTCTCTTCAGCTGGGTAACGGGAATGTATAATTCCCTGGTTCGCCTTGATGAAGGAGTAAAACAAGCTTGGAGTCAAGTCGAAAATCAATACCAGCGAAGATTGGACCTGATTCCTAACCTTGTTGAAACCGTTAAAGGATACGCCGAACATGAGAAGTCTGTATTTGACGACGTTGCGGATGCCCGGTCGAATGTCGGAAAATTACAGGTAACTCCCGAAATTCTGAATAACCCGGAAACGTTCCGAAAATTTCAGGAAGCTCAAACCGGTTTAAGCTCCGCCCTCTCCCGACTCCTTGCAGTCGCAGAAAACTATCCGAATTTAAAAGCGAACGAAAACTTTCTTCAGCTACAGTCCCAGCTGGAGGGAACCGAAAATAGAATTGCAGTCGAGCGTAAACGGTTCAACGAAATTGTGCAAGATTACAATACACGCGTAAGAACCTTTCCCGCATCAATGCTTGCCGGCATGTTCAATTTCGGACAAAAGGCATATTTCCAGGCTGAACCCGGAGCGGAAACAGTGCCGAAAGTTAAATTCTAGCAGGCATGTTCCACATGAAAGCAGTAGTTGTACTGTTGTTGTGCTGGATACCGTTTACGACAGCAAGTCTTTTCAGCCAGTCAAATCTGATTCCTGAAATTCACCAGCGTGTGACCGACCTGAGCGGCACGCTGTCGGATCACCAGCGAGAGGCTCTTGAACGGAAACTTGAAACGTTTGAGCATGAAACTTCAAACCAGGTGGCTGTGCTGCTCGTCCCGTCGCTGGAAGGAGAAAGCCTCGAAGATTTTGCCCTCGCAGTAGCAGAGAAAAATAAATTCGGGAAAAAAGGGAGGGACAACGGCATCCTTCTAACAATAGCGAAGGAGGATCACGAGCTCCGATTTGATGTCGGTTACGGTCTTGAGGGAGTTTTGCCGGATGCAACATGCGACCAGATTATCCGTCATGTCATCATTCCACAATTCAGACGCGGTGATTATTACGGAGGGATAGACGCTGGGATTGACGCAGTCATGCTGGCAACAAAGGGGGAATTTAAAGGAACAAAAGATAACAATGGACAAGGAATTCCGTTCGGTGTTCTGGTTTTCATTATCTTCATCGTTGTAGGGATCATCCCGGGGCTTTTTCGCCGACGAAGGTACTACATCAATTCGGGCGGCTGGAGGTCGAGTGGAATGTGGTACGGCGGTTTCGGCGGTGGCGGATTTGGTGGCAGTGGGTTTGGCGGTGGCGGGTTCGGAGGAGGCGGGTTCAGCGGTGGGGGCGGAAGTTTCGGAGGCGGAGGGGCAAGCGGCAGCTGGTGAATATTCCACAAACAAAAATGAAAATTGTTCTCGCATTTTTTCCTGATGGCAAAAGGCTTTATTAAAAAGTATCTCTCGGAAGAACAACTCCGCAACATCGCCGGTAAAATTGCTGACGCCGAGCAGCATACACAAGGAGAAATCCATGTCGCGATCCGGCACCGACGGCATTGGAATGAACGCAATTTATCCCTGCACGAGATTACTCAAAAGGAATTTTTCCGAATCGGGATGCACAAAACACGACACCGAACGGGCGTCCTGATACTGCTCTTGTTCAACGAGCGTAAATTTCAGATTATTGCCGATGAAGGCATTCATGCACGGGTTGCGGATGGGACGTGGGACCGGGTCGCAGCTTTGATTACTTCTCATTTCAAGAATGGTACCTTTTATGAAGGGATTTGCAAAGCCGTCGAGGAAGTCGGAAGTGAACTACAGCAGCATTTTCCCCGCCTTCCAGACGACAGTAACGAAATAAGCAACAACGTCGACATAAATTAGCAAAATTAACCGAAATTTTCACGTATCGATAGCTTCGCTGGTTCATTGTATCTTTCACAACATTTTTTCGTACAACATATCCGTAGATTTGGCTCATACACCACAATCCACCCACACTTACTAGGAGCGATAATGAAAAAATATCTCACAGGTTCGGTTTTTTTCCTGCTGTGTTCGACCATCATGCTTTCGGCTCAACACGAAGCCCGCTTGCTACGTTTTCCCGCCATTCACGACAACCGTATCGCGTTCACCTACGCGGGTGATCTATACACCGTACCTTCAACCGGCGGAATTGCGCGCAAGCTGACAAGTCATGAAGGGTTCGAAATGTTTTCCCGCTATTCTCCCGATGGGAAATGGATTGCGTTCACCGGTCAATATGACGGTAATACCGAAGTATATCTTATTCCGTCAGAAGGCGGCATTCCCAAACGGCTCACGTACACTGCAACGCTTGGACGAGATGACGTATCGGACCGCATGGGCCCGAATAACATCGTCATGGCCTGGAAACATGATAACCAACATATTGTATTTCGTTCACGCATGCGTGAGTTCAATGATTTCAAAGGACAACTCTATTATGCTTCAACGAGCGGCGATGTCGCCGAACAGCTCCCCCTCCCCCGTGGCGGGTTTTGTTCGTTTTCCCCCGATGATAAGAAGCTCGCTTACAACAGAGTGTTCCGTGAATTCAGAACATGGAAGCGGTACCGCGGCGGCATGGCAGACGATATCTGGGTATATGATTTCGCGACCAAGAAGACCGAAAACATCACCAACAATCCTGCCCAGGATATTATCCCGATGTGGAGCGGCAACAAGATTTATTTCCTCTCCGACCGTGATTCTCTGAAAAGAATGAATCTCTATGTGTATGATTTGGAATCGAAACAAACTACGCCGTTGACAAACTTTACCGAGTTTGATGTCAAGTTTCCCTCTCTCGGTGATGATGCAATCGTGTTCGAGAATGGAGGATACATTTATCGATTCGACCTTGCGACACAGAAATATGATAAGGTTCCTATTGAAATTGATGATGATATGATTACGGGTCGTGGTGGAATTATGAAGGTGAGTGACAACACGACAAATTATGAAATTTCTCCCGACGGTAAACGTGCGCTCTTTGGAGCCCGGGGAGATATTTTCACGGTGCCCGCAAAGAACGGTGTCATTAGAAACATCACACATACATCGGGAATCCACGAACGTAATTCAAAATGGTCGCCCGACGGGAAATGGATTGCATATATTTCCGATGCCACCGGCGAGGACGAAATATACATCGAGCCGCAGGATGGAACCGGCTCGCCCATCCAGATCACAAAGGGCGAAGATACATACAAATATCAAATTTACTGGTCGCCCGACAGTAAAAAAATTCTGTGGGCCGACAAGAAGCTGCGACTCCGTTATGTCGATGTCGAGAGCAAAACGATTACAGAAGTCGCTCTCGCAACTGCCTTTGAATTCAATGCGTATTCCTGGTCCCCTGACAGCAAGTGGATAGCATATGAAAAACCGGAAGAAGAAGTACAGAATAAAGTCTACTTGTATTCTCTCGACCACGGGACAACAACCGAAGTCACGGACGGCTGGTATACTTCTACTTCACCAGTCTTCAGTTCCGACGGGAAATACCTGTTTTTTGTTTCAGACAGAGATTTCAATCCAATCTTCAGCGGCACGGAATTCGACCATGCCTATTTAGACATGTCGAGGATCTATTTTGTCACGCTTTCGAAAGAGGTCGAATCTCCGTTCAAGCCGAAAAGCGACGAAGTTTCCATCAAAGAAGAAAAACTGAAGTCCGAAGGGAAAAAGGATAAAAAGGAAGACGATAAGAAAGACAAACCAGAACCCGCGGTTGTTGTTAAGGTCGATCCGGTTGGGATAAAAGACCGCATCATCGGGCTCCCTATCCAGGCAGCCAACTACCGTGATCTTGTCTCCGTCGGCTCCACATTGTATTACATCCGACAGGGAAGCAAGGATGAAAAACCGCAACTGTTGATGTATGAATTCAACGAGCCGAAGGAAACAAACCTTGGTGAAATCGACGGCTTTGAGATTTCCGCCGACCAGAAGAAAATGCTTGCCGGAAAAGACAAGTCGTTTTACATTATCGATGTGCCAAAAGCAAAAGTCGACCTGAAAGAAAAATTAGACCTCTCAACGATGGAAATCAAACTTGACCGCCAAGCAGAGTGGACACAAATTTACAATGAGTGTTGGCGGCAGATGAGAGAATTCTTTTATGCGCCAAACATGCACGGCGTTGACTGGGAAGGAGTCAGGAAAAAATACCTTCCACTGGTCGCTTATGTCAATCATCGTGCAGACCTTACGTATATTATCGGAGAAATGATAGGCGAACTTTCATCCGGTCACACGTATGTCGGCGGTGGCGACTACCCACATCCGAAACGGATTCCGACAGGCTTGCTGGGTGCACAGCTCGAACGGGATGCTTCTTCCAGATACTATAAAATCACCAAAATTCTTGGCGGCCAAAACTGGGATAAAGGCCGTCGGTCACCGCTCACTGAGGTAGGCATCAATGTGCATGAGGGAGATTACATCACCGCGGTCGATGGAAAAGCGACAAATCAGATGACTAATATCTATGAGTCGCTCGTTAACACAGCCGGAAAGCAGGTAAAATTGCGGGTCAACTCATCGCCGCAAGAAACCGGAAGCCGTGAAGTGACCGTCATTCCAACTGACAATGAAGCGCAACTCTACTACTACAATTGGGTTGAGAATAATATCCATAAAGTCGATCAGGCGACCAACGGTAAAGTAGGATATATTCACATTCCGGACATGGGAACAAACGGATTGAACGAATTCGTAAGACGTTTCTATCCGCAACTTCGCAAGAAGGCAATCATTATTGATGACCGTGGCAACGGCGGTGGCAATGTTTCTCCCCAGATTGTCGAGCGGCTGCGGCGGGAAATTGCAATGATAGATATTGCCCGGAACACTTCGCCGAACCCGGATCCGGGTTCAATGGTTTGGGGCCCGAAAGTATGCCTTATCGATGAATTCTCTGCTTCCGATGGAGATATTTTCCCATATAGGTTTAAGAAATATAACCTTGGAAAACTTATCGGCAAACGAACCTGGGGCGGAGTAGTCGGGATACGGGGTACTCTTCCACTTCTTGACGGCGGTTTCCTGAACAAACCGGAATTCTCGCGCTATGGCGTGGACGGCGAAGGATGGATCATGGAAGGACATGGAGTCGACCCGGACATCGTTGTCGATAACGACCCTGCGAAAGAGTACGCAGGAGACGACGAGCAATTAAACAAGGCGATCGAAGTAATTCTTGATCAATTGAAGACACAAGAAAAGAGTATCCCTCCCCCGCCGGAATACCCGATTAAGAAATAGCAGTCCGGAAGAGACTCCGTCGTTACGACGGAGTCTCTCTCTTTAATTGCAAGTCCGCAATAATTTTTGTATATTTTTTCGCCCGAGTGCCAGAATTCCGCACAGAATTATATATCGGGTTGGGAGCCCGTAGCTCAGCTGGTAGAGCAACGCCCTTTTAAGGCGTGGGCCGTGCGTTCGAATCGCACCGGGCTCACTGAACAGAGTAAATTGTCAATCGTGAATTGGCAACTGAAAATTTTCAATGATAGGCGCGAGTGGTGGAACTGGCAGACACACCATCTTGAGGGGGTGGCGCCCGTAAGGGCATGCGAGTTCAAGTCTCGCCTCGCGCACTTGATACACCAGCTCTGTCGGAAGGTGATCTTACCCAACAAATATTTGACCATAACCCTATGTTATCGTACTTTTTTTCGTTACTCTAGATATTTTCTTTGGGGGGCACTATGAAGCATTTGAAAATCCTCTGCGTCGATGATGATAACGACCTCCGGACAACTCTGCGATTACTCTTTGAAGCGGAAGATTTCGAAGTGGATACTGCAGAAGATGGGGTAATTGCCCTGGAAAAGCTCAAAAAGAATTTGTACGACCTTGTTCTTCTCGACATCGCCATGCCAAACATGGACGGTATCGCTGTTCTGAAAGAGATGAAAAAAACCTCTCCCCTCCCCCACGTTATCATGCTCAGCGGATTACATGATGCGTCGGTCGTAAAGGAATGTATAACAATTGGTGCAAAAGATTACATCTCGAAGCCGTACAACCCTGAGGACCTTCTCCACACTGTTATCAGGGTTTTGAGCGCAAAATAGCAGGAACTATTGACGAATTACTTCAATGATTCGGCAGTTGTGGTTGTTGAGGTGTGACTAAGCTATCGAGGTTACCGAGATTTTCTCTCTCATTATTGTAGATCTCATTGCCATGAGTCGGCTTGTAGGGGTTGAGTGCCGGGCGGGCGGAATCGGCACGGAGACTGTCTAAATGAGCTGCTTCTTTCCTTCGCTCTATCGGACTCTTGCATCCTCCCATAATAACAAAGATAAGCACAAAAGTGCTGATGATGAACGATCTCAAAGTTTTGCCTTTCTTAAGTTGGCGACGGCTCTGTCGTTGACTGAGACTCTTCAGTTTTCTCTTTTTTCCTGTAAATGATACCGAAGGGTATGATCACGCAATAACCGATAACAAGGAGAATCGGCGCCAGAGTAAGCGGTACGAACCCTTCGACCGAGTTTCCGGAAAGTGCTACATATCCTGCAACGATGAACACCAATCCTATCGCAAAAATGATATAATTCTCCCGTTCGAACGGCAGAACCTCATCCTTTTTCGTTTTCTTTACCTGTTTTCCTTTTACAATCTTTGCCATTATGCCCTCATATATTTACATGAATGTACTGAGAATCTGAAAAAAATTCAAATTTCTGGTCTGTCCTCCTACACCTTGTCTCACAGGCTGATCTCATTCATAATTCGAGCAATTTCCCATCTACCATCCGCAATGTCCTGCCCGACCGGGCAACATATTGTTCGTTGTGCGTGACAACGATAAAGGTTTGTCCCTCATCCTCATTGAGTTCAAGTAAGAGTTCATACAATTTTTCACTGCTGGAAGAATCGAGATTGCCGGAAGGCTCGTCCGCTAAAATGATGTTCGGGCTGTTTGCGAGTGCCCTCGCAACAGCCACGCGCTGCTGCTCACCGCCCGATAATTCATTCGGGCGATGGTGCATCCGGTCGGGAAGCCCTACTTTCGCCATGAGTTCTTGTGCCCGGGAGCGTGCATCGCTTTTTGAAACTCTGGCAATCATCTGCGGTATCATGACATTTTCAAGGGCGGTAAATTCCTGCATGAGATGATGAAACTGAAATACAAGTCCAATATAATGCGAACGCAAACTTGCCAGTACATTATCATGTAGCGATAAAATTTTATATTCACCCCAGCAGACATCTCCGGACGAAGGGCGGTCCAATCCTCCCAGAATGTGAAGCAGGGTGCTTTTCCCCGAGCCGGATGCTCCAACAATCGTTATAAACTCGCCGTATCTGACCTCTAGTTCAACGCCTTTTAATACCTGCAATTCACCCGTAGTTGATTTGTCAAGTGAATACGATTTCCTAATGTCCGAACACTGTAATACAATATTCTCTCTGTTCATCTTATTCCCAACGAATCACATCAGAAGGAGACACTGCAGCGGCACGACGCGCAGGAGAGTACGCCGCGCCAAGAGAACAGCCCAAAGAGGCAAGCGAAACTGCAATGAAATCGGTCCAGAGGATTTTCACTGGAATTGCGGGAATAATGTACACCGAGGTATCCAGTGGAAAAAGTTGATATTTGATTTGAAGGAAGAGAACCGTCAGACCGATCATGATTCCCAACAATGTTCCTATAACCCCGCTCAACATTCCTTCGATCATAAAGATCCGGACGATGGTATTCGGCCTCATGCCCATCGATTTTAATACACCGATGTCGCGTTTCTTTTCAACGACACTCATGCTGAGTGCCCCGAACATGTTAAACGTTGCTACAACAATTATCAAACACAAAAAGAGATATGCACTCCATCGTTCAATTTTCATGACGGAGTAAAGATTCTTGTGTAGGTCATACCAGGTAGAAATTGTAAAATTTTCCGGAACACGTTCGGTTAAAGATTCTTTCATTTTATCCGACTGAGTGAAATCTTTCAAACGCACCTCGAGGCCCGTATATTTTTGTTCCGCATTAAAAATTCGTTTGGCCGCAGCAAGCGAAATATACGCGTAATTGGCGTCATAATCCCTGTTATTTGATTCATAAATGCCCGTAATTTGAAATTTTTCGGTTGGTAGCGGCACGAGGCTCGATAATGCAGATTGGAATCCATATGGGCTTATAAGGACGATATCATCACCGACGACGGAACCTAAGCGGTCAGCCAGAGTCAATCCGATAACGATATCATTTTTCTTCCCTCCATCGTTCAGGCTCAGAGATCCTAGCACCATTTTGCCTTTCAGGCCGGAAACATCGCCGATACGACGTTCATCGACTCCGCGAATGAACACAACCCTGTTCAATGACCGCGCGACAAGCATTGCTTTACCTGAAATATAAGGAGCATAGCCGTTCACACGGGAATCCGACCCCAGAAGGTTTTCTACATCTATGACATCGGCTGGGTTTAGGCCGCCTTTCTTTTCAATGCGAAGATGGGGGTCAAAGCCGACAAGAACATCAGTTACCACTCCGTTGAAACCGTTAAAGACCGAAAGTGAAATCAGCAGTGCCGCCACACCGATTGTTATTCCGGTGACTGAGACCAGGCCAATGACGTTGATGAAGCGTATTCTGCTTTTTGAAATGAGGTACCGCAGAGCGATAAAAATTTCCAACGACGAAACCATTCAACCAAACCTGAATATTTTCACGACATCCAATTTTGCAGCAGTTCTTGACGGAACAATCGTCGCCAGGATACAAAGAACCATCGCAATAACTGAAACAAGGATAAAATTTTCCACGCGAATGAGCATCGGTACGGAGTTCATATAATATATATCAGACGGCAACGACAATATTTTGAATTTCAATTGCAACCAGCATAATAATAACGCCAGAACATTTCCCAGAAGAATCCCAAACACTGCGATAATCATTCCCTGAATGAAGAAAATGAGTTGAATAATCCGCGGCGGTGCACCCAGCGATTTCAAAATACCAATCGCTTGGGCTTTTTCAAGAATAAACATCAGCAGCGTCCCGATAATATTGACGGTCGCTACGATGATAATAAGACCGAGAAGTATCGGCGACATTTTTTTCTGCAGCTCAACCCATGAAAACAAATTCCTCGACAGCTGAAATATCGTTCGGGCATAATGGGGATAGCCAAGACTATCCTGCAACGCAATAGCTACGTTATCAACATCGTTAACATCATGTACGAGAATATCATACCCTGTGACCGCATCGCCGGTTTGAAAAATCTTCTGGGCGCTCTCAAGCGATGTGTATGCGTAAATATCATCATATTCCGCCATCCCCGATTCATATTCACCAACAACCTGAAATTGCATCGCCCTCGGTTGAACCTGCTCGTAGTTCCCTGCCTGCAACCCGAACACAACAACCTTCCCGCCGACTGCAATGTTAAGCCTGTTCGCCAGTCTCGCTCCGATGACAATCTGCGGCGTAGCGTTACCCTGGCCGGAGATATAAGATCCTTGGACAATATAACGCCTCGCAAGAGAAATATCGCTGGTCACATCGATGCCTTTCAGGAATATCCCGTCGACATTCTCGCCCGCGCGAATCATCGCTTCTTTTGCGACAAATGGCACGACTTTAGCAACGCCGGGTATTTTTGCCTGAATGACGTTGATGGAATGCCGATAATCCCGAAGAGGAACCGACTGAAAACCCTGCACCTGAATATGAGAGGAAAAGCCGATGACCTTTTCTTTGATCTCGCGTTCGAACCCTTCAAGAACCGTAAGCGTGATGATGAGCGCAGCCGTGCCAATCATCACGCCGAGGATAGCAAAACCGGTAATGAAGGAAAGGAACCTATTCCGACGCTGTGCCTGAAAGAAGCGTTTCGCTATGAACCACTCAAAGAAGAGCAATTGACTGTAGCAGGATAATCAATGAAGTGAGAAATACTTATACATCCTAATGAGATTTTGGACCAAATTCCATGAGAAAGGCTTTGATAAATTCATCGATGTCGCCATCCATCACTGCCTGGGTATTACTTGTTTCGACCTCCGTCCGGTGGTCTTTCACCATATTGTATGGATGGAATACATAGGAACGAATTTGACTGCCCCACTCGATCTTTTTCTTTGTACTGTTGAGCGCATCCCGCTTTGCTTCTTCTTCCTCTTTTTTGAGCTGATAGAGACGCGACTTCAACATTTTCATCGCACGTTCTTTGTTCTGAAATTGTGAGCGTTCCTGCTGGCAGGCAACTACGATTCCTGTCGGGATATGCTTGATACGCACCGCTGTCTCGACCTTATTTACGTTCTGGCCTCCTTTGCCCCCGGATCGATATGTTGTCACTTCAATATCAGCAGGCGAAATTTCTATCTCCACGTCATCTTCAATTTCGGGATAGACAAACACAGAGGCAAATGAAGTGTGCCGTCGTGCATTTGAATCGAACGGAGAAATCCGCACCAGGCGATGAACCCCGTTTTCCGCCTTAAGATATCCATAGGCAAAAACTCCTTGCACCTCGATAGCAGCGCTTTTGATGCCCGCGCCTTCGCCCACGAGTTCATCGACGAGGAATGTCTTAAACCCTTTCCGCTCGCACCAGCGTGTGTACATTCGGAGAAGCATTTCCGCCCAATCCTGTGCTTCAGTCCCTCCAGCGCCGGCATGAATTGTCAGAATACAATTTTTATCATCATCCTCCCCGCTTAACATATTGCGGAACTCCAGGTCGGCAAGCGCATGTTCGATTGACGAAATTTCAGCTTCAAGTTCAGACGAAATCGATTGGTCTGACGATTCTTCGGCCAGCTCAATCAGTGTCTGCGCATCCTGAATTTTTTGACGTATGCCCTGCCACGCGTTTACCCACTCTTTCCGTTTGCTAATCTCCTGCATAACTTTTTGCGCGGCAACGTTATCGTTCCAGAAATTCGGAATGTGTGTCTGTGTCTCGAGGTCGCGGATGATATTTTCCTTTGCGTCCAGGTCAAAGAAACCTCCGGAGGTCGTTGAGCTTACCTTCGAATTCCCGTAATTGTTCTGTAAAAACTTCAAACATATGTTATCCACTCTGTAAATAGGTTGGTAATTTTAATATTTTATCCGCGATAAACGATCCTCATAGAGAGAGAGATTCGTTTATGTCAATTTCCATCCTTAATAGTGCGCTGCTCAGGGTTTTACCCTGTGCGTCGTTTTTTAATGATACCGTTCCGCCTCCGCCAAGCGAATTATGCAATAAGAAATTGAGCGCGTATATATTTTCCAACTCAAAACGCTCGACATCTCCGAAACAAATCCCTTCAAAATGACGCTTCACCGCTTCAGCGGTTACATATTTCTTCATAATCGGGAAATACTCTGGCTTGCGGGCAATTAAACCGACATTTCCGGTATCACCTTTATCACCGGAACGGCCATGCGCTAATTTGAAGAGTTGTATCTTCATACAAATTAACCAATTAAATTCACAAAATGTTTTTCATATTTCGTCTACAATCACTTCCGGAGTTACGGCAGTCTTTGGAAGCAGCGCAGGCCAGTAGGCAATGACATCGCTTGGTTTCGGCCTGCCCCCTGCGAACCCTGTGACGCCGGGCGGACCAGTTAAGATCAAAGGAGCGATCTCAGCGCCAAACCGTTCAACTGCTGCTCTATTATGACTTCGTACACCGACTCGCAATACAACTTCATTGATAACATTTGGCATCTGGGCAATCGGACCATGACATGAATTTAGACCCAAAAATTCAGTACGAATTTCGTCAAATGTTAAACCTAAATCATTGAGCCGTGTGCGGAGAATTTGGTCAGCTGCCCGGGCCTTTTCAAGCGCGTCAGGCCATGCATACGTCAGCGTACCGATGGCAGTGAAACCATCTGCATACGACATGGAAACTTTGTAGAATTCGGTTGAAGATTTTCCTCGTATACCTTTAATTTTCACCCGATCTTTCCCCTCTTGTTCAAGACGAATAGTCGTGAAATCTGCCACACACTCAGGTGTTATGTACATCGTGGGATTACCGATCTCGTACAGCAACTGCTCGCTAACTGTTTGCACGGTTACCATGCCGCCTGTATGTTCATGTTTAGTAATAATAACCTCTCCGTTCGGATACGCTTCCGCGATCGGGAAACCGATATGCGCCAGGTCGGGCACCGATTTCCAGTCGGCAGAAAAATTTCCGCCGCTCGCCTGCCCGCCACATTCGAGTATGTGCCCGCTAACCACTCCTGTGGCAAGCTTATCCCAATCATCCCACTTCCACCCGAACTCATATATCATCGGAGCATACGTCAACGCTGTATCGGTCGTTCTACCCGTCACGATGATTTGTGCTCCTTTCGTAAGGGCTTCCACGAGGGGTCTTGCACCAAAATACACATTGGCACTTACGATACGATCGCGGACAGTCTGAAGGCTGTCACCGGTCTCCATGTTTTTTAAATCAATCCCTTTCCCGGCAAATGAATCAACACAACCAAGAATATCATCACCTACAACAACACCGATTTTTAATCCTTTGATGCCGAGCTTTTTGGCGACTGCAAATATTGCATCGCGGCAACCGGTCGGGTTAACGCCGCCTCCATTAGTAATGACACTGATATTTTTTTCGACAAGAATTGGAAGGATTGTTTCCATCAGCGGGATGAGGTCTTTAGCATATCCGAGTTTCGGGTCCTTCATCTTCTGTTTTTGCATGATGGACATCGTTACCTCAGCGAGATAATCCATCATCATATAATCGATAGAGCCTTTTGTTACCTGATCGACGGGAGCAGTCAGAAGATCACCCCAAAATCCCTGTCCGCTGGCAACTCTAATCTTATCTTTCATGTCAATTTATTACTTATATGCAGTCATTACCGACAGCTTCCCGTATTCGAGCAACAGTTACGTAATTTTTATGTGCAATTCTTTCAGCTGCTGTGGGTCCACATCAGACGGTGAATCATCCATCAACGACATTGCACTCGTTGTTTTGGGAAATGCAATCACGTCGCGAATCGATTTCTCGCCCGTAAGCAACATACAGATCCGGTCAAAACCGAATGCAATCCCCCCGTGAGGAGGGGCGCCGTAGCGAAACGCATCGAGCATAAACCCAAATTTTTTCTTCGCCTGTTCATCATCAATACCGAGCAGGTTAAACACCTTTGATTGCATCGTTCGGTCATGAATACGAATACTTCCGCCGGCAATTTCGTTCCCGTTGTGGACAAGGTCATATGCTCGGGCACGCGCTTTCACTGGTTCGGTGTCGAGAAGATGAGTGTCTTCGGGCTTTGGCGATGTAAACGGATGATGCATTGCCACATGCCGCCGCTCGGCTTCATCATATTCAAACATCGGAAAGTCGGTAACCCACAACAAATTGTCTTTGGATTCATCGATAAGGTTCAGGCGACGAGCCATCTCTAAACGCAGCGTTCCCAGCATCGAAAACGCTTTTGACCAGGTATCAGAAAGAATCAGGATAAGATCCCCCGGCGATGCATTCATCATTCCACCAATCTCATTGAGCTTTTCCCTGCCGAGGAATTTTTCAATCGGTGCCTCGACACCCGCATCTGTAACTTTCATCCAGATCAAGCCACCAGCGCCTAAATTTTTCGCGAAATCGGTCAACACATCAAGTTGATTCCTTGTGTATGAACCACAACCTTGTGCGACAAAACCCGCGACGACTCCACCCTTGTTGACAACCTCGCTGAAAACTTTAAAAGAACTCTCTTTGACAATGCTGTTGATTGTTACAAATGTCAAGCCAAATCTTGTATCGGGCTTATCCGAGCCGTAAGTTTCCATCGCGTCTTTGAACGTAAGACAGGGTAATGGAAGAGAAATATTCATTCCCTTGATCTCTTTAAAGAACTGAACCATCAACCCCTCAGCAACAGCACGAACCTCTTTTTCCCCCACAAACGACATCTCTACGTCTATCTGCGTGAATTCAGGTTGTCGGTCGGCACGCAAATCCTCATCACGGAAACATTTCACAATTTGAAAATAGCGGTCCATCCCCGCGACCATGAGAATCTGCTTGTACGTCTGCGGCGATTGAGGGAGCGCATAGAATTTGCCATGGTGTACTCTGCTGGGGACAAGGTAATCCCGTGCTCCTTCCGGAGTACTTTTCATGAGGACTGGGGTTTCTATTTCGAGAAACCCGAGCTCGTCAAAATATTTTCTTGTGATAAGGTACATCCGGTGGCGAGTCGTAAGATTGCGCTGCATCGGCATCCGGCGCAAATCGAGATAACGATATTGTAAACGAGACTCCTCATTGACGTCGATTTTCTCTTCAATCGGAAATGGAGGAGTGTCCGCTTTGTTGAGTATCGTCAATTCATCCGCGAGCACGTCGATTTCTCCCGTCGGGATGGTGAGGTTTTCTGTGCCCTGAGGGCGACGTTCAACCTTCCCTGACACGGAAATGACAAATTCATTCCTCAACGTGCCGGCGAGTTCATGCACAGCCTGGTTATTCTTCGGATTAAAGACAACCTGTGTTTTTCCATACCGGTCGCGAAGGTCGATAAACACCACTCCGCCTAAATCACGGCGTGAATCGACCCAACCGGTCAGGGTGATTATTTTGCCGATATCGGATGAACGACATTCTCCGCAGGTATGTGTCCTTTTCTTATACTCCATGAATCAGAACGAGTTCTCCAATAACTTGAAAATCAACAACTTGTGGGAAGAAATATAGGAAAAAAGAGGGTGAGTATCAAACGAAAAGTGCCATGCATCCGTCACGATGCATGGCACTTGTGCGTGTTGTGAGAGAGAACTATTTGATTAACATCATCTTCTTCGCGCTGACAAACGTCTGACTTGCAATTCCGTCTTCTTCATTTGCAACCTGTTCCGCTACGATGCGATAGAAGTACACACCGGAAGCAAGATCCGCCGCATTGAATTCGACTTCCTGCTGACCATCTTCCATAGTTTGATGATCATAAAGTGTCGCTACCTCCTGACCGAGCAAATTATAGATCTTCAAGGTCACGACTGCCGGATTGGCAAGGTCGAAGCGAATCGTCGTCGTCGGGTTGAACGGATTCGGGAAGTTCTGATGCAGAACATACGCCACGGGCACATCAATACCGCTGACAGGAACTGAGGTGAATGTCACCGGCGCTATGCCTGGAGTTGAGTGAAGGAACGGAACATTAGAAAGTCGTATCGCACCCCTGATACGTGTCTTCGCCGCGAAGCTAAACGTGTCTATCGACGCACTGTCCCTGAAGGCCTTGTTGAGCTTTAGTACGACCGCATATAGCTCTGCAGGCGTCAATTGTCCAAGACATGCAAGAGAACTATCCGCTTTAGAGACAATCGAATCCACCATCAATCCGTTGAATGGATCAGACGGGCTCGACGGATCATTGTATGTTAACTGGCCGAGTCCATTCGGGAACTTACTGGTCACGCTTGCTGCAACATTGAGCTTAAGAGCCAGCACTTCCGCAAACAACTTATTGTTGTGTACAGCCGGAGGAAGGCTCGTTGCCTGCTTCTTTATCGGCTTGGTTGGATCTGCCACTCCGTTGTGGTCGTAGTAGTCCAAACAGGTCCTGGAATTACTATGCAGGAAATCACCAGTCTTTGATCTCTTGATCAGGGATTTCTGCACATCAGTAAACTTCGCGATCCTCACCGAATTAGGATTATCTCCGCCCTTAAGCTTACCGATATACATCGGAGTAGTGGCGGAGTAATAAGAACTGACCTGTCCGAATCCTTTCGGGAATAATTCTTCACCTACGTTCTGAAGGTTGGGCATAGGTAATCCAAGCTGGTTTTGTATCCATCCCGGAGCATCCTTCTTGTACGCTACCGTTGTACTTTTTACTGACGTCGCCCAGATTACAGTTACACTAAAGAAACTGCCCTTGAGTCCACGGCCCTCAATCTGGAATGATTGTCCATTGGATACGCTGGTTGTATATGTAACCAGCTTAACGCTATCCCAGGGCGTGGTTGGTACAAGCGTATCCACTTTCGCGCCGCTTGTATAGACTTTCCCTCTCGACGCCATAGGAAACTTCAGCGTGAAGCCGGTTGCTGCCGCTGGAGCGACAATCAACCGTTTGAAAAATACTTTGTCGGCTTTTCGCTTCAGCGATTTCAATTTACCCTTCGTATCCGCGGACGTTGCCCAATCATATGCCGTCGCTGTACGATACATAGTCGTATCGCCTACCGCCTCCACAACCGTATTCGAGGTACTCGAGTCAAAATTAGCTGTGCCGCTGTAAAACGCCGTAATATTGTGTACTCCATCTGATAACGTGTTTGTCGAAAACTGAGCAACACCGTTGCCATTAATTGCAATCGGAGAGCCGAGATTCGACACGCCATCCATAAACTGGACTGTTCCACCATCCGGAACCGACCCATGGACAGTATCCGTAAAGGTCACAAGCTGCCCGGGCTGGGCCTGGCTGGCATCCGTGATCAATACGCTTGATGTCGGTTCCTTTTCAACCGTCTGTTGGACAGTATTCGACGAACTCGAATCGAAAGTGCTTGATCCTTTATAGAATGCACTCATAGGATGGTTTCCAACCGATAGATTGCTTTTCAGCACAGATGCAATGCCCCCAGCACTAACGACAACCGAATCGGTGACAACCCCATCTATGTTAAAGTATACTTTACCGTTGTCCGGTGGACCACTGACACTGTCGCGTAAAGTCACGGATTGCACGTATTTCGACGGATTGGGATTTGTCGTCAGCGTACTCGTGGTCGGCTTCTTATTCACAACCTGGATCACCGTATTCGAGGTTGCACCAGCATGGTTTGCATCACCTGCATAGAAGGCCGTAATTGAGTGACTTCCGATCGACAATACACTGACATTAAGCGTCGCGACACCGGATCCATTCAATGTCGACGTTCCGATGACAGTTGCTGAATCCTTAAATGTAATGCTTCCAGTCGGAGTTGGTGAACTGCTGCTTGCAGTCGCAGTGAACGTCACCGACTGCAAGTATACCGACGGGTTAATATTGGAAGCCAGCGCCAGCGTCGTACTCAAACCATTCACCGTATCCGACAACGCCGAAGATGTGCTGCCGTTAAAATTAACATCCGCTCCGTAAACAGCTGTAATCGAATGGACACCGATACTGAGTGACGATGTTGAGAATGTTGCCTGACCTGATCCATTCAGCGATCCTGAGCCGATTGTTGAAGCTCCATCTTTGAACGTCACGCTTCCCGTCGCTATACCGGCTCCCGGCGACACTGCAGTAACCGTCGCTGTAAATGTTACTGACTGTCCGACCAATGAGGGATTCGCGTTTGAAGAGACTGCCGTTGTCGTGTTAGACTTGTTCACTGTATCCGATAATGCGGATGACGTGCTGCTATTGAAATTTGCGTCTGCGCCATATACTGCCGTTATTGAATGCACTCCGGCAGAAATTGAAGACGTCGAGAATGTTGCCTGGCCTGAGCCATTTAATGCTCCTGAGCCAAGGGTCGATGCGCCATCCTTAAACGTTACACTCCCTGTCGGCGTACCGGCGCCGGGTGATACAGCACTGACGTTTGCTGTAAATGTCACCGACTGACCATATGTCGACGGATTAACATTCGGTGACACACTGGTTAATGTACTTGCTTTTTTCACCGTGTCCGAAAGAGCCGATGAGGTACTTCCGTTGGAATTTCCATCGCCGCCATAGACTGCAGTAATGGAATGAACAGAAACGCTCAACCCTGATGTACTGAACGATGCCGAACCGCCGCTTAATGAGCCGGTGCCGAGCGTTGTCGCTCCGTCTTTGAATGTTACGGTACCTGTGGCTGTTCCACTTCCGGGCGATACGGTATTCACCGTTGCGGTAAATGTTACAGATTGGCCGAATACTGAAGGATTAGTATTCGAGACGACATTCGTTGTCGTATTGGCTTTGTTGACAGTATCGGAGAACGCAGGAGAAGTATTTCCGCTGTGATTGGCGTCGCCGCTATATACTCCGGTCATCGAATGTACACCGACCGTCAATAGACTTGTTGTAAATGATGCGATACCAGATCCGTTTAATGTCGCTGTATCAAGTGCTGTCGCTCCATCTTTAAAGATGACTGTTCCGCTTGGCGTTGAGGCACCGTTCGTCACCGTTGCAGTAAATGTCACTGACTGTCCATGAACTGATGGATTTGCGTTCGACGCTAATGCCACATTCGTTGTCGCCTGATTCACAGTCTGAGTAATTGTGGTGCTATCACTCTTGAAGTTACTGTCACCACCATATACAGATTTGATCTGATGGGAACCTGCCGTTAAGCTTGAAGTTGTAAATTGCGCGCTGTCACCAGCAAGCGACACTGTTCCAAGCAAGCTTACACCATTGTAGAACGTCACACTTCCAGTCGGCGTATGA
>CAZAFL010000026.1:0-45821 GCA_964484465.1 uncultured Chlorobiaceae bacterium
CCGGCATCGACCATTGCTTTCACAATCCGGTCAACACGCGTCTGATCGTACGCGCGAAATTCCAGTTGTGCCTGTTTTGCCTTTTGCACAAGATCGCGCATTTCCTGAATCGATTGCAGATCTTTATCGAGTGGCATATGATATTCCTTGGGGAATGGTAACTATGTTAATTTTTCTGAACTCCAGAGAAACAATCCTGTTCGCTCATCATGTACGCGAACAAGTTCATCCCCTTCAAACTCGTCAATAAAAACTTCACAAGCAAACAGTTTTGTCCCGGGTAACAGATGTCCTCCAAATACTCTTCCTTGTGCGTCACCAAGAAGAATATGGACATGAACAAACGGTTTCCCATCACGCATGCTGATATTCCCGTGCAGGTTGAGTATTTCCATTCCACCCGGGAATTCTATCGGATTGTATTTCTTCGTGTTCTGATCATAGTACGCGACAACCGCATGTGTCGTCGCTCCTATTGCCGAAATGCGTCCGAGTCGAATGTTTTCTTTCTGAACTATCTTCGTTAACCCTTCGTACAATTCTGCACCGAAGGGGAGCTGTCCCATCACGGTTCGTTTTATTCTGTAGTTCGGCGTCACGCTTCAGCTCCAATATGGTTTATTGAGTTACGACCTGTGCCTGGAGAGATTCTTTCAGGGCCGCATCGATGCGGGCACGCGTTTCATCGAGGTGAGCGCGGGTCATATCATCAAGTTTCGACTTCATGGAAGACGCGGCTCCCTTTTGAATTGCGAGCAGGTCGGACCGTGCGAGCGTCCGTGCGTCTTCCGGCGTGCCCGACTGAGGTTTCAGCAGAAGTTCAATAAGTTTTGCCAGATGTGCACGTTGTAATCCGCGCCTGAACCCGTTGATGTTGTTCCCCGAGGTTAGTTCGGACCAAATGGATTCACGTATACCCCTGAACATTTCCGACATCGTAAATTTCTCCTGCTGCTTCGAATACCTGCTTTCAATATCCACCAATCTGCCGAGTGTTATTGGATTATAAAGACGGTCCAGAGGAGGCCGCTGCATCGAGAGGACAAAATCGTGGATAGGGAAATCGACCCGCTGCACCTGAATAAGAGAAAATTCAAAATCGTAGAGGCGCTCGATAGCAAGTTTATTTATAAGCGAAGAAGAAAATTTGAATGCGTCGGGACCGAATAAATTGGTCTTGAGAAAGGCCAGTGCTTCGCGCTGTTTCGACGCCGGAACGGGTTCGTACGGGATATGGTTACCCGGGTCGCCAACATGGCTCCGGTAATGATAAATGCCGCCGATATATTTACTCGCCGTTAAACCCGCGAGAAAATATTCGCTGAAGCCGTTGCTGAAGACACGACGGAATTTTTGATACCGCAAGCCGTTCTTTGCGTCGAGCTTTGATTCCATCTTGCCCCAAAGTTCTCGGACAAGTTTTATCCGGTTCCGATAATAGGCAAGAGGGTCATCACCGAGGTCAAAGACATTTGTTACAGGGTCGATTCCCTGAGGCGAAAAACCGAATGCATCTTCATCTGTGCCGTACGCAAGTTTCGGGTCTGATGCCCGGGACGCGATTTTTTCGAGTTCAGGTAGTTCTCCGTCCGGACTTGTCGCGTTGATGGGTTTATATGCGTATTCGATAGCCCAATAATCGTAGGGTCCTAACGTCGTTTGCCAGTATTGACCCTGACGTGCGGGATCAGATGCAAGGTTAACGGGAATGTAATCCATGACAGACCCCGTTATGCCATCCGACATTGTCAGTCCGTTGTTCTGCAATTCGCTGGTAGTATGAATCGAGCTCGCCCGGAAATTGTGACGCAGTCCGAGTGTATGCCCCACTTCATGTGCAATAAGACCGATGAGGTAATCATTGACAAATTTTTTGGCGAGAGAATCATTTTCATCGAGTAACCCGCGTGCTTCCAACAAACTCCACCCGAACGCAGCTTCGCGAACGGCCCCTTCGCCATAATTACAGGAATACTGGTTCGCAGTGAGCTCACTCGTTTTCATTTTGTTTGCCATTGTCAGCGGGTTGACAAATTCTTCATAATCCTTCACGATGAATCTCGTTATATCTGAACTGACTCTTATATCGGCATCGTAAATTTCACCCGTGAATGGATTGGTCAGCGAAGGGCCTACTGCATAGCCGCCGCCTGGAATGACAATCCAGCGGATCGTATGGTATCGGACATCAGCAGGGTCCCAATCACTGCTGTCGGGCTGTTGTTTTACAACGATAGCATCCTTATAACCTATACGCTCAAATGCCTTATTCCATAATAAGACGCCGTCAGAAACGGCTTTTCTGTATTCCAACGGGATTGTGTTTTCTAACCAGTAGACAATCGGTTCTTCCGGAGGAGAAAGCTGTTCATTTGGGTTTGCTTTTACGAGATGCCAGCGGTTAATGTAGCGACGGTATGGGGAATCTTCCGTTCCTTTGGTGTAATCCTGGTACATTGTGAGGAAATGGCCGACGCGGTCGTCGGCAAGGCGCGGGCGATAACCGGTTTCAGGGAGTACGGAGAGACTGTAGTGGTATTTATGCTGGATGCTCCGTGTATCTGCGATTGGACCAAACCCCGGTTTTGGTTTGTTCGTCGTATACGTCAGGGTGACTTCAATCTCAGTATTTTTTGGAAACGATTTGAAACCGGAATAGTAAGAATTTTCCTTGTCGAAGTTGAAATCCACTTTGAAAGCCTCCTGTAATTCTCCAGTGACAAACGCAAAATCCTGAAGGAACATTGAGGACGGGTCGATCAGGATGCTTCCCCGCTCGGGGTGCGGCATGCTTTCAATTTTTGCCGAGCCGAGAAAGGAATTTGTGACGCCACGCGGTATCGCCCGGCTGATCGGTGATGTCGAATCCGCCCGAAAATAGACATTCTTATGAAGCAGTTGAATTTTTTTTCCGACACGTTTGAAAATGAACGGGAAATTTTCCAGCATAGCCCCGCCGTCATAATATCGCCCGTCTCCGGCTTCGCGTGTGAACGAGCAGAGAAAAACTTTGTCGATTTGGTCCGGTTTTATTTCCATCAACATCTTATTTTCATCTTCTTTGACAAACAGGGTAAAGAGGCCCGGGATCTCTTTGTAGTCTTTCACGACATCGGCGAACGGTTTCTCATCGCCGTGTTTAGAGGTGTCGGGTTTTGAGGTTGGCTTCGGTTGTGCGATAGTTGAGATCGCAGAAAGAAGAATACAGCTTAGGGTAAGTGAAATTCCTCGGACATTGTTTGTCGTTGCCATACGAACCTCCGATAAAAATAATTACAATTAATATTTTGTGCTGTGGAACAGGTTTTCCTGCGCGTCAGAGAAGTTTGGTTTTCTTCCAAAGTGTTCATACGTCAGTTTTGTCACCAGTCGTCCCCGCTGTGTTCGTTTCAAAAATCCTTCCTGGATGAGATACGGTTCGTACACTTCCTCGATGGTGCCGGGCTCCTCTCCGACGGCGACAGAGAGTGTGCTGATGCCTACCGGGCCGCCATTAAATTTCTCTATCAAAGCCAATAAAATTCTTTTGTCCATATCATCAAGACCATGCTTATCCACTTCCAGAGCTATGAGAGCATAGTCGGCAACTTCTTTCGTAATCGTATCGTCAAAACGGGCAAGCTTCTCGTCCGCCTGTGCGAAATCGCGACATCGTTTGAGTAAACGGTTAGCGATACGCGGTGTTCCGCGTGAACGGCGGGCTATCTCAGCACAACCCTCAGGGGCGATTCTTACATTCATGATTGTTGCAGAGCGACCGATAATGCTTTCGAGCTCGTTCGCGGGGTAATAATCCAGCCTGTTCGCCATTCCGAACCTCGAGCGGAGCGGCGCAGACAGGAGTCCTGCGCGGGTTGTTGCCCCGATGAGAGTGAAACGGGGAATTTCCAGCTGCACACTTCTTGCATTTGGTCCGCTGTCAATGACAATGTCGATTTTGAAATCTTCCATTGCCGAATAAAGATACTCTTCCACTACAGGATTAAGACGATGGATTTCGTCGATGAAAAGAACATCTCCCGCAGTAAGGCTTGTGAGGACACCGGCAAGGTTATACGGCTTATCAAGGGCGGGACCGGATGTAACCCTTATTTGCCCCTGCATTTCGTTGGCGATGATATATGCGAGAGTCGTTTTTCCGAGACCGGGTGGACCTGTGAGCAGTACATGGTCGAGGCTTTCTCCCCGTTTTTTTGCTGCATTGATAAATACGCGGAGGTTATCAACAATTTTTTTCTGACCGACGAAGTTCTCGAACTGGAACGGCCGTAAACTCTGGTCAAACTCCGCTTCTGCCGTCAGTTGTTCCGGTGCTGTGTGGTTAGATTGGCGCGCCATGACACTGGTTTGAATTTACTGAGTTTGGGATTGAATAGCAACCCCGGGCGTGACACGCGGAGGAGTGAACGACTATTTTGAAGCATGCCGAAGGGCGGCTTTAATCAATTCTTCGACTGGAATATCTTTATTGGGAGATTCATTGAGAACGGTTCGCAGGGATTGTTCCGCACTCGACCTCGAATATCCGAGCGACATGAGCGCAACAACCGCTTCCGCGCGGGTTTTCATTTGCATCGTGGAAGAAATCGAACTTTTTTCGGTAATTTCAGTCTTTGATATCTTATCACGCAATTCAATGATAAGACGTTCGGCGGTTTTTTTCCCTACGCCGGAAATTGAAGTCAGGGCATGAATATTTCCCTCGATGATCCCTCTCTTTAGCTCGTCGGTATTGAGGCCGGAAAGAATTCCTTGCGCCATTTTGGGGCCTATTCCCGATACTGAAATGAGGAGGCGAAACATTGACCGTTCATCTTCTGTGGCAAATCCATACAACTGCATCGCGTCTTCGCGTACATGCATATAGGTGAGGATTCTTACAATCCCGCTAGTGTGCTGAATCTTTTCAAATGTCGATAGAGGAATATTTATAAGATAGCCGACGCCGTGCACATCAACCACGATTTCTGTCGGGTTTTTTTGTGTTAAGGTTCCTTCAACAAATGAAATCATTGTGTGGAAAGTTATTGAAGGCGGGATAGTTTGGATGGGTTAGCGGCAACGAACGCTTTCCAGCTTTTGAACCGTCCGTTGGGTTCAACCGTTCGATGGAGATGACATATAGCGACAGCCAGGGCGTCCGTGATATCGTAATATTTTGGTTTATGAGAAAGTTTCAGAAGTGATGAGACCATATACTGTACCTGCTGTTTTGATGCAGTCCCGCTGCCGACGATCGCTTTTTTTACCTCGCGCGGGGAATATTCGCTGGTCGGGAGTTCGCGCGAAACAGCCGCGAGCATCGCAACGCCGCGTGCGTGGCCGAGTTTAAGCGCCGATTGAGCATTCTTTCCGTAGAATGCCGTTTCTATTGCACACACATCAGGGTGAAACTCCTCGATGACATCATGAAGCGTTTCAAAAATTGATTTCAACCGTAACGGCATCGATGTTCTGCTGTCATTCTTTATTGCATCGCATGCGAGGACGCTCACCTTGCCATTCCTGCTTTCGATGATGCCGTAGCCAGTGATTAGTGTGCCGGGGTCTATGCCGAGAATAACCATTGCCCGACGGTTCTGTTGTTCATGATAGGAGAGACGGTCACCGGTCAGCGACATCAGGCGTTAAATGTCGCAAGGACTTTTTCATCGATGTCGAAATTAGCATAAATGTGCTGAACATCCTCGTGGTCTTCCAATGCTTCCATCAACCGGAGTGTCAGCTCGGCATCCTTTCCTTCGACGTGAACTGTCATTTCGGGAATCATCTGTATCTCGGCGTCTTCAATTTTAATGCCTTTCGATTCAAGCGTCTGACGGATGCGGTCGAATTGTTCAGGTGCGGTGATAATCTGGAAAGAATCTTCTTCAGTTTTCATATCTTCTGCGCCGGCGTCAAGAGCTATGCTCATCAGCTCATCTTCCGAAGCGGTTATTTTCGGGATATTGATAATCCCTTTACGATGAAACATATGTGAGACTGAGTTAGTGGCGCCGAATTTTCCATTATTCTTCTCAAGGATATGGCGTATTTCGGCGACAGTCCGGTTCTTATTGTCCGTCACAGATTCGATAATCAGAGCAACCCCCGAAGGTCCAAACCCTTCATAGGTTACTTCCTCATACGAAACCCCCGGCAATTCTCCGGTCCCCCGCTGGATGGCTCGCTTGATATTTTCGGCGGGCATATTTGCAGTCTGAGCTTTTTCAACCGCAAGCCGGAGACGGGGATTACCCTGGAGGTTGCCGCCGCCCTGTCGGGCGGCGATTGTCATTTCTTTAATGATTTTTGTAAAGAGTCTGCCGCGCTTTGCATCGTTTGCACCCTTTTTCCTTTTAATTTTCGCCCACTTATTATGTCCTGACATGATCAATTACCTCCGTTACTTTTTCTAATGTCTTTTATTTTAAGTTGCGGAAAAACTTCGTTCGGCGGTGAATTTGGACTTGCGTTGGACGAGGACCATTCGTGTTCGTCCACAGAGAAAACGATATCCAGCGCTTTGCCGTTATGCCGTACCGAATCGATGAGGGAGCCGAGTCCGAAACCAATGGCGTCGAAGACAGCCTGTTGTTGCCGGACTTTGAACCGGAGATGGTCTTTGCCGACAATTTTCGGTGTGCCGATTACCTCCACGTTGCGGGAAAGAAAGATCGGCCTCATATTGCCCGGACCGAAAGGTGCAAATTCCTTCAACACCCGGAGAAATCGCGGCGTGAGTTCAGTAAGGTTGATTTCGGTATCAATTTTGATTTCAGGAGTTCGGACATCTTCTGTCATGAGTTCCTCGACAGCCGTGTTGAATGCCTGTCGAAACTCTCCCACCTTGTCGAGTTCGACGGCGAGCCCGGCAGCATATTTGTGCCCTCCGAATTGAATGAGTTTATCTTCGACCTTTTTTAATGCTTTATGAATATCAAACCCGACAATACTGCGTGCCGAACCCTTCGCGATACCATCGACGGTTGTCATCATAATCGTCGGGCGATAATACTTTTCAACGAGACGGGAAGCCACAATGCCGATGACCCCGGGGTGCCATTGTTCATAATGGAGCACAATCGCCGGGTCGTTGTCCACGCTCAGAATTGTTTCGGCAAGCTCCTGTGCTTTCACAAATGTATCTTCGTCAATTTTTCTTCGTTGACGATTTTCTTCCTCGAGGATTTGCGCGAGTCCCATCGCTGTTTGTTCATCTTCACTTGTCAGTAAGCGCACTGCGCGCGATGCATCTCCCATTCTGCCGACCGCATTGATGCGGGGGGCGAGAACAAATACTATTTGCCCCGTCGAGATTTTTCCCATTTGCGTCCCCGAACTGTTAATCAGCGCCTGAATCCCCGGGCGCGGCGTTGAATTGATCTGCTGTAGGCCGATTTTGGTCAGAATTCTGTTTTCGCCGACGAGAGGGACAATGTCGGCAGTTGTTGCAAGTGTGACGAAATCGAGGTACTGAAAGACCGATTCTTCCTCACCACGCCGGCGTGCAATGGCATGAATCAGCTTGAAACCCACGCCGCACCCGCAAAGGGATTTTGAAGGATAATGGCACTTTGGCTTAAGAGGGTCGAGGACCGCATGGGCTTTAGGGAGAGTTTCACCGGGTTCATGGTGGTCGCAGATTACCACATCGATGCCAAGCGAGCGGGCATATTCCACCTGGTCGATAGCGGTGATTCCGCAATCGACCGAGATCAAAAGTGTTATTCCGTACTCTTTTCCCCGGTCTATTCCGGTTTTTGATATTCCGTAGCCTTCTTTCACCCGGTCCGGAATATGAAAGATCGTGTCGAGGCCGAGATGCTTGAAATATAAGTAAAGCATCGCTGCGCTGTTGGTACCATCGACATCGTAATCACCGAAGACGAGTATGCGTTCATTTGCCTCAACCGCCTTCAGGACGCGGGCGACAGCCTGCTCCATGCCATCCATCAGGAATGGGTCGTGGAGATTTTTCAACTCGGGGCGAAAGAATACTTTCGCTTCATCATACGTTGTGATCCCGCGATGAATCAAAACTTTGGCAATAGATTCCGAAACATTAATCTCTTTGGCAAGGTTGGCGGTAGTTTCGGGGTCGGGAGATGGTGCTATTGTCCAGCGATATTCTCTTTTCATGGCACAATGCATCCTTTTGGTAAATGTTTTTGAAGTCCACGTCTCTTGCCGGTCGGCAGAGAGTAAACTCTCAACACCTGAAAAAAGGAATATTCTGAAAAGAGGAAAGCCGCGCGTCTGTAAGCCGAATTCTGTTTGGTCCCGGTGGGACCACTGCAATCATTTCTCTTGTTTCGCCTTCACAGGCGAAATCGAGCGACCTACCCGTTCCGCAGTGACCCGGGTTTTCGGGTCAAGCCTGAGCGGACTCCTCATCTTCTGAAGAATACAACGTGGTATTCCTCAATAGTACGGAACGTACGCGGTCTTGCTCCGAATAGGGTTTGTCTGCTCTCAACATTGCTGGTGAGAAGGTGAGCTCTTACCTCGCCGTTTCACCCTTATCACGACGTTAAGCAAATGCCAAACGTCGGGACGGTTTATTTTCTGTGACACTTTCCGTTGTCGCTGACTTTCGCCAGCGACACCCTCCTGTTAGGAGGTACTCTGTCCAGTGGAGTTCGGACTTTCCTCTCCGCCGATGGCGGAGCGATTGCACGCCGCGCGGCTATTTTCCTTCTTTACAAGGTTGATAAATGATCGGCCGGGATACTTAGTTTCCGACCGAATAGTGAATTAAACTTTTAGTTTCCGTTTACTGTCGATGCCGGCGTTTGCCAACAGGTCAGCATCACGGTTCTGCTCACGTTCGACATGAGAGATTTCGAACTCAAATGGTCCGGACTGAATCAAGCGGCTTGCCTCCTGAAAATATTTTTGCAAATGCTTGTCTCTCACTTTATATACTCCCTGAAGTTGCCGGACCATCAATTGACTGTCAGAATATACAATGAGTTTATCACAACCCGTCTGTTGTGCTTTCTTTAGACAGGCAATAAGCGCTTCGTATTCAGCAACGTTGTTCGTACCATTTCCAAGATACCCGCCTCCTGAAAAAATTACTCTTCCTTGTTCATCCCGCAGGATAACTCCGATGCCGCTTTCTCCGGGGTTCCCACGTGACGCCCCGTCGCAGTAGGCGTAGATCGTCATACCGGGACGGCACTCATCTCAACGATCTGGTCCGAGACGAGAATGCGTCCGCAATGCTCACACGTAAACAGCCGCGAATTCTGTTTGAGCTCCAGAATTTTCTGAGGCGGGACGCGGTTAAAACACCCGCCGCATGCGCCCCGTTTAATTGCTACAACTGCCATACCGCTTTTCGCCCTACGAATTCTTTCGTACCGGTCGAGATCTTCCTTCTCAACCCGTGCCAGGAGTTTTTCCCGTTCATGCTGCAGCTTGAGTTCTTCTTTTTCGTGTTCCTTATTGACTTCACGCAATTCCTTCTGCCGTTCGTCCAATTGTTTATCGACATCCATGTGCTGAACACTGAGGGTTTCAATATCTTTTTTGGTAACCTCAATTTTCCCTTCGAGTGCTTCCATATCTTTTTCTAATTTTTGGGATTTTGCCTCCGACGTTTCAATTTCTCTTGTCAGCGCATCGTATTGTTTATTTGATTTTACCTGAAGCTGCTGGTTTTTGAATTTTTCAATTTTTTCAGCGAGCTCAATAACCTCCACATCCGCCTCATCCCGTTCAATTTTTGAATTCTTTACAACGTCGTTGAGTTCTTTCAGTTTTGATTTCAGCTCATCGGCCTGTTGTTTAAGGTTTGCGACTATGGACGGGAGGTCACCTTTAAGGTCGTGGATTTCCTGGATTTTGACATCAACTTGCTGTAGCGCGTACAGGAATGTTAACTTATGCTGCAAATTATTCTCCTTCATGACAGATGATAATGAACGGGGTTGCGTGACCGCGCCGACGCAGCGACGGTCGCATTGATTTTACAATATGTTTTGAGATACGCGACAATCTTGTGAACGATCGGTTGTTCTGTCTCGTAATGACCTGCATCCATAAGTGCAATTCGCCCTTCCGCTTCCTGGAACGTATGGTATGAAACGTCCGCTGTGACAAAAGCATCCGCACCGGCATGCATTGCTGTATCGAGTAAACTCGAACCGCTCCCGCCGCAGACGGCAACACGTTTAATCTTCCGGTTGCGATTTTCGGTATACCGGATCGCGCCTGCATCGAGCAGTGAAGTCAGTTGTTCGAGAAACGCCTTTGTGCTCATCTCCCTATTGAGTTCGCCTATTGCTCCTGCTCCATAAGAATTGCTGGCGTTGCCAAGGTCGTAGATGTCGTATGCGACTTCTTCATACGGATGAGACATTTTCATCGCTTTCACGACATCCTCCAATTTCCATTTCGGGAGTATCATTTCGAGCCGGCTCTCCGATACGGTCTCCGCTCCGCCTGGTTTTCCGACAAAAGGTTTCGCGTCTCCGGTTGGCGTATATGTTCCCGTTCCCCTGGAACGGAATGAGCATTGCTCGTATTTTCCAATTACACCCGCACCTGCCTGCGCCATCGCATGTGTTACCTTATCGATATATTCATCGGGAACAAAGACGACGATCTTCTTGTATATTTCCTGCTCCTTTGATAAGAAATCAACCTCGTGCAGTTTTAATCTCTCTGCCAATGCGAAACTGACACCGGCTTGAGTGAAATCTAAATTTGTATGTGCCGCATACAACGCAATGTTGTGGCGAATCAGCGCCGTTGTTATTCTCCCGGTTCGGCGGTCACTTCTCACTGCTTTTAATGGATGAAAAAGAAGCGGGTGGTGACTGATAATGAGATCGATTTTTTTTGCCAGCGCTTCCTCTACAACTTCATCCGTCACATCCAGTGCAACGAGAATCCTGTTCGCCCGGTTTTCAGGTGCGCCGATGAGCAATCCTATATTATCCCGTTCCCATGCAATATCTTTTGGCGCCCATGATTCAAGGAGGGCCTGGATGTCCCTGACGATCATTCACATTCGGGATCTAAGAAAAAATGTCCCGCTTTTCGCCGGGACATTTCAGGTACTTCATCGTGTTGCAGGTCAACACTCACTTTTATGTTTGTGCACGCTCTGCTCAATTGGTCCGATAAGGTTATACGCGGTGTAAAGTGAACAGCATTCATATCGTATTCAAATATAAAAAAAATCTCCCCAAAAAACAACTATAGATTGGGTTCATCATGCGCCTGTTTTGGCATCATGTGAAATGACTATTCTTACGGTCAAGATTGAGGTCCCGGAGCTTAATGATTTGTTTTTCAAGGAGCATGATATTCGAATTAAGCTTCAAAAGAAAATTCCGGTCTTCATCGGAAATTTTCTGGCGTGACAAAATATCCGCACTGATCTTTATTGCCGCAAGTGGGTTATTGAATTCATGACACATCGTCACAATCAGTTCCTGGATTGCCTCTGTCCTTTTTTGTGATATAAGTTTCTCCTGCTCCGCTTTTCGTATCTGATTCCTTAATCGAACCCGTTCGAGGACATTGAGAATGGTCCGGGGAAGGATAGTATCTACGATGTCCTCTTTCAAAAGGTACTCTTCAACGCCGTATTTCATCACTTCAACGGCTACGTGAAAGTCTTTGTTGGAAGTAAGAAAGATTATTGGGATAAGGTTTTTTTGTTCCGCCAGTGTTTTTACAAGTTCCACACCGTTCCGATCGGGGAGATAGTAATCCATCAGGATCATGTCGATGGAAGCGTTCGATATTAACTGCTGAAGGGCGTTTTCACCGCTATTTTCCGAAATCAGATTGAATTTGGTGTTTTGGAATGTGTGGAGCAGCTGTTGCGCGACAGACACATAGCTTGCGTCGTAATCAACAAGGAGAATCGTTACTGACCGTTCCTGCATCAATAAATCTTGGCTGTTTATGTCATTATAGCATTTGTTTGAGAAATTTGCAAGAGGTTTTCACACTATGCCGATTAATTTCAACAGCCAATGAGAAGAGAAAAAAATACCTTTCTTCAGAAAGTCGCCTTTTTCATTGACTTTGATTGTCCAATTCATTAGATTTAAACGGCTTTTGAGAAATCATACAACCAAAGGTTACGCGAATGACGGTTAATACCATCAAAGAAAAGTTGGAAAATATGGTTGCACGAGCAAGTTCTATAGATGGTATTATCCTTTTCGTTGGCGTTATCGCATTGGTTGTGGGGATTTTAGTAGATGTGTTCATTCTTCGACTTTTATGTTTGCTGGCAGTTATGGCCTCGGCAATTCTCGTGTTCCTTTCCCTGCGCGGTAAGGGGAAGGAGATTCACCACGGGTTTCATGGCCTGAACTCACTGACCCATTCACAATTTGGAAGTGGTATAATGAAAAAACTTGTCTTCGATGATTTTCAGTCACAATCGGGGGGAAGCTTTATGGTCGAGGAAGTTCTCGAAGAAGCCGAGAGCCCCGCTGCCGAGATATCAGAACCGCCTGAGCCGATGTTGGCGTCGGATGATTCGACTGAGTATAGTGCTCCGGGGATATTGACGGTGCGCCCGGAAGTCAAACCGATCATCAAAGAATTTCAAGTTTCAGATTTTTTTGATGTTGACTCAAATATCTTTAAAGGGGATTCGGAGCCCCGCACGGAATTTGATTTTTTGCTGAATAAAGTCCTACTGACAATTAAGGAGGTGCTCTTCGCGCACTCAGTGGCGTTTTTCTGGGCAAACCGTGAGAAGCAACAGATGGTGATGGAGGCACGGGTTACAGATAGCCCGAATTTTATTTCCTCACGCCGGTTTCCCATCGGGCATGACCTCGTCAGTAAGGTTGCAGAATCAGGTACGCCGGAACTCATAACTGAAGTGAACCCTGTTTCCGAACAGGAACTGTTCCAGTATTATGAAAGCGTGGAAGGAGTGAAATCGTTTGCGGGCGTGCCGGTCTATTTTTCTGCAGTGCCAAATGAACATACAATAGGCTTGCCAGTTGCAGTGATCGCCGTCGACAGTAAAACCGAAGATACATTCGGCCGTGAAACACTTGCGCTGCTCGGTCAGTTTACAAAACTGGTTTCTGCTCTTATCAAGAGTTACACTGAAAAATATGACCTTCTTCTGGATTCAGAGCTTCTCCGTTCGTTGCGGAGACTCCAGGAGAGGATCAGGGATGATGCATCCCTGCAGACCATAGCGCAGGCTCTTTCCGAAGAGACCTCGAAACTGATCAACTGGGATTTTCTTTCGATTGTTCTTTATGATGAGAAAAAGCATGCATGGGTGGCAAAGAAAGTCACAAACCGTGGTCGTGAGTCGTATATTATTCCTGAACAGGGTATTGATTTTCCAGACAGTATCGTCGGCCAGACCATCAGGAGCAACAGTCCGACACTCGTTGATGACCTTGAGTCGCATCTCCCTCCGCGATATTACTCGGGAGAGCAATTGACGATGAAGGGTTCTTTTGTTTCGATCCCCATCAGTTCATTCAATAAATGTTACGGAGCATTGAATGTGGAGAGTTGTTCGAAACATAATTTCAATAAGCAGAATGTGGAAGTACTGTCCCGTCTTGCGGAACAAACTGCCAGCGCATTGGAAATTCTCTATGCGGGTGACATCATCCGTGAATACGTCATCATCGACGACCTCACCGGTGTTTATTCGAGGAAATTTTTCACACAGAAAATCGGCGACGAGCTTCACCGCGCGGATGATACGGGAACTGAATTGACCATGTTATTCATCACGGCGGATAAATCGAATGAAATCTCTGAACGTTTCGGTCAGGAAGGCTTCGAACGCGTGATGGTGACGCTGTCGAAAGTCATACGTGCCTCCGTCCGTCCGTACGACCTCGTCGGCCGGTTCGATATGAACAGGTTCGGTGTTTTGCTCGTCAATGCCCCGGCGAATGACGCATACTTATGGGCTGAAAAAATCCGTAAAAATGTTGCAAGCCACACCATGAGTCTTGACGGGAAAAGTTTTTCCATTACCATCAGCATCGGATTATGCGGCGCCCTCGATGGGATGAAGCGGGAAGAAATCCTCGCAAATACGACGACGGTACTCAATCGTGCTTCCGAAGCGGGCGGGAACGCAGTACGGGTTTTTTAACATCATTCATCACAGTTGAAACAAAGGAGTAATCCAGTTCAATGGCAAAACAACAATCTTTTGCAGATAAAGCCGCCAAAGCGGCAGCCCAACCGGGTAAGAAATGTCCAAAGTGTGGGGCAATCAAACAACCCGTTCTCTATGTCGGTTCTGAACCTTCCAAACACGGCAGCGTCAGGTTTAGCCATCGCCGCGTACAGGTTTGCAAGTGTAACGAAAAAGAGATCTACGCGTAACGTTGTTCACCATCCCTTCAATTTCCCTGTAGGTTGATGGAACGTCCGTATCCCTCGGTAGAGTTTGAAGCTATCCTCGAAGAAGACGGAACGATTACTATTCCCTCATCGATTGCAAAACGAATGAAGCGGGGTGAACGTTTGACTATTCGTATGACCAAAGGCGTCGTTTCCAAAGCGTTGCGGCGACGCAACATTACGGAGGAGGAAATTGAACGAATATCGACACTGCAGCTTGAACAACGTGAAAATGTAATTCGGTTCTTTGAATCAGAGGGAGCACTTGCCGGTGAGAGGTTGTTTCTTCAACGTGCTGCTGCGATGATGAGAACGATCAGGTGACTTCGCCGAAAATTGTTGTTCACACTGACCTATTCTTGGATTTTTTGAAGCACGACCGCAACGGGCCTTCTGTATTACGTCTTGCAATGCAGGAATTTTTTTGTTACACAACAGTGTTTAACGCAATAGAACTCTTCTCGGTTGCACGGAGCGATGCGGAATATCGCGCAATCGAACACGCAATGAGTGCAATGAAGATCCTCGGGTTGAACGCAAAGAATGCGAAACGGTATGGGAACCTGTTCTCAAGCGGAACGCGTCTACCCAGAATGAATACGCTTATCGCTGGTATCTGTCTCGAAAGCAAATTACCGGTACTGACCGGTCGACCGGAGGAATTCAACGGACTCAAAGAATTGGTGGTGATCCCGGCATCCGTTCTAGGCAAGAACCTCAACGCCGGAAATAGTATGAAGAAATCTGCATCTCATAGACGGGGTAACTAAGATGAATGAACCACGTATACTAATCATCGGGGTATTGTCATGTTTTTAGGAAAGGTTGTTGGAACGGTTTGGGCAACTCGGAAAGATGAAGAGCTGGTGGGGATGAAATTCCAAATTGTCAAACATGTCGGATTGGATTATAAAGTTAAAGAAACGTTTGTCGTTGCCGTGGACACCGTTCAGGCGGGCGTTGGTGACGTCGTTCTCGTTTGCAGTGGAAGCTCGGCCCGTCAAACCATGCTGACCAAAAATAAACCTGTCGACGCCGTTATCATGGCGGTTGTCGATAAACTCGATATCGCCGACTGATTCCCGGGAAACCCGAATTCTGCAAATACATGTTTTTTGCAAAGGTCATAGGAACAATTTGGGCGACACGGAAGGACGAACATCTCCATTCATTTAAGTTACAGTTTATCCAGCCGATTACTGCAGAACGGGAGCATGCAGGCGACCCGATCGTTGCGGTCGATACTGTGGGAGCGGGAGTCGGCGAAACAGTGTTATATATTACAGCGCGTGAAGCGACAATACCGCTGCCCGTCGAAATGGCGCCTGTTGACGCCAGTATCGTCGGCATTGTCGACCGGATTGATGTACAAAAGGATTTGTAGCCTGCTCAGGTTATCGTTAAACTGATACTGTTGTAGCAAGGGAACACGATGGCAAAGATTACAAAACAATATACCAACAGGGAAAGCCAATCCCTCGATAAATATCTGCAGGAGATTGGCAGAGTTGAGTTACTGGACCCCGAGGAAGAAATTGACCTTGCTCGGCGGATTAAGAAGGGTGACCAGAAAGCGCTGGAAAAACTGACAAAGGCAAATCTTCGCTTTGTGGTGAGCGTTGCAAAACAATACCAGAACCAGGGCCTTTCACTTGGCGACCTGATCAATGAAGGTAATCTCGGTCTCATTAAAGCAGCAAAGCGGTTCGATGAAACGCGCGGTTTTAAATTTATTTCCTATGCAGTATGGTGGATTCGCCAGTCGATTTTGCAGGCACTTGCAGAACAATCCCGGATTGTTCGCCTTCCTCTGAATCGCGTTGGAGCGCTGAATAAAATCGGCAAAGCCTTCAGCTCGCTGGAACAGGAGTTCGAACGGGAACCGAGCGCCAGTGAGCTTGCGGAAGAACTCGATATGTCGCTCTTTGAGGTAGCCGATACTCTGAAAATTTCCGGAAGACATCTTTCGATGGATGCGCCGTTTGCGCAGGGCGAGGATAATCGCCTGCTTGATGTCATCCAGGACGAACGCACACCACTTCCCGACCACTCGCTTATTAAAGAATCGCTCAGTAAGGAAGTCGAACGCTCGCTTGGAACGCTGACAGAACGTGAAGCCGAAGTGATCCGGCTTTATTTCGGCCTCGGCCGTGAGCATTCACTAACACTCGAAGAAATCGGCGAAAAATTCCAATTAACGCGTGAACGCGTACGGCAAATCAAGGAGAAAGCAATCCGCCGACTGCGCCACGCCTCCCGCAGTAAACAACTCAGAGCCTACCTTGGCTGAACATAAAAGCCGAACAGGTCTATCGGCGGCTTTTTTACTGCTCAACTTTCTCATCGTCCCTTGCTTATGCGTGTTAACAGGCTGTGGTGTCTCCGCACCCAGATTTCGCTCTGAGCCGAGGGTAAATAATCAGTCACAAATTGCGGATCCTTCAGAACATTTTACGGATTCCAGTGCTGTCCGGACCGAGCTTATGGAGGATGATAAAAATGTCGATATCTCATCCGTCCTTCTCACAATCGATACTTCTCATGCACCCCTAACAGGCATCAATAAAAAGAAAGTAATGGATGAAATTCTCGCATTGGTTGGTACACCATATTCGTTGAACGGGACCGGCGGCAGTGGAATTGATTGTTCCGGCTTTACGGCCTCTGTTTATGCAAACGCCATCGGGAAGGATTTACCACATTCCGCGTCGGCTCAGTTCTTGTCAAGCAGGAAGGTGGAGGATGAAGATAAAAAATTTGGGGACCTTGTATTTTTCAATACGACGGGTGAAGTGCCGTCTCATGTCGGGATTTATCTGGGAGAGGATTTATTTGCTCATGCAAGCGTGTCGAGCGGGGTGACAATTTCATCGCTTGAAAGTTCATACTATAAAAAAAGGTACGTCGGAGTAAGGCGAGTGATAGAATAGAGCTTGCTGTTTCTCATCCCGCTGTGGTAACCATCTACTCCTTGTTTTTCTTTCCTTAGATTTATATATTAAATTCATATCGATTTCAACGAACATCAAATGTCTGTACTACCAATTTACACATACGGGACGAGTGTTCTTCGCAAAAAAGCACACTCTGTAGATTACGCTGATGATGACATTATCAAGCTCGTCATGGATATGTTCGAGACAATGCACAATGCGCACGGTATTGGGCTGGCAGCAACCCAGGTTGGTGACTTGAACCGCGTTATTGTCATCGACCTCTCCGGCATGGAAGAAACGGAAGACTTCAAACCGCTAACGTTAATTAACCCTGAGATTATTTCGCAGGAAGGGTCCTCAATAGTTGAAGAGGGTTGTCTGAGCATTCCCGATGTGCGTGATGAAGTCGAGCGGGCAGAGACGATTCATATGAAATTTAAAGACACGAACTTTGAGGATGTTGAACTCAAAGCCTCCGGATTATTCGCGAGAGTGATCCTCCATGAGATTGACCACCTGAACGGTGTGTTGTTCATCGACCATCTCCCGACGGTGAAGAGAAAGCTCCACAACGAAGCGCTGAAGAAAATCCAGCAGGGTGAGATGGAAGTTACCTACCCTGTTGTTACTGCTGGTTCGGCGAAAGCCGCCGGGCACAAACTCAAAGTATGAATATTGGACCGTCAGACCATAAGCGTATCGTATTCATGGGAACGCCGGAATTTGCGCTTCCCAGCCTCAGCATTTTACTTGAACATAACCACTCCGTTGTGGGGGTAATTACTGTTCCCGATAAGCCTGCGGGACGAGGTCAGCAGGTATCGTCGTCACCGGTAAAAAAACTTGCGCTTCAGCATAACCTGCCTGTTCTCCAGCCCGAGCAACTCGACACGAACGATTTCATTGAAGAATTAAGCGCCCTTGCACCGGATATTATTGTGGTTGTTGCATTTCGTATTCTCCCCCGTCAGGTATTTACACTTGCGAAGCTTGGTTCCTTTAATCTCCATGCATCTCTTCTTCCCAAATATCGCGGAGCAGCGCCTATTAATTGGGCGATCATCAAGGGAGAAAAAGAAACCGGCGTGACTACATTCTTTCTCGAAGATAAGGTGGATACAGGGAACATGATCCTCCAGGCCCGCGTTCCGATAATGGAAGATGAAACGGCTGGTGAGCTTCATGATAAATTATCGGCGGTCGGTGCGGAGATCGTCCTCCATACCGTCCGTTTGATCGAATTAGGCAAAGCAGCCAGGATGGCGCAGGACCATAGCCTCGCCTCGCCTGCGCCGAAGATTTTCAAGGAACAGTGCGCCGTAGATTGGAACAGAAATGCAACGGAAGTCCACAATTTTATCCGGGGTTTATCTCCGAAACCCTGTGCATATACGATGTATAAGGAAACGATGATTAAATTATATCGCTCGCGGATTGTTCCGCAGGCAACTACCCGTCGTCCGGGCGAAATTCTTCATGCGAATGAAAAATTGATCATTGCCGCCGGTGACGGTGCGGTAGAAATCCTCGAAGTCCAGCAGGAGGGGAAGAAGGTGTTGCCTTCAATGGCTTTTTTGCGCGGGTTTCATTTAGCAGAGGGAGAAAAATTTGTCCATGGGTAATCCGAATTCTCTGACTCTCATAAAAGAAGTGATCGGGATTCTTGTTATCAGTGTCGTCCTTTCATTTGTGTTCAATGCGTTTTCATCCAAAAAACTTCCTCTTATTCGGGTTGCCCCAAACAAAGTCGTGGAAAATGATTCGACGCTGTTTCCTCAACTTTTGAAAAATGAATCTGCGATAAAAGATTCAGTTATTTCGACTCCTAAAAGGGATTCCTCCATCCAGAATCAGTCTTCACCAGTCAAAACTGCCAAACAGGAAACTCAGAAAAAAACCGAAGATAATATATACCATGTCGTCACGCTGTCGCAGATGCAGCGGCTGGTCAATGAGCGTCATGCGGTGTTGATTGACGCCCGGGATGCTGACTCATACAACAAAGCACATATCAAAGGGGCGGTGAATATGTTCGGTGATGAACCGGAACAACACTTTGAAGAAATGACGAAATTATCGCCAGACACGCTTGTTGTGGTGTACTGTAACGGACCCGATTGTCATCTCGGGCGCAATCTCATACAATTCATGAATGTACTCGAGTTTAAACATTTGTACCTATATGATGATGGATGGGATGGATGGCAAAAGGCGAACATGCCCGTAGAAAAATCTTCGAACCCCTAGAACAGTAAGTATGCGAATATTCCTGTCAAACACATATATGGTTTTTTTCTCCCGGTGGGTTCTGGGCACGGTCTTTATCGTTGCCGGCATGGAGAAAATCATGAACCCTGAGGCCTTCGCAAGCTCCGTCGATGCATACCAGCTTCTTCCGGTATCAATGATTAACATATTTGCAATCACTGTACCATGGATTGAAATGATATGCGGGCTGTTTCTTGTCGGCGGAATTTTTATCCGGTCGAGCGCTCTCCTTACTTCGTTGCTGTTATTCGTATTTATTATTGCAATATTCTCGGCGATTGCGAGAAACCTGCACATTGATTGCGGTTGTTTTGGCTCGTCACACGACACTCCCGTCGGTTGGCTCAAAGTGCTGCAAGATTTGGGATTATTTCTGCTTGGGGCGCATATAGTGTGGTTTCCTCGCTCGGCATTTGCGCTCGAAAATCTCGCTACTCAGCATAATTAACGCAATTTACGGTCCTGAAATATCGTTGTTCCGTCGTTGCTTTCTGGCTAAAAAACTTTTATATTTGAGCCGATACTATACCCCGGAGTAAATTTATGTTCGTTCACTTTACACTCAGCGGAAGTTGAATTTTGTACTGTGGGTCTGTCGAAGCATGCATGTGTTCGGCGTCGTCGTATGGTTGGGTGGACTCATGTTCCAGAATGCTGTCGCAGTACCCGTAATACAATTTGAAGACGAATCCGTCCGGGCTGCTATGCGCAAGGTCAATCAGCGGTTTATCGGATTTGTCTGGATGAGTGTTTGGACGATTTTTGTTACGGGGGTGTTGATGATGCTTCTCAGTCCGCGATTTGTTTGGTTTCAGTATGATGACCGGTGGTCGCTGATGCTCGGGATGAAGCAGGCTGTGTTTGTGTTGATGGTTCTCTACGCATTCGGCTATGCCCGTATGTTGAAGTATTTGGATGCACCTTCATCAAACGGGGGTTACAACGAAAAAGCAGAGCTGTACCGCCACCGTGTAAACCAATTCAGAAAAATAAGTATTTTTTTAGGCATTACCGCATTGTTACTTGCGGCGGGTATGTATTAACATGTCAAAAGTTATCGCTATAGCAAACCAGAAGGGTGGGGTCGGGAAGACAACGACCGCAATCAACCTTGCTTCGTGTGTGGCTGTCGCCGAGTTTCCTACACTCATTATCGATGCGGATCCTCAATCGAATGCAACCAGCGGTCTTGGCATAGACCCCCGCGGCGATATGAGGAATACCTACGATGTTCTCATCAATGACGCGGACCCGCATGACGTTATCGTGAAGACAGAGATGCCGTACCTTTCCCTTCTTCCGTCGAATATCAATCTTGTCGGTGCTGAGGTCGAGCTCGTCGATGTCGAGCATCGAGAACGGATGATCGCCGATGTTATTGCGCGGGTACGCAACGAGTATGAATATATATTTGTCGATTGTCCGCCGTCCTTGGGCTTGCTGACACTCAACGGGCTCGTAGCTGCAGATTCTGTTTTAATCCCTGTGCAGTGTGAATACTACGCCCTTGAAGGATTGGGACAGCTCCTGAACACAATCAACATGGTCCAGACAAGCCTCAACCCGAAATTAGAAATTGAAGGTGTGGTCATGACAATGTTCGACGGCCGCTTGCGGCTTTCAAACCAGATTGTGGAGGAAGTCAAGAAATATTTTGGACAGAAAGTCTACAGCACGGTTATCAGCCGCAATGTCCGGTTGAGTGAAGCCCCAAGTTTTGGAAAACCGGTCCTGTTGTACGAAGCTGTTTCTTCAGGCGCACGGAATTATATGGAGCTCGCACGCGAGTTTCTTAGCCATCAGCATAATTTTGTTGTTCAACCAGCTGCTATTTCATAAATGTCGAAACTAAAAACCGGACTTGGTAAAGGTTTATCCGCGCTCATTCGGACTTCACCCGAAGCGGAACAACCCGCCGCATATTCGAATGAGGTCAAGACGACGGCGAAACTTGACGGACAGATTAGTCAGATCGACGTGGCTCGAATACGACCGAATCCATTCCAGCCCCGCGCTGATTTTGACCAGCAGGCGCTGGATGAACTGAAGGAATCGATAAGACAAAAAGGTGTTATTCAGCCGGTGACGGTGCGTCGGGGAAAAGACGGTATGTTCGACCTTATTTCGGGCGAACGCCGTATCCGTGCGGTGACCGAACTCGGTGTGAAAGCCATCCCAGCGTATGTCATCCACGTACAGAGTGACGAGGAAATGCTGGAACTTGCTCTGATAGAAAATCTTCAGCGTGAACATCTCAATCCGGTTGAAATTGCTATTTCATATCAGCGATTGATGCAGGATGTAGGTCTCTCGTCAGAAGATGTTGCAAAAAAAATCGGCAAGGACCGGACGACCGTTGTCAACTTCCTCCGTCTTCTGAAACTTCCGGCACTTATTCAACAATCGCTGAGAAAAGGGGAACTTACGATGGGCCACGCCCGGGCGTTGGTTTCTCTGCCGGACGAGCTTGCCCAGCTTCGCATTTTCCATCGGACCCTCAAAAACGACCTTAATGTACGGCAAGTGGAAAAGCTTGTCCGGGAAACCGATAAGAAAACGGAGGCGAAGAGCAAACAATTCAATAAATCGGAACAAAGTGCACTCAGCAGTATCGAGGAAAAAATTCAGCACGCGCTGGGTACGAAAGTCAGAGTAAACATCCACGACGGGGGAAGAGGGGAAATCGTTATCGAATTTTATTCCAACGACGACCTCGGCAGAATCTTTGATCTTCTTTCATCCATCGAATCTTAATCTCCTAAATCATGACAAAATCAATCGTACTGACAAAAAACGCCCCTGCTCCGATCGGTCCTTATAATCAGGGAATTGTCACGTCTGGTTCGTTTATTTTTACTGCAGGACAGATTCCTCTCGACCCCCACACCGGACAAGTTGTCGCCGGCGATATTAAAGTTCAGACAAGGCGAGCGTTAAAAAATGTGCAAGCGATTATTGAACAGTCGGGAGCGACAATCAATAACGTGGTGAAGACTACTGTTTTTCTGAAGGATATGGGTGAATTTGCCGGCATGAATGAGGTGTACGCGGAATTTTTTTCAGAAAACCCTCCCGCACGTTCCACTGTCGAAGTTGCACGCCTCCCCCGTGATGTCAAAGTTGAAATTGATGCTATCGCCGTTGTTGAAAGTCCGTAAGCTGTTGACCTTTTCTTCAATGACGTTGCCCACTTGTATTTGTACCTTCTTCGTATGCGTAATTTTTTCCGGTTCGATTTGTTCTTCCCAAACTGATACGTCCCGCCAAAACGCTGATACGATTGCCGGGTTTCATTCATTACCGGGTGATTCAGTCAACCGCCGGCAGCAGAAGCTGGCGTATAAAAAATTTGAACCCACGAAGAAACCCTGGGTCGCAGTCGGACTCTCAGCCGCACTTCCGGGTTTAGGTCAGGTATATGATGAATCATACTGGAAAATACCCGTCATCTGGGGATTAGGAGGATACTGGGTGTATGAATGGATCCAGCAGAATAAGCACTACCAGGATTACCGGCAAAAATATAGCGCGAGTATTACTTCACAATTGCCGAGTGGCGATCAACAATATTTGAACCTTCGTGATTTCTACAGAAATGAGCGCGATTCTTTTGCCTGGTACTTGGGTGCCTTATATTTCTTAAACCTTGTCGATGCGTATGTGGGGGCGAATCTGTATGATTTCAATGTTACACCGGATTTAAGCATGAACAGAAAAATAACTCCAAAGGTATCAGCGTCGATTAAGTTGCGCTTTTAACAGCCAGTCATAATTTTCTTCACGGTTCAACGACCGGAGGATATCGGTTTAATCAAAGTACTGAGCAGATCCGGTTTGCTCTCCTCACGCTCCAGAAATGGGTATCGATCACCGCGATGGTAATCTACTGAATATGTCTTGAAGAATTCCCCGTTTGCAGCAAGTAACTCCATCGGGTTCGTGGTATGAGTAGCTTCCCGGATAGCCGCGCGAATAATTTCTTTTGAAAATTTCCTGCCATTGACTGCAATAAGCTTCATTCCGGGTGCTATGCCGGCTGAAGCTGCGGGGGTTCCAGGAACAACATCGTTCATTGTGCCGTCTTCGCTGATGCTTACTCCGAGTGAGTACCATAAATCAGTGGTTTTGTTTCTCTTCTCAGCCGCAGTTTGCATGCTGTTTGGAGTGTCTTTGTATGTTAGCTTCCACCCGCCTTTTTCGATGCCGCCAAGCGGCGCATGAGGGTTAAGGGAGTTGAGCCTCTCTTTCAGAAAAGAGTCCCAATCGTAGGGTACTATTTCCTTCAGACCAGTCACGACATCTTCAAATGTATACGTTTTGATTTTTGGTCCGCTGTCCTGACCGCCGCCATGAAAATTCCGGCAGAAATCGTTCAAACTTTTTTCCCCATTTGTCATTTGACGAATCATCATGTCTGTCTCCAGCCAGAGGAGGTCGCCCTCGTCATAAAAATCGGTGCCACGGCGGAATGATTCCCAATCGCTACGCCCGTAGTACAGAAGTTGCGCTTCATCCGCTGCATCCTGAAGCGGGCGCCATGATCTGCCAGGACGGTTATCCAGCCGGGCGGCGAGTAACGCAAGGTCTTCCCTGTACTCCTCTGCAGTCCGCAAACCAGACCTCGCGGCAAGAAGTTTGCCGAGATACTGGGTCAACCCTTCATACACCCATAACAGCTCACCTTTCATCGGCGTAGAAAAATCTCCGGTGGCGAGCCCTGCGGGACGCCGGTATTTCCCATTCCACGAATGAACAAATTCGTGCGGAAGAAGCGTCGCCGCCAGTTTCCGCAAATCGTCATCAATCAAAGTTCGTTCCGCAACACGGTCGTCGCTCGACTGATGGTGTTCCAGTCCGAAGTGCGCTACCTGGTCGCTTAATGTAAATAAGAAATCATAGTGATCGTAATGATGTGCGCCAAAGAGTGAGGTCGCTTCTTTAACTAAGTTTTCATATGCATTCACCTGTTCCGTGTTGATGTTGAGCGCGTCATCACCATCGCTTGCCAGATCGAGGAAATGTGGAGTAGAAGATCCCGCTGAAATATCCACACGCCGAAAGTGAGCGCCCGCTAGAACAGGAGAATCGATAAGCATGGTGAGCGATACGGGTTTGAAACGAATCGAGCCGTTTGATTCCTGTTCGACTTGCAGGGCACTTCCGAATTTCCAGCCGTTTGGAAGCATGACTCCGGGTGTCACAATGATAGCGTCGGGCGTTACGTTTTTAGGGTAGAGTATAACCTGATTCCAGCTTAACACCACAAGTTGTGCCGATGAAGACGCACCTGAGGAGAAACCTGCCGCTTCGGGCGGCAACAGGAAATCGAACACAAGGGTAAGATCACGTCCACCCTGCGGGATTTCACAGTGAATTGCGTACATGTCCTCGAGGTCGCGCCGCCATGACACGGTTTTTCCGTTTGCTGTGAGGTGTAATCCTGCAAGGTCAATGACCGGCCCTGTGGGCCCGTGTTCCCCGGGAATCCATTGCGGGTATAAGAGGGTGAGTTTTCCCGGCTGTACCGACATGCTCTCTTTTGCATGCAATATCTTTCGAGGTGCTTCAGTTGCATCCACTGCGAGAGTGATAGTCGCTTTGTATTCCCTGCAATATGCCGTTTGAAATGTTAATGCCAGCAGTGCAATCTGAAGTTGCATAAAGAACGCAATCCATTTGTAGTTCATGAGAAACTCCTACAGTTGTTTATGTTCCAGGATAATTTCTTTCCCGATACGTTTTGACGATCGCAGAGGTTATTCATCGCTTTCAGTTTTCAGGTCAGGGACGTAGTTGAATGCAATTCTCATCGGTGCGGATTCCAGCGCTTCGAAAGCACCGCCAAAATAGATTGTATTTTTCCCGTACCGCAGGTTGAGCCCGTCGAGCGCGGCATTGAATGCCGGTGAAGATTTTGAAAACCTGAATAACGAGGGGGGGAGGTGTTTTTCCTCGTTCAGCCGCAATAGAGTTACGCTTACCTTTAACGGAATAACGTCGAGAATTGGCTTGCGTTTCCAGAGAGTCATTAACCCATCCAGTAGTCGGATGGTATCCTGCGTTTGGTCAAACGTGATCTCGTCCTGCCAGCGTGGTCCGTTGATGTATCGTACACCGACTTGAAGACTTCCGGCAGTGTAACCGTATCTTCGCAGCCGCATTGCTGCTTTCTGAAGCAATCTGTTAAGAACGGCAAATGCTTGTTCATCGTTGCGCATGGGCGGCGGCAGCACGTGAGAGTGTCCCACGGATGATTTTCTGGTCGGAGGGTCATAAAGAATTTCACCGCGGAGTTTCGCATATATTCGCTCGCCCTCGATCCCGCCCCACACCTTGCGTAATAACGCCTTATCAGCGGTGCACAAATCTTTTACAGTATAGATGCCGTCCGTATTGAGTCGCTGCTTCATGTTTTTCCCGATACCCGAAAGATCTTCCAGAGAGAGATTGAAGAGGCATTGAGGGAGGTCGTTGTTGTCAATCACCACACAGCCGTCAGGTTTTTGCATGTCGGAAGCGGTTTTCGATAAAAAAAGATTTGGTGCGATGCCGATGGAACTTCGGAGTTCAGAGCCGACTGTTGAAGCAATTGTCTCCTTAATGTGTTTTGCAAGCGCAACAGCACGCCCGCGTTCCTGCTGACTTCCCGTCAGCGTGCATGCCATTTCATCGATGGAAAGCACAGAGTGAACAGGGAGGCATGAATCGATTGCCTGAAAAAGCTTATGATGATATTCAATATATACGGCAGGTCTTGCTTCTAAAACCTTGAGGTCGCTGCACAAAGCTTTGGCTTCGCGGACAAGAGTCCCAGTTTTGATACCGAATTTTTTTGCTTCGTAGCTGGCGGCAACACAACTGGTTGTATCAGCCATGACGGGCACAACGACGACGGGTTTCCCCCTAAGTTCGGGATACAGCTGTTGTTCTACTGATGCAAAATACGAATTAAAATCAACGAAAAGGAAACGGAGTGCCATGTTCTGTTTATTATCCGGGGCGTTAAGGGTTTCACTCAGTTAGCACATTGTATGTTCGTAAATTTATTAAAGAATTGCAACAGAAGTGGAAATGCCTGTTAAAGGTTTGGAAGAAAAACAAACCGGGGGAGTCTTCTTCCGCCATAAACAGGCTGGTAATAAAACTTCCCCGGATGATAATGAACGCTACGGAGATGCAGGTTATTGTATCTTCAGTTCATTTAAGATGTTTTGGGCGTTCGAAAATTTATCCAGAACAAAGAGTACATACCTGGCATCGACGCTGATTGTGCGGTTGAGCGGTTCCTGGAAAACATAGTCGCCGACCACTGACTCCCAGTTTCCATCGAAAGCAAGTCCGATGACTTCTCCTTTACCGTTGATGACCGCACTTCCGGAGTTTCCTCCGGTGATGTCCAGGTCAGCAAGGAACGCAACCGGTACATCACCGAGCGACTTGTCTGCATACGGGCCAAAGTCTTTCTTCTCCCACAACTCGCGGAGCTTTGGCGGAACGATAAACGGGTCTTCACCGGTTTCTTTTTCCATTACCCCGCCGAGTGTGCTTTCATAATTGTAATGGACTGCATCTCTTGGGTTGTATGATTTTACCTGTCCGAAGGTAAATCGCAGTGTCCGGTTCGCGTCGGGATAAATATCTGGTCCCATCCATGCCATCATTGCCTCCATTAACGTTCTTCGTTGCAGGCCAATCTGCGCGTTGAACTTCGCTGTTCGTGCCTGAAGCGGGATGTTCGTCTTATCGAGGTCGATAGCGAATTTCACAAATTTGTCATCCCGGATGTCGTCGGCAGATTTCATCATCAGTTTGTTGCACCCGTCGGGCGTCGTGAGTTTTGTATCTGAGTATAACTCATCGACAAATTTCTTCACCGCCCGGTCACGGTCTTCGCCGGTTTTGTTGCCGACAATATTCCGGATTGCTTCAATCTCCTGGTTGACAGGAAGCTCGGCAGCTTTCTGGATAAGCACTGTCATGATCTCTTTATCGACAGAGACGTCAACAATCTTAAAAACCGTACCGATAAACTCCTTCAGGTCGTTTGTGTTTTTCTCGGGAGCCCTGACAGCGCCCGTCGAATCCTTTATGAATGAGTTCGCATATTCTTTGAATTGTGCCGCCGTTCTCAATACATCTATGCCTGAGAAGAATTGACCCATGACGATTTGTTGTTGATTAAATGATTTCAGGTCATCATATGTTTTTGAAATATCGGAAAGAACTGTTCCGTATTTTGCGTTCAATTCAGGCTTTGAAGAAAGGAATTGGCGGAATTTTGATTCCTCATCCTGTCGTAATTTGAGGAGGTCCGATCGTCTCATTCCTTCCAGAGTACCCTGATAATTTTTGTATCCGTTTGCGAGGCCTCGCCACCGGTTGGCAAATTTGATTTCGACTGCACGGTCCTTTTTGCCTGCTGCCTCCATAATATCCATTCGTTGTTTGTACACGTTAATAGTGAGCGGTAAAGTTTCGTCCTTTGCGAGCTGGATTTCGGGAGAAGTACGGTACCGGAATGTTCTTCCCGGGAATCCCATAATCATTGCGAACGACCCCTCTTCATATCCTTTCATTGAAATCGGAAGGAATGTTTTCGGATGGTACGGGACATTCTCCTTGGAATATTTTGCCGGCTTCCCGTCGGGACCGACATAGGCACGCATAAAAGCAAAATCGCCGGTATGCCGGGGCCAGTACCAGTTGTCCACTTCACCGCCGTAGTTCCCGATTGCCGACGGGGGGGCATACACAAGTCGCACGTCGCGAAGTGCCTCATACGTGTAGAGAATGTATTTGACGCCGTTGAAGAGTTCCGAAACCCGACACTCATAATCAGTTGTTCCTTTTTCGGTTTTTTCGACTTCCCGGGATTTTGCCTGGATTGCTTTTGCCCTTGCATCGGCGGACATTGAGTCATTGACTGCGCTGAGGATATCGTTCGTCACGTCCTTCATGCTAACGACGATTCGCGCAGTGTATACCGGAAGCGAAATCTCTTCTTCTTTGGTTTTTGCGTAAAATCCATCTTTCAAATAATCTTCCTGTACGGATGTGACAGTTTGGATGCCTTCATACGCAACGTGATGGTTTGTAAGGATGAGTCCGTCATTGGAAACGAAGGTACATGTTCCGCCGCCAAGCAACACAATGGCGTCTTTGAGGCTTGTTCCGTGTGGAGTATAAATCTGGTCAAGCGAGAGTTCAAGTCCGTGCTTTTTCATTTCCCCGAGCGGTAGCTTATCGAGGGCGTTGAGAAGCCACATACCTTCATCGGGAGCTTTCCATCCGGTCAGCAGAAGGCACAACGGTGAAAGGATACATAATAGTACAATGATTTTTTTCATAAGAAGACCTCTATGATGATTGAAAATAATACGTGAGCAGTTTTCAGGAGCTGGAGACTTTTTTGAAGCCTCAGGAACGGTTTGAATGATGGAAAATATGCAAAAAAAATAGGAATTGTGCAACACATTTTCTTGCAAATCTTTCTATTTAATGCTATATTTTAAGAAATAATCCCGCCCCAATATACCGGGGCGGGATTCTTGTATTTTCGATTTTTTTGACATTTCTTCCGTTCATGGATCACATTCGAAATTTCTGCATCATCGCTCATATCGATCACGGCAAATCTACAATTGCTGACCGGCTGCTCGAAAGAACGGGTACGATTACTGAACGGGAGATGAAGTTCAACCAGGTGCTCGATGACATGGAGCTCGAACAGGAACGGGGCATCACCATTAAGCTCCATGCTATCCGGATGCAATACCATGCAAATAACCGGAAGGCGTATACACTTAATCTCATCGATACACCCGGACATGTGGACTTCTCTTATGAAGTCTCCCGATCTCTCGCCGCATGTGAAGGTGCACTCCTTGTCGTTGACGCATCGCAGGGAGTTGAGGCGCAAACAATCAGTAATCTTTACCTCGCAATCGATGCAGGGCTCGAAATTATTCCGGTCATTAATAAGATTGATTTGCCAAGCGCGATGGTCGAACCTGTCAAGCATCAAATCATGGATTTAATTGGGTGCAAGGAGGAAGAAATAATTCTCGCCAGTGCAAAGATGAAAATCGGCGTCGATGAGATTCTTGAAGCGATTGTCAACCGCATCCCTCCGCCGCAAGGTGATCCCCAGGCGCCACTTCAGGCGTTGATCTTCGACTCTATTTTTGATGGCTACCGTGGTTCGGTAGTGTACATTCGTGTGTTTCAGGGAACCGTGACGGAAAAGGACAAGATCAAATTTTTCGCCTCCGATAAGATATTCGATGCCGAGGAAGTCGGTGTACTTGAAATGCATCGTTTGCGGACGAACACGCTTTCTGCCGGCGACGTCGGCTATCTCATCCCTGGCGCTAAGGATGTTCACGATACGAAAGTCGGAGACACGATTACAAATGCCGACCGCCCGGCAGCTTCCGCTCTTCCTGGGTATAAGGATGTTAAGCCGATGGTCTTTGCAGGATTGTATCCCGTGAATGCGGATAACTTTTCCGAGTTGAGGGATTCACTCGAGAAGCTTCGGCTGAATGACGCTTCTCTGATATTTGAACCGGAATCCTCTGTTGCGCTCGGTTTCGGTTTCAGAGCGGGCTTCCTCGGATTACTCCACATGGAGATTATTCAGGAGCGTCTTGAACGGGAATACAAGCAGGAACTGATTACGACTGTCCCGAACGTGGAATACAGAGTGGTGAAAACAAATAAGGAAGTTGTTCTTGTCGATAACCCTGCGCTGATGCCGCCGGCAGGAGAGATTGAACATGTGGAAGAACCGTTCATCCGCGCGCAGATAATTACCCCCGCAGAATATATCGGCAATATCATGAAACTCTGTACCGACCGGCGGGGGGTGTACAAGAACACAACGTACCTTGACACGACGCGTGCCGACCTTCGCTACGAGCTCCCGCTTTCTGAAATCATTTTCGATTATTATGATAAACTAAAATCGATGTCGCGGGGATATGCCTCACTCGATTATGATTTTCTCGAATATCGCGAATCCGACCTTGTCAAATTGGATATCTTATTGAATGGCGAACCGGTCGACGCCCTGTCGACGATCGTCCATCATGAAAAAGCATACGAGTGGGGAAAAAAACTTTGTGCGAAACTTCGGAAGCTGATTCCCCGGCAGATGTTCGAGGTTGTTATTCAGGCGGCGATCGGGAGCAAGATCATTGCACGCGATTCCATTTCTCCCATCAGAAAAAATGTTCTGGCGAAATGTTACGGAGGCGACATCACGCGCAAGCGGAAACTGCTTGAGAAACAAAAAGAGGGGAAGAAACGTATGAAACAAGTGGGAAGGGTGGAAATTCCCCAGGAAGCGTTCCTCGCTGTGTTGGCGATGGAAGATTAATATTCACTATCGTAGGAGTACGTATGGTAAAATCAGGCGTCAAGGGATGGCTCAGAGAGATGGCGATTGTATTCGGTGCTTTTCTTCTGCTGAATAGTTTCGTACTGGCCTCATTCGAGGTACCGACAGGCTCGATGGAGAACGAAATTATGACCGGCGACTTTCTCCTTGTCAACAAATTTGTCTTCGGTGGAACTACTCCCCGGACCATTCCGTTTACGAATACAAGGATACCGTCATTTAAGTTACCGGCATTATGGAGAGTCGACCGTGGTGATATTATCGTGTTTATTTTCCCCGGAAAACAGGAGGAGGTCATTGCATCAGAGTTTGCATACTATCTCAAACGGGCAGTAGCGATTGCCGGTGATACGCTGCAAATCATTAACCGCGTTGTGTACGTTAACGGAAAACCGTCGCCGCTTCCTCGCAACATGAAATTCAATAATCCCGCAATCCAGGCCGGCCTGGTTGACCCGAGAATTTTCCCGAAAGGCTCCCCATTTAGTGAAGATAATTACGGACCCATCGTTGTTCCTAAAAAAGGAGACGTTATCCCGCTCTCGGCGGACAATTTTGAAAAATGGGAAATTTTCATACGGCGAGAAGGACATTCTGCAGAAATGCGGAACGGGAAAATTTATGTCGACGGGGAAGCGAAATCAGGCTACAATGTTGAACGAGACTATGTGTTTGGAATGGGAGATAACAGGGACAACAGCCTTGACAGCAGATTCTGGGGGTTCATTCCCGAAAATGATATTGTAGGAACTCCGTTGATCGTCTACTGGTCGTGGGATCCTGATATTTCCATCAGGGAATTTGGAAGCAAAATGTCTTCCGTGCGATGGAATAGATTTGGGACACTGGTGAGATAGTTCCTGATGTTAGCAGCCGAATCGATATCAGCCAATAAAGGGTCAGCAAAAAGGAGAAGTGTACTGCGCTCGTGCGCGGAAATTATTCTTGTTGCAGTGATTGCAGGATTGATATTAAAGCTTTTTGTTGTCGATGCGGTTGTCGTTCCTTCAGCATCAATGGAATCGACCCTCCTCCCAGGGGATTGTGTTGTTGTGAATAAATTGACTCATATGGTGATGTCTCCGGATAACTCGGCAGTTCAGCGGTCTGAGGTTTCCGGATTTAATCTGTCGGCTGTTTCACACCTTCAACGGGGCGATATTGTTGTATTCAGGCTTCCCGATAACGATGTAATCCGCAACTCGGATCACCCCGTGTGCTTTGTCAAACGTTGTATTGCGTTTGGCGGTGAAACTGTTACGATGAAACACGGAATTGTGTACGTAAACGGAGAGAAGGTTTCTTTTCCGGCGATTGACAACGAAATAGCGTACAATCATAATGCCGACCGCACTGATTACGGCCCCGTGTATGTGCCCAAACGGGGAGATATGATTGATGTCCATCGTCAGGATTTTGTCCGGTACGAGAAGCTGATTCTCAGCGAAGGGCACACACTGGATCGTTCATCATCGCAGGTGTGTATTGACGGAAAACCGGCAAACAGTTATACGGTAGAGCATAGCTACCTGTTTGTCCTCGGTGATAACCGAGGTCACAGTTACGACAGCAAGGACTGGGGATTTCTTCCGGAGGACAACATCATCGGCAAGGCGGTTATGGTTTACTGGTCGTATAATGGTCCGGATCGTCCTGGAAAATTCACAGACCTGTTCTCTTCAGTGCGTTGGGAAAGGATTGGGAAGATTGTTTATTAACTATTGTTCAGCATACAAATTACACTGATTCATTCCATTGGCCAGTCTCTATCTTCATATTCCATTTTGCGAGCATAAGTGCATTTATTGTGATTTCTATTCCATCGAAAATCTCCAGCCGATGGAACGTTTTGTCCAGGCGTTAAAAGAAGAGATCAGGAAATATGGCTCATACGCAATTGCGGAAACCGTTGAGACGATTTTTTTTGGAGGAGGGACGCCTTCACTCCTGCCTGTGACCGACCTTAGGAGTATTCTGACTGAGCTTCGCGAGACATTTCGAGTTATTCCGGATGCGGAGATATCGCTCGAAGCAAATCCGGGTACCGTTAATGCGAAAAAGTTGAAGGAATTTCGTTCGGCAGGGATCAACAGATTGAGTTTTGGTGTCCAGTCGTTTCTTGCGGATGATTTGAAATTCCTGACGAGGATTCACTCCGCAGATGAAGCAAAAAATGTAGTCCGCCTCGCTCAGGATATCGGATTTGACAACATCAATATCGACCTGATGTTCTCATTACCAAACCAGACGATGCAAAAGTGGGAGAAAAATCTCCGCCAGGCGGTCGAGTTGAGGACGCAGCATATTTCTGCATACAGCCTTATTGTTGAAGAAGGAACACCACTTGCAAGGATGGTACGGGCGAAGCAGGTTTCTCCGCTTCCCACTGAGACCGAGGCCTCGATGTACGAATTTACGATGGAGTATCTCGCGTCTCATGGTTTTTATCAGTACGAGGTGTCGAACTTTGCGAAACCCGGATTCCGGTGCCGGCATAACAATAACTACTGGATGCATGCAAATTATCTTGGCTTCGGTCCCTCCGCGCATTCGTTCTGGTTGAACCGAAGGTGGTGGAATATTTCGAATGTGACAACGTACATTGAAAGAATTTCTCGGGGAAGTCTGCCTCTTGCTGATGAAGAATTGCTGCAGCCGGTTCAATTGGCGGATGAAGCTGTCATGCTCGGGCTTCGGAGCGAAGGCATCAATCTCCGGCGCCTGAAAGAACAGTTAGGGGTTGATATATTACAAGCTGGACGAGAAGAGATCAATCGGCTGGTGAATGAAAAGCTTGCCATTTTTGAAGAGCCCACGCTACGCTTATCGTCAAAGGGAATGTTGGTCTGTGACGAAATCAGCCAGGTGCTGCTCTCCCGCGTAAGTGCCGCGTAGTACCTTTTTGCGATTGTTTTCAGATTCTTCTATATTAATCTCCGTTGTGTTGATAACCCCGGTTTGATTATTTTTTGAGGATTTAATGATTGACAAGATGATGAACCGCGTAGTTGCCGTCGGAGTGTTTCTTGTCACCGCGTTTGTTTATCTCAAGACGTTGTCGGTGACGGTTGTGTTCTGGGATGTCGGCGAGTTTTGTGCCGCGTCACGGTTACTGCAGGTTCCGCATCCTCCGGGAGCGCCGTTGTTCGTCCTCGTCGCCCGGATTGTTTCGCTCATCCCCTTTCTGCCCGATATCGCGGCGCGTATGCATGCCGTTTCTGCTATCGGCAGTGCGCTCGGCGTCATGTTCCTTTATCTCGCCGCGGTAAAATTGATTTCGAGATTTCGACCGATAACAACATCATTTGACCGTGTTATCGTGTTCGGTTCGTCTGCAATCGGTGCCCTGGCACTCGCTTTCAGTACGACCTACTGGGATAATTCTATTGAAGCGGAAGTGTACGGCCTGGCAATGTTTTTCGTTTCCATCTGTCTTTGGCTTGCCCTGCGGTGGTGGGAACGCGCAGACGAACCACGTAACGAACGATATTTTCTCCTCATCGCATACCTTCTCGGACTTTCAACAGGCGTTCATATACTTGCCCTTCTACAGGTAATACCGATCCTGATGATATACTATTTCCGTCATTACGAATTTAACCGGAAAAGCTTTCTTAAATTTTCCGCGGTAGCGCTGGCGATTTTTTTTGTGATTTACCCCGGCATCGTTCAATTCCTTCCTTCATTGCTTGACGGCGATTTCAAAGGGTTTAAAAGTGATGTTCTCCCATTTGTTCCTCTGGCCCTCGTAATCGTTGCCCTGTACGGTGTGTACAGGACTATCCGGACAAAACACAAAATGCTCCATCTTGCCTGCTTTTCATTTTTGTTTATCGTTCTCGGGTATTCCACGTACAGCGTTGTTCTGATACGGTCGAATGTTACAAACCTTGCCATGAAGGAGAACGAACCGAAAGATCTTGCCAGTTTAACAGCGTACATTACGCGCGAACAGTACGGCGATGTTCCGTTGCTGAAAGGGGAGAGCTGGGACAACGACCTTCAAGGCTATCGTGAAAAATGGTTTCCCCGCCGGCCATCACACGAAGCTATGCACGAGGCGACGCGCGTGAATTATACCAGCGATTGGGATTTCTTCTGGCGGTACCAGATAAGTCATATGTATATTCGTTACCTCTTGTGGAATTTTTCTGGAGCCGAGGGAGATTGGGCGGATGCACGGGCGAATATATTTCCGCTTAATCCTATCGGAAACATTGTGATGAAATTTCTTTTCAAAACCAGTCCTTTTGGAGGTGAAGCCAGAGATTCGACGTTCTTAATTCCTGTCCTGTTAGTATTATTTGGTTTCTTCTATCATTTCAACAAGGATTGGAAAATGGGGTTTGTTCTTCTGACGATGTTTACCATTATGGGAGTTGTTTTGGATTTATACCAGAATCAGCAGGATCCACAACCGCGCGAACGTGATTATTTTTACGTGGGGGCGTATTATGCTATGGCAATCTGGATTGCGGTAGGCCTGACCGGTATTATCAGTGTTATTCGTAAATATTTACATCAGGAGAGCCTGTTCAAAACGGCCGCTTCTGGTGTTCTTGCAGTTGCGGCATTCACTGTCCCTGTGAACCTTGCACGCATCAACTGGTTTGAACATGACCGGAGTCAGAATTATAGTGCATGGGATTATTCCTACAACCTTCTTCAAAGTTGTGAACCGAACGCCATCCTGTTCACCAATGGCGATAATGATACCTTCCCTCTCTGGTACCTTCAGGATGTTGAAAGAGTCCGGCGGGATATTCGCATTGTTAATTTAAGCCTTGTTAATACCTCATGGTACATCCATCAGCTGAAAAACGAAATGCCGTATGGCACGCAGAAAGTCCCAATCTCGTTGACGGATGACCAGATTGCTCATATCGGCCCGGTGAGATGGACAACACGACAGGTCGATTTGCTTGTGCCGCGCGATGTGCTCCATCGTTATAACGTTGTCGATTCGACAATACAACGAACAGGCAAAATCACGTATACCATTAAGGCTACTCCATGGCAGGAAAATATCTCTATCCTGCGTGTTCAGGATATGATGGTGAGGGATATTATCATGACGAATAAATGGGAGCGACCGATTTATTTTGCCGTTACTGTTTCACCGGATGCGAAAATCGGGCTCGACAATTATATGAAGATGCAGGGACTCGCCTGGAAGCTTGTTCCGGCAAAGTTCGATTCGCCGGAGGGTGCTCTCGATAAAGAGGTTATGGAAGCAAATGTTCTTGCAAAAAATATCACCCCGTCAACAGGACCTCAACATGGTTATATCTACCGTAACCTGAATAACCCGCACGTCTACTACGATGAGAATGTTCAACGACTTGTGATGAATTACCGTGCCGGGTTCATGCGGCTGGCGTTCAACGAGCTGAGGGCAAATAACAAGGAAAAAGCGAAACAGATCATGCAGCAGCTTGAAGCTACTGTCCCCTTAAATGTTGTTCCCATTCGGGACTGGGTGTTTACCGCGCGGATGATGAATATTTTTCTCCAGCTTGCCGATTCCACGGATTTCAAGAAATACTCCGATGTGGTTGAACGAACCTGCTTGGATATCATCAATTCGAACAATGCGGATGTTTCATCCGAGGATAATCCGTACATTTATCTCCTGAGTATCTATGACGCCAGGAAGGATTACCAATCGGCAATCGACCTCCTCAATCGTCTTTCTGGATATTATCCGGACGACAAGAGTATCAAGAGCCGTATTCAGTTCTATCAAAATCAACTCAAAGGGGGTGCCATTGCCGATACGGCCACATCACGCTGAGGGGCAGAAAACGCCGAGACATTTCTCATTCATCCATCATCACAGGGCTTGTGTTGAGATATCCGGGAACATGTTCTCCGCAACCGAAGGAAGATAACCGAACCCGGTTATGAAAATACTTATCATTGCGCTATCAGGGATCGGCGATGCCCTGATGTTTTCACCAGCGCTTCATCTTCTCCGGAAAAAGTTTCCTGAAGCGCAAATCGACCTTCTTGCTATGTTCAAGGGCGTCGAGGAGATTTACCTGCGGAACCGGGATATCTCGTCTGTTCATTATTCGAATCTTCTTACTGCCAACCCATTGTCCAACTTTTCGGATGTCCTGAAACTCCGGCGCACCCATTATGATGTATCGATCAATGTATACCCCGCAAACCGATGGCCCTACAACATCATAAGCCTGCTGGTTGGCGCGAAACGCCGGTTGGGTCATGATTACAATCATGCCAACACCCGCTCGCTGAATTTCCTCAACAACATGCGCGTGCAGGAGGATGACCGAAAGCACAATGTCGAAGAAAATCTCCGTCTCGTAGAGTTACTCGGAGTTACCGTTGAACAGCCACTGCCGCCGCTGCAGCTTGTCGTCGATGAACATGATGAACTGCGCGCTGACGAATGGCTGAAAGCGAATAAGATTTCCGAGAACTCGCTCATCGTCGGTTTTCATGCCGGCTCATCTCTCTTAAAGAATCATGCTCGCCGGAGATGGGTTCCGGAAAAATTTGCCCGGCTAGGTTTGATGCTGAAAGAGCAATATAACGCAACTATTTTACTGTTCGGCGGTCCTGAAGAGTATGAACTCAATACGAACATCAACCGGTTGATGAACGGAAAAGCGACGATCGTGAATGTTCCGACGTTAATGACCGGCGTGGCGGTGATGAAAAAGTGTTCGGTATTTGTCGTAAACGATTCCGGGCTGATGCATATTGCCGCCGGGTTACAGCTCCCGGTTGTGACGATCTTCGCGTACACGAATCCAAATTATGTGTATCCATGGCACACGAAATATATCATGGTACGGCGGGAATTGGAATGCAGCCCCTGCTTTTACTATTCTCCACGGCCCGCGATTTGCCAATGGAAGGAAGATACATTCCGCTGTATTACGCATATCGAGGTTGACGAGGTGTTTGCCGCCGTTGGAAAGATTATTCAGGAATCAATGCCTGTTCATTCATAACATATCTGAATACGCGCCCTTCCATATTTTTCTTTTCGGCATTTCACACGCCCTTTATCCAGGACGACCTGGATGTTCTTGAAAAGCATTTCACTGTTCGGCACCGGTTTGGTGGCGGACTAATCAGCATTTGGAAAATTATTAGCGGGGTCATTCGTTCAGACCTGGTGTTCTTCTGGTTTGCATCGGTGTATGCATTTATCGGCGTTGTGGTTGGAAAGATGATAGGTGTGAATTCAGTTATCGTTGTTGCCGGAGTCGATGTTGCAAAGGAGCGGGACCTCGATTACGGTATCTGGCTGAGTCCGTGGAGAGCACCGCTCGTTCGGTATGCTCTTCGAAATGCTGCTCGTGTGCTCGTTGTCGATCCATCATTGAAGGAACGGGCAATCCGGCTCGCAGAGTATGACGGCAAAAATATTCTCTATATCCCGACAGGATATGATTGTCATGCCTGGAAACCGATTGAGGAAAAAGAACGTGTTGTGCTCACCGTTGCTGTTGCCAGAGATAAGCGGACCTTTCTGAGGAAGGGTATTGATGTCCTTAGTGCCGCTGCAAAAGGGCTGCCTGATGTTCAGTTTATTGTTGTGGGGGTTGATCCTAAACTTAGCACAGAGGAGAAACCCCCATCCAACATGTCCTTTCATCCGGCGGTCCGAAGGGAGGAATTGCTTCCATTTTACCGTCAGGCAAAAGTGTTTTGTCAGCCGTCGAGATTTGAAGGTTTGCCGAACACGCTATGCGAAGCAATGATGTGTGAATGTGTTCCCGTTGCAACTGAGGTCGGCGGCAATCCCACTGCCGTCGGCGATGCGGGGATTCTTATTCCTCCAAATGATCCCGAATCCTTGCGCACTGCATTACTGAAAGCCATGAACATGCCTGAAAGCGTAGGAGCAAAGGCGCGTGCGCGTATAGTCTCTTTATTTCCTAAAGAGAAAAGGGAGCATGAACTCATCCGGTTGATTGAAAGTCTCATTGCATGAGACAATTGTCAAGAAATTTTCTCTCAATTATTGTCAGTGATATTCTCCGCAGGCTGTTGGGGTTTCTTGCCATTGCCTATCTTGCCCGGACAATCGGCACCGCGGGTTTTGGTTTGGTAAGTATTGGGTTCACTGTGCTTTCCTATGCTTTAATTGTAAGCTCGGCTGGACTTACAACTTTTGGTATTCGGGAGATTGCACAAGGCGGAGGTAAAGAGTCGGTCAACACGATTACAGGGTTTCGAATGATGGCGGGGGTTTTTGTCTACACGATTGTGGTGATTGTCGTAAAGCTTGTCGTTGCCGACGAGCTCACGGCGAGGTTCATTGTGTTCCTATGTTTTTCCCTCATCGCGAATGCTGTTCTCCTCGACTGGTACTTTTTGGGAAAGGAGAGGATGGCGGTTGTAGGATTAAGCAGGATTCTTTCGGCTTCAGTATATCTTCTTGTACTTATAATTTTCGTCCATTCCGGACAGGATATTATCTGGGTAGCGATTGGGGCAGTTACTGGTGATTCTCTTGCGGCGATCATGCTAATGATTCTTCATAAACGCGAGAATGGAGACCTTCGTATGCAATTTGAACCTGGTGCGTTGAGGTCTCTTGCGGGAAAATCTCTGGTGCTCAGTGGCGGTAATATTCTTGCAAGCCTCACAGTGAATCTTCCGCCGCTCGTTCTCGGCATTATGCTGACGATTACTCAGGTTGGTGTGTACAGCGCGGCGAGCAAACTTGTCTTTTTTTTATTAATGCTCGACAGGGTCTCGAGTGTATTGCTGCTTCCTGCAGCCTCGCGCCTTCAAGCTGATTCACCCGAAAAATTATCAAACCGCCTGGGCATCGCCGTAAAATGGATCGTGGCAACGACGTTACCACTCAGCATAGGAGGAACCCTGCTTGCCGGAAAACTCATCAGTATCGTGTTTGGCGTACAGTATGCAGATGCCGGTTCGATCTTTCAAGTACTTATCTGGTATTTCTTTTTTACGATGCTCCATACGGTGTTTACATCCGGGTTGATAGCGATTGGCAAGGAAAAATTATACACGAAGACGATGGTAGTCAGCGTTCTGCTGTATTGTTGTTCAGTCGTAGTATGCACGAAATTATTCGGTACTATCGGCGCCGCTGCTGCAATGGCAGGCTCTGAAGCAGTCACATTACTTCTTATGTGGACTCAATTCCACAGATTTGTGAAGGTGGAAGGGAGCAGGTACATTCTCAGAACGCTGCCGGCAGCGGTTATCATGGGAGTTGTGGTGTACATGCTTCCCTCTGTGCACCTGATTGCTTCGATATCGACCGGGGGCATTGTCTATTGTGTCATGATGTTTGTTACGCGAGCGGTGAAAAAGTCCGATATCGAAGAATTATTGGACCGCGTCTGATGCATTTGAGGGTAGGTCTTATAGGTGATCATCCCGGATGGAAGCTTCTGCTCGATCAGGAAGGAGTTCCGTATTCTCTGAATGTTTCGAATATTACACCTGACCACTGGAGCGTTCTTATACTTGCGGGCAACATACCGCCTGAGACCCTTACCGGCACTCGTGAATTCCTTTACTCCGGTGGAGCTTTGATTTGTTCTGCTATCCACTACGACCAGATGTTCGGCAGTCGGTCGCAAACAAGGTTTCTAAAGTATATTGTGCCTGATGATAATTCCATATTTACCGGAATCGGTTCGATCGACATTCATCGAAAGTGTTCCATTATTCCGCAGGCAAATGAACTTCTGGACGAGAAGAATTGCCGGTCCGTTTACATTGGAGAAGTAGGTGGAGGGCACGTTGTTGTGCTTCCGTTCGATGCGGGAGATATGATGCTCGATCATCGTGTAGCACGGAAATCTTTCTATGGGAACATACGTAGGCTTCCATTTGAAATTGTTTCTTTGGTGTCGAAAGGACGCATTCGTAAACTCGTCTCGCGCTCACTCGAAGTTTTGTATCACCGCAGGCGATTGCCTTATGTCCATCGTTGGTATTTTCCACGCAACGAGCTAAGCCTTTTTGTGTTGCGTATCGATACGGATTATGCAAGCCGGCAGGAAATAGCATCACTCCATTCTTTCCTTTCTCATAATCAAACCGAACATCATCGGAAAGTAGTGCCAGCAACATGGTTTATCGATGTGCAAAGTCAGGAACAATGGCTGGATGATTTTCAGAAAATGGATGAAGATGAAGTCGGCGTTCATTGCTTTGATCATAAATTTTACAAAAACTATCAGGAAAGCCTTGACGACATTCAGCGGGCACTACATGTGTTCGCGAAAAGAAGTCTTCGGGTGAAGGGGTTCGCCTCAGCGTACGGACAATGGAACCCGGATACCGGGAAAGCAATTGGATCTTCCGGTTTTGAATATTCATCTGAGTTTTCTTATGATTATGATGATTTTCCATCATATCCTGTTGTTGAAGGAATGAAATCTTCGGTGCTGCAGATTCCTGTCCACCCGGTAAGCATCGGGACCTTGCGGCGGCTGGGGCTTACAATAGATGAGATTATAAAGTATTTTCATCATGTGATAGCATCGAAACTTAATGCCCGCGAGCCTATCGCCGTCTACCACCACCCGAGAGATGGTCATGAAGGTGCGCTCCAGGAAATGTTTACGATTGCGGAACAACATCATCTTCAAGCCGTGCGGATGACAGATTATGCAAATTGGTGGAAGGAACGGGCAGGGGGAGAGTGTGCGGTTGAAGCGGAAGGCTCGTCATTACAAGTAACTTCAAACGAAATATCACAAAATACCTGGATGCATATTACCCGACATGACGGTTTAGAGGCATTCACACCGGTGCAGTCATTGGTTGACCTGAGCAGCCTTTCCTGGAAGCCGGTGCCGCAACAGGCGCCGTTGCCCGCAGATTACGCAAGGATGTATAAATTCAATCCGTGGGTCCCGATTATTCAAGCTGAAAATTTATTTTCCAAAATAGTTCACAGCCGATAACATGAAGGTATGCCTCGCCACATACCAGTCAGCGATGTTGTTAAAAGGAGGACCGCGAACGCAGATCTTTCAGACGAAGCGGTGCCTTGAACAACTTGGCGTCGAGTGTACACTCTTCGAGTCTTGGAGAGAAGTTGCCAAAGAGAGCGTCGACTTGATCCATCTCTTCGGTGCGAATATCGGCTCATACCATCTTGCAAGAGAAATCCACAAACTCGGCATTCCGATGGTTGTCTCACCGATATTTTTTTCCCGTCATTCACCGATATTCCTGCGAACTGCACTAACAGTCGACCATACGCTCCGAAATTTTGTGAAAGGAACGTGGAGCGATTACGGATTAGTGACGGAAATATGTTCATGGGCGAGGGCTGTTGCTCCAAATACGATGAAGGAAGGATATTTGCTGGAAAAGGGGTTCGGGATTCCGCGCGAAAACATTACAATGATCCCGAATGGTGTGGAAGAACGGTTTTACCATGCTCGACCCGACGCGTTCAGGAAGAAATTCGGGATGGAAAATTTTATCCTCAATGTCGGACATATAGGTCCGGGAAGGAAGAATGTTCTGCGGCTTATTCAGTCGCTGGAAAAAATCAATATTCCCGCCGTTATTATCGGCAGGATTGAGGACAATGATTATGGGAGGAGGTGCATGGAGCAGGGGAAGAAGAACCCCCGACTCCTGATGCTCGAAAGTATCCCGAATGATTCCGAACTTCTCTCATCGGCGTACGCAGCATGTGACGTATTTGTGCTGCCATCCCTCTTTGAAACTCCTGGGATCGCCGCGCTGGAAGCGGGGCTGGCAGGAGCAAAGGTTGTCGTCACGAAATATGGAGGGACCGAAGAATATTTCGGTTCCTACGCAGAGTACGTCGAACCGACATCGTGGGAGTTGATTCATCACGGCATCGTAACCGCTTTGAATAAGCCGAAAGACAATGCTCTGCGCGAACATGTGAAGAGTAACTTTCTCTGGGAGCGGGTGGGAGAGAGGACTCTGGAGTTGTACAGGAAGGTTTTGCACTCCTAAGTACCGTTAAACCCACCCAAGTCTCTTGTAGCATTTGAATCCTTCGTCCAGCGACTTTCTTATTTGCATCAGAAGCTCTTTGTCTAATTTTTTGATGTGGAAACACGCTTTCCCTTTGAGCATTGAAAGCAATTCCTTGCCGAGTAGGCTCTGCAACTTCGGATTCCCGTATATCGGCATATAATAGTAGCCGACATAGGTGCTTTGAACGACCAATCCTGCAAAATACAATTCTTTCCGTTTTCTGCCGGCGATTTCCACTTCTTTCGTCGTCCAGAGCTCATAGCGTGACTTGCCATTGCTTCTTGCGACGAGCGGTGATTCGTATTTTGCAAGTAATGATTTTAACTGCAGGAAGATTTCAGCTTTGTCGCCCATATTTAATAATTACAAAACTCATCGACTTACGATTTCGGATAAACAAACCCCGTGCTCACTTCTTTCATCTTGATCGGGCGGACTTCTATTCTTGTATTCGGATTGAACTGAAACTCCGGGTTATCCTTCGCAATCGCGATCGCTTCGTTCAGGTCGGAAGCAAAGATGTGATAATACCCACCGATTACTTCTTTCGATTCATTGTACGGTGTATCGTTCCATACTTTGCCGGGGAAGGAGAGGATGCTGCCGTTCCATTCTATAGGCTGCGCTGAGATGAGTTTGCCTTCCTGTTTCAATTTCCCGATGTAGAGTTCACACCCTTTCAGGAATTTCTGATGTTGTTCGGGAGACAGCGTATCTTTGCTGTTGCTCTGTTTGCGGATAAAGAACATGAATTCTTGCATAGTGGTTGGTATCTCAGGTTGTTTATTAAAACCTATCGGCAGCCATCGCAAATCCCCAAAAAACTTACTCAATATTTTACCGGTTGTCAAATGGCAGTTTCCCGACTGCCACAATGATGCTTGAAACTGTCATTCCGACGAATCTCAATCATTGAGATTTCTCGTCGTCCCGCTGCTGCGGGACTCCTCGAAATGACAGATTTATTCCATCACATCTTCGCCGCCACGACAACTACGCCTTTCACCGTCTGTACCTGCCCGCCATCAGCGCTCAGCGCTTCAAGGAGTACCACATAAATCCCCATTCGCGCCCTGTTGTGGTTGTCGTCAAACCCGTCCCATATGATTTCACCGTTCGACCCAGTCGGCTCCGCATTTGCAAGTGTGCGGATAAGTCTTCCCATTACATCAAAAATTCGAATACGGATTAAACCGACTGTTGAAGTAAGTTTATATGAGATTATTGTTACATCCTCCTTGCCGTCGCCGTCAGGCGAAAAAGGGTTTGGTGAGAAGGAAACCGAAGCTTCGCCCGGCACCGCTACTGTAAACAGCGTATTTCGCTTACCGGGTGTTCCACCATCGGGACTCGCGCTCGTGCTCCAGTTTCGCCTATCGTTACTCGGTAAATCCGGATTAATACGCTCAAGGGATTTTCCGGAAACATCCATTACATCTGGATTGTGCCAGGATGGTGAGTAATGCACGCTGTCGATCATCATTCCCGTAGCATCACTCAACACAACATCATCACCATCGTTGTTAAGGCTTAACGATGGCTTGTTCAGAATTGTCGTCTGCCTGCTGTTCAGATATGGAAAACATCTGAGCAATGAAGAATCTGCGGCAACGACAACATACTCTTCGGAACCAATGACCAATGACGACTTACTAATGACAAATTCATTCGCCTTCCCGCTCGTATCTCTTCGGTCAGAGAGTTTCCAGCCCAGAAGGTCGGCATTCTCCCTGCTTCGATTATACAACTCTACATATTCAGGGCAACCGGTCCTCGGCTCGTACATGATTTCATTAATGATAACCGAATTCTTTGACAATCCGACAGAGTATCTATAATAAGAAATATCATTTGCAGGATTTTGATCCCCTAAAAGCTTCGCTGTCACAATAACAGCTGACTGACCTGTAGAAACATTCGTCAGATTAATTTTCAAACCAACAGTATCATTCGGCAGAAGGACATCATCAACGGTTTGCGAAGAAATTAATTCATTTTCTTGAGGCAATGAATCATTATCCCGGTCGGCATAGAAATCTACTGTAAAATGCCGGACAGGAAGTGTACCTTCGTTCCTTATTGTTGCCAGGATTTCAACCGGATCTCCTGCATGGGGGTATTGTGGAAGAGTATGAACCGACAAAATCCCGACATCGAGCTGGACTCTTGCGGTCACAATAATATTATCCAGTCGGATTGTGCCCGTTGTCCCTGTGCCATTGCCGATAATTCGCCACTGAAATTTTACGGAAGGCATGTTACTCAATGCGGAGGGCAGGCTGAACTTTCGCAAGACGTATGCCGTTGTCCCGGCATTCTTTATTGTATCGCTTATCTGGATTGAAAACGAAATGCCACCATCTGTGGAGGCCTCAATCAGCATTCCAGAATTGTGACTGCCCGATCGCCGCTCGTAAAATGAAATGCTGTCGGCCTGCCGGCCGGAAAAATCTAACGGCAGGGAAATAAGACTCTGACTGATTGTGGAATTACTACTCAGCACTGCATTTGAATCGGAGAACGGAACTGAAGATGTGGTCGTGAAATCACCCGAAGGTGATCGGTGAGTTGTTGTCGACCATCCCGCAGGAAGAGCCGGAACTATAACCGTATCAAAATTTTCTTTGTATGGAAATTGTCGTTCCTGTGCTTCTGCGAAGCCAACAATAACAAGAAACAGAAGAATTCTCTTGAAATGCATAACGCCTCCCTTTGAAAATTTGCGTATGATGTTCGCGCGGGAGGCGGAAAGCTTTATTTAGGAGTTTTTCTCCACCCAGAGTTGAACTAAATTCAAGATTGTTTGAACGGCTTTGTCCATTCCCCGCACCGGAATCCATTCGAGCTTCCCGTGGAAATTCTCGCCG
>CAZAFL010000027.1:0-37661 GCA_964484465.1 uncultured Chlorobiaceae bacterium
TTGTCGGAACGGCGGGATTTGAACCCGCGACCCCTTGCACCCCAAGCAAGTGCGCTAGCCGGGCTGCGCCACGTTCCGAGTGAATTGTTTTATTACTTTCAATTCGTTCCAACCTTTTGGCGACTTTAAGAATCTTTCCCTTACAACTGCATCCCTTCGACTATCACAATCTTCTGTATAAATTAACCTCCAAGGCTTTCCCGATTTCGTAAACTTCGAACCTCCGGAATTGTGACGCTGAATTCTCAGTTCTAAATTCTGCGTCTGGCCAATATAAAACCTATTTGTAGTTTCACTTTTCAACACATATACGCAGTAAGACACATTTCCTCCCTTCACCGTTTACACCAAGTGCGCTAGTTCCGAAGGAATCCCTTCGGGACCGGGCTGTGCCACGTTCCGAGTAATTTCTTATAGAGAGATGTGGTGGGAGTAGAACGGACAGACCCGGTTTACGTCAACCTGACAAGCAATTCCTCGAGAAACTGTTTTATCTCAACCATGTCACGCTGGGCACGATTTTCAACGGGCTTCATCGGCGTTTGTTCGGGAAGCGTCGTTTCAGAAATCAATTCTAATTGCTCTCCAGATTCACTGTCGGGCACGTACGTCTGCAACACCTGTTTAGCTCCTTCAATCGTATATCGTTCCTCGCGTAGCAGTCGTTTGATAAATAATATCAGTTTAATATCCCGGTTCGTGTAGATCCGGTTGCCGGCGCGGTTCTTCGCAGGCTTAAGCTGTTCAAACTCCGACTCCCAGTAACGCAAGACATACTGTTCAAGGTCGGCGATCTTGCTTACTTCGCTGATCGAATAATACAATTTCTTAATCCCAAGCTGCTTCATGACCGATTACCTCGTGTTGAAATATCGTGGATTCAATCATCAAAAATAATAAATTTATGGGGGAAACGCAATAGCTAATATCCTTAACTACTTCGGAAAAATCAACCAATTATGTTGATACAGGCTCAATAATTGCCATAGCAACAACAATCGACTCCGAATGGGAAATTGAAACAAGCACTTTGGTATCCTTCAATAATTCCTTCACCTGACCGTACAGAATAACCGATGGTTTACCTGAAGAATCATTTTTTACTTCGATGTCCTTCCAGCGGAACCCGCCGCTCCATCCTGTTGCCATTGCCTTTGCGACTGCCTCCTTCACCGCGAACCGGGCGGCAATATGATGCGTGGTGTTCTTGCGCGAGCGGGCGTACACAAGTTCCTGCGTCGTAAACACTTTCTCGAGGAACGCATCCCCCCACTCATCTATCGACCGCTGGATGCGGGGGATTTCAACGACATCGATGCCGGTGCCTTTAATCATTGCTCATTACTTTGCTTTGTTCTGTTGTTCGATAATATGAAGCAGCTCCTTGACATCACTGACTTCAAAATCCGCATGAGTTTCAACGGTTCCGAACGTATCACCATAACGGGCGAACACGGTCTTCATGCCGATGTTTGCCGCACCGACCATATCCCGTTCCGCCCAATCGCCGACCATTAAGGCCTCCTCCGGCTTCACCCTGAGCAGCTCAAGGGCTTTCCTGAAAGGACCGGGGTTTGGCTTCCGTTCTCCGGTATCATCGAACGTAACGACGCTATGGAAAATATGATGAAAATTCAGATAACACAATCGCAGCCATGCTTCACGTGCCGGGGCATCGGAGACGACCGCAAGCCTCAATCCGCGCTTCAGCAGCTCCATCAGGGTCATATACACATGTGGATACGGAACGAGAGCTGCCTCACGCGCCCTCCGGTAGGAAATAATCCCGGCGGAGAGAATTTTATAATTTACTTTCTTAAATACATCATAAAGCAGCTGGTCGAAGACATTCTGAAATTCAATGCCCCGTTCTTTGTAAATTGCATCGATCCTTGCTTTCACTTCCTCGGGAGTAAGATTGAGCCCTGCGTCGATCATCGCATGGATAGCAGCATCGACTGCCTGTCGCTTCATCGCCATGAAATCGACGAGAGTATTATCGAGGTCGAAAATGACTGCTTTTATCATTCGTGATGAAGTGTACAAAATCAATCACTGATATGCAAAACACCCAAACCAAAACTTCCGGCGTACATTATAATAAAACGATGCGTTGAATTGCCCTCTGTGAAGCATAGGGAGGAATGGATACCTGAAGATTTTCTTCTTGCTTGAATTCCAGTTGTTTGTTACCTTACCGAAGTTAAAATACAGGCTGTTGGAGTAGTTGCAGGCAAAACAATCTTACATGGGCTGATTCTTATGAGAATTATTCCGATTTTTTTCGTGGTCATAACTCATCTAATTTACTTCCAACCACATTGACAAACCAAGTTCCTGAATTTAATGTTTTCAAGGTCAAGGACAGATACATCTACTTCCTTTTACTTATCGCAGGAGCCGCTCTTTACTTTAGGACTATCTTCTTTCAGTATACAAATTATGATGATTATCTGTTGATCGTCAAGAACAGCGACTTGCTAGGCGATCTCAGGAATCTTCCCCGGCTGTTTACTCTTGACGTTTTCATTTCACAACCCAACCAGACTCTCTTCTACCGTCCGATAATGAACCTCTCACTTATGCTGGACGCTCAAATCGCCGGTACGGAACTCTGGATGTATCACCAGACAAACATTCTGCTGCACATACTGTGCGCCATATTGATTTTTCGGTTTCTTCGTTCATCGCTTGTACCAATCACGGTTGCCGGACTCGCCTCACTGATATTTATTGTTCATCCATTGTTGTCCTCGGCGGTCGCCTGGATTCCCGGCAGGAACGATTCTCTTCTGGCTCTGTTCGTCTTACTCACGATCTCCTCCTTTAAATCGTATCTTGAAAAGCAGTCCTGGAAAACATTAGCTCTCCATGTGCTCTCATTTTTTCTTTCGTTACTCACGAAGGAGACTGCAATTGCTCTTCCTCTTGTATGTTTGCTGTACGTAATACTTGTGTGGGGTCAACGCATCAGATTTCAGAGCAGCCTGCCTGTTGCTGCCACATGGACTGTTATGATTTCAGCATATCTGCTGCTCCGGAGTAATATTCATCAAAACCTTATATCTAACCAAACTATCGTCCAGAGCTTATCTAACGGGGTTGAATACATCCCTGCAATACTACTCTATCTAAAGAAAGTCTTTTTTCCGTTTAGTTTTTCAATCTATCCTAATCTTATCGATGATTATGCCTGGTGGCACGGCGTTGCTGTGATCACCGTGTCAGTTCTTTTTATTCTAACGGGCGGCCGAGAAAAGAAGCTCGTTCTGTGGGGGGTCCTGTGGTTCGTTATCTTTCTCCTGCCGAGTATTTTAACTGGTAACATCTATCACGAACACCGCGCGTATGTTCCCTTCATCGGAATGATATTCGCCTTTGCTTACCATCCTGCCATGAGGAAATTTGATGGTGCAAAGTCACTACACGTCGCACTCGCTGTCATCCTCCTTGTGATTCTTGCATCAGTGTCGTTCGTTCACGCAGGGAGTTTCAGCAACCGGTGGAGCTATGTCAGAGATGCCTACCTCCACTCTCCAAGTATGGACGACTCTTATATTGCCATAAGCGGATACTTCATGGACGAGCATAATTATGAAGGCGCTGAGCGTGTCATTCTTGAGGGAATCCGGAAAAACAATACGATGAAAGGTGTATATCGCATGCTCGGCGATATCTATGCTTCCCGTAAGGAGTACGCGAAGAGTGAAAATGCATATCGTATAGCGCTTTCACTGGACTCGCTGGACCTCCAGACGCGTATTAATTACGGCACTCTTTGCATTACTATGGGAAGGAATGAGGACGCAGAGAGATTGTGGCGCACAACAATTGAAATGAATCCAGATTATCTTCTCGGATATTACTATCTGGCAAACTTTTATTTACGGAACAGGGATGACCCAAACCTGGCCTACTCGTATGTCAAAAAAATGGAAGCACGAGGGAATAAAGTCATGCCCGAACTGGTGCTCGCAATTACCTCACATCCCAAATTCAGGCAACAATAGAGATACCACTCGATTGAGACCTGTTCCTTGAAGACCCTCGATGCCGACGTGAAAGGGAAGGAAGAAGAATCATTTCTGTTTCGCAAACCTTGCCTGCTCATCTTCGATGTACTTGCGAAGAGCCGGTTTGATAAATACAGCATCGAGCCCGATCTCTGAAAGCGCCAGTGCGAGCACCGACGCTTTACGCATGTCATGCAGCCGTTTGTTTACGACAAGCACTTTTTGGTCTTTAAGGATACAGTAACCTCCGTCAAAATCTCCCTTCTCATACCGAAGCTGGATTCCAAGTTGACCTGTTAGTTCCTCAAGGTCTTTCAGAAGCTGTGCGTAATCCATACGATATCAAATTAGTTGAATTCGGGGGACAAGAGAGAATAGACATTTACCATAACCATTCGTTCTTCACTCCATGAAAGAGCGGGTTTTCAGGTACTCTATCCTCCCGCGGGCAAAGGTGTTATCCGGCTCAAGCGAGATTACCTGCTGATATGTTTGAGTCGCAGACGGGAAAAGAGAACGCCGTTCGAACATATCGGCAATGAATAAAAGCGCCGTCGTATTCCTGTGATCTTCACCGAGCGCTCTCTCGGCTTCATCGAGCGCTTCTTCATTAAGTTCTATTTTGCTGTATACATTTGCAAGAGAAAAATGAAGGCGGCTTCGTTCGAGATTATTGTTGCAACGGGCAAGGGAATCAATGATAGTTCTCACACGTCCGAAAGCAGTAACAACCGGATTGACTGCATCGATCACCTCAAGTCGCTTCAGATAGTGGAATGCGCGTGCAGTATCGCCGAGCTGTAGCGCATAATGGAATCCCCATAACAAACCGACGAAATAGGATGAATCAGATTGAAGAGAAGCGTTGAGGATTGTCGTCGCACGTTTGTAGTAACCGGACTTCCAGTATGAGGAAGCGACATCATACAACTTAATCGACTGTTCCTCGGTGTTCTTCGACGATTGTGCCTTGAGAAAGAGTTCCATCGCCTGTAGTTGAAATCGCGCAAGGACGATATACGACCCTACCTGCGGGAGGGTGACAAAACGGCGAAACTGTTCCACCGCAGCATCTCTATCCCCCTTTTGAGCATACGCAATAATAAGCTGATAGATCAATTGAGGCTGTTCCTGCGCAAGTGTTAACCCTTTGTTCAGGAGCAGGATTGCGCCATCATAATTTCCGCTCATGATTTGCTCCCGACCCAGGCGGAGAAACCCGCTTGCGGTGGTGGTATCTTGTCGTTGAACAATTGTCAGGTTATCCGGCGGAGATACGAGAAAGCGTGAATGAATTTTCAGAAGAACAAGGTTCGCCACCCTGTGTACTTCCTCGAACCATAACCTTGATGATTCGCTCATCAAAAATTCATACACTTTTAAATCCTGCCATCGAATTGGTGCAAGAATGTAATTCACCCGGTGGTCACGAATCAATTTTTCAAAGAGGGGAAGAGGGATTCCGGGGTCGAGTTCCATCACCTGCCGGTCTCCCACCACAACAGCAAGTTCCTTTGAAGGACTCGCAATCGTTTCCCCCTCCGGAATATTCTGTTGTATCCAACTGCCGAGGAGCGTCCATGGCTGTGTGAATATGGAAGGATAGCTCGTAAGCTTTTGTAAGGATTGATAAAAATCCAGGGGCGAGCGCTGATACGCTATGTTCGCTTTGAGAATGTTGTAGATTCCGGAAACATTCGGAAGCATGAGAACAACAGTTATTCCCACCACGGTGGTCAGCCTCATACGCGGAACCAGGTTGAACCTCTGCGTCATAAGCCATTTTCCCGCGAGGACAACATAAAAGATCATCAACGGAAGCAACGGAACGAGAAAACGAATATCGTGCACGGGATATGCAAGAATAACGCCGAGGTAGAAAACGACAAACAATAACCTGAGTAAGGATATGGTGGATGTTCGGCGATCCCTGTATATTCCAATGAACATGAGGCCTGCGGACAGGAAAATAATAATAACCTTACAATTCTCGACAAGGGATTGGATCATTTTGTCCAATGTAGATACTTCCGCAATGAGGTTGACCTGATGAGAGGCAGACAGAGGATAGAACAACATTCCACCAAGCTGTGAGGCATACTCCTTAAAATTGAGCCACATACGAAGCGCAAACTCATTCACGATGGACGCTTCAGGAGAAGTTACAAAATGTTCAAACACCAGGGAGAGATTCCCACGCTGCGACCCCTGCGTTGCGTTAAGGGCGTACTTATTTCTCATGTACCAGAGAAAGAGCGCAGCGAGACAAAAGAACAGCAAGGTCGCCGCTCGTTTTCGCTGCTTGTTCATTAGCAAATATATCACAACCGCGGCAACCATCGCAATACCGACTTCCCTCTCCAGCGCTACTGCTGCGACAGTGAGTATCATAAGAGCTGCATTGACTTTACTCCCTCCTTCACCGTAGCCCTGCCGTTCACATAAAACAAACGTCAAAAGGATTAAGACGATAAACGGGATTTCCGAAAGGGCCTCAGAAGAGTACAGCAGCACCAACGGGTTAAGAGAGAACAGCAGAACAGCAACAGCCGCCGCGGTGATACCAATAGTCGAGGAAATCCAACGATACATCAATACAATAGCGAGAACACCCCATAAGAGTGTCCATACTTTAACAGCGACAACGGAAAGAGGGAAAAAGAATTCTATCGGCGCGAGCAATACCGCATACAATGGCGCATGAATCACATACCGATCATGGTCCGGCTGAGTGACGTCGATAAAACCCTTCCCCTGAGCAATTGAGGTTCCCCAGATAACATACCTCGTGCTGTCGGGCGTATATAACGAAAGATCGTTCAGCCGTAATATGCCGGCAGCGGCGAAAACCAGGCATATCAGAATAAGACCGGAATGACGTTTCAGATACTTGTGCAGGAGAGCGCCTATTCAGGAAACGATTCGTGGAGAAAGCCGCATCGGACGAAAAACGGCAAGCGCGATAATTGTATAATAACTCAGCAGGGCAATCATCGGAACTCCGGCAAGCGCACCGAGTCGGTGAATAAAAAGCTTTCGGAACTCGACAAGGTCATTCGACCCGGTGACATCGAGGTACCACATTTTCATATCGAGAACCATCGTGTAGATTTCTACCGGAGAAAAAAGATAGAATAACATAGCACTCATCATCAGCCATCCGTGCTCTTTCAAGCGAAGGTTGGTCGTTCTTAGGAAAATAACGCTGCAAATCCATACAACAATATACGAATAATTAACAACTAACGAGCTCTGGGCAATTAATGAAAATACCGTCCGTTCCACATAGGGATGAATATTGGGTTTGAAATCAAGAGTTCCTGTTTGAAGGAGGTCAAATCCGATCATCGCCCGCACGTTGAGACCACCAAGCCAGCAGAGCGCAGCAATGATGAGAATAAGAAAGGATATTTTCGCCGTGCGCGATTCCATTTTCGGAAATCAACTTAAAGCTTTTTTGCGAGAGTTGCAAGAGGTTTGAAAACATCTTCTGTCTGCCGACAACACGGTCGGATCATACTACGGTGCTTTCTTTCTGTCAAGCTTATAGTTTTTTATCCAGGTTAGTTCATAGAGAAGTGCAAGCAGGTTATTCATGCCGTCACGGGAAAGAGAAAAGAAACTGGAGAGGAAATGTTGCTTTATTTCCTCCGGTGCTTCTTTCACAAGTGTCCGGAGCAGGGAAGAAGCTTTTTCCAGGTTTTCCTTAAATTCAGCTGAAAGTTTCACCGTATCTTCGCTGCCGGTTCCAGTTCTCTTGAGAATAGTATTCGCGTTTGAAACAAACTTGGCAAGGAAGAGGATATCATCAAACAATCGTTCCATAGTTCGTGTTGCAGCCAAATCCACGAGCACCCCCACTTCATCACGAAACCGGAATTTTCGGTGTGTATATTCCTCAACGGTGTCGAGATACGTCTCCGTTTCTTTGCGAATATTCATGCTCCTTCATTATGCAGGAAGGAAAACGCTGAAGGTCGAGCCGACACCTACCTGACTTTGAACGCTAACCCGTCCTCCATGCGCCTCTGCAACATGTTTCACAAGCGCCAATCCGAGTCCTGAACCTTTCTCGTTGACCAGAGGGGTATTTTGAGCCTGGTAGAATTTATTGAATAACTTTTTGAGGTCACCTTCAGGAATGCCGACCCCGCTGTCCTGCACTTCAACTCTTACGCATCCCCGGTTATTTTTGTTGGTGCCATTGCAATCATGCATTTTGGTAACCCGGACAGAAATCTTCCCATCATCGGGAGTATACTTGAGTGCATTCGAAAGAAGGTTGCTGCATACCTGGCTCATCCGTTCTTTGTCCAGTTGAATCGGTGGAACCTCTTCGGCCACAAACTCGATGTTGATCTGGCGAGTCTGTCCGATAAGCTGAGCCTCCTGCACCAGCGGCGTGAGAAGCTCGACAATGTTTATTTCTTCAAAATTAAATTTCATTAAGCCCGCTTCCATCTTTGCGACATCGAGAAAGGAATTTACAAAGCTATTGATTCTGTTTGTGGATTGCGTAATCATGCCGATTGCGTTCCTCTGTCGCTCCGTGAGCGGAGGTCCGTCTTTTGTATGAACAATCGAATAACACCCCGCCTTGATCACCTGAAGGGGAGTTCGCATCTCGTGCGAGATTTCCGACATTAATTGCATGCGCATTTCATCGAGCTGCTTCAGTTTATCGCTCATCAGATTGAATGCGCGCGTGAGGTCTGCAACTTCGTCACTTGTGCTGATAGGGACTGTTTCAAATATTCCTTCGCCGACCTTTTCCGTCCCTGCCTTGAGGGCCTGGATCGGTTTTGTGAGCGTGCGTGCAAGAATAATTGCCGCCGCAATTGCCAGGACAAACGATAGCACAAAGCTGATATACGCTCCCGTCATAGCAATTGACGTTCGCTGCTCAAACCCCTTGATGGCTTTGTCCAGACCCGGGAGATTGGCATAGTTTATTATGTGCAGCGTCGCACGCAACGAATCAACAACTGGCTGTTCTTCCTGTAATGCGCTGGTAGCATCATATGAAGGATCGTGTTGTGAGAGTTCCTCCTGTCGGCGCAGGAACCCTTCGTATCGGTTATGCTGGTCGGCCATATCCTGAATGAGAGAGCGTATATCTCTTCGCTCCGTCATCTGTAGAAGTGAGTCGGTAGCAGAATGAAATCGGCCTGTGATGAGAACCAGCGTCTGACGGTCTCGGAGATCCTTCGTCGTCAGGCTGTTTATCGCAGACTGATTTTCTGCATCGAACAATTTATCAAGGTACTGTGTGAGATGTATACTCTGGAATTCGTACTGGTTGTCGGATGTGAACAGCGGCTTTAACTGCAGCAAAATGACAATACTGAAGCTTACCAGTATCATAATAATTGCTCCAATACTGCCAATAATCTTGATAAACAGTGGGAAACGTAAACGATATGTCTTGGGGTTCTGTTGCGCCATAGCGTCTATTTGTTAAAAGGTTTTCAAGTCCAACAAAAAGAAAAACCGAACTTATCTTTTATAAAATGAAGACAAGGTCGGTACGTTGGCGCTATGGATTTTTTTTCTTTAACTATGTTCAAAACGAATAAAAGATAGGTAAGAAAAACGAGAATTTCAACTAACGGAATGAAGTGGTTCACCGGGAACCATTTAACCGGCAAGTACCTGCCTTATTGAAGAAACGTCTAAAATTCTTACTCCTTCAGACGGATGCAGAACGGCGTCGGAGATCACTCTGGTCATCTGGCGAACCGTGACAAACCCCAACCGTCGGGCAGATTCTTTCGTTGCAGGCAATCGCTCGAAAACCCAATATGCCGGTAATAGTATGACCGGCCACCGTCGATGCGGACCCAGTACATACCATGGCCGTAGAATGGTTGCAGATATTCCACTTGACCAAATGAGAGATTCCCCTTCAGCCCGAACACGTATATATTCTTTCATTATCGGCGCAGGCTGGGCAACACTTACATAGATAAAGTGACGAATGCCTGTCTGTACTGCGGCGAAAACAGATTCACGGACGGATTGCAAATCGATGCGACGAAACTCATCCGGTTTGAAAGGGTTAGGATGGCTAATCCCAACCAATTGAACAAACGTATCAGCAGGTGGTATATATTGAATAAACGATTGCGCGTCTAATGCGTCACCTATGACAGGCTTGCAACCCGCCGGAAGTTTGGATTCAGACCCTTTACGTATTAGGGCGGTGACATTCACCCGCTGCTGTACAAGAAGGTCAATTAACTCCCTCCCGATGTAACCGGTCCCTCCTGTAATAAAAACCCGCCTCTCCATACCCGCTCAGGGTTTTATCTCTTTGATGTCCAACGCCTTTCGTTGCTCCACCAGTTGCATGTTTCGTTCAAGGTAGGGTGTAATATCTTCGCCGCGTGTAGTTGCGCGTTTGAGCGACTGCTGGTTCTCCTCCATCATTTTCTCCAAAGCACGGCGCTGCATCACGAGAATTGCATCTGCCGCAATACGCAAAGGGTCTGCCTGCGCGACCTGAACCCGGGATTCATCCCAATCTTTACTGAGCTGGTATTTGCTGAACACGATTTCAGAAAGAAATTTACGTACTACGGGATCTTCAACCTCATTAAGCATCGAGGAAGGTACTAACGGCTTGCCTTCTTCAGTACTGTGCAGAAACTGCATTGCAAGAGCCTTCGAGGAAGGGTGAGTAAAATCTTCAATGCGAAGATGTTCAAAAACCTGCTTCACTGCCTCCGTTCCCCCCTCGAGCATCGCATGAATCAAATCTTTTTCTGCCGTGGGAATACTCTTGTGCGCAACGGGGGAAGCTTCAGTCTGGGATTGCTTCTCCGAACGTGCAGAAGCGACGGGATATTCACTACGGATATCCTGGTGTTGCGAACGGAGGTTCTTTTCCATCTCCCGGTAGAGTGTGGATTCATACAGATTGTATTTCTGCGCTACCTGTTTAATGTAAAAATTCCGCTTCAGCTCATCATGTATTTTTGAAATCGCGCGGACGATAGTCCGGACAGTTTCCGCCTGTGACTCCGGCGTATCGAATTTACCCTGCCGCTCATGCGCATCGGCAATGAAATCGATAAATGAGACGGATTCTTCGATGAGCTTTCGGAATGCATCACCTCCCAGACGCTTCACAAATGAATCCGGGTCATCTCCCTTCGGAAGCGAGGCAACCCTGACATCCATGTCATTTTCCAACACAAGATCAACGCCTCGGAGTGCCGCCTTGGACCCGGCTGAATCTGCGTCGTATACGATCGTAATGTTTTTTGTATACCGGTTGATAAGTTGAATCTGTTCTTGCGTGAGAGCAGTGCCGCTTGACGCGACGACGTTCTTCACTCCCGCCTGATGAACACTGATCAAATCGGCGTAACCTTCCACGAGAATGACATAATCCCGTTCCCGGATAGATTCTTTCGATTGGTACAGGCCATAGAGAATCCTGCTCTTATTGTAAATGAGCGTCTCCGGAGAATTGATATATTTGCCAAGAGGGTCATCTTCGAGTAATTTACGTGCACCGAACCCTACAACCCTTCCTGCCGTCGAATAAATTGGGAACATTGCCCGCCCACGAAAATAATCATAGCGAGTCCCGTCATTGCGCGTACGACCAAGCCCACCTTTTTCAAGAAGTGCTGAGGAATATTTTTGTTCATCGGCATGCCTGACGAAGGCATCCCAGGAATTCGGCGAATACCCCAGACCAAATTTTCGAATCGTATCGTCGGTAAATCCTCGATGACGGAAATATTCAAGAGCTAACTTGCCCTCGTTCGTGTTCGCCATCGAATGGACATAGAATTTTTCTGCAAGCTGACATACCTGATACAATTGTTCCTCTTCCCGGGCAACAAGCTGTTGTTCCTGTGATGACTGTGGAAGCAGAATCCCGGCTTTGTCGGCGAGTGACCTGACTGCTTCGCCAAAGGAAACCTTTTCATATTCCATCATAAAAGTAAAGACATTCCCCCCAACCCCACAGCCGAAGCAATGATACATTTGACGCTCTGCTGATACGTTGAACGACGGGGTTTTTTCCTCATGGAACGGGCATAAACCTATATAATTCTTTCCCCGTTTTTTTAGACGTACAAATGCGCCGATATTTTCCACAATATCGGTGGCATTACGGACCTCTTCTATTTTCTCAGGAGGAATACGCATTAGGGATAATCACCAACAAGACAAAAATCAAGGGAATTTAACGCTTAAAGAAGTTACGCAAAACAATCCGCTGAATCAAGACTACCACGGATTTATCTTTCAGCAATCGGAGTGGTTCCGAGATGAGAAAAGTAGCAAATATTTGTGCTTTATCAAAAAAATATTAGTCACCGAACGGGGAGAATGAAAAAATAGAGACAATCAGAATAAAATAACGATGTGAGTTATAAAGGCAGGAATTTCCTCTCGCCAATTGTCAATTTTCAATTCCTAATTATCAATATTCAACTGATAATTGAGCTGATAGAGGGTCTCGTATGGAATCTATACCTCGACCGGCATCTTTTCACGCTCATTCTTTCCGTTTTTCCTCTTTCGCATGAACGCCTTTTCAGAAGGAGGTGTGTGATTCACGGGTTCTTCTTCAAGGTCGGGGTAAGTGAAAATTTCGTACTTATAATTTCGCAGGATAACCTGTTTGCCCACCCTGCCGATAATATATTGAGGAAGAAGGGGAATTTTTCCACCTCCTCCCGGAGCATCGATAACGAATGCCGGAATAGCAAGTCCTGACGTGTGTCCCCGTAACTTGTCCATAATCTCCAGCCCTTTGCTGATGGGAGTGCGAAAATAATTCGTGCCTTTGGTAATATCAGCCTGGTAAAGATAATACGGACGGACGCGCATCGTGAGAAGTTTCCTCATAAGCTCGAGCATGACATCCGGGTCATCATTCACTCCCTTCATCAGCACTGCCTGATTACCGACCGGGCATCCCGCTTCGGCGAGCATCTCGCAGGCACGTTTCGCTTCAGGAGTGCATTCCCACGGATGATTGAAATGCGTGTTAACAAAAATCGGATGATACTTTTTTATCACTTTGCAGAGTTTAGCCGTTATCCTCTGCGGAAGCACGCAGGGCATTTTTGTGCCGATACGGATAATCTCGAGGTGGGGAATTTCCCGCAGGCCTTTCAACACTCGTTCGAGCAGGAAATCTGTCAACATCAACGGGTCACCGCCCGAAAGAATCACATCACGAATCTGAGGGTTCGCTGCAATGTAATCTATTCCATCCTGGATGTATTTCATATTGATCTTGGTGGAATCGCCGACTTTCCTTTTCCGCGTACAGAAGCGGCAGTACATCGAGCATTGACTGGTTGTCAAAAACAGGACCCGGTCGGGATATCTGTGAACAATGCTCGGTACAGGGCTGTGTGAATCCTCTGCAAGCGGGTCTTCGGGTAAACCATCTTCGTCGAGTTCCTTCTCGTTCGGGATGCATTGAAGCCAGATGGGATCGCCCGGATACCGGATCAGGCTGAGATAATATGGATTGATGCGTGTATGGAACAGCTTGTTCAGTTTTTCCGCAAGCTCTTTGTCGAACCCAAAACGCTCGATAAGATCTTTCGAGCTGTCCACACTTTGACGCAACATTTCCTGCCATAGTTCCATGTGTTATCTATGAACCTCCAGATTATGAAAGATATGTTCCACAAGCGATTGTACGACGTTCAGAGGAGATGACACTCACGGCGTGCGTTCCAGTGCACATTCCACAATCTTGCCGATAAGCTCATGAAAGTTGTAACCGTATGCTCGCGCCGATCGTGCAAATCCTGCTTCGTCTGAAATATCGGGGTTGGGATTAACCTCAAGGATATACGGTTTATGGTCTTTACTCAGCCGCACATCGACACGCGCATAATCGCGGCACCCGATAATATGATATGCCCGCAATGCCAACTCTTTTATTTTTACTTCCAATGCCGGAGGCAATAACGCCGGACAAACTCCTTTCGTGTGCTCATATTCTTCGGTTCCCTTCATCCATTTTGCGTTGTATGTAATGATGCGATGGTATTGTTTGGGAAGAGTCGACATGTCTATCTCGGAGATGGGAAATACTATCGGTTTACGATTCCCCAGAATGCCGACGTTTAGTTCCCGGCCGTCGATGTACTCTTCGACGAGTGCAGGCTGGTCGAACTGTTCAATGACATACCGGACACGTTTTCGGAGCTCGTGGAGATTCGACACAATGGAATTCGTATCGATCCCGATACTTGCATCTTCCCGTGACGGCTTGACGATTAACGGAAACGATAGCTTTTCATCAAGCGCAATACGAACCGGGCTTTTGAATAATTGAAACGGGGGAGTCGGCAAATCATGGTACGATAAGAGTTCTTTGACTCGAACTTTATTCAACGCTGTTCCCAGAGTGAGCGGCGAGGACCCGGTGTACGGCACACCCATCAACTCGTACAATCCGACAGCGTGCATTTCATGTAAGGATTCATTACCGACACTCTCGCAGAGGTTGTAGACCAAATCCGGTTCTTCATCTTTCAGGAAGTTCACAAACCGGCAAATATCCCCGTCAACATTAAAGACCGAGGTTCTGTAGCCGAGCGTCTGCAGAGCTTTTGCAATATCGTTCATCTCGTCAAGCACACCGACCTCCGACATATCGACGAGAACTTCTGCATCAGGTCGAGCAAGTTTCGCATCTTCCTGCAACAACCCTGTTTCAGAAATGTATTTTCTTCCGCCGGTTGTCGAAACTGTTGGTTCATTGTACACAATCGCGACGTATATTTTTTTCTTCATGATAATGACTCCTTAACGAATGAAAGAATCAGCGGCATGAGAATAAAGAAGTCCGCAACGTTTCGCAGCCAACACAAGGACGGTCTGAATGAGCTCATTATACCCTATCCCTGCCACACGGGCGGCTTTGGGGAAGCAGGAATTGTCTTCAGGCCTAGGAAGAATGCCGGGCAATGGGTTCAACTCGATGATATTGGGAACACCGTGTTCGTCCAACCTTACATCGACGCGGCACCAATCGCGGCACCGAAGGACATCATAGGCTCTGCGACAAATCGATTCTATTTCGTGTGAAAGGTTCGCGGAAATATGCGCGGGGCAATCGAAAATATCCAGCGGGGTGTCCGACTGGTCCCAAATCCACTTAGCTTCGTACGAATATATATGGTTGACCCCGGCGGGGAGTGATGCAAACTTTATTTCGACAATGGGAAGCACCGTCACATTATTTCCGTTCCCAAGCATAGCAACGGTGAATTCCCTCCCGGGGAGGAACTTCTCAATAAGGGCGGGTTCATTGTAATGTTCAAATATCCTCCCGACTTCCTGCTGCAGGTCATAAGTATTAGAAACGAGAGACGAATCGTAAATACCTTTACTCGAACCCTCATGGAGGGGTTTGACGACGCACGGAAAATCAGTTTGTAAATGTTGAAGCTCGGAAAAAACGGAAACCACATGAAACCGTGGAGTAGGAATGCGATAATAGGATAAAATTTCCTTCGCGCGGGATTTATCCAGGCAAACGGCGAGAGTTAACGGGTCGGAACCTGTGTAGGGTATCCGTAACATCTCCAGCATTGCAGGAACTTGCGCTTCACGTGAGGAGCCGTACAATCCCTCTGCGATATTAAAGACGATTTCCGGCCGTTCACGCTGAAGCTTATGAAAAACACCCTCATCGGCTTCGATCGGAACAACATCATGGAACTGATCAAGTGCTGACGTTACTGCCTTGATTGTATCAGCGGTATCCCATTCTGCATAGACATCTGCTGTTCGATCGACGGAATGTTGAGGCTCGGATTGTAAAAGATGTACCTGAGATGCACGTGAACTTAACGTCAAAGGCTCGCTGAAGTTACCGACACTCGATTGTTGTACCGCGTCTTCCTTTTTTTGATTGTAAACGAGTGCAACCCGCATCGGGCGGACTCGATCAGGAAGATCTACCTTGTAACTCGTGCAATCCTCTCGAAAAGTTGAACAAGATATGTTTGAAAAGTTTTTTGAGATATGGTCTGCATACTCTTCACACGAATAAATATAATCATTTTAATCAATTTGTCAAGAAGAAAATGCGTTTTTTGAAATAAAATCAAAAAAAATTTTGCGAGAGTCCGAAGAAGGAAAGAAAAAAAAATCAGATGAAATGTTTTTTTATCAACCGACCTGCAAGAGTGCCATCGCATCTTTCATTTGTTCAAGAAAATATTTTCTTAAGCGCTGATGCTCATCGAGACGAAGATGCGGATCATTTTCAACAAGCAGAAATGCTTCATGACGTGCAGTCGATAGAATCTCGCCGTCAGTAACAAGGTTAGCAATTTGAAATTCGGGTAAACCACTCTGTCGTGTACCGAAAAAATCTCCCGGTCCCCTCAATTCCAGGTCAATTTCTGCTATTTTGAAGCCGTCCGTTGTTTCTATCATCGTTCTCAGCCGTCGTTCAGCCAATCGTTTTTCCTGTGGTTCATCATTGAGTAGCGGAGAAGTTGAACGTCGTGCGACAAGCTTACTCAGCCAATCCGGAACCATCAGGATACAATATGAGGCTTTATCCCCTCTACCAACTCTCCCCCGAAGCTGATGAAGCTGGGAAAGACCAAACCGTTCCGCTTCCTCGATTACCATGGCGGTAGCATTCGGGATATCGATACCAACTTCAATCACTGTCGTGGCAACAAGTATGTCGATGGTTTTCCCTTTGAATGCCGACATGACAGCGTCTTTTTCATCTGATTTCATCCTTCCATGAATCAAGCCCACCTTGAGATCGGGAAATATTTCCGATTTTAACTTTTCATAACTTTCGGTTGCGGCTTTCAGGTCAAGCTTTTCCGATTCTTCAATGAGAGGATACACAATATATACCTGTCTGCCTTTGCGGATTTCCTGTCGCAAAAAACCATAAACTGAATTGCGCTGGGAATCATTTCTGAGCGTGGTTGTTATCGCACCCCTGTTTGAAGGGAGCTCATCGATAACAGAAACGTCCAAATCTCCATAAATGGTGAGAGAGAGTGTGCGGGGAATCGGAGTGGCGGTCATAACCAACATATCAGGATGGACATCCGCCTCATGAGCGACAACGCCTTTTCTTTTCAACGCGATGCGCTGGGCAACGCCGAAACGATGCTGCTCATCAATCGTCGCAAATCCGAGTTTGGCGAACTCCACACGTTCCTGTATGAGAGCGTGGGTTCCCACGACAATATTGGCTGAACCGGACCGTATATCCTCTAAAATTTCTTGCTGAATCTTTGTCTTTCGTCCTCCCACCAGCAACCGTATATTGACAGGTAAATCCTTGAGAAGACCCTTCAACGTGTAATAATGTTGTTCCGCAAGAATTTCTGTCGGCGCCATGAATGCAGTCTGATACCCGTTATCGATAGCAATCAGCATCGCAAGCAATGCGACTACAGTTTTGCCGCTTCCAACATCCCCCTGTAGGAGGCGGTTCATCGGTTTACTCGACTTCATGTCCTCGGCGATTTCGTTGATGACCTTCACCTGAGCTCCGGTCAATCGAAACGGCAAGGAATCGACAAGGCGGCGCGCAAGCTTGCTTTCAATATTATAGGAAATTCCAGCTTCAACCTTTACACTCCTTCGGCGAAGGGAAAGCATCAGCTGCAGCGAAAACAGTTCGTCGAATTTCAGCCTATGACGGGCCTTCTCAAGCGCTTCATATGTTTGAGGAAAATGAATGGAGGAGAGCGCTTCTGATAGGGGGACAAACGCATAACGTCCTATGATTTCGGTGGGGAGCATTTCTTCAACTGACCCAGCAAACTCTTCGACAACTTCCCTCATTATTCTGCGAAACCCCTTAACATGAAGATTGACATCCCGCAATTCCTCCGAAGAACCATATTTAGGTACAAGCCCTTTTGTATGAAGGAATCCCGTAAGGTCATCTTTCTGTTCTTCCTCAATATTCAATCTGTCGATTGAAGGATGAATAATTTGAGCTCGCCGGTTGAAATCGGTCACTTTGCCGGAAACAGCGAGTGTCTCGCCGACTGTAAATGCTTTTTTGAAATAATGAACGCTCTGGAAAAACACGAGCTGAATCGTTCCCGTCTCATCTCCGAGCACAACAACGAACCTCTGGTGAGGCGGCCGCCCGATGAGGTCGAATGCCCGGACAGTTCCGATAACAGTTACCATTTGTGCGGACTGAATGAAACTGCGAAGGTTGCCAATTGTCTGAAGGTTATTGAGGTTAATATAATCGAAGGGAAAATAATAAAGGAGGTCTTTTACGGTCGTGATTCCGTGCTCTCCAAGCACCGAGGCACGTTTTGGACCGATCCCTTTAATGTACTGAACGGGAGTTTGCAAATCCTTTTTTTGTTGCATGGATGAAAAGATATGAAGGCAGGTGAATAATAGCAATAAAAGACAATGCTGCGTTACAGTTCTGGCAAAAGGAACTTCCAGCGGGGGAATTACCCTTCTGCTTTTGCGTCTCTCGTCATCAAAGCGGAAGTCGCTCTAATCGGGTCCTTATCCTCGAAGAGAACCTCATACACTTCATTACAGATAGGTAATTCGACGTTGAATTTCTGCGCAAGGTCATGTATTGAACGGGTGGTTGCAACGCCTTCGGCAACCATGACCATTCCGGAAAGGACATCGGGGAGTTTTCGCCCTTTCCCGATCTCTTCGCCGACATGCCGGTTACGGCTATGTTTGCTCATACACGTGGCAATTAAGTCGCCGATCCCCGACAGGCCGGCAAATGTTTTCTGTTGTGCTCCCATGAAACTGCCGAGTCGGGAAAGTTCTGCTGTCGCGCGTGTCATGATGGCGGCTTTGGTGTTGTCCCCGAAACCTGCACCGTCTGCAATGCCGGCGCCGATCGCAATGACGTTCTTTACCGATCCTGCAAGCTCGACACCGCGAATATCACTGCTTGAATACACGCGAAAGTATGGTGTCATAAACACACGCTGGGCAAGCTTTGCCGCTTCCTGATTTTCAGATGCTGCGACAACGGCGGTCGGAATCTTCCTGCTCACTTCGTCAGCGAAGCTTGGACCGGAGAGCGTTACAATGTTTTCCATCCGGAGAGCGGGCAAGACATCCCGCAACACCTGAGATACGGTCATGAGAGAATCATTCTCAATACCCTTGGCAACGTTCACAACGATCATATCTTGGAGGTTAAGCGGTTTTAATTGCACTGCGGTTGAACGGAGAAACTGAGCCGGCACAGCCGCGACAATGAGTTCCGGGTTGGCACCAGTAACATCATCAAGTGAACTCGTAATGCGGATACCGTCTGGGATGGCAATACCGGGAAGTAAACGCTTATTCTCGCGTGCTGAACTTATCTCTTGAGCGTGCTGTTCGCGGTGAGACCATAGAACAACCTGGTGAGTATTATAGCTGAGGAGGATGGCTAATGTCGTCCCCCAGCTTCCGGCGCCTAACACTGCGACGCGCATATTGAATTGTTTTTCCTTTTACTACAACGAGAGCGTGAGGAAGCTCGGCCTTACTTTCGTTTCCTTAACAAGCGGTGTTGCGTAAGTTTGCTTTCCGTTCCTGCGACCAGGCGTTTGATATTCTCGCGGTGTGTGAAGATGAGCAGGAGCGATATGCCGATAGTGAAAAAAATCAACGTGTGGTATCCCTGCAAATCACCGTGGAAAATATTGTGGCGAAAGAACATTGCCAAAGGAAGAGAAACGGCTGCACTGATAGAACCGAGTGAAACATACCTCGAGAGGACAAAGACAAGCAGAAAAACAATAAACGCTACCAGCAATTCAACGGTCGCAAGGCCAAGTAAGACACCCCCTGCGGTAGCAATTCCTTTGCCGCCGCGAAATCCGCCGAATGCAGTCCATACGTGCCCGAGAATCGCGGCACAACCTGTGATAATTTGTATAACAGTGTAATCTTCGAAAGGGGTACGGTTATTAAAAGGAATCGGTCCGTACATCAATTTGGGAATCACCATTGTTGCAAGATACCCTTTAAACACATCCACCAATATCACCATAAGGCCTGCCTGCCAGCCGAGCACCCGCGCAACATTTGTTCCTCCGGCGTTTCCGCTGCCATGATGGCGAATGTCTATTCCATGACTAAGTCTCGACAGAATAATGCTTGTCGGAAAAGACCCCACAAGGTAACTGAGCACCACAATAATGCCCAATGGTAACATAATCCGATCCTTCTATTATGATAAATCCTGTATAAGATATAATATTTCGAGAAAAAAACAAGGGTTTTGTGACGTACACGTCATTTCAGCTGCTTTTTCCCAATTTAGGCATTCTTTTAGATACAACAAGTTTTGCTCTAAACATAGTTCAAATTGCTCTACTAAGCCTTTATTTTTCTATCGGTTGATAATACGTCATGATGTGATTAGGGATGAAACAAGAAATGTTACAAATTTAGAGCAAATTGTATGGTCGATTATCCTCGGGCATTCAGATATCTGTGTGGCAAACCATGCCACCCCACCTAATGCCCCCGCCGAGCTTGGACCTGCAGGTTTGAGAAAACAGTGGTTGTATCACCACAATGCTGACGATGAAAAAGGCCATTATCAATAATTTTTTCTGAAAGAACCCCTCCTTCCTTATGGAATAATATTAAGAACCGAATTGAACCGAATGACAATGGTATCCGCGATTATCGTTTTGCAACTTTTTCCTCTTTGAGAACTTTCTTTGCAAAATAGAACACAATCAATGCAACGATAAGGAAATCAATGAGGGCGCCAAAAAATGGCCCCAAGAGAAAATGGAACGGTCCCAGGTCAAGCGTCGCGCTTCTCCATGAACCACCCGGAATAAAAAATGTGATAAACGGCATCAGTATTCCGTCGACGAGTGAACCAACGAGCGCATTCAATTTACCTCCGATAATGACTGCGATCGCCAGCCCGATAACTCCGTATTGTTTCAGGAACTCCAGGAATTCGTTCATCATAAGAATGCCCTTTCAATTATTGGAATGGTTAACGATTGCGAAATGGTTAGCCGAAAGTAATTATTTCGTCATGAATATCAAAATACTAGTCACAGATTTTTTACGCCTGTAAGATTCATGTTGGGCGTTTAGCAATAATCTGCGCCAATAACAGGTCTTCCCGGGTGGTAATCTTGATATTATCGTGATTTCCTTCAACGATTTCGACCGGTATCTTTAGCCGCTCGATAAGACCCGATTCATCAGTTCCATGAAAATGGTCTTTCCGGGCTTTTTGAAATGCATGCAGCAGCACTTTAAACCGAAATGCCTGCGGGGTTTGCACAGCCCATAACCTACCCCTCGGAATGGTGGATTTCACAATCCTGTTATTATCCCCAACCTTAATCGTGTCTTTCGGGTGCGTCGCGGGGATAACAGCGCCTTTTTGGCTTGCGATTAGTGTCACGATACGAATCAACTCCGGAGAAACAAATGGACGGACGGCATCATGAACAAGAACAATATCGACGTTTTGATTTTGGAGTGCTTTTATCCCATTCCAGACCGAATCCTGACGTTGACGGCCACCGCGTACGACTGCACACACCTTGGATATTTTCCCTGCAACCGCCATTCGCCGCACTTTCTCTATATATTTCTTATCCACAACAACCGCTATGCAATCAACTTCCCTTGCCGATTGGAATCGTTCTAGTGTCCGAAGGAGAATCGGTCTTCTTCCAATGTTTATGAACTGTTTGGGTAAGGATCCTTTCATTCTTCTCCCGCTTCCCGCAGAGGGTATAATTACCCCGACTCTTTTCTTGCCTATCATCGTGGTCAGAGGATTAACATTGCATCCCCGTAACTATAAAACCGCCATTTTTCCTTAATCGCTTTCTTATATGCTTTCATGAGAAAGTCTCTTCCGGTAAAAGCCGAAACGAGCATTAATAATGTAGACTCAGGCATGTGAAAGTTTGTTATCAGATGGTCAACAATCTTACAATCATAAGGGGGAAAGATAAATTTATCTGTCCACCCGCGGTTCGCCTTCAGGTGTCCCGTTGTCGTAACGCAGGATTCTACTGCTCTTGTCGTACTTGTTCCGCACACGAACACATGACCACGATTGTCTATTGTCCGGTTTACCGCGTCGGCGGTGGATTGGGGAATCTCGTAATATTCCGAATCCATTTTGTGCTTCGAAAGGTCTTCGACTTCGACCGGCCTGAATGAACCCAGACCGAGGTGTAATGTGATCGGTAATATTTTGACTCCTTTCTTCTCAAGCGCTGAAACAACCCGTTTGGTAAAATGAAGTCCGGCAGTTGGTGCAGCAACCGACCCGACCCTTTGCGCAAACACTGTCTGGTAAGCATCTTTATCCGCCTCCTCCGGTTCGCGTTTTATGTAGTACGGGAGAGGTGTAACGCCGATGCGTTCGATGACCTTAAACAGGTCGCCTTTAAAATTAAACCGAACAGTCCGGCCCCTGGAGGTAGTGTTATCGATAACTTCGCACCAGAGCTTGCCGTCGTCAAAATAGATCTTATTCCCGATGCGGACTTTACGGGCGGGGTCGACGATAACATCCCAGATATTATCTTCCTGGTTAAGTTCCCGGAGGAGAAAAACTTCTATTTTTGCGTTCGTCTTTTCTTTCTTGCCGAAAAGGCGGGCAGGAAACACTTTAGTCTCGTTAACTATCAGACAATCACCTTTTGTAAAATAATCCACAATATCACCGAAACGTTTTTCGCTGATTGATTCATCACTGCGGCGGAGGACCATTAACCGGGACGCGTCCCGTGGTTTTGCGGGATACTTTGCAATGAGATTCCGGGGAAGAGGGTATTTAAAATCGGACAGTTTCATTCTTTATTCACCTTCCTTTGATATTTTTTGGATTTCTTCTGACTCTTCTTGTTTGTGCGGTGAGAATCTTGTTTGAGTTCTGCCTGCGCTGCGGCCAATCGCGCTATGGGTACACGAAAGGGTGAACAGCTCACATAGTTCATATCGAGCCTGGAACAAAATTCAACTGACTGAGGATCTCCTCCGTGTTCTCCGCAAATCCCGATTTTGAGTCGCGGTTGAACATCTCTGCCCTTCTTAACGGCAAGTTCCATCAATGCTCCAACCCCTTCCTGATCCAATGTTTGGAAAGGGTCCTTTTCAAAAATTTCGTGCTCCAGGTACTGCGGCAAAAACGACCCGGAGTCATCGCGGGAGAGACCGAGCGTAGTTTGAGTTAAATCGTTTGTTCCGAACGAAAAAAATTCGGCAACACCAGCAATTTTATCGGCGGTCATTGCAGCGCGCGGAAGTTCTATCATTGTCCCGACCAGATATTCCACCTTCACTCCCGATTCAGCAAAAACCTCGGAAGCGACCCGTCGGACAATCTGTTCCTGTTCCCGCAATTCATTGACAAATCCCACAAGAGGAATCATCACTTCGGGATGAACATCGATTCCATCTTTTTTCACTTTACATGCAGCTTCAAAAATAGCCCGCGCCTGCATTTCAGTGATTTCCGGAAACACGATCCCCAATCGGCACCCGCGATGTCCAAGCATCGGATTGAACTCCTTCAATTGATCCAGCCTTCGTGCAATCTGATCTGTCGGAGTACCAATTTTCTTGGACAGTAATTGAATTTCATGTTCGGAATGCGGCAAAAATTCATGCAGAGGAGGGTCAAGAGTACGTATCGTCACCGGCCGTTCCCGCATCACCCGAAATATTCCATCAAAATCATCGCGTTGCATCGGAAGCAATTTCGCAAGGGCATGCCGACGCCCTTCTTCATCCTTTGCCAGGATCATTTCGCGCACAGTGTCGATACGGTCACCACCGAAAAACATATGCTCCGTCCTGCACAAACCGATTCCTTCCGCCCCGAATGCAACCGCCGTCGCACTCTGGTCGGGTTGGTCGGCATTGGTTCGAATATTGAGCTTGCGGAATTGGTCAGACCATTTCATGAGTTTCTGGAATGTATTGAGAACGATCGAAGAAGCAGGCAAAGATTCATGTTTGACAAGAACGCTGACCACATCCGAAGGTTTTGTTCTAATTTCCCCCGCAAGCACCTCTCCCGAAGTACCGTCGATAGACAGAAAATCCCCCTGCCTGATGACATGGCCGTTCACCTGCATCTGCCGGGCTGCGTAATCGATATTGAGGGTTCCACAACCGGCGACGCAGACCTTCCCCATCTGTCGCGCGACGAGTGCCGCGTGAGAAGTCATTCCTCCACGCGCCGTGAGTATTCCTTCCGCCGCATCCATTCCTTTAATATCTTCGGGAGATGTTTCCACGCGCACCAGGATAACTGGCTCTCCCTTTCTCTTCCATTCTTCCGCATCCGGGGCATTGAAGACAACCTTACCGGTAGCTGCACCCGGTCCGGCATTGAGTCCTTTTGCAAGCAGGCGTCCGTCCTTTACAGCCGTAGATTTTTCCTGGAGGTCGAACACCGGACGAAGCAGTTGATTTAATTGCTCAGGCTCTACCCGCATTACCGCCTCAGCCGGTTTGATCAAACCTTCTTCCACCAGGTCTACTGCTATGCGCAACGCGGCAAAGCCGGTTCGTTTTCCATTCCGCGTTTGCAGGATGTATAATTTCCCTTGTTCGATCGTGAATTCGAGGTCCTGCATATCACGGTAATGACGCTCAAGGGTTTTTCGTACGTTCAACAGTTGGGAATAAATTTTGGGATGCTGCTGTGAAAGCAGTTCTATATCCAGAGGAGTTCGTACTCCTGCAACCACATCTTCTCCCTGAGCATTCAGCAGATATTCGCCGTAAAATTTATTTTCCCCAGTCGAGGGATTGCGCGTGAATGCAACGCCAGTGCCTGAGTTCTCCCCCATATTTCCAAATACCATTGCCTGAATATTGACGGCAGTCCCCCAGCTTTCTGGAATGTAGTTCAGTTTACGGTAAGCAATCGCCCTGTCATTCATCCACGAGCCGAATACAGCCCCGATTGCACCCCACAATTGCTCATACGGGTCCTGCGGAAACGGTTTTTTCATTGTTCCTGAAATTTCCCGTTGGAAAAGTTTTGCCAGGTCGTTTAAATCGCTTGCTGACAGCTCGGTGTCGTGTACGACAGCCCTTTCGTGCTTTTTTTGTTCGATAATAATTTCAAAAGGGTCGCGGTCATCACTCGTCACCGGTTTCAGACCGAGAACGACGTCACCGTACATCTGCACCAGGCGCCGGTATGAATCGTACGCAAAGCGTTCGTTCCCGGTGCGACTGATAATTGCGCGAATAGTGGTATCGTTGAGTCCAAGATTCAAAATTGTATCCATCATGCCCGGCATGGATGCACGCGCTCCCGACCGGACAGAAACAAGAAGCGGGTTATGTTCATCGCCAAAGTTTTTTCCTGTTATCCTTTCGAGTTTATGTAATGCTGCTTCCAGTTCACGCTTCAGACTCGGCGGATACGACCTCCTGTGCCGATAATAGTAGCTGCAAACTTCCGTCGAGATGGTAAACCCCGGGGGGACCGACAAGCCGAGATGGGTCATTTCTGCCAGGTTCGCCCCTTTCCCTCCAAGCAACTCTTTTAAGTGAGCGTGTCCATCAGCCTTACCACTGCCAAAACTGTAAATGTATTTGTGTGCCATGTTAATTTTCAAAATTATATTTTTCGTTCCCTTGATTAATTGCGGACAAAAATCTTTCCAAAATATTTTTTGATAACGGGTTCTCGGTATCGTTCATCCGTTCAGGATGCCATTGTACAAGAAGGAAGAACGGGAGGCTGTTGCCATCGGCAAATTCCAGCGCTTCAACCACCCCGTCTTCTGAAACGGCGCAGACTTTTAGCCCCTCACCCGGTGTGTCTACTGCCTGATGATGACTCGAATTAACACTTCCCTGCAGGCTCTGTGTCACCTTTGCAAGCAAACTTCCGCGGCCGATATTAACGACATGCCTGGATTCAGAATTCAGATTTGTTTGATGGGATAGATATCCGGCCCCCTGCAGGTCGGGAATGAGCGTGCCCCCGAAATGCACATTGGCAATCTGAAGCCCGCGGCAGATTCCGAGCATCGGAATCTGTTCTTGGACAGCAATGTCGATGACATGCCGCTCAAAATCATCTCTTTTCCTGTCAACCTTACAAAGTGTTCCATTCTGCAAATCACTGCTGTACAGAGCCGGGTCGACATCGCCGCCGCCAGTAAGCAACAGACCATGGCACCCTTTGATTGAAGAGAGATTATCAAGTTTGTAAGAAAGCTTCAATGTTTCATGCGTAACGTTACTCCGACGGAGCCAATCAATATACCACTGCCACTTGTGCTCGGCACCCATGTTATCAGTGATTCCGATAACCATCAGCGGTCCCTCTTCATCGTTTCATCAAGATGCTTATGCAATAACGTTTCTCCGGCGACAATTTGAGCTTCGATTTCCAGCACGTACAATGTTTCCGGATAGGTTATGCCTGAGAGTTGTTTCGATTCTAACCGGACGGCGTCCTTTTCAGTTGTAATGAGAACATCTGCGTTCACTTTCGAAAAGCGCTTCATGATGATGTTCCAATCGTCGGGCCGATAAGAGAAATGGTCCGGAAAGGCGAGCTTTTCTACAATATGCACGCCGGTATCACCGAGGCAATCATAAAATGATTGTGGATTTCCGATTCCACAAAACGCGAGACAAGACTTATCTTTTATTGTAGTTAGCGACATTTCATCGCTGTTCCCAAATTGACGGACACATTTCGGCACAAAATTAACTTCGATACGTGGTATGGCATCGAATTGATTCCAACCATGTGCTTCTCCGACAGAATACGACTTATGGGAAACCGCTAACAGTGTCGCACGATGAAGTGAAGAAACGGGTTCCCGTTTCATCCCTGCCGGCAGCAACTGAATTCGTGCAAGGTTCTTCGTGCCGTCTATCATAACAATATCCACATCCCTGCCGAGTGCACGATGCTGAAAACCGTCATCGAGGATAATCACATTGACACCAAATTTATCGGCAGCATATCTCGACCCGCGGACTCGCTGTTCATCGACGATAACGATAGCGCGCGTAAATTTTTTTGATATTTGGACAGGCTCATCGCCTGCTGTTTCAACATCTGCGTTAATGGTGTGCCCGTCTGATACCACAACCATGCCACTCGATCGTCGTTTGTATCCGCGACTCACTACGGCGACTTTTTTCTCCCGTCGCAAATAATATCGAACGAGGTACTCCACAAAAGGCGTTTTGCCGGTACCTCCTGCGGTGATATTCCCCACGGAAATAACCGGCACACGAACCCCGTGCGACGGAAGAATCTTATGGTCATAGCAGAAATTCCTTATCGTAACCGCCAGACCGTACATCCACGCAAAGGGGATCAACAATATGTTTAAACCGTTCAACGTCCGTCACTATGCCATCGATAACACTGCGTCGGCAACGCGTGCAGACGCGCCGTATGTCCCAAGTTTTCCTTTCACCGCCGAAAGGTTGTCGGAAATTTCCCTGCGGCTGCGTTCATCATGCAGCATCTTCAGCGTTTCGCCTGCCAGCCGTTGTGGAGTGACATTCCACTGTAACAATTCTGGTACGATTTTTTTCCCGGCAACGATATTCACAAGCCCGATATTTTTTATTCGCACGAGCAGCCTGCCAATAATATACGTAACCAACGATGTTTTGTAGACAACAATCATTGGCGTTCCAAAACACGCCGTTTCCAGCGTTGCAGTCCCCGAAGTAACGAGAGCAACGTCGGCATTCTTCATCACGTCATAAGTTGCATTCTGGATAAGCGTCACAGGAAAATCGTCCCTGACAAACGATTTGATAAAATCAAGTTCGAGCACAGAGGCTATTCCTACGGCAATCTGAACACCGATCTCATTATGGAGCAGACGTGCAGCGCCTAACATTGCGGGAAAAATATTTTCAATCTCCTGCCTCCGGCTGCCGGGAAACAACCCTAAAATGAATGTATCTCCATTCAAACCGTATCGTTTGCAAAATTCATCTTTCCCCTGCGGTTCATCCAATACTTCAAGAAGAGGATGGCCGACAAATTCAACATCAATTCCTTCCTTCCGGTAAAGCTCCACTTCAAACGGAAAAACAACAAGCATTTCGTCGATAACACCTTTCATCTTTCGTACGCGTCCGGGGTTCCATGCCCAAACTTGCGGGCTGATATAATAGAGAATCTTGATACCATATTTACGCGCCGCGCGTGCGAACCGGAGGTTGAACCCTGGGTAATCAATGAGAACCAAAACGTCGGGCTTGCGGACCTTTAGCAGCGCGTCGAGCGTTCGTTCTACCGACCGGATCAGCGGAAGGTGTTGCACCACCTCCCAAAATCCCATGATAGAGAGTTCCCTGATGTGATAGATAATATCCATTCCCGCAGCCTGCATTTTGTCTCCGCCGATGCCATAAATGTCACAGTCCGGCCGTCGGCGTTTCAATTCCCTCACCACGCTGGAACCATGCAAATCCCCGGACGCTTCACCTGCAATGATCATGACACGCATGCGTGTCAACCCCGTACATACCAAAGAACAACCATTATAACCGTCAACAGGCTCACTGCCTGCAGGGTTCGCTTTTCGGAAATAATCCCCGATTTCCAATCGAGGCCTGGTTGCGGATTATTCCCCGGAGGATATTTTTTGAATGAGGGAATAAATCTCGGAACCAACTTCGCATATCGCTCATACTCTCCTCCGAATTTATCAGCAAGATGTTCTTCCTCGAGACTGACAATCAGAGAATATTGCCACACGAAATAACACAATGCTATCACACTCAGCCAGGGGAAGAGGGCGTTCGACATGATGCCGACGCCAAGATACATCAGCATATTGCCGAGGTAGAGAGGATTCCGGACACGGGAAAACGGACCCTGGGTAATAAGAAACGTGCCCCCCACCGGACCGGTTGTCCGCGTCTCACTTCCCGCAATGGAAACACCCCATAAACGGAAAAATTCACCGGTACCGACAAAACAAAAACCGATGAACATACTCATCACTGTGGGAGAAGCAAATATCATCATCAAGATTAAAAAGGGAATCGGAGTATAACTCCGATAATGAAATAACGATTGCCGAAAATCCATCAACGCAGCTTAATCATTCACCGATAAAAATTTCCTGCCGGGCGAGCTCTGCCCGGCGTCGTTTGCGGATAACGAAACGCTCCTCAGAGCTATTCACTTTCATGAGAGAGGTCAAACGGCTTGTAATATCCGCAAACGACTGATATTCAAAGAATGAAATGTTCTCCTGCCGGCAAAACTTCAACAAATCATCCTTTGCGAACACAACATCTGCAAACCGTGCGGGACAGCGGTCAGAATACCCCTCGCCGATATACACAATCCGGTCATCGTCTCCTGACAAGGTCAAGATATGGTTCCGTTTACAGCAGGCACATCGGTCACAAACCTCATCTGTGTAGGGAAATACTGGATGAAATTTCACAAACAAGGGATTACTGCAAGGTTGAAGCTCAAGTTTGTTTGCAAATAACTTGACATCGGGTAATCCATGCCTCTGCAGAATGTAGTTGATATAATAGTCCATTCCGTCACTCACAATATAATGCTCGAACGAATGTCGTTTACAGAATGCAAGAAAATCGCGGAATGTGGGGTCGATTTCCTGTCCATTGAGAAATTCATGAAGCTGCAGCAGTTCAACATCTCCACATGCATCACATTCCATGTGAAAACATTTGACTGCTGAAATTTCTCCCTTTCTATATTGCTCGACATATTCAACGCACTTCCTGCCGCCGAACCGTTCAAACAGCACATCACCAACATCTTGCCGGGTGATCGTCCCGTCGAAATCAATAAAAATCTTAATCATGTACGATCACCGCTGTGCGGGAAAAATCTGTTACTTATGCCTCACCGGCAACGGTCGCAGAACGAACACGCGACTCGTCGTTAAAGCGAACCGTGACGATCTTGGAGACTCCCTCTTCTTCCATAGTTACTCCGTAGAGAGCCATAGCCGCTTCCATAGTTCGTTTATTGTGCGTTACAGTGATAAACTGTGTATTATTGGAGAATTTTTTCAGAATTCTTGTAAATCGGTCAATATTCGAATCGTCTAATGGCGCATCAACTTCATCGAGGATGCAGAACGGGCTTGGTTTAACGAGATAAATTGCAAACAGCAATGCAATAGCCGTGAGTGTCTTTTCGCCGCCGGAGAGGAGGTCTATTGACGTTGGGCGTTTGCCGCGTGGCTTCGCAACAATCTCCACTTTTGCCTCGAGCGGGTCGACTCCTTCTTCCAGTTTCAAATCGCATTCATCACCTTCATCAAACAGGCTTTTGAATGTCGCTATGAAATTCTCACGGATCTTGACAAAGGTATCCAGGAATTTCCTCTGCGCGGTATTATTAATCTCTTCAATTGTGTTGAGCAGGGTCTTTTCCGCCTCGATAAGGTCATCGCGCTGCTGTGTAAGGAATGTCAGGCGCTCACTCTCGGTTGTAAATTCGTCAAACGCGGCAAAGTTGATTGCTCCCAGAACACGAATCCTCTCCTTCAGATTCTTCACTTCTTCCCGCAGCTGTGCAAAATCGACCCATTCATCTTCCGGGTATGTTTTCAGCTGGAGCTCGAGCTCGAATTCTTCGTTCGCACGGAGTTTGAGGTGTTCGATATTTGATTTCAGCTCCGAGATTTTCATCTCCAAGCCGTGCGCGGCGGTCATCGAGTCATCATGCAGTCGCCGCTCATCCTTAATTTTCAATTCAATGGAATGCAGGTCATTCCTTTTTTGAGTGTATGACTGTTCAATATCATGCTTATGAGCTTCCATTCGCTCAAATTCTGCACGCAACACCGCCAACTCCTGGTTCTTTGTCTCCATCTCACCTGTGAGACGGCTTATCTCTTCAGAAGCCCGTTCACTCTCTTCGTTCCGTCGTGTTAGCGTAATCTCAATATCCTGCATCCTGGCATCAGTTCGGGCAACATCACGTTCGTTATTGCGCAAATCGCTCTGGAGAGTAACCACTTTAATCTCAAGCTCGGCGGCAATTTTTGTTTTTTCATTCCACTGGTTCTCGAGTGCTCCCACTTCCTGTGCGAGATGGTGCGATTTCCCTTCACATTCTGATTTTCGTTGTTCTATCGTTTCGAGCCCGGTGCTGAACAATTCACCCTGATGTTTAAGCTCGTTTATTTCACGTTCTAACGATTCTATTTCCGACCTGTTTCGTTCGATACTGTCGTTTGCCCGTTTCTTCTCAAATTCAAGCTGAGCGATCCGCATCTCGATAGCAGTCATCTCTTTTTCAAGAGATTTCACTGCGTTTGTATAGGACTGAAGTTCATACCCCTTGTATTGCTCAATTTTTTCGGAATGCTGTCCGGTAACCGTACGTAGCTTTTCCCGGATTCCGGTAAATTCCTGTTCGAGTTCCAGAATCTGGGATTTCTTTCCGAGCAGTCCGCCTTCATCAAGCCGCTGACTGCCTCCGCGGACAAACCCTCCACTTGTCACAATCTGGCCGTCGAGCGTAACACACCTTCCACAAATCATTGTTTTCAGGGTATTGTTTGCCTGCTTAAGCGATTCCACGATAACCACATCATCCAGCAGCATTTCAATGAGCAATGTATAGGCTTTGTCCTGTTGAACGACATCTTTTGCCCTTAATAATCCTTTGTCTGCACTTCGTTTTCCTTTGCGGCACAGTCTGGGGAGCCGTTCCAGAGAGACGAACGTCGTTTTTCCCTTGTCATTCTTTCTTAATTCTTCAACCGCAGCGTGAATATCTGCATCACGGTCGACCACGACATAATTTGCTGCATCAGCCAAAGCTGCACTGACCGCAACACGGTATTTTTCCTTCGTGTGGACGATATCGGCAACTGTAACAACCTTCTTTTTCTTCCATTGGTCGCTCGCGAGTAAATATTTCGCACCCTCGGAATACCCTTCATTGCTTTCAATCAACCGCTTGAGAAATTCAATTTTCGAGACTTTTCGGTCGATCTCATTCTTCATCTCAAGCATGTCGTTCTGCAGGCGGTCGATCTCTTCCTTCAGCCGGTTCTTCGATGCATCTTTTTCAAACAGATGCATCTCTGCTGCTACGAACTTTCGCCTCAGGTCCTTATCTTCTGCGGTAAGTTGAATGACCCGTTCTTCATTCTGTTTGGTATCGGCTTCGTAGAGTTCATTGTCTTCAACCGAGCGGTCGATTCGGCCGCGCAAATTTTCGATTCGTGCTTTCAGGCGTTCCTGTTCGCCCCGCTTTTGGACAAGCTCATGCGCAAGAGCAAGAACGGTATCTTTCGCAGATTGCAGTTCGACCTTTTTTGCTTCAAGCTGAACGCTGCACGTCTGCTGCTCCTCTTTAGCATGCATAGAACCAAGTTCAGAACCAGCGAGCTCCTGTTGGTGCTGTTCACGGCGAAGCGACAAGGCTGCTTTTTCCTGATTGAGCTGCTCCGCAAGGTTCCGGAGGTCAATTTTTTCTTTTTCATACCGTTCAATGTTCAGCCCGAGAGAATTTCGCCGCTCGTTTGCAATCAGAACCTTTTCTTCGGCACGGTGAATCGTTTCGGTTTGTTCCATTGAGGAATGCTGAGCTTGAGCAAACTGCTGTTCGATGACGCTCAATGCCGACCGAAGCTGATCGAGCTGTTCTTCCTGTCCGCGAAGGGCTTCGTCAATTTTTGCCTTCTCCATCCTCGCAACAGTATATTTTCCTTCAAGAGGAACGAGTTTATTATGAAGATAAGCGTACTCACGTTCGAGCAGGTCGATTTCCAGAGATTTTAATCGTACAGAGACGTCATTGTACTGTTCCGCTTTTTTGGCCTGGCGTTCGAGTGAGTTGACCGTCTTCTGAACTTCTTTCACGATATCGTTTACCCGCGTCAAATCCTGCTGGACATTCTCGAGCTTGCGGTAAGCAGCTTTCCGGCGGAATTTATACTTTGTGACTCCTGCCGCCTCCTCGAATAGTCTCCTGCGTTCATCGGTTTTATCGCTGAGGATTGTTTCCACCATTTTCAGCTCGATGACGGAATAAGCGTCACTGCCCATGCCGGTGTCCATGAATAAATCGAGGATGTCCTTCAACCGGCAGGGGACCTTGTTCAAATAATACTCGCTTTCCCCGGAGCGAAACACACGTCGGGTTATTGTGACCTCGGAATATTCTGTCGGCAGGATGCCTTTCGTGTTTTCAATTGTCAGTGAGACTTCTGCAAGCCCGAGCGGTTTTCGATTTTTCGTCCCGTTAAAAATCACATCCTCCATCTTGTCGCTACGCAGTGTGCTGTAACGCTGTTCTCCCAGCGCCCACCGGATGGCATCGACGATGTTTGTCTTGCCGCAGCCGTTCGGACCGACAATAGCTGTGACTCCCGCGTCAAAATTCAAATTGACGCGCTGCGCGAACGATTTAAACCCTATTATTTCGATCTTTGATAAATACATAGCGTATCAGATCGAGCTCTTTGCTTCGTGCATGATATATTTTATATACACCGATGTCGATTTCGCATAATCAAAATAACCGTACATCGCCGCCGCTCCGATAAGAATGAGAAGAAACGCAATAAGATAGACTTTTATCGGATACACGTCAAAAATAATGGAGATTCCTTTGAGCAATCTCAGGAGGACCCACAAATTGACGATGACAATTAATATAAACATCGGGAGGAGATAGAATTGCGCATCCATCAAGCGGTACATAATCATCACCAGCGGAATAAAAACAACAAACGGCAGCATCGACCACATTGTTATGGAAAATGCGTGATAAAAGTATACGCGCGTTCTCACCGTCAGTGAAAGCAGCTTGACAAGAAATGAAAGTACGAGAAGCGTCAAAAAAATTACCCCCGACATAACAAGGATAAACTTAGCAGGGGTCCACACAAGACGGACAAGCCATTCTTTTACACTGTCAGAGATAAACTGGCTCAGGATATTGTCCACTAGCGCACTGTCACGATAATGCGTGAAGACACTTGAAAGCATGGTTGCCCATGTGGCCGAAACAATTATTGCCAAAAACAACGAGTGGCTGTATTTCAATATCCGCTGATCGCGGATATCTGCAAAAAAATTATACGTTCGGAACAGGGACCGGGTCACGCAATCACGAAACCGGCGATTCCCGTTATACAGAAATGCAAACGAAATCAGAACAACCAGGCCGACGACAACAAAAATAATCGGTGCGCTCGAAGCATAATTGCCGACAGGCAGGGCTTGCATTTTCTCTCCGACAAACATTGCTCTCACGACATCGAACGCGGTCCGTTTCTCACGGTCATTGCTCACCAGCCCCATTGTTTTGAGATAAGGATCATGAGAATGACTTGTCATAGCCGGGCGGTCGCTGTGCCAGTCGTTAAATGCCCAGAACACTCCCCCTGCCGTCTTCGCATCCTTGATGGCATCGAAACATTGCATAGCGAAACGTGCCTGCGATTCCATTGAAAGAGGGTCGCTGTAGCCGTTGTGATTCTCCGGTTCGACATCCTTTCCATACCGGACAACAATAATCGGTTTTTCCGGGTATTTCGTTCTCCACTGTTTTAATGACTCCCGCAATTCTTTTGCATCGATGCGATTAAAATTCACTGCGATGAGATCCACGTTTTCAAAACATGGATCGTCTGCAGTGCTGGAAGAAAAATATACCGGCCGTTCGTCAAGTGATTTGACGATATTACGCGTAGCATTTACGTAATCACATGCACTTTGTGAGGATGTTTCAATTCCGTCGCCGACACCCCATGCCAACACAGAGGCATGAAGTTTGTCACGATTTACCATTTCCCTGGTGTATGTCGCCGCCAGATCCTGATAATAGTCCTTTAACAGAATTTCAACCGGAACATCGACGAGAGGTATTTCTTCCATGACAAACAAGCCGTACCTGTCGCAAAGATTAAGAATGTAAGGATGAGGCGGATATCGGAACCGGAGCAGATTTGCCCCGAGGGTTTTAATGAGCGCAATATCACGTTCGAGCACTTCATAGGTCATCGCCGACGCATATGTTGTATGATCTTCGCTCCACAAAAGACCCTTGAGCACTACTTGCTGGCCGCCCACGTAAAGGTGCCCGCCTTTCCAGGAAATATCCCGGATACCATAGTCGACGTCATACTCATCGATCACTGAGCTTTGTTTATTTACAACACGCACAACCTCACATTTTAGCACATACAAATCGGGAGTTTCAGGAGCCCACAACTTCGGGGTCGGAATAGTGACCACAGCCGTCTGCACTACGGACTTATTGGGCTGCACAAAGATCGGGGATATCCCGCTTCTTCCAGTTAACTCACCCGTTAACTTATCGAACACTTCCACCTGAAATCCGAGAAGACTCCCCGTTTCACTTTTCATGTTCGATCCGCGGTCCGTCACTTCACCCTTGACGGTAATCGTTGCTGTCTTGCCGTTTCCTGAAATCTCCGACTGTGCGCCGGCAGACTCGACGAACAATCTCGGTGTCGCCAGAATATACATGTCGCGGAACACCCCGCCGTAGGTCCGCCAACCTTCCACCTGTTGACGAAGAGGTATGGTGGTTCTCGACGTCAGCTCGTTATCAACGAAGACTTTGATGGCATTTTCTGTCCCTACCTGCAATATATTTTGCTGAATCGGTAGAACAAACGAGGAATAACCTCCAATGTGGCGGCCGATAAAATTCCCATTGATGCTTATCTCACTCTGGTAATTAATTCCATAGGCAACCAATGAAAAAAAATATTTATCAAGCATTTCCGGAGTAACCTCGAACGTCCTCTGGAAGGTTACCCTGGCAACCGAGTTGTACGCACTCGGTACCGAGATAGAATTCCATTCTTTTCCATCGATAGTATACCGCCAGGTGCCGGACAGGTCTATTTTCATTCGCGTGGGTGTATCGGAAAACATCCCCGCATCCGCACCTTTACGGGTCGGTTGACCATTTTCGAAAAATTTTAATCCTTGCGATGATAATTGTGAGATTCCTAAAGTAGGAATCAAGAAAAGAATAAGCGCCTTCCAAAACCTGCGCGCTCCGAGTCTGTATGATGTGTACTTAATTTCGATGAGTCGCTGACTCTGAAGTAGGAACTGATTATATTACTGGAACTACTCTCAAATCTCATACAATATAATAAAAAACGGAGGGGAAAGCAATAGAATTCGTTGAATTTTCCCTGATTATTGAGGTTTTTCAATCCATGGGAGGAGGATTTTCACACGATGTGTAACGCTTATCAGGAAGTTGTTAGTGTGATGATGCTTTATTCTGAATGATTTTCATCATAATCGACATTTCAATCGATGTGATTCATGCATGAAAAATTCATCATGTTAATGAGGATTGGATTCGACTCCTGCTTGAATGATCTTGACAAATGAATCCGACTTTAGGCTCGCTCCCCCGACCAATGCTCCATCAATATCCGATTGTGAGAGTAAGTCGAAGGCATTCTTCTCATTTACACTTCCTCCATACTGAATGACCAGTTTTTCGGCCAACGCCCATGAATATATCTGGCTGACAATTTTGCGGATAAGCTTGTGGACCTGGTTTGCCTGGCCCGGCGTGGCATTTTTCCCCGTTCCGATTGCCCAGACTGGCTCGTAAGCAATGATACACTTCTCAACCTCCGCAGATGTTAACTCATGAAGCACGCCTTTAATTTGAGTTGTTATGATTTTGTCGGTAATGCCCGATTCTCTCTCTTCAAGCGTCTCGCCGACACAGACAATCGGAATGAGTCCCGCTACAATCGCTTTTTTGACCTTTGCATTGATAAGCTCGTTTGTTTCCTTGAAATACTGCCTCCGTTCAGAATGACCAAGTATGACAAATTCACATCCGAGGGTGGTGAGCATTTTTGCAGAAATTTCTCCAGTAAATGCTCCTTCTTCATTCTGGGACATATTCTGCGCTCCGAGCTCCATTTTCGAGTTAACAAGCAGGCTTTTTGCCACAACAAGAGAGGTAAAAGGGGGACACAGCACAACGCCCACCTCGTTCTTGAATTCCGAGAGCCGTTCTTTTAACTCATCGATAAGCATCGCGGTTTCGTGAATGTCCTTGTTCATTTTCCAGTTGCCGGCTATGACTTTGCGTCTCATGATAATTCCAGGTTAAGTAGTTGAGATGTTGAGTAGATGAGTCACTTCCTTAAGCTTTTCTGTAAACCATCAAGCATTGCGACAATCTCGTTAACTGCGTTTACTATACTAGAATGGCTTGAAGCAGAAAAAAATTCGTTTTCCAAAGCGATATCAGAACAGCCAATGCATTCAAATCCCGAACGAATAGCGTAATTAATAAATCTGCAAAATTCTTTCTTTGATCTGTTGCTTGCACCTTCTGCCAGGTTCAAGACAATTGAGTCTGAAGCCCGCCTGAACTGTGAACTTAGCACAAACAGTTCTTCCTTTGGAAATTCCTTCGTAATCTTTCTTACCAAAGCCGTAAACTTTAATGCCTTTTCGTACACTATCAAGTCTCATAGTTTGTGCATAGCTCCTCCCAAAGTTTCTCAAGTGATTTACTCCCATATACTCAATTACTCACAGACTCACCTACTCATGTACTCAACTACTCACATACTCAACTACTCACGTACTCAATTACTCACTAAGCCTTTTCCTGAGCACCTCATTCACCAC
>CAZAFL010000027.1:37761-42157 GCA_964484465.1 uncultured Chlorobiaceae bacterium
CTACTCACGTACTCAATTACTCACTAAGCCTTTTCCTGAGCACCTCATTCACCACCCCTGGATTTGCTTTCCCTTTCGACGCTTTCATCACTGCCCCGACAAAAAACCCGAACACTTTTTCATTTCCGGAACGGTACTTCTCTACCTGCGGTTTATTCTTGTTGATAATTTCTTCCACCATTTTCCCGATGACAGTTTCATCCGAAATCTGAACAAGGCCTTTCAGTTCAACAATTGCCACAGGGTCTTCATCTGATTTCAGCATTTCTTCAAATACCTCTTTCGCGATCTTGCCGCTGATAACGCCATCGTTGATAAGGCGAATCATTTTCGCAAGATGAGCTGCTGAAACCGGGAAATCTGCAATATCGATTTTCCGCTCGCCCACAACGCGGAGGACATCCGTCATCACCCAATTACTTGCCGACTTAATCTGACTGTTATTCGATGGCGCGAGTTCACCGAGCACACGTTCAAAATACTCCGCATATCCTTTCTCGGAAGTAAGAATATCCGCATCGTACTTCGGCAAACTATACTGTGCAACAAACCGGTCCCGTCGTGCAGTCGGATGCTCCGGGAGTGCAGCCAGGATTTTTTGCTTCCATTCTTCATCCATAAGCACCGGTACGAGGTCAGGTTCAGGGAAATACCGGTAATCATGCGCCTCTTCCTTACTCCTCATAGGAACGGCAACATTCAGGTTAGCATCCCATAATAATGTTTCCTGGATGACCTGCTCGCCATCTTCGAGCAGCTGGATCTGGCGCCTGATTTCATACTCCAGCGCCCGTTCAACATTGCGGAAGGAATTCATGTTCTTCACTTCGGTTTTCGTACCGAACCTTGTTTCCATTTTTTTTCGAACTGATACGTTTGCATCACACCTCAAACTCCCTTCCTCCATATTCCCATCACAAATCCCAAGATATGTAACAATTTGACGAATCTTATACAGATAAAGATATGCTTCCCTCGGTGACCGAATGTCAGGCTCACTGACGATTTCAATCAACGGAACGCCGCAACGGTTGATATCAACCAGCGTATCTGCATCAATATCGTGAATGGACTTTCCCGCATCTTCCTCCATATGAATTCGCGTGAGCCCGATGTTTTTCCGTGAGCCATTCTCGAGGTCGATTTCTACAAACCCTCCCGTACAAATGGGCTCTTCATATTGGGAGATTTGATATCCTTTCGGAAGGTCGGGATAGAAGTAATTCTTCCGGGCAAAAATCGATCGGGGAGAAATTTTACAATGAGTCGCAAGACCCATCTTGAGAACAAAGTCAACAACACTCTTATTGAGAACCGGTAGAACGCCAGGGAGGCCGAGGCAAATGGGACACACATTCGTGTTGGGTTCATTGCCGAATTCTGTCGTGCATCCGCAAAACGCTTTTGATTTTGTCAGAAGCTGGGCGTGTACTTCAAGCCCGATGACTGGTTCGTACCTGATTTCAGTCATTGGTCACAGGCTATTTGTCATTGGCGCCCAGAAATGTTTTGCTCATTCCGGCAATTTGTCGCACATGATTGATGTCGTGGCCCGCGTACATTTGCACGAGACGCTCGACTGTTTCTTTACCGCGCTCTTCGTGGATACCGTACCGTTTCCATTCACGCGCGCTGAGCGATTTCAGGATTTTGACATGATCATTTCGGAGATGAGTGAACAAGTCGAGTTTTTCGTGACAATTCGATTTTTCATAGTGCAAATTCTTAGCCCATGCATTCTCATCGTACGCCTGGATTCGGCACCCCGATTGCGACAGTATCATCCTCACACGATAAGCGAAGACATTCTCAGCGTCGCAGAGATGATTGACGATTTGGGTAATCGACCATTTGTTTTTTGTCGGGGGAGTGCGAAGCTGAGGTTCTTTTAATCCTTTGATGAGGTGCTTCAATCGCACCGGCGTTTGACAATAGACATTGAAGGCATCCTTGTTGATAACATTGGATAGAATGCGCTTGATGTAGGGGTCTTTAATGTGTGCGACACTTGTAATTTTTTTCATAGGCGTATGTGAAGTTTTAGAGATATTCTAATGCTGATTAAACTTTCTTCATCGTGCGTACCATAAAATCGTCTTTGCAGCAGGGAAAGAACTTTTTGTAACATACAAAACCGATTGCAAAACGGCAAGAATACGACCGCTTGATTTCGGTGGATCTTTGCCATCTTGATATTCTAACAGCTTATGCATATATTATCCGAAGCGGAGGTCATACGGTACAAATTCGATCCGATAGAACCACTGTTATACCGCTTCATCAGCGGAGGCATGGCTTCGACGTTGCTCAAATCTCCTTTGCCCGCCGTTTGATACATCTATGGGTTTCATTTCGGACACCTCTCAAGAATCGGCGGCTATTGATATTCCTTTCGGTTCTGCTTGTCACCGATGTCGGCTTAGGTCAATATTATTATCTTGTTCCCATTACGGCAGAAGATAAGAGCTCCGCGACAGTAACTGATACATTCGGATTCCACTGTAATGCGACCACCTGTGATGACGGTTTCCTCAGCGACGGCCTTACCGAAACCGAACTTCCTCCAATTCCACCCGCACATGTTTTCGACATGCGGTTTGTAAATCCGCTCGGTCCTGATACGAATTGCATTGGGAACGGTGCGCGACTCTACCTTATTCGTCCGAATGATGCAACTTCCATAGATACATTCGCAATTCGGTTACAAGACGCCGACACCAACTACCCTATGCGCCTTTCCTGGAGTAGAACCGTAACAAACCACAGTATTTTTTTGAGCCTGGTTCTTAGAGACGGTATTTTTGGCTTCTTCAGCGTAGATATGCTTGCTGAAACGACTGCAGCGATCGATCCCCATATATCTAGGTACATAATCATTTCTAAGGTTCTTTGGGATTTTTGTCCGCCAGCCTCAATTCAACAAAGGTTCGGCAATCTCCCTGACAGATTTGTACTTTATCAAAATTACCCAAATCCATTTAATCCTCAAACTACGATTCGATACGACCTGCCAATGGAAAGTTTTATTAAACTTTCCATTTACGACCTTTTAGGTAATGAAGTACGAAAGCTAGTGAACAGGTGGGAACATGCCGGAGAAAAAACAGTGGAATTTGATGCGGGCGACCTCCCAAGTGGTGTGTACGTCTGTTACCTTCAATCAAGAAATTCTTTTGTTGTTCAAAAGATGTTACTTATGCGGTGAGGATAAATAACATCCAGATTATCCTGAGGTATTCAAACAAACTTTTGTCTTAGCTTACTTTCTAATCGCCTGCGTTACTTTCTCTGCTGCATCCTGCAAGCTTCCTGCAACGGCAAAGTTCAAGCCGGAATTTGCAAGAATTTCCCTAGCTTCCTTTGCATTTGTTCCCTCGAGCCGGACAACAACCGGAACATTGACGTGAACATTCTTTGCTGCCTCGACGACGCCATTCGCGACCCGGTCACATCGCACAATCCCTCCAAAGATATTAATCAAGACTGCTTTCACATTCTTATCTGAAAGAATAATTCTGAAGCCGTTTGAAACGGTCTCTACATTCGCTCCGCCGCCGACGTCGAGGAAGTTTGCGGGCTCACCTCCTGCCAGCTTGATGATGTCCATCGTGGCCATCGCAAGCCCGGCGCCGTTCACCATGCAACCGACATTTCCTTCGAGCTTGATATAATTCAGATTGAACTTTGAAGCTTCAATTTCCAGCGGCTCCTCCTCGTCTTGGTCGCGCATTGTAACAATTTCAGGGTGGCGGAAAAGAGCGTTATCGTCAAAATTCATTTTGGCATCAAGAGCGAGGACCCGTCCATCCGTCGTGAGGACCAGCGGATTAATCTCTGCAAGCGACGCATCGGATTCTTCATAAGCTTTATACAGTGCCATCAGGAATTTGACGCCATTTTTTAACGCATCTCCGCTCAAACACAGGCCGAATGCCAGCTTTCTTGCCTGAAACTCACGGAATCCAATGGTCGGGTTAACATATTCCTTCAAAATTTTCTCCGGTGTCTCAGCGGCGACCTTTTCGATTTCAACGCCACCCTCCGTAGAAGCCATCACCACATTTTCAGACCGGGCGCGGTCAAGGGTGATACCGAGATACAATTCCTTAACAATCGAGATACCCTGTTCGATCAATAATCGCTTCACGACCTTGCCTTCCGGTCCCGTTTGATGCGTTACAAGGGTCATGCCGAGGATTTGAGATGCATATTGCCTCACCTCCTCAAGACTCCTTGCAACTTTCACTCCACCGCCTTTGCCGCGACCACCTGCATGGATTTGTGCCTTTACAACCCAGACATTCCCGCCGAGCTGTTCAGCAACAGCTACAGCTTCGTCAACAGAAAATGCAACCGCACCGTTTGGTATTGGTACACCAAATTTTCTAAGAATTTC
>CAZAFL010000027.1:42257-45129 GCA_964484465.1 uncultured Chlorobiaceae bacterium
CCTCCAGCTTTGGAATCCGTCCCGCTCATATTGAATCCTCCAAAGGGATGAGCTCCTACCATCGCGCCGGTGCATTTTCTGTTCAGATAAAGATTGCCGGTATAAAAAACCTTCTTTGCCTTCTCGAGCTTCTTTTTATTGCGAGTGTAGACGGCACCGGTAAGACCGAACTCGGTGTTGTTGGCAATCTCAAGCGCATGGTCAAAATTTCTTGCTTTTATCACGGCAAGGACCGGACCGAAAATTTCTTCTTGTGAGATTGTCGCCTTCGGGTCGACATCAGCGATAATCGTAGGTCGCAGGAAATAACCGTTCCCGCCTGCGGGACCACCACCTGCAACAAGTCGCCCGCCTTCTCTTCTTCCTGTCTCAATATATTGCTGGATTTTTTCCATCGAACCCTTGTTAACTACCGGACCCATATAATTGCTAAGAGTCTTTGCCTCTCCAACAGTAATCGACTCGGCACGTTTGGCAAGAAGGCTGACAAATTTATCGTACACTTTTTCATGGACAATTGCCCGAGAACATGCAGAACATTTTTGCCCCTGGAAACCGAACGCAGACACCATAACGCCTGCGGCAGCTTCATCGAGATTCGTTTCTTCATCGATGATAATCGAATCCTTGCCCCCCATTTCAGCGATCACTCTCTTAAGCCAGATTTGTTCCGGTCTTACTTTTGCCGCTTCGGTATTGATGTGGATGCCGACTTCTTTCGAACCGGTGAACGCTACAAACCTGGTTTTCGGATGCGTAACAATCGTGTCTCCGACTGCACCTCCCGGACCTGCGACAAAATTAATCACCCCTGCTGGAAGCCCTGATTCTTCCATTACTTCCATAAATTTATACCCGACAAAAGGTGAGTCGCTTGAAGGCTTGAGAACAACGGTATTTCCGGTAACCACGGCAGCAGTTGTCATGCCGGCAAGGATTGCAAGAGGAAAATTCCAGGGCGGGATCACTGCTCCAACTCCCAGCGGAATATAGACAATCTCATCCTTTTCACCCGGAAGTTGTATCGCAGTTTTTTGGTCTGCATAACGAAGCATCTCACGTCCGTAAAACTCAAGGAAGTCGATTGCCTCAGCAACATCCGCATCGGCTTCAGGCCATGTTTTGCCGACTTCCAGGATCTCTGTTGCATTGAGCTCAAAGCGGCGCTTGCGCATAATTTTTGCCGCCTTGAAAAGATAACCCGCGCGTTTTGCCGGAGGAACTTCCCTCCATTCCGCGAAGGCTTTCAATGCAACCTCCACAGCGAGCTTTGCATCATCAATAGTCCCTTTCTGAAATACACCAACGACCTGACCGGGATTTGAGGGGTTGAGTGAATTGAATTTTTCCAAGGAAGTTACGTGCTGACTTCCGATAATGTTTGGGTACTCTTTACCCAACTCATACTCAAGTCTGGCAAGAGCCTGTTCCTGCTTTTTACGATTGGATGGCTTCGACCAATCGGTGTATGCTTCATTTTTGAATTTGGGGATTCGCATGTATGATTTCCTTGTTGTGAAAATAGATACGAGAAATGAAAAGCAACCACTGCCTTACTTAATTATTACTTAAATCCTCCGGTATATTCAAAGCTTTGGAGGTGACCGGAATTATCCAATACGCAGATTATGGTTCCTAAATTCAGATGAGAGCAGATTTACAGGACTTGGTTTACTCATACAACGCATTACTTCGCTTGTTTTGAGAGCGCTTTCATTACCACATCATGCACTGCAGGTCTGATGTGCTGAATTTTGGAGTTATTCCTTGTAGGATGAACCCGGTTTGTCAGTAATATAACAAAAATTTTCTTCTCAGGGTCCGCCCAGATCGAAGTGCCTGTGAAACCGGTGTGCCCGAACGACCTCTCGCTGAACAACGAGCCGGCTGAACTATATCCGTTCATCGTTTTTGTATCCCAGCCGAGTGCGCGTCTGCTCTTTTCATCAACACGAGTCGTGAACAAATCTACTGTTTCCGGCTTGAAATACTGCCTCCCGCCGTAACTCCCCTTATTCATCAGCATCTGCATGAAGATTGCAAGGTCAGAAACAGTTGAGAACAATCCGGCATGACCCGAAACTCCTCCGAGCAATGCCGCAGTCTCATCATGAACTGTTCCCTGCAGCATCTTTTTCCTCCAAATTGTATCGAGCTCTGTGGGAGCAATATTGCCGGCAAGTGTGGCAAGCGGGGCATACATCGTCCGTTCCATGTCGAGGGGAGCATAGAAATTTTTTCGCACGTATGCATCGAGCGGCATGCCGGAGATTCGTTCAACAACTTTACCGAGCACAATGAACCCAAAATCACTATAGACCGACGAATCACCCGTCTTATAGATTAATTCTGATTGAAAAATTGAGTCGAGAGCTTGCTCGGCTGTAGCACAAGTCCGGTACAACAGTTTGAATGGAGGTAGCCCCGAATTGTGGAGCAGGAGGTTGTGTATGGTGATATTTTCTTTGCCATGATTTCCAAATGCAGGAAGTATTCGCGCTACTGTATCGGCGAGATGCAACAATCCTTCATCGTACAGTTTCATGACTGCGGCAGTTGTTGCAATTACTTTCGTCAGCGAAGCGATGTCGTACATCGTCATGTTGTTGACACGCGCACTTGCAGGTATGTAACTCAGTGAGCCGAACGATTTATTGAAGACAACAGCTCCATCTTTTACGACAAGTGCCTGAGCGCCGGGAAATGCCATCTCTCGAATGCCTTTGACAATAACGGAATCTACAAGTGCTAGGCTGTCTTTATTGAAGCCCGCATTCTCGGGAAGGTCGGTTCGCAGCCCAGATTGAAACTGCTCGAGTCCCGCACCGTAAGGAAACATGCCGGGAATTGGTACCGGCAGTTTTCCATGGGG